>JBMZBC010000006.1:0-76493 GCA_049611965.1 Schleiferiaceae bacterium | reverse complement strand
TGCAGCAGGTGATGTATTTGGTACTCGCTACTCAGCAGTTCAGCTCGAAATCACAAAGCCTACCCTACCAGCAGGTATGGAAGCTGATTACAGCGTAGCTACTATCATCTGGCAATTGCGCCAAGACGGTTCAGGCGATTACGACTACGTAAACGGTGTAGTGACGCACGTAAATCACTAATCATCGTTCCACATAAAATTAAAAAAGCCCCGCAGTTTCCTGCGGGGCTTTTTTTATCTTACTTAAATGAAACTTCTACCCGCCATAATCATCGGCGTACTGATGATGCTCTCCAACCATCCACAAAGTGAAGTACCAGCGAACGGTACCTATACCTACAAAATAGCCTACGCAGAATGGGAAGGTAAATCCTTGGGGGATGAAATCATCGTCGTTCTTGAAGACGGACATGTATCACTGATTATATCCGAGAACTCGAATGCAATATGGATGGGTGCTCAACCTGGAGATGTTATCGAAGAAGGCACTCTCCGCAGACATAAAAGCGGTGTTTGGATGATAAGCAACGATGAGAGCGATGTAAATCTAAAAGAGATTGGCGGCTGTATTGGTGGTCCGATCATCATTGATTTCGAAAACCGAACCATTGAGATGTGTTAAACAAAGAGCCCCGCAGGAATCTGCGGGGCTCTTTGATATAATAGGCTCTTAGAACGGATTAGCCGTTTCTACGTTGAGATCTATTTTTATTCTGCTGGCGTTGCATTTCTGCAAGACGCTGCTGGAACTTACTTTCCTTCTTTGGCTGGGTGCGTTTTTCCTCAATCTTGGCCAAGATGGCATCGTCGTTTACAGTCTTACGAATACCCCACTGCATTGAAAAGGTTATGATGTTCGATAAGAAATAGTAGTACGTCAATCCTGACGGAAAGCTATTCAACACGAACATGAACATTATAGGCATCAAATACATGATGACACGCATCTGCTTCATCTGCTCACTCGAACCTGTTTGAGGAGTCATTTGCTGGTTCATCCAAGTATAGAGGATCGTCGAAACGGTCATAAGCAAGGTGAACAGCGAAAGGTGATTTCCAAAGAACGTTGAGATAAGTGGAATCTCAGTCGACCATGAAATAATACTATCGTAGGTACTCAAATCCGTCGCCCAAAGGAAGCTCTCTCCACGCAACTCAATAGATGCAGGGAAGAAACGGAACATCGCGAAAAGGATAGGCATTTGTACAATTACAGGAACACAACCGCCTAATGGGCTTGCTCCGGCTTCACGGTACAAATTCATGATCGCTTGTTGCTTTTGTACTTTATCCTTGTCTGCTGGATACTTTTCGTTGATCTTATCAATCTCCGGCTTCAGAACACGCATCTTCGCCATTGAACGGTATGAAGCAAATGTCAACGGGCTAAGCGTCAATTTGATGATCAATACCATGATTAAGATGATCAAACCATAGCCAAAACCGTAGCCTTCAAGCCAATTAAAAATCGGCACTACTACCCCGCGACCAATTGCTCCGAAAATTCCCCAGCCAAAGTTGATGGCCTTCTCGTATCCCTGTCCGTAGGTTTTTAATAGTTGATATTGATTAGGGCCCGCATACATTGCAAATGGAAGCGTGTACGCACCGCTTACCGTCTGATTCAACGTTGCCGTAGCCGTGTATTCCTTAATGAGATTTTCGTTCTCGTCGTCGCCGTTTACTGTAGCAATATTTGCAGTAGTAAATCCTTGCTCAGGATGAACGATCAAAGAGAAGAAACGCTGTTTTTGCGCCAACCAGTTAATCGGGTCTGTTGCTTCACTGTCGTCCGACCCACGGCCGGCAAGATGCTCTACATCCCCGTCTTCGGTGAGCTGATAGACAAAGCTTGAATACTGGCGCTCTGTACTAATACCTTTCTCTGTACGCTGTGCACTACGCTCCCAGTATAGCTCTGGTTTCCCTGTAGCGTTGGCAGTACCGCTTACCACAAAGGAATAATCGTACCCTACCTCAGCCAGTTCAATACTCACCTTAGTAGTACCGTCAGAAAAGACCACGGAACGAGGAGCACTCGATACAATCTCGAACTCTTTGGCACTTAATGCATCGCCTCCAGGAAGTTGCAGATCGAACACCTGGCTATTCCCTTTCACCAAATCGAGGGCTTCAGTTTTGGCAGTATCGTCGTACGTGTGGTAATCTGCTAATGCTGCACTTGTCAGTGATGCTCCTGCTGATGAGAAGGTCAAACTTAACTCTGCATTGCTGATGGTTACTTCTTGCGCTGTAAATGCATTTGAATCGGCCACAGCTTCCACTTCCAAAGCAGGCTTGGCATCTTCACTCAGTGCATCGGCTGCTGCTACTTCTTCAACTACCTCAGTAGCATTTTCAGGCTGAACTTCAGGTGCATTAATGCTGTTCCACCATCCAAAGCCAAGCATGATTGCTCCAATGAGCAAAAATCCGGCGATTTGATTCTTATCTATTCCTTTATTCTCCTCCATGTTATTTTTTTTGGCGGTATTCGTCCGCAGCTTTTACGAAGGACACGAAAAGCGGGTGCGGGTTTAGTACGGTACTCTTGTATTCAGGGTGGTATTGTACCCCTACGAAGAACGGATGGTCCTCAACTTCTACCACCTCAACCAACCCACTATCGGGGTTGATACCTGAAGTATGTAGACCGGCTGCTACCAATTCTTCTTTGTATTCATTGTTAAATTCATAACGGTGGCGGTGACGCTCACTGATATTTACTTCACCGTAAGCTTCGTAGGCCTTGGTGCCCTCTTCAAGGGTACATTTCTGTGCCCCAAGACGCATCGTTCCACCCATATCTGTGATGTGCATCTGCTCATCCATCAAAGCAATAACCGGTTTCTCTGTTTTCGGGTTCACTTCCGTGGTATTGGCATCGCTCCAACCAAGTACATTTCTAGCGTACTCAATAACCGCTGCTTGCATTCCATAACAGATACCGAAGTATGGGATCTTGTTTTCGCGCGCAAACTGAACGGTTGCTACTTTTCCTTCAAAACCACGCTCTCCAAAACCTGGAGCAACGAGTACACCGTCCAAACCTCTGCAAAGTTCTTTCGCATTCTTTGGTGTCAGATGCTCAGAGTGAATCCAACGCACCTTGACCTCTACCTCGTTGGCAGCTCCTGCATGAATGAACGCCTCAGAAATAGATTTATAACTGTCTTTAAGCTCCACGTACTTTCCAATCAAACCAATCTCAACAGTGCGCTTTGGGTACTGCAATCTTGATAAGAATTCACGCCATTTGTCCAAATCTGGAGTAGTGTCTTGTGGAAGATTGAAATAATCCAACACTACCTCGTCAAGCTTTTCCTTGAACATCATAATAGGCACCTCGTAGATGGTATTCGCATCGCGGGACTCAATCACGTTCTTCTGACGAACGTTAGTAAATAGGGCCAACTTTCTACGAATATCATCGTCAATTGCATGCTCGCTTCTACAAACCAAGACATCAGGCTGTACACCACTCTCCAACATTGTTTTTACGCTATGTTGAGTAGGTTTAGTTTTTAGCTCTCCGGTTACGCGTAGGTACGGAAGAAGTGTCAAGTGAATGACCATACAATCTTTCTCCAACTCCCACTTCAACTGACGTACGCTTTCGATATATGGCAGTGCTTCAATATCACCTACAGTACCACCAATCTCAGTGATCACGATATCATAATCCCCTGTTTCACCAAGAATCTTCACACGATTCTTGATTTCATCGGTGATGTGTGGAATTACCTGTACTGTTTTTCCGAGGAAGTCGCCACGACGTTCTTTATCAATGACGCTTTGGTAAATTCGACCTGTAGTCACGTTGTTTCCTTGCGAAGTAGGCCTATTCAAGAATCGCTCGTAGTGACCTAAATCCAAATCTGTCTCAGCACCATCTTCTGTAACGTAACACTCGCCGTGCTCATAAGGGTTCAGGGTTCCTGGATCAACATTGATATAAGGATCCAACTTCTGTATAGTCACGCGGTAACCACGTGCTTGTAGCAATTTCGCTAAAGAAGCTGAAATGATTCCCTTTCCAAGTGATGATGTTACCCCACCGGTAACGAAGATGTATTTAGTACTCGCCATAATTTGAATCAAAACAGGGCAAAAGTACCTCTTTTCTGCGCCAATTAAAAGGCAAAACTTGCGCTAATCGTCGGCATTATCGGCAATTGATTCACGCGCTGGGCAGACGTCCGATCGTAATAAAAGATATTCTCACGGTTATAGATGTTCGTGGCACCGAAAGTTACCTCGTAAGCGCCGGCCTCCGTTTTAGTCGAATACTTAAGCGAGGCATCCAATCGGTGATACGTTGGCAATCGTTTGCTATTGAGGTCTCCATAGAGAACGCTTGGGTCGCCATTGGCCGTGATGTAATCAAAATCGATATCAGGATTGCCGAATTGATCCAAGAAATCAATTCCAGGGTAATATCCCTGAGTAGGTGTAAATGGGAAGCCAGTTCCTAAGTTCCAACGCACGGATAAAAACCACTTCTCTTCCTTGCCTAACTTCGCATTACCCACAAGATTGATATTGTGACGGCGGTCGAAGTTTGGGTTGTACACTTGAATACCATCGTCTCGAGTCACCATACTCCAGGCATATACTGCCCACAGGTAATAGCGTCCTTTCTCGTACTTTATGACCGCATCGTAACCGTATGCAAGACCTCGTTCTACAATAAAATCCTTGCGTAAAATCTCCGGGCGATCACTGTACACAGGAATATCATCATAGAGCTTGTTTCTATTGATGTTTGTAATCTGTGAGAAGTCCTTGACGTACGATTCCAAATTGATGTCCCAGTGTTTACCTAGGTCATATTCAAATCCGGCAACCCCGTGCACGGCTTTTTGAAGCCTTGAAGTAATCGGTCTATCTCTGAAGGAGGTTGGCAAATCAGTGGCACCACTTAGGAAGCCATAAAATAGATTGACTACATCACGGTCGGAATTCGCAGCAACCAAGTTCTGACTGTAGCGCCCACCTGACGCCTTAAATCTAAAGTCCTCGGTGATATTGTATTTCAATCCTAAGCGAGGTTCTACACTCAGCTCTGAAAGCGAACCGTAATAGTGAAGGCGTAAACCTGGTTCCAACACCAAAAGTGGGGTTACCTTCCTGTAATTAAAGTAACCGCCTAATTCTGTCGTGTTCTCTTCTTGATTCAACTTTAGGCCTAGCGCATTAGTGTAATCGAAGCGCGTATTGTACCCTATCAAATCAATACCGTATTTGATCTCGTCGGCCTTTCCTAAGAAGTAGGTAAAGTTAAGCCCCCCGTTGAATCCATTGATTCTTGAACTGCGGGGCTGATCCAGATTCTCCGTGCTTTGGATGAAATAAGAACTCTGGGCAAAATCGCCTTCGATCAAGGTTGCTGATGCAGGAGGAACTACAAGGAAATTCACTCCATATCCCGTACTGTTCCATTGGATACCCTGAGCGCTGTCAAGCATGACCGCATCGCTAAAGTTAAAGGCCTTTGCGCTCAACTTTGATCCAGAAGAATTCTGTGTGGTAAACTTTCCGTAAATATCATTGAAGGTGAATGGCAATCCTCCAAATCTGGTTTGTACATAAGGGTAAAAGATGGGAGCTGCTTGACGCAAGTAAGAGGTCTTTCCACTGAGAAAGAGGCTGTTGTTTGCGAGACCGTTTTCATCTCTTTTTCCAATAGGAGCTTCAACAAGAAGTTTACTCATGTAAGTGGATGCATATCCCTTTGCCTTTAGCTCAGAACGGTTCCCATCTCTAGTGGTAATGTCCATGACCGAAGAATTTCGTGACCCGTATTGAGCGCCAAATCCTGCTGTATACACCTTTGCGTCCTGCAATACGTCCGTATCAAAAACCGAGAAAAAGCCTATGCTATGAAACGGGTTGTAAATGATCATTCCATCGAGCAACACCAAATTCTGTATCGGTGCGCCACCTCTGATGTACAATTGGCCACCTTGATCACCAGTGGTCACAACACCTGGAAGTACTGCTAAGGCCTTCATCAGATCTGGATCACCACCTGCGGAGAAAGTTTCGATGTTTTTAGGATTTAGACTTACCACCGCTGTATTGACCTTGGTTTTACGCTGCAAACGTGCAACATTTATATCCACCGTCTTTAGCATCTCTGTACTTTCCTCGAGGTAGACTTTGATTGAGGCCGGCTTGTTTTTAAAAACCCTCGCGTCAATCTTTTCGGTTTTGTACCCCAGGTAGGTGACTGTAATAGTCTTCGCACCAACGGGCACATCTGACAGTTGGAAATAGCCGTTAAAATCTGTTGTAGCGCCCAATCGGTCCTCTTCCACTACGATGTTCGCATATGGGATGGGTGCACCACCGTCTTTCTCGTAAACGAATCCACGCAAGATCTTACCCTGGGCAAAAGCCGCAGAGGCAGGCAACATTAAAATTAGGAAGAGGAGAAGTTTTTTCATCTGTACGTATGGGTCACCCAAAGGTACGGTCTAAAGTGTACACTTAATGAGCCATTCCCGTAGGTGTTCGTATTCATTGGAATTTGAAGGGATTACCCCTTTACACTTTCTATCAAACTCAAGCAATTTAGCGAGCATCACGTGCGCTTGGTCGTTGTTGTAATGCCTAGCTGCGGCCGAAAACTGTTTTAAAAAATACGGATGCACTTTGAGCGCCGAGGCAATGTGCTTTTCGGCCTTGCCCTTCATACTGTGGTACTGAATGAGGTTATTGACAAAATTGAAAAGTATTCCCGTGATCATCTGAACAGGATGCTCCTTAGGATTCTTTGAGAAATAGTGGACAATTTTAAATGCCTTTGCCAGGTCCCTGTAGGCAATCGCAGCAACCAACTCGAAGTTGTTGTAATCTTTGGAAATACCGATGTGGCGTTCAATATCCTCGGGAGTCAGCGAGCGGTTCTCCCCCATCGCTACATCGAGCTTGTCCACTTCTTTGAACAAGCGACTCAGATCAGTCCCTACTTGCTCGGCCATTGCCGCAACAACTGCAGTGTTTGCCTTGAATCCTTTGGATCCAAGCTGTCCTTCTAACCAAGGAATGACCTGGTAATCACGTAGCGGATCACTTTCCAAGAAAACTGTCTTCGCCTTAATTGCCTTGCCCGACTTGGATCGCTTATCCAACTTTTTATGCATGTGACCGAAAGCCAAGATGGTAGAAGGCTGCGGTTGCTCTAGATAACCGGAGAGTAGTTCCCAGTCCGCAGCCTTAAGGTGCTGCGCCTCTTTTACCAAGACCACCATTTTATCGCTCATCATAGGAAAGCGCTTAGCTTCCTCGAGAATTTGAAGCATGTTGGTGTCTTTGCCGTAAAGGACGGTCTGATTAAAACTGCGCTCCGCTTCATCCAAGGCGTTATGTTCGATGTAATCCAACAATTGTTGGGCATAGAAAGGTTCCTCTCCTGCAAAGAAGTAGACCGGTGCAAATTTGCCCGCCTTTAAATCTCGTAAGATGCCGTCAAAGGAATTGGCTGCCATAATCAGATTAATCGTTGTGGTACGGTTCTCCTCGCAATATCGTCATTGCACGGTAAAGTTGCTCGAGGAAAATTACACGAATCAATTGGTGTGAGGTAGTCATTTTACTCATTGACACTTGGGCGTTTGCCCTTGCGTGCATCGAGGGAGCAAAACCAAAAGCACCCCCAACAATAAAAACCAATCTTTTTGGTCCCGCATTACGCCACTTTTGAATCTGATTAGCAAATCCACGGCTGTGGTACTCTTTGCCGTTTTCGTCGAGGAGGACTACGGTATCCGTCGACTCTATATACTTCTCATAGACCAATGCTTCGGCCTCTTTGAGGGCTTCGGCAGTCATCTTTCCACCGCCTTTGACATCAGGCAGGACATGGAATTCAGTCTTTTGATAATGCTTCAACCGCTTCAAGAACACGTTCATTCCGTCCTCTATCCAGCGTTCAGAAGTTTTACCAATAACGAGAAATACAATCTTCATAGCTAGGGCAAAGATGCTAACTTGCCGGCAGACCTACCAAAGAGTTGAGTATTTTATGACTTCAAGAAATTGGACTCCAGATTTTAAGGCGCTTCAACCATCTTTTGACCTTGCAATTGCCGAGGATATTGGTGACGGTGACCATAGTTCGCTGAGCTGTCTAAATGTTCAAAAGCGAGGAAGGGCTCGTTTGCTCATTAAGGAGCCTGGAATCATTGCAGGTGTCGCTCTTGCAAAGTACCTATTCACATATATTGATCCTTCAGCAGTAGTTCAGGTCTTCATCGAGGACGGAAGTGCCATTTCACCTGGGGATATTGTCTTAGAAGTAGACGGAAATGCTGTTAAATTATTGCAATCAGAGCGACTAGTATTGAATTACATGCAGCGCCTATCTGGGATTGCAACGAGTGCTTCAAGATACGCTGCCATGATATCGCATACGAAGTGTACAGTGTTGGATACGCGTAAAACCACACCTGGTTTACGAATACTAGAAAAGTGGGCAGTACAATTGGGCGGTGGAGGCAATCACCGCATGGGATTGTACGACATGATCATGCTCAAAGACAATCATATTGATTTTGCCGGAGGTATTTTGCCTGCAGTGGAACGCGTTCGTGCTTACCTTAAGTCTGAGGGTAAAGACCTGAAGATAGAGGTTGAAACCAGAGATCTGAAGGAGGTACGCCAAGCCTTAGAAGCTGGCGCAGACCGCATCATGCTCGACAACTTCACTCCAACCCAAACGGTGGAGGCAGTTGCCTTGATTGGAGACCAAGCCGAAACGGAAAGTAGCGGTGGAATTACAAAAGAATCCCTGGTTGCTTACGCAGAATGTGGAGTAGATTTTATAAGTATCGGCGCACTTACCCATCAAATTGCTAGTTTAGATATGTCCTTAAAGGCCATTGATCAATAATAAGTAACACGTTTAACTATGTACAGCGCCCTGCGTAATACATTAAGCCGTATTAAACCGCCATTCTTCGACGGATTGTCGGTATGGGATGTCCTCTATTTCTTTTTTCAAGGAATCTATGAAGGCGCTATTTCAACGCGTGCTGGTTCTGTAAGCTTTAGCTTTTTCTTGGCCCTCTTCCCAGGCATCATCTTTATTTTCACCTTGATTGCCTATCTGCCTATTGATACATTCCAAATGGAATTATTCGCAGTGCTTGGCGATGTACTGCCGCCATCCACCCACGACATGGCCTTTGATGCCATCGAAGATATTTTGACCATCAAGCGCGGTGGACTCTTATCAGTGACCTTCATCGCAGCCATGCTTTTTGCAACGAACGGCACACTTTCTTTGGTTTCTAATCTGGGGATTAGTTATAACATTCGTGATGTCAAAAATTTCTGGTGGCAATACTTGAGTGCATTCCTATTGACTATCGCCCTAACTATATTGATTTTAGTGGCGTTAGTAGCCCTCATCTTTTCTCAAGGATTCACAGGATGGCTTGCCGATCAAGGTTATATTTTGGCCTACAGTGCGACCATTATTTATTGGTTGCGTCTATTGGTCTTGCTTACGACCATCTTAGTGGGTATTTCGTTGGTTTACAACTATGGACCTGTTCGGGGGACCGATTGGAGATTCATCAGCCCAGGATCTATTCTTGCGACCATTTTAATCATTCTTTCTTCGAACGGCTTTGGGTACTACGTCGAAAACTTCTCGACCTACAACAAATTTTACGGTTCTATCGGTACCCTACTCATCATGCTCCTTTGGATTTATGTGAATGCCTTTGGTCTTATCATCGGATTTGAATTGAACGCTAGTGTGAGCGGTGCCAAGAATGACAGAGAACTCAAAAACTCTTAACATGAAGAATTGGCTTGTAGTATTGAGCCTATTTACAGGGCTCCAGTCGTTTGCGCAGAACGAAATTTTAGGCACCTGGTACAACGATATCAAATCGTCGAAGATTGAGATCTATGAAGAAAAAGGTCTGTATTACGGTCGTATCATCTGGCTGGAAGACCCAGCGAACTCAGACGGCTCTACGCCTCGTGTGGATGAATTCAATGAAGACCCTACCTTGACCAAAAGACAGCTGATGAATCTTGTCATTCTAAAAGAGCTAAGATGGAACTCGTCTGAGAAGGAGTGGCAAGAAGGTACCATCTATGATCCAAACAACGGCAAAACCTACGAATGCTATTGTTTGCTACAAGAAGACGGCACCCTTTACTTCAAAGGATATGTCCTAGGCATCACTTGGCTCGGAAGAAGCACTGTTTGGACCAAGGCATAAGCGCCATTGAAGGGTTAAAAAAACCCGCAGGGATGACCAGCGGGTTTCTTATGTTTTGAAAGGTTTCTATCGCATCAAAGTGAACTGCTGGTACTTCACATACTCTATGCCTTCAAGATCACGGTAAATAATCTTCGCGACATATACGCCTTCATAGCATGTGCTATTGTCGAAGGTACCGTCCCAACCAGTGTTGATGTCTTTGCTGTAGAATAAGATGTTTCCAAGGCGATTATATACCTGCATTTCAAAGTAGCTGATGGCATTCGCCTTGACAATGTAATAGTCGTTTTTCTCATCACCGTTTGGCGTGAAAGCTGTTGGCGCAAATACTGCAGCGACATCACGTGGATCTGTAAGTGTGTCACAATCCAATGCAGTAACGTAAACGGTATCAAAAGCCTCGTACTTGCAGTAACCTGTGCTTACTAAAACAGTGTCGTCGGCATCAAAGGTTTCTTGGAAGTTTGGACCGCTTTGCGATAGACCGGTAACTAAGGTATTCCAAGTGTATGCAAAGTTAAAGGTCATCGGTGGACCGGCCGCGAGATCTATTGACGGCGCATTTGTTCCTGCTGGCGCAACCTCTCCTTCTACACAATCTACCCAACCCGTGGTACTTACCAACTCGTTAAAGTCAAAGTTCTGTGCAAGTGTCGGGAATGAAGCTGGGTTCAAATGTGTTGACATGTATGTCTGAATGTCTCCTGAAGAACGCTCCTCAGACCAAACGCGGTACTCATCAAACTCAGCATTTGCATACGTTGTATTTCCCGAAGTCGGGCTAATTCCGTAGCCCAGATAAGTCGGTGCATTAGAACTTACATCACCCAAAGAAAAGTTTTTAGAGGTTTCGAATCCACCATCTACATAAACTGTAGCCGTAGTTGTTCCTCTATTCCAGGTAACTGCGACATGGTGCCACGAAGCATCATTAATCAAAGAAATATTTCCAAGTACAAAATCGCTTTGACCAGCATTATCGTAAGCGCCGAAGCCGACATAGCCATTTTGAGAAACAAATACAGCCCAACCTTGATTTGTCGCGCTGCGGTTGAATGCTAAATACGTCAACTGAGATACTGAGTTCAAACTCACCCAGAATTCTACGGAAAAGCTTGAGGTACCAAATGAGGTATAGGTTGAATATGGGATTTCCAAATAGGTAGAGGATCCGTTCATGGCAACAGCATTGTTGGAAGGGGTTGAACGACTCACGTTCACATTCACTACATCTGTAGGACACACTTCCCAGCTATCGTCATCAACACTAACGGTCATCACCTGCGCAAAAGCGGCAGTGGAAAGAACGACCATTAAGAGTGAAAATATTTTTTTCATTTATCGCGACTTGTGTTCCAAAAATAAGATTAATAATTGATTGTCGTACGTTCGCTCCAAATAGTGATGTTCTCACCATCAAATGCGATACATTTCGGCACTGTTCTCGAGCAATGGCGGGACCACAAAGCATACGTGTTCGCCCCTGTACTACTGATGCTAAGCCAATTTCCCTCTGCAGTATCCGCGGGCAAAGCTACACCATGGGCCAGATAATCGCCGGCAAAACACAACGGCCCTGCAATATCGAAATTGTGCGCCGGACCCTGAATTTTTATACCCGTATCGTCCCAGATATTCAACGCAAATGGGCGCGCCTTGGTATAGGCATCACGCATAAAGAAATCGGCACCGAGGTGAATGAAAACACGACTTTGATCCAGAACATACTCTACTCGAGAAAGTGCGAATCCAGCCTCAGCATGCACCCATTGTCCAAATTCGGTCACTAAGTGGTACTGTGAATCAGCAAAGATTTCTTGCACAATGGTGCCATATTCTGCCATAAGGCTAGGTTCGGAAAGAGACTCTGACGGCAAGCCGCCACCGATGTCCAAGGTGTGTATTTGTCCAGGTGAAACAGCATTGATCTGATCAGCCAACTGCTTTAAAGAAATGAGCGCTTGGCGCTGAACCTCGAGATCTTTCATTTGTGAACCGCTGTGCATATGCAAGGCTTGCACTGGATACGCTAAAGCGGCCTCTAGAATGGCTTTAGCATTCGAAACAGGTACTCCAAACTTACTTTCATTACGACTTACATCAAACATTTCAGGTGCACCCGTGTGTACCTGTGGATTTACGCGAATACCTACAATACAAGTTGGATTTGCAGGAAATCGGTCCAATTCACCCAAGGAATTCACGTTGACCAACATACCGGTCATTTCCGCGACACAGTCGATTTCACTGCGCGTTTTAACCGGAGAGTCAAAAACGATTTTCTCTGCCGGGCATCCCGCTGCAATGGCCATATTCACCTCTTCAATAGAAGCAGCCTCAAGCCCGTAGCCTAAATCCACGAGATGCTTTAACATCTGAGGATGCGGGTTCGTCTTTACCGCAATGGCGTGTAAGGTGCTTTTCGAAAAAGAATCGCTTAGAAAGGCTAATCGTTCATTAAGTGCTGGCAAATGAGCAACGATCAGACTCGTATCCTGCTCATCCACCTGCCCCTGTGATTGGGCAATTACTTTCGATATGTCCGTTGTCGAAATCAACCAAACATTTTTTTCGCGTAGTCTTCGATAATCTCAATCACGCGGTAGTCATTGTGCAGGTCGATCGCATCTTCTTCTAAGAAAGCACGAACCGTATATGCACCGATAGCTAGGCGAATGAAACTCTTATCCCCATACTGGACCGGTTGGCCAAAGAATACCTTATTGAAGCCGTCTTTGAAACCTTCGTGGGTAGCGGTGGCAATGGCTTTAAAGAGGTCCTTTAATTCAGCGTTGTTCAACGCACGACCGCCAACCCATACTTGGAAACTGATAATGGACATGTTGGTCTTCAGCTGATCCGGCATCAATTTAAAATGCTCAGAATCTTCCAATCTAGCCATAACGCCGGTTGCCCAGCGAGTAATAATATCATCTGTTTGAGCCGTCGACCAGTAGCTGTAGGCTTCCATTTCATCCAGGGCAATCTCCCAACGTAGACGTAGGGCCTTATTTTCTTTGGCTGGCAAATGCTCGCGCATATTTTGCATGAACCACGGAACATCGTAGGCTGAAAAGAGTTTTCCATACGGCTCAATGATTGAGGCGTCTACTTCTTTCAAGCGCTCGCTCCATTTACGTGGAACCAGCATTGCCGCACAAAATGGTGGAGCCTGGAAAAATTTAGAACCGGTAAGCATGATCATCACATCTTTTTCGAGAAGGTCGTGGACGAGTTTAGGATCTACACGGAATTGACACAAATCGACCACCCACATGGTGCCGTCATTTGGATCAATAATATCAAGATCGTCTTTTATTCCAGATTTGGAACCAAATACCAACGACCCAACTACTGCAGCGTCTTTATTGGCTGAAATGATTTCTTTAATCGCTTTACTGCGGTCGAGGATGTTTCCTTCCGCATCTCGAGCATCTAGGTAATGGACTTCACTTACGTGCTCTGGGTCCACAAAATCACCTTTCACAATGTTCTCACCGAACTGGTTAAAGTTTGCGTAAAAACGTGTTTCAGATGCATAACCAGAACCGGAACCCAATTCCTCTGGACAGCTCACAATATTGATAAGCTTCTTGTTCGGGTTCAGCATCAACTGGAACATCAGCGGATAGTACACCAAATCCGAGCCGGACGGTCCAAAATAAATATCAAACGGCTCGTTGTTCTCACTACCGACCAGATCAATAAGTCGCTTGCTTTGTTTTTCGAGTAAACTCTCGTAGTTGAGCTCATCGTACTTACCTAAGAACGCCTTTGCCACACCGTGCGAGCGTGGCGTCAACAAATTAGCGGTACAAGAACCCCGCTGCAATAATGTCTCGTATTCTACAGGATTGAGGTGGTATTTATTCCGGTTGGTGCCTTCGATCATGTGCACACGTTCGTCACACCCTTGTTCTAAAATTTGACCGATTTCTGCCTTGCTAATCTTGCGGGCCATATCAATGCGTTGTGTTAGGTCCGAAAAATACCACCTAATCGAGGGATTATCAAGGCTAAGACACCTTATTATTCCACAAGTTTTGGTAGTTTGGAGGTCCAAATAACGAGCACGACCTACTATGAAGCAATGGATGCCACTTTTGCGTACATGGATACTTCCAATCGCAATTTTATTAGGCTTGAATGTAGCCTTTTTAAGCCCAGCTTACCTCAGCGGCGACATTCTTGACCAAGACGATATTAAACTCGGCTACGCCAAAAGCAAAGAAATTCGTGATTACCGCGAGGCCTCGGGCGAAGAGCCTCTTTGGACCAATTCGATGTTTAGCGGCATGCCCACGGCACAGATTTCAACAAAATACGGCGGCAATATCTTTCAATACATCACAGGTGCTGTGAAAGCTATTGGAGGGACCACTTCCTCTACGTACATCATTTTCTATTTGATGATAGGTGGTTTTATTGGCCTTAGGGGTCTCGGCGTAAATCACTGGCTAAGCACCATTGGCGGCTTCGCTTACGGATATTCCGGATTCTTCATCATAGGTTACGCTGCGGGCCACAACGCCAAGGTAAATACAGCAGCTTTCATCCCCCTAATGATTATGGCACTACTGCTCATCTTCGAAAAGAAGAATTGGAAAGCAATGATTCTCATGGCCATTTTCGCTGGTCTTAGCATCCATAGAAATCACTTCCAGATCACCTATTATGCTGGCTTATTCATGGGTATTATCTGGATTACTTACCTCATTAAATACGCTCGTGAAAAGGCACTTCCAGAATTCGCTAAGCTCACTGGATGGCTACTAGTAGCCGCAGTTCTAAGCATCGGCCCTAACCTTGCAAACATGTGGGGGACTCAAGTGTACACGAAGGAAAGTATGCGTGGCGGGATTTCAGAATTGACCAATAAAAATCAAAACCAAGGCGAAGGTGGTCTTTCGTTCGATTATGCCATGGCCTGGTCCAGCGGTATTTACGAAAGTGTTGCTTTAGTTATCCCAAATGCTGCTGGCGGCGGTATGATGGTCGATTACTCAGATATGGGTACAGAAACTTTTGATCAACTCGTTCGCGCCTTCCGTCAGCAAGGAATGAACGCCAGTCAAGCCGAGGCACAAGCCAATCAATACATGGGTGCTGCCTTCATGAAATGGACGGGAGAAAGTATGGGTAACGGCGCCTACTATGTGGGTGCAGGGGTATTTTTCCTCTTCTGTCTCGCCCTATTTACCGTTGGTGGAACGATGAGAAGTTGGGTACTGGCTTCCGGTATCGTCTTCCTATTTATGGCTTGGGGGTCCAATTTTGAATCCTTCAATAAACTCCTGTTCGACGCACTGCCACTTTACAATAAATTCCGTGTGCCATCAATGGCGATGGTAGTACTCTTCTTCCTAATTCCTTTCTACGGCATCTATGGTCTGAACAGTTGGATAGGACTTGATAAGGCAGCGAGAATGAAAGCCTTCACTCGAGGAGCAGCTGCATTTGCAGGGTTCGTGGTTCTCTTTGGATTGATCGCGCCGTATGCGATGAACCTCGAAGGCGCACGCGACGCAAGCTTCACACAACAAGGTTTTTCTCTAGATCAGCTTATTAGCGATCGTCAAGGAATCATTACAAGCTCAGCAATGCGCTCTCTAATCTTTGGATTGCTCACTGCTGCAGCCTTGTACGTATGGCACATTGGTAAATTGAACCAAGTAGCTACTATTGCTGCAGTTGGCGCAATCACCCTATTGGACCTCTACGGTTTCGATCGCGACCAACTAGAATTGGACGACTTCCAATCCAAACGCCAATGGGAGCAACAATATGCACCCAATGCAGCCAACCAAGCGATCCTGCAAGACAACGATCCGCACTTCCGCGTTTGGAACAGCACGGCAGGTCTTACCAATGACAGTTATACCAGCTACCACCACAAAAGCATTGGTGGTTATCACGGTGCCAAGCTCCAGCGCTATCAGGACCTTATCGATAACCAGCTTAACAAGCAAAACATGGCCTGCTTCAGCATGCTCAATGCCAAATACGTGATCGCTCAGGGTGCCAACGGCCAACCTCAAGCACAGCGTAATCCGAATGCTTGTGGAAATGCTTGGTCGGTAAACAATATAAATGTGGTCGCGAATGCCGATGCTGAAATGGCTGCGCTCTCAAGTTTCAACCCAAAAACGACAGCAGTTGTGGATGCGCGATATGGCGACTACTTAGGCAATACAACCTCATTCGCTCCGGCCAAAGTGAAGCTCACTAGCTACGATCCAAAGTATATGGAATACAGTTTTGAAGGCGGCAATGCCTTTGTGGTCTTCTCAGAAATCTACTACGAAGGTTCCGGGAATGATTGGCAAGCCTACATAGACGGTGAACCTGTTGAGCACATTCGTGTGAATTACACCCTCCGAGGCATGAAGGTTCCTGCAGGAAAGCATGAAATCGTGTTTGAATTCAAACCAAAGTCTTTCTATGCCGGTCAAAAAGTGAATATGGCCGGCTCAGGCCTCCTTTTGCTGCTAATCGCTTACTTCGGATGGTCGGCATACAAAGAGAGCAAAGCGTAATTTTTCATTAGAGAAATAAAAAGCCACTCGCTTCGCGGTTGGCTTTTTTTGTAGGCACTATTTGTTCCTAGTCGCCAAACACAGCCTTTAGCACGGCCTTGGCTTGAACGCTTCTTTCATAAGGAGCTGTAAGCGCTGTGTCCAACTTTGGACTTTGTTGCTTACGAGATTTTAAAAAGTCAACAATTCCTGCGGTGTTTCCATAACTGAAGACCTCCCCTGCCTTAGCATCGCGAATAATCTCGGCAGCGTCTCCATCTACGGGACCCAATCCCAAAATAGGATTACCGGCACCTAGATAGTCAAAGAGCTTCCCAGGGATGTGTCCTTTTGCACTCTCGACCTCTGGGAGCAAGAACAATGACAAGTGACTGGCCATCATCATGGCATTCAATTGCTTTTTTGGCACATATTCCACAAACTCCAACTGTACATGATCAGCGGCATTTTCTAAACGCTCCTTACTCAATCCGTCCCAAGAACCAATGACTTTGAGAATTACAGGAAAATCCAGTTGATTGAGGGCAGTTATAAAATCGGCCACAGGGTACTGTGCGGCCAATGTACCAGCATAGGTGATGGTGAAATCCTCTGGACGATCGGCTTGTTGGCCTGCGAAATCTTCAGCATCAAAACCATTGGTCACCGTGTGCACCTTGTTCGTCGGCACTGCGCCTTTACTTTGGTAAAGTTTGCTCCATGCCGGACTCACACTCAACAAAGAATCGCAAGAAGAGAACACTTTTCGTTCTAAGCCTTGCTCGTAGGCTCTAGTAAGGGCTGTAGGATAAAACTTACGGTAGTAATAAATATCTGTCCAAGGGTCTCGGAAATCGGCGGTCCAATGAATGCCGTAATTACGCTTCAATTTCAATCCAACCAGCTGGGTACTGTGCGGTGGAGAAGTCGTAATCCAATGCCTCACATCGTGCTGCACGATGATTTTCTCAGCGGCGCTGTAGGCATGCTTGTTCCAACCTTTTCGAGCGTCCGGAACGAAGAAATTGCCACGAACAAATCGAGCGATCTTCTGCAACATACTCACCTTGGCATCTTCACCACTGAATCCACTAAAAGGTACTTGTTTCTTGCCTGTCACCTTCTTGTACGCGCCGAACTTTTCATCGGTACCGGTGCGAATGACTGTAATACCATCGGCTACATCTGATTGTAAGCCTTCATCGCGCAGTGGATAGGTAGCCTTATCGGCATCCACAGTAACCACAAACAGCTCGACGCCCTCGCGCGCGAGGTATTTGCTAAGCTTCAACCAACGCTGAACACCAGGTCCGCCTGCAGGAGGCCAATAATATGTGATGATTCCAAGTTTCAAGGCTACTTATCTTCTTTCACCTCCTCGTAGTCGATGTATTCACCCACATCTTTTTTTACACTACTGCGCTTCTCGCGAGTACCGCTGGAAGGGCGACTGCCTCTTTTGCGAGGTGCAGGGGCACCACCGAAGAATCTGTCGAGCCATCGGAAGATGAAATAAGCAAGGATAGTTAGTGCTATGAATCTAAACACGCAGCGAAATTTTTTCCAAGATAAAAAAGAATCCCGGCGCCGATGGCGCCGGGATTTCAAAACTTCTGTTAACGTTAGCGGCTCAAATACAAGCTGCGCTCGCTATGTAATTTCTTAAATACTGGATCCTTTAAATCCTTGATGAATCGGATCTCCTCACCTGTAGACTTCATCTCTGGTCCAAGCTTCTTGTTGACGTTCGGGAATTTACTGAACGAGAATACAGGAATCTTGATAGCGAATCCTTCCATCTGTGGATTGAAATCAAAGTCTTTCACCTTCTTTGTGCCTAACATCACTTTCGTGGCGTAATTCACATACGGCTCACCATATGCTTTACAAATGAATGGGACAGTGCGCGATGCACGAGGGTTGGCCTCAATGATATAGACAACGTCGTCTTTAATGGCGAACTGAATATTGATCAGCCCCTTGGTATCTAGCGCCTTTGCAATATTGACCGTATGCTCTTTGATTTGGTCCATAACGAGCGGCCCAAGGTTAAACGGCGGCAATACTGCAGAGCTATCTCCCGAGTGAATACCACAAGGCTCGATGTGCTCCATAATTCCAATGATGTAGGCATCTTCACCGTCACAGATGGCATCTGCCTCTGCTTCGATCGCTCCATCTAAGTAGTGATCAAGAAGTACACGGTTGCCTTCAAACTCCTTGAA
Source organism: Schleiferiaceae bacterium (assembly GCA_049611965.1). Classification (GTDB taxonomy): domain Bacteria; phylum Bacteroidota; class Bacteroidia; order Flavobacteriales; family Schleiferiaceae; genus UBA10364. Next base: position 57,506 of record JBMZBC010000006.1, on the reverse strand, counting down.
GAGGTTGATCACATGGCGCTGCAGTTCTTCCTTGTTGATCACAATTTTCATCCCTTGACCACCCAATACATACGATGGACGCACCAGGATAGGGAAGCCTAATTCATCAGAGATATCTAGAGCCTCGTCAGCGTTTGTAGCGACATCAAATTTTGGGTATGGGATGTTGATTTCTTTGAGCAGCGTTGAGAATCGACCCCTATCTTCTGCCAAATCCAAGGCCTCATAAGAAGTACCTATAATTTCAATACCGTAACGACTCATCTTCTCGGCCAATTTCAATGCCGTCTGACCGCCTAATTGAACGATCACACCGCGTGGCTTTTCGTGAAGAATGATATCATAAATATGCTCCCAGAAAACTGGCTCGAAGTACAGCTTATCTGCAGTGTCAAAGTCCGTACTTACCGTCTCGGGGTTACAGTTGATCATAATGGTTTCGTAGCCTTCTTCGCGGGCACTCAACACACCGTGTACACAGCTGTAATCAAATTCAATACCCTGACCAATACGGTTAGGACCGGAACCTAAAACGATGATTTTCTCACGCTCAGTTACCTCACTTTCATTTTCAATGATCTCAACACCCTCCGCAGTCAAGTAAGGCATTTCGAAAGTTGAATAGTAATAAGGCGTCTGCGCAGGGAACTCTGCAGCACAAGTATCTACAAGCTTCCACACACGCTTAATACCAAGATCCGTTCTCTTTTGGTGTACCTCACTTTCTAAGGCACGAACCATGTGTGCAATCTGACGATCTGCAAAACCCTTCATCTTCGCCTCTTGGATCAAATCCTTCGGTAGGCTCTTAAGGCTGTGCTTTTCGATGCGCGCTTGTACTTTCGCTAGGTCTTCAATTTCCTTCAAGAACCACATGTCAATCTTCGTGATATCGAAGATGGTACGCAGTGGAATCCCCATTTGAATAGCATCATAGATGACGAACAAGCGGTCCGACGAAGCGTGCTCTAATTTGTGCAAGATGGTATCCTGATCGGTCAATCCTTTACCGTCAGCACCCAAGCCGTTTCGCTTGATTTCGAGCGATTGTGCAGCTTTATGTAAGGCTTCTTGGAAGCTGCGGCCAATTCCCATAACCTCCCCTACGGCTTTCATCTGAATGCCCAGTCGCGTATCGGCGCCTTCGAATTTCTCGAAGTTCCAACGAGGGATCTTTACGATCACATAATCTAAGGTAGGCTCAAAGTATGCTGTCGTCGTTTTGGTGATCTGATTCATCAGCTCATCCAAGGTGTAACCAATAGCCATCTTGGCTGCAATCTTTGCTATAGGATATCCCGTCGCTTTCGATGCCAATGCTGACGAGCGGCTCACACGAGGGTTGATCTCAATAGCAACGATATCCTCGTTTTCATCAGGACTCACCGCGAACTGTACATTACATCCACCTGCGAATGTTCCAATACTGCGCATCATTTTAATGGCCATATCACGCATCTTTTGGTACGTGGTATCGCTCAATGTCATTGCAGGAGCTACGGTAATTGAGTCGCCAGTGTGGATACCCATTGGATCCATGTTCTCAATAGAACAGATGATGATGATGTTGTCGTTTTTATCGCGAAGCAACTCCAGCTCGTACTCCTTCCATCCGAGCAGGGCCTTGTCAATCATTACTTCGTGGATTGGACTAATCTCTAGCCCACGGCTGAGTGCCGTATCAAATTCATCTTCGGTATGCACAAAAGTGGCACCCGCACCACCAAGGGTAAATGAGGCACGTACACAAAGTGGGAACCCAAATTCCTGGGCTGTTTCCTTCCCGCGTAAGAAGCTCTTCGCAATACGAGACGGTGCCATAGGCACATCAATCTCCTCCATCAATTTGCGGAACTCGTCTCTATCCTCGGTAATGTTAATGGCATCAATATCGACACCAATAATCTTCACGCCATTATCCTCCCAAATACCCTGCTTATCGGCTTCAATACAAAGGTTCAACGCCGTTTGTCCACCCATGGTAGGAAGAACTACATCGATATCGGGATGTGTCTTCAAAATATCCTCAATGCTCTCCACAGTAAGTGGTTTGAGGTAAATGTTATCCGCAACAACCTCATCCGTCATGATGGTTGCTGGGTTGGAATTAATAAGAGTAACAATGATGCCTTCTTCTCGCAGGGAGCGTGAGGCCTGTGATCCAGAATAATCGAACTCACATGCTTGGCCAATAACGATAGGACCAGATCCGATTATTAAGACGTGCTTGATGGAAGTATCTTTCGGCATGAACTTAAGATTTGTGCAAATTTAGGCGCCGTGAGGCCAAAAAAAAGGTGTTGCGAATGGCAACACCTATATATTATCAAAAGGTTTTGAACATCTTAACCTTTATAGTTTCCTTTATCACTAACAGTCAAACGCTTACGACCCTTAGAGCGACGAGACGCCAATACTTTACGGCCATCGGTGCTTTCCATTCTTGAACGGAATCCGTGCTTGTTTCTACGTTTTCTATTGCTAGGTTGAAATGTACGCTTCATAACTACTTCTATTAACCCGTTACTCTTCGGGGGTGCAAATATAAGCCCTTCTATTTATTCCACAACTCAAACTGAAATAAATTTAATCGAATCCTTAAAGGTTGCCATTTGGTCTTGGTATACCGCAACAACGGGCATTAGTGGACTATCTTTGGGCAAAGAAATAGCCTAATGTCAAATTTACCTCGTTGCCATGAATAAAAATGCTTTTGTCCAAATGTGGAATCAACGGTATTCCGAGCAACCCTATGCGTATGGTACTGCCCCCAATGCCTTTATTAAAGCTTGCTTACAGACTCAGAAGCCCGGTAAAATCTTGTTTGCAGCTGAGGGTGAAGGAAGAAATGCCGTGTACGCTGCTCAACAAGGCTGGGAAGTAGAAGCTTTCGATCTCAGCGCTGCTGGTAGAGATAAAGCCCTTGTCCTTGCCAAGCAAAACAAATGCGAAATCAAATACACCGTGAGTGACGCCCTCAGTTACCAAGGCGGCCCCTACGATGCGGCAGCCTTTTGCTATTTCCACACTCCTGTAAAGGTGGAAGACTGCTACGGTCACCTTATTAGTTTACTCCATCCAAATGGAGTTGTGGTATTCGAAGGATTTTCAGTGAAGAATATTGGCATGGGCAGTGGCGGTCCACAAAAGGAGGACATGTGCTTTACTGTCGAAGGCGTTTCCGACCTATTAAAGGACTTACAATCTGTTGAAGTCTGGGAGGAAAAAGTGGTACTCAACGAAGGCAAATACCACCAAGGTGAGGCATGGGTCATCCGGGCCCAAGGTGTTAAATAATACATACCAATTTAATTATGCGTACTTTTGCGCCTGATTATCACGGGTGTCCATCTTCCATGTAGGCTAAAAATTGAAAGGAAGCGCTGACACTCAAGTAGGCGCACCCAGCGGAACTGGGCAATTTTTAAAGGCCACTGAGGCCAACTTTATGGAAACGTACAAGGACAGCGGTCTGCATCCCGATATTATTCGCGGTGTAGAAGCTTTAGGATTCGTAGAACCGACTCCTATTCAGAAAATGAGCATCGAACATTTGCTCGAAGAACAAACAGACCTTATTGCATTCGCACAAACAGGTACAGGTAAAACGGCAGCGTTCTCTCTGCCTATCCTCCATCAACTTGAAGAAGATGTTCAGCACGTTCAGGCGATTGTTCTCGCACCAACGCGCGAGCTTTGTTTACAAATCGCCAAAGACATCGAATCTTACGCGAAGTTTATGGATGTAAAAGTGACAGCAGTATATGGCGGTTCACCTATATCTAAACAGATTAAAGAGTTGCAAGGTAGACCGCAAATTGTTGTGGGTACTCCAGGCAGAACTTTGGATCTTATAAATCGTCGTAAGCTTCGTATTGAAGATGTGCAGTTCCTTGTGCTTGATGAAGCCGACGAAATGCTTAGCATGGGCTTCCAAGATGAATTGGACGCCATTCTTGCCAATACACCGGAACACAAGCAGACGCTTTGTTTCTCTGCCACTATGCCAGAGGGAATGAAGCATCTGACCAAGAAATATTTGACCGAGCCGAAGGAGATTTCTGCGGGAAAACGCAATATCAGCGCTTCTAACGTAGAGCACGAGTTGTATGTGGTAAGCTCGAAGAATACCTATGAGGCCATGCGTCGTATTCTCGACTTTAATCCTGACATGTACGGTATTGTCTTTTGCCGTACCCGTAGAGAAACACAAAGTATTGCCGAGCAACTCGTTAACGACGGTTACCGAGCTGAAGCTATTCACGGTGATTTGAGTCAAGCGCAACGCGATGACGTTATGAAGCGTTTTCGAAACAAATCACTCAATGTAATGGTAGCTACTGACGTGGCTGCGCGTGGTATTGATGTCAATGATCTTACCCACGTAATCAACGTAAATATTCCAGACGATCCAGAAGTATATGTTCACCGTTCAGGTCGTACTGGCCGCGCGGGAGCTAGCGGTATCTCTCTTGTTATTACACACGGACGCAACATGCGCAAGGTGAAAAACCTAGAACGAATCATAGGTAAGAGTTTCGAAACCAAATTAGTGCCTTCCGGAGAAGACATTTGTGAGGTGAAAATGCGTCAAGCAATTAATGAGCTTGAAACCATGGAGCATGCCTATGAATTAGATCCTGCATTGGTAGAAGAAGCCATGGACAAGCTGGCTCATATGAGCAAGGCAGATCTCATCGAGCGTTTCTTAGGCCATGAGGTTAGTACTATTCTCAGCCGCTACCGCGGCGCACGCAATATCAATGAAACTGCGAAAAAGGTCAAAGATCACGGACGTAGAGATTCTAAAGCAGGAAGTGAAGAAGGATTCAAAACCATCGTTATTGACCTAGGGTACCGTCAAAAAGTCAACCCTTCTAGATTGATGGGCGTAATCAACGACGTCATGGAAGGCACGAAAGTGCGTATCGGTAAGATAGATATGGACAAGACGTTCTCTCGCATCGATGTCGAAGAGCGCTATGCTGCAGATATAGCTGCACGATTATCGGGTTCTAAAACCGGATCATACACTATTAATGCCTACTTCGAAGAAGGAGGAAGCGCGCCACAACGTAGCAGTTCACGCGGAGGATATGGTGGACGAAGAGACGGACGTGGCAGCAGAGATCACGGTGGTCGTAGAGACGATCGCAGTGGTCGCGGACGCAGAGACGACCGTGGAGGATTTGAAAGCCGAGGACGTCGTGAAGACCGCGGAGGATTTGAAAACAGAGGCCGTCGTGAAGATCGCGGAGGCTTTGAAAACGGAGGCCGTCGTGAAGACCGTGGAGGATATGAGCGTCGCGAACGTCGTGACGAAGGTGGTTCCAACCGCTTTGGCCGTGAATTCGGCGATCGTCTAGAATCACGTAGTGACCGTCCAAAACGCAAAAGAATTGGCGAGGACCGCGTAAAAAACGATAGACGCAGTCCTTCAAGAAGCAAATCAAAAGGAAGTTCTAAATTTAAAGGCGCACCAAGAAGAAATAGATAATGAAGTCATTTGAAGGTAAAGTTGTTTGGATCACTGGAGCGAGCAGCGGTATAGGTCGTGCGCTTGCGGAGGCTTATTCAAAGGCCGGCGCCTTCACCATTATCTCAGCACGTAGAGAAGAGTTGTTATTGGCCGTAAAAGACAGCCTAACACAACCGGATACGTGTATGGTTCTTCCGCTGGACCTCAGTAAGCACGAGAATGCATCGCAATGGACCCAAGAGGCACTTGCCTTCAAGGGTCGTATCGATATACTCGTAAACAATGGCGGTATAGGCCATTTAGGAAGTGTTGAAGACATGGATTTTCAGGTAGAACGAAGAGTCTTAGAAGTGAACTTTTGGGCCTCAGTCGCACTAACCAAAGCAGTATTGCCGACCATGCTAGAACGCCGTAGCGGGGAAATCTGGACCGTCGCTAGTATTCTTGCTTACTTCGGAAGTCCGAAACTAGCAGCCTACGCTGCGAGTAAATTCGCTGTGGCCGGTTACTTTGAATCGCTCCAATACGAATTAGAAGGATCAGGGGTTCATGCTGGGATACTAAGTCCTGGATTCATCAATACCGCGGTTACCTTAAGTAGCCTAGGTCCTGATGGCACGCCTATTGGCAAAAACAGTGTGGCCCAGGAAAAGGGGATGTCGCCTGAAGAATTGGCCCGAAAATTCCTAAGAAAAACTCAGAAAACTAATCCCCCGAAGCAAGTCATTATTGGCAGATACGAGCGATTCGCAGTGCCTTTCAAACGACTTTTGCCCTCTATTTTCAGGGTGGTTTATGGAAAACTGACAAATGTCGCTCGCAAGTAATAGGGCTACACTTATATTTGGATTCAAATCGAACGAATTATGGCACAAGGAATTATTCAAGACGCGTACTTAAAGGAAGAGCATGCCGAGGCATTGAACTCCTCGTACATGAATGCACAACCTTGTAAGTATTTGGTGATGGAAAACTTCTTTACGGAAGAAATCGCCAATGATCTGTTTGAAAACTTCCCGTCCATTCAAGACCTCAACGTTAAACGCAAAAGCCTTAACGAGGATAAGAGCGAAGATTACCACTTCGAACGCTGGCACCCTTCGTTTGCAAAAATTCGTGAGGCCGTATCATCCGAAGAATGGTACGCTCAACTTTCAAGAATCACGGGTATTGAGGGATTGCACACAACCACAGACGCCTTGGGTTCTGGTGTTCACCAAGGTAAAAACGGCTCCTATGTGGACATTCATATCGATGTGAACATGAACCCGAAATTGGGACTGTGGCGTCGGATTAACCTATTGGTATACCTCAATAAGAATTGGAAACCAGAATACGGTGGTGATCTTGAATTATGGAATAAAGAAATGACGGAGTGTGTGGTGAAAGTCCCCCCTACCTTCAATACTGCAGTAATTTTCTACACTGACGACAATAGCCCGCACGGGTATCGTAAAATCAATATTCCTGAAGGAGAAAGCAGAAAAAGCTTCTACACCTACTTCTATACGAAGCCGGAGGATGGAGTAAGCTACCGCGATTCTAAATTTGTCTCAAGACCGGACGATGCAGCATCGAAGAAACTCGCTACTGGAGTTAAGGAGACTTTGAAAATCAATGGAAAGAAATTCCTGAAATTCATTGGGCTCAAGAATCTAGACTTCCAAGACAAGAATTAATAGGACAGCAGTCCTCAGAGAAGCCGCTTTCTTGATCAGGGAGCGGCTTTTTTATTAGCCGACGTGCATATTGCCCTTAGGATAAGTGAAGGCATTAGATTCTGGACGTGTCCCACTTAGTGCAAATGCCAACGTCAAGGTCCCTACCCTTCCTACGAGCATGCTGAGCATGATCACCACTTTACTACCAAAGGATAGATCTGCGGTGATACCTGTACTTAGCCCCACGGTACAGAAGGCACTTACTTGTTCAAAAGCCAATTCCAGAAAGGACATCTCCGGCTCCAAAATGGTCAAGGTGAATATTCCCAAGAAAATAAATACAATGGCAAACAAGAAGACGGCAAACGCTCTATTCATCAACTCCCAAGGAATTTTATTCTTGTAGAGATTAATGTCCTTCTTGCCACGAATAGTAGCGGCAGCACTCAAGAATACGAGTGCAAACGTACTGGTCTTAATACCACCTGCAGTAGAACCAGAACCACCCCCAATAAACATTAGGAAAATCATCATTAACAATGCAGGCATTGCCATGTCACCAATATCAATAGTATTAAACCCTGCAGTACGTGCGGTAATGCTTTGGAAAAAGCTATGTGATAAGTGCGCTCCAGTATTACCGTCAAAGCTCAAGGTCAGTGCAAAGACAACACCACCTACTACTAAAAGTATACCCGCCACAGACAGGCCTATTTTGGTGCCTAGGCGAAGACCACGCCAGCTCCTTACAACCGACTGTTTACGCCATGGTTGGGCAAAGACGTCGGATAAAGTTCCAAAACCGATACCTCCGAGAATAATCAATAGCGCAATAATCCAATGTACGTTCGGTAAGTAAGCCGCTCCAGGGGTAGCAAGAGAGTTTGAGAACAATGAGAATCCAGCATTATTAAATGCACTAATACTGTGAAATATGCTATGGAACATCGTATTGCCCAATGAATCAAAATATGGGAACCACACAAGACCTAAGGCCACTGCCCCGAGCAATTCAATGGTCAGTGTCAATCTGAAAATAGCGCCAACAAGCTTGCCACTCTGCTGCATACTCTCGCCAAGATTCTCACTCATGAAATTCTGCTGACGCATGCCGAATCCTCCACGAAGGATGGCAAACAAAGCCGCAAAAGAGATAATATTCAAACCTCCCAATTGCATTAATATCATCACGATAATCTGTCCTTTGAATGAAAGCACGGTGGAGATGTCAATCAAACTTAACCCGGTAACACAGCTTGCACTAATACTTGTAAAAAGGGCTGTAACAAGGTCTAAAGCTTCTGCCCCAGCGGTCATCTCTGGAAGCATAAGAAGCGTCGTACCTAATGCAATGAGGATGATAAAGCTGATGATCAATAACGACGGTGGGCTCAGATTAAAATCAGGCAAGCGCTCCCCAACCTTCCCGAATTCCAAGAAGACAATGACCATGACGTAGAACTGCAAGAGCAACACAAATCCACTTTGAAGACTACTTACTCCAATGGCATCCCCGAGCAAGCTTAGCAACTCTACTCCTTGCAGATTTATCATTAGTATATCTATCAGCAAGAACACCATCAGTATGGCCTCCCAGCGCCTTGCTTTAATGAACGCCCAAGGGTGGAAATCGTAAATAATTTCAATGATGAACTTTACCAGATAGTATCCTATCGAAGCCCTGACAATCAAACCAATCGTTTGGTTTTGTTCTTCGGTGAGTTGATAACCGTGGAAGATGATCAGAGATACAATGGTACTTAAGGCAACGAGGAAAGAAAGTCTAGACAATGCCCCTAAGACAAAATCGCGGCTGTCGTACAGGCGAATATTCACCTGCTCTCGTAAGGCATTGAAACGTTGTTTGAAACTCAAAACAAGATGATTCTTATATCGAAGTTACACTATTCTTCGGAATCCGTACCTCGAACCGTGTAGTCAACGTATGATTTAGCTTCAACGATGGTGCTACCTGTCAAAACATTAACCGCTCTCTTCAAAGCGGCACGTTCATCATTCAGAAAGTATACGCTTCTTGCCTTGTTCACGAAATCTTCTCCAAAGTCTTGCTTCGACTCGAGTACACGGAGCTGGTCTTCTACATCCCACAGCTGCTCATTAACCGCCTTAAGCTTCTCAGCAAGATCATGAACAGTCGAAGCGTCGTCCACACTATTGTAGACGAATTTTACGCCGTCAGCAAGCGCCTCCATTTCACGATGAATATCCGCAAGCTTCCCAACATCTGAGATACGCTCACTCTTGATCACTAAAATGGTATGCTTATCGATAATCTCGCCGTTGGCAACTTCAATCTTCATGACCCGTCTTATTAATCTTCGAGCTGTGCAACTGCCGCCTTCACACGACGTACGGCTTCTTGCAAATCGGCTTCTGCAGCCGCATAAGAAAATCTGATGTATCCTGGTAAACCAAAAGCATCACCCGGCACTGTACTCACCAAGCCTTCTTCCAATAGATACATGCTAAGATCCAAGGACGTGTTCAGTACTTGACCATTGAATTTTTTACCCAATAGATCCGCCACACGAGGGAATACATAAAATGCACCTGGAGGAGTGTCCAATTCAAAACCTGGAATCTCGTTTATCCAACCTACCATTTTTTCTCTACGAGAAGCAAAGGTATCTACCATGTACTTCACAGAAGCTGGATCTGCCTCTACAGCCGCTTTACATGCACGCTGAGCAACTGAATTTGTCCCTGAGGTAAAGTTCGATTGAAATTTAGTACACGCCTTAGCAATCCACTCCGGAGCACCGATATAACCTATACGCCACCCTGTCATCGCAAACCCCTTCGACAAACCGTTGACCGTAATCGTCTGGTTATAAACCTCTGGAAAACTCGCGATACTTACATGGTCAATCTCACCATAGTTCAACAGTTCATAAATCTCGTCTGAAATGATGTGTAAGTTCGGGTGTTTGGCCACCACTTTAGCAATAGCTGCCAATTCCTCTCCGCTGTAAATAGCCCCACAAGGGTTGTTTGGTGAAGAGAAAATCAACACCTTCGACTTTTCAGTAATGGCTAACTCGAGCTGCTCCGGTGTAATCTTAAACCCACTTTCCTTGGATGTTGGAAGCACTTTCACTTCACCACCACAATACTTTGCCTGATCCATATAGCTTACCCAATAAGGTGCAGGAATTATTACCTCATCCCCTGGGTTTACTAGCGTTAGAAAAACATTAAGCAAGCTCTGCTTAGCTCCTGTACTCACCACAATCTGATCCGCACTGTACTCGAGATTGTTATCTCTCTTGAACTTAGCTGCAATAGATTCACGTAAATCAGCGAATCCTGGAACAGGCATGTAATGCGTATAATTTTGCGCCATTGCCTCATTGGCAGAGTCCTTGATAAAGTCTGGAGTATCAAAATCTGGCTCTCCTAAGGACAAGCTAATCACCTGTTTTCCAGTAGCGCTCAATTCTCTAGCCTTTTTGGCCATTTCGATAGTCATCGGTAAACCCATCTCTTGGGCGCGTTGCGATAATGCTTTCATTTCTAAATTACTATGGTGGGACGGCAAAAATAACGATATTTGTTACCCTTAACATACTTTCATGGAAGCATTTGTTGAAATTCTCAAGTATACTTTTCCAGCGGCACTAATGCTGCTTCTAACCTATTTACTTTTATCCAATTTCGTGGACAACGAGGAGAAGCGTCGTGCCTTCTATCTTAGAAAAGACTTGCAGAAAAAATCGCTTCCGTTACGCATGCAAGCATTCGAGCGCATCATTATGCTCTTAGAGCGCGTTACTCCCAACCACTTGGTCATTAGAGTCAAGCCAGGCAGCATGACTATAGGACAATACCGCAAAGCATTGGTTGAAGCTGTTCGTCAAGAATTTGATTACAACATCACGCAACAAGTATATGTGAGTGACGAGGCGTGGAACCACGTTGTCAGCGCTAAAAGTCAAGTAATTAGCATCATCAATAAGGTCGCTGGCACCTTAGGCGCAGATGCTACGGCCGCTGACCTAGCCAAAGAGTTGATTAATGCTGAAATGGCTGCAGAAATATTCCCTACGAAAGCAGCTATTCTCTTGATCAAGCACGAAGCAGCACGCTCGTTCTAAGCCAATATTTTATCCATTAGGAGTCGGCTCGCCTCGAAAGGGCTCACTTTACCTTGCGCGATTTGAGCCTTCAGTTCATCACGCTCTTTACCCCAATTTTCTTTTGCGCTCATCCGCTCAAATAACAGGTCGCCAATGGTCGATTTGAACCAATACTCCTGTTGTGTATTGCGACGTTTCTCTATCCAACCGTTGAGTTGACCGTGACGCTTATAACGGTCTAGGGCAGACCACATGTCTTCCATGCCCACAGCATGCAGGGCGCTAATTTGTAAGACAGGCGGCTGCCAATGATCTTGAGTTCTAGTAATCAGCTGAAGAGCTCCCTGTAGTTCAATAGCACTTTGTTCGGCTTGTTGTATTCGATCACCATCACACTTATTCAAAGCTATGACATCCGCCATTTCCATAATTCCCTTCTTAATGCCTTGTAATTCATCCCCGGTTCCGGGCATCGCGAGAAAAAGAAAACAATCCGTCAGTTTGCTTACCACCGTCTCACTTTGGCCCACACCGACAGTTTCAACGAAAATGAAATTGAAACCTGCTGCTTCACACAAGGTCACTGCTTCGAATGTACTTCTTGCAACACCTCCCAATCGGCCACCAGAGGCAGAGGGACGAATGAATACACGGTTGCTTTTGCCAATAGATTCCATCCTGGTCTTATCACCAAGAATACTCCCCTTGCTCCACTCGCTTGAAGGATCTACAGCTAGTACAGCAATCCGTGCATCAGGATCATGATTGAGCAAAAATGAACAGTAGGCTTCCAGAAAGGTACTTTTTCCAACTCCGGGAACACCACTTATACCAATACGGAATGCGCCACCGCTTTCAGGATGTAAACGGTTCATAAGTGCTCTGCACCTGAATTCATCCTCAGGCGAGGTACTCTCAGCAATGGTAATGGCTACAGAAAGTGCCGTAATATCCCCTTGGAGAACTGCTTCTGCAAGACTATCTGTATCCTGCTTGAGTCTCTTTGCTCCCTTCCATTTGGGATTGATAAACGGAGCGTCTTCCACCCCTTTGGCGATATGTAATGCACTCTTTTTTGACATTTAAGCCTGGTCAATGTAGTCTTGAAGATACATAAAGTCTGAGGTAAGCGCTCCATCAGAGCACTCTGTAGCTCTAGCAAGCACACCATCGGCGTCATCGTTAAAGAGTGCGGGAATAACATGCTTCATTAAATCACTTCCGAAACTTAGCGAGGCATCTCTAGGCAGCTCACACGGCAGATTATCTACAGCCATGACTCCGATTGCTTCAGGGTGGTTATGATTTACTTCTTTTTCCGCTTGGGCCAAATAGCCGTAGAATGGATCGTCTATGGTTGAAGCACGTAATGTAGAAGCAACGGGACCATCAATATCACAGCTGATGTCGGATACATAGGTGATAGCAAAATCAAGCTGCTTGGCATCCTCTCTTGTAAATATATATGGGGCGCGGCTGTCGTAATAATGCCCTGCTATGTATAGCTTGGCAAATGGTGCATACTGCATAAAGTTGCTTTCAAATCCACTTGGGTCTACGAACAATTCTTTGCGGTCAAAAGGTCGTCCGTCGTTGGTTTTATAGTACTCTTCAACGTCCAATTGGCTCCAGAAACATCCTTCGTATCGGGAAACCTCACTCGGTGAAATCTGTGGAATCCCAGAAGCTTTTAATGTCTCTACTGCGCCACCCGCCACGCGGCCTTTACCCGTCAGTAGGATGCGTACATCTGAAGGCCAATCAATGCCTTGCAGCTGAGCAAACATTTCTTCCATGTCCTTACACTCGTGAGCCGGCTTCAATGTGTATTGCCCGTATTTCTCACCCCAGCCGCGCAAGCCATTGTAAGCACCTACGAGTCCCGCGAATCTGCCGAAGGCGACGACACGGGCACCGTTTTTAGTAAGCAACTCGTAATCTATCAGACGAATATTACGTTCCACGCAGGCCTTTAACAACTTCGCATTGTAGGGTTGTCTTTTGTAAGTATGAGAGAAAAAGAAATAGGTCTTCCCTGGAATCAATTGCGGTAATGGGACCTCTTTCACCCCCAATAAAACATCACAATCCTCGACAGAGTCTACAACCTCAATGCCTGCTTCTGCATATTCACTGTCACTAAAAGCTCGTATATCGCTGGACTGTGCTACAACGACTGCACCAAATCTCTCTTGCAATTCCACCGCTTGTTTAGGCGTCAGCGGTACTCTTCTGTCGATTGGGATTTTGCCCTCACGTAATAAGCCGATTTTCATACGCACCAAGTTAGTCCAACTGTACTGAATATTGGCATAGAATGTGCTTATCTTTGCCCCCAACATCGGGGTCGACTGGTTTTGACAGCAGGCCGAAGGTTGATGTAAGCATGTCGAGCGCGGAAGGGGCAGCTCGTTAATACACCGCTTCACTTTTTATAACTGGCGAAGAATCTTACGCTTTGGCCGCTTAATCTGACAGGATGTCGATTATGCTAATCCTATACAAGGTATAGGAGCTGAACATCTCGCAAGAGCCCCCGTCCTGAGGCGCTTGATCACGAGGTGTGGAAAATTCAGGAATGCAATTGGCTCTCGCCTCGCGGGCCAGTTCAAGTTTAGAGGCTAAGCCATGATTAGGGTGCTTGTGCTCAGAGATTGGTCGAAAACCTAATCATAAGATAAACATGTAGAAAGCCTCAGGCTTCCTTGTTTGGACGCGGGTTCGATTCCCGCCGACTCCACTTGGTGATTCAAAAGAGAACAAAGCCAGCCCATAACTTGGGTTGGCTTTTTCTTGGTGTCTATTCATAAGTGCCACTTATCTCGGCACGCTTCAATATTTATACACGCAGTAATCCCAACATTTATAAACCATTAGCTGGTTTTCAGATTCTTCGAATGGATCAGAACCAAGAATCTCTCAACATTTCGAATTACATTTAATTCCAAGATAAAATTGGCTTCCTGGAATGGAGGCACAAAAGCACCGAAACACCATGGATAAATCGACAATGCCGAAAACTGGTTTTGCTGGATTAAAAGCCCATTTCAAAGACGACCTATCCTCAGGATTTAGCGTCTCATTGATCGCATTACCGCTTTGTTTAGGAATTGCCATCGCTTCAGGAGTACCACCACTCGCTGGTTTAATCACAGCCATTGTTGGTGGACTTATCGGTTCTAGAATTTCAGGGACATTTGTTACGATTTCCGGACCTGCCGCAGGCCTCATTGTCGTGATTTTAGGAGCTGCCGAAGGACTTGGTGGAGCTGGAGTAGAATCTGGATACGCCGGTTATCCTCATACGCTAGGCGCTATTGTTGTGGCAGGAGCCATCATGGCACTATTTGGCCTACTCAAAGTTGGTAAGGTTGGAGATTTCTTTCCTTCTGCAGCCGTACACGGAATGCTTGCAGCTATAGGTGTAATCATAATGATCAAACAGTTTTTTCCTGCCATTGGTGTTCAGCCAGAAAAAGCGAGCATACTTGAGACCGCTACGCAAATCCCAAATGCCTTGCTTCAGACAAACACTTATGCTGCAATTATCGCCATTGCCACTATACTCATCTTGATGGTGCATCCGAAAATAAATTGGACTCCAATTAAAGCCGTACCTGCACCAATGTGGGTGATGATTGTTACTATCGCAATGGCGCAATATTTCGGCACAGACAAGCTGGCCTTGGTTCAAATGCCAAAAGACTTATTCGGAAGTGATGGTTTTACACTGCCGAGTTTTTCAAAGATTGCCGAGGGCGCTTTCTGGTCGGCCGTTATTGGCATAGCCCTGGTGGCCGCTATTGAAAGTCTTCTGAGTGCAAAAGCAGTGGACGCTCTCGACCCGTACCAGCGTAAATCGAACCTCGACAAGGACTTGTTGGCCATGGGGTCAAGCTCATCACTTGCAGCGCTGATTGGAGGCTTACCTATGATTAGCGAGATCGTTCGATCCTCAGCTAATGTTAATAATGGCGGGAAAACACAATGGGCCAACTTCTTCCATGGTGCATTCCTTCTGGTCTTTCTATTAGTAGCAAGTTCTATAATTGAACTTATCCCTCTGTCCGCACTTGCAGCAATGCTCGTTTTCACAGGATTTCGCTTGGCTTCGCCCAAGGAATTTGTTCACATGTACAAGATAGGTAGCACTGAAATTATCGTTTTTGTAACCACCCTACTCGCCGTGCTTGCGACGGACCTTATCATTGGTATTGGCGTAGGGATTTTATGCAACTATTTGTTACTTATCATTGGTAAAGTCAGCATTTCCAAGCTGTTTGCAACGAACATCACCACCTCCTCGAACGTGCTTCATTTGAACGGTGCATATACTTTTTCTAACTACTTAGGTTTGAAAAAACGGATCGACAAAGCGCTAACTGAATCAGAGCTTGTTATTCTGAATTTTGCCACTACTACTTTCCTGGATCACACGACTATTGCTCACCTGCAAGCATTGCAGAAAGCTGCTATTGTGGATGGCAAAACTTTAGAATTTTCAGGTTTAGAAGAGTTAGTACCTGCCACTTCACACGAGCAATCGGAGCGCACAAGAAAAAATGGATAAGGTTTTACTCATGTCTTTGGGGTCCCGTGGAGATATGGAACCCTTTCTTGCTCTTGGCGAAGAGCTTATAGATTCAGGCCACGAGGTAGCCTTCTGCATGCCCGCACAATTTGAGAATCTTGCTAAAGAGGTCAGCCCTCTATTCTATCCAATGACCGCTGATTTCTTGGCGCTCATGGAAGATCCTGAGGTTAAGAAGATTACAGGACAAATAGGTTCTGGATGGAGCAGAATTGGCACTATTCTAAAGCTGATGCGTAGCACCAAATCTATACAGCAACAGCTCATCAAAGACCAGCGCAAGGCTGACGAAGTCTTTAAGCCCGATCGAATCATTCACCATATCAAATGCATTTACCCGGTGATAGCTGCACTTCGAATGGATCGAAAGATTCGTATGCTCAGTCCTGTTCCTTGCATGCTACACGCGGTAGATCATGAGCCGTCCATTGGCTTCGGAAAACCTAGGGGCAAGAGATGGAACCGCTGGACCTATAGCATCGCAAATTATGCGCTGATCAATCAGGCTATACTTGGATACGCCAATCCGGTAGTTAAAGAATGGGGCATTAATGCATTGAAGAAGGCGGAGCTCAAAGAATTCTTATTAAAGAAGCTTCCTGTAGAGTATGCCATTTCCAATACCCTATTTCCACAACCGGAATACTGGCCAGAACAGGCGAGTATTACCAAGTTCAGGGAACGCAACAAAACCCAGCATTGGAAACCGTCCTCCGCACTATCTGATTTTCTAGAAAACCATCCTGAACCATTATACATTGGTTTCGGCTCTATGATCAACGGCAGACCAAAAGAGATTGGACGTATTATTCTGAAAGTTTGTGGTGAGTTAGAGATACCCGTAATCATCAACAAAAGCTGGGGCGGTATTGAAATTGAAGAGCAGCTGCCCTCATGGGCCTTTGTTGTCGATAATGTGCCCTTCGATTGGCTATTCAAGAAAGTAAGGGCTGTCGTTCACCACGGCGGTTCTGGGACTACTCACAGCGCGTTGCGCTTTAATAAGAGGCAATTAATCATTCCACACATTGCCGACCAATTCCTATGGAAACGTTTAGTGCATGAAGCAGGCATGGGCCCCCTGGGCTTTCCGATCAAAGAATTGGATGAGGCTAAACTGAAAAAAGCACTAGTAAAACTATTATCATAAGCCTCTCTTATGTGGAGAATATGAAAATTTGTTTTTGTTAATGATAGTAATACTATTATATTCGCATTGCTAAACAATTATTTAGCTGTAGTTTAAATATTATGAACGTACTGAACATTACTGTTAGTCACAAGCTGTACCAGAAGAATCCTGAAGAAACGGATTTGGGCAAGCGCATCCTCTCTAAGAGTATTGAACTCATGGAGCAGATGGGCTATGAGCAGTTGACGTTCAAGAAGATTGCTACGGCTATTGAAAGCACAGAGGCTAGTGTTTACCGGTATTTCCAGAACAAGCATCAACTATTGGCGTACCTGATCAACTGGTACTGGGGATGGCTTGAAGTAAAATTGGCCCAAGAGTTTATTGTACTCAACAGCCCCGAGAACAAACTCAAACGCGCTGTTCAACTGCTTGTCGCTCCAATGGATCAAGATGCGCGTATCCCACACATCAACGAAGGAACCCTTCAGCGTATCGTTGTTGCAGAGTATCCAAAAATCTATTTAACAAAAGAAGTAGATGTGGAGAACAAAGAAGGTTACTTCCACGGGTACAACCGCATTTGCGATATCTTAACCATGATTGCATTGCAAATAAACCCTGAGTACAAATTTCCGCACAGCTTGTTCTCAACGATCATTTCTGCTGCACAAAGCCAGCAGTTCTTTGTTAAACATCTACCGCGTTTGTCAGATGCCAAGGCCGGTTGTGAGGACATTATAGATTTTTTAACTGAATTGACATTAAAAACCATAAGTAACGATGAATAAACATCCATTTCAAAAGCTCTTAGCGATGCTCTCTGTGGACAAGAGAGACATTCTCTATTTGTATGCTTATTCCATCTTCTATTCGTTGGTATCACTGACACTACCTCTTGGTATTCAAGCTATTATCGGCCTTATCCAGGCAGGTACAGTAAGTATTAACTGGATCATATTGAGTGCCATTGTTACCATAGGTGTCATCGTTGGTGGTATCCTGCAGGTGATGCAATTGAGTATTACAGAAATCATCCAGCAGCGCATTTTCACTCGTGCAGCATTCGAGTTCACCTACCGTATACCGAGGTTCCAGAGCTCGAGTATCCGTGGTTTCTATCCACCAGAGATGATAAATAAATTCTTTGATACACTGAACATCCAGAAGGGTTTACCAAAGCTCCTCATGGACTTCAGCTCTTCAGCCATTCAGATTATCATCGGTCTCATTTTATTGAGTACCTACCACCCGTTCTTCATCACTTTCGGCGTGGCACTCATTCTGTTGTTGACTGCGATCTTGTACTACACAGGACCTAGAGGTCTTGAAAGTAGTTTACAAGAGAGTACGTACAAGTACCGCGTTGCGCACTGGCTACAGGAGATCGCAAGAACGATGGACACTTTTAAGCGTGCAGGCCACACTGAATTGCCCCTAGAGAAGACAGACGGATTAGTGCAATCGTACTTGAAGCATAGAAAAAAGCACTGGAAGACCTTGATTTTCCAGTTCTCAAACATCGTAGCCTTCAAGGCTTTAGTGACACTGGGACTATTAGTAATTGGCGGATTGCTCGTTATCGAAAATGAGATTAATATTGGTCAATTCGTAGCCTCTGAAATTGTCATCATTTTGATTGTAAACTCTGCGGAAAAGTTAATCTTGACCATGGAGCCTATATACGACGTACTTACTGCGGTGGAAAAAATAAGTCGTGTAACGGACATTCCTCTAGAGGAAGACCAGGGCGTCATTATGTTCAGTGATATCGATACCGGTATGGGTGCATCGATTGACCTTAAAGGTGTTACCTACACATCTCAAGACGGTAAGCTAGATATTTTAAAAGACCTCAACATATCTATCAAAAGTGGTGCTCGTGTAGTGATTACCGGACCTAACGGCTCGGGGAAATCTACGTTGCTTCGACTACTTTCTGCACAGTACGAGGCGACCAGTGGTACCGTGAGCTATAACGGCCAAACTGCGGGTAACTTGAACACGGCAGACCTTCGTTACAACATTGGTGATTGCTTTTTGAGCGAGAACCTATTCGAAGGCACCCTACTGGAAAACATCACATTAGGACGCCCGGAAATCGAGCTTAGTGATGTCGAGTGGGCGGTAAACGGTCTTGGACTCAAGAACTTTATCATGAGTCTTCCAATGGGCTATGAGACTCCTGTTGGACCAACGGCCATCCCATTATCAAGTTCCCTCATTGAGAGAATCTTGCTGGCAAGAGCGATCATCACACGACCGAGATTACTCTTGGTAGATGATGTCTTCCACCTTTTCGACCCTAAGGAGAGAAAGGCCATTATTGACTTCATCTGGGATGAAAAACAACCGTGGACATTGGTTGCTGCCTCGAACTTAGATGTAGTATGCTCACACAGTACACAAACGATTAAACTTTAATACCATGCTGAAATTATCAAGACAAATTATTTCAGACAGAATTGATCCAACTCGTTACAAGAGTTTTGATCAATTGGGTAACCCATTCATTGGACCAAAAATCAAGCGTCGCTTCACCATTATAGCGGTAGTGAGTTTGTTGGCCTTATTCCTTCCTTGGACACAGAACATCCAGGGCAAGGGCCAGGTAACTATGCTGCGTCCTGAGCAGCGTCCAAGTGAGATCCAAGCACAGATTGCCGGTCAGGTTGCCGAGTGGTACAAGCAAGAAGGTGATGTTGTTAGCGCCGGGGATACCATTGCTCGATTACAGGAAATTAAAAATGAATTCCTGGATCCAGAGGTAATCCAAAGAACCCAAGAGCAGGTAGATGCTAAAGTTGATGCCCTTGCTGGTTATAACGCGAAAGTAGAAGCTCTTGAGGAGCTCATTGCAACGTTACGTACCAATCAAGGTGTAAACGCACAGAGCTTGTCGTACCAGAAAAATGCAGCGCGTGCTGCAGCCGCAGCCGATAGTACCAACTACTATTCGCAAAAGATGAATTTAGACGTTGCACAAACCCAAGCAAAGCGTTACGATAAATTGCTAGTGCAAGGCTTGAAATCTCGTACCGATGTAGAGCAGTACAGAGTGAAGCTCGCACAACAGCAAGCTACTACAGAGCAGGCTCTTGGTAAGTGGGAAACAAGCCAAAACAAGCTTTTGGACGTTACCCTCGAGCTGGCGAACAACGCCAACGCGTACTTGGAGAAGATTAGTAAAGCACAAAGTGATCTTGCAACGGCCAAAAGCAACGCTGCAGCGGCACAAGCAGACCTAGCGAAGAACAAGAACAAACTTGCTTCATTGCAGGTGCGCGCAGGTTACTATTACATTATCGCACCACAGAGCGGTAAGCTTGCTAAAGTAAAGACGCAAGGATTAGGTGAGTCAGTGAAGGAAGGAACAGCACTGGCCACTATTGTACCTACCTCGTACGAGCTAGCGGTTGAGCTGTACATCAGTCCTATTGACATGCCTTTGATTCACGAAGGAAGCAAGGTAATGTTCCAATTTGACGGTTGGCCTGCCATCGTTTTTAGGGGATGGCCAAATACCAGTTACGGAACCTTTGACGGTGAGGTTGTTGCTGTCGATCAAGTGACCAATGAGAATGGGAAATACCGAATTCTTGTAGCACCAAGCGAGCAATGGCCGGAGAATATGAGAGCCGGCACCGGTGCGCGTGGAATTGCACTATTGAACAACGTGCCGGTTTGGTACGAAATCTGGCGTCAATTCAACTCTTTCCCACCGGACTATTATGAGCCGATTCAAGCGAAGGAATCGCTCGAAAAACCTAAAGTAAAAGTGAAATAATGAGGATTAACACCTTCTTCTTTTTATTGCTTTCTATCGTTGCCTTTGGACAAGCTCCAGAGGCAATGCCTAGTACTCAAGAGCTTAGTGCAGAGCAGTTCGTTCAGTGGGTGGATCAGAACCACCCGGTGCTACAATCTGTGCGCAACAGGCTTCCTATTGCTAAAGCAGAACTGCTCAAAGCGCGAGGTGCTTTTGACCCCACCTTGGTAGGCAACTACTCAAGCAAGGAGTACGACGATGAACTGTACTACGAACTACCAGCCGTTCAGTTGGCACTTCCAACGGCCTCACCTATTGACCTTCAGGTGGATTGGAATTCAAGCACTGGGATTTACACTAACCCGCAGAACAAGTTACCTGAGGAAGGTCTTTTTGCTGTGGGCGGTATGATCAACCTAGGTAACGGTTTAATGACCGATGAGCGTAGAACTTCTCTGCGACTTGCAAAGGCAGCAGTAGATTTGACCGAAGCTGAAGCACAGCTGTACCGCAATAAGCTCCTAGCCAAAGCATTGAGCGACTATTGGAAGTGGTACGAGGCTTATGCTGGTCTCGCAGCTTACGAGAGTGCAGTAGAAGCAGCCCGTGAGGTGTATGACTTTACGATGAATGCATTCAACGCAGGAGATGCAGCAGCCATCGACACCTTGGATGCACGTGCCCTGCTGACCACTTGGCAAACGGACTACTTCAGGGCTCGTAATAAGGCCATAAGAGCAATGTTTGGTGCGAGCAACTGGCTATGGTCGTCTAACGGTCAACCTGTGCTATTAAAGCCTGAAAGCAAACCAACGGCAGTGATGCAGGAGCTAGTCGTTTCCTTGGAATTGGACCCTGAGCACCCCTTGTATGTATACAACGATAATAAGGAGGAGCAATTTAGATTGAAGCGCCAACTAGCTCGGGAATACCTCAAGCCTAAAGTGGCTGTAGGTGGTGCTGTATTGATGCCTGGTAACTTCTCAGAATTGCCAACATCAGCAGATTACGACCCGAATAACCGTATAGTAAAGGCAAAACTGGACATGCCTTTGTTTTTGCGTACCGGTCGCGGTTACTCGCGCAGTCAAAATCTGCAGTTGCAAAACTTCCAATTAGAGCGTAGCGAAACAGAGAACTCTTGGAACAACGCTTTGAGTGCTGCCGCAGAGGGGATTGTTCAGCTAGAAGTGGCCTTAAATGCGAGTCTAAAAAATCAAGAAAGCCTTCGATTGCTACTTGAAGCAGAAAAGCGCAAACTGGAATTGGGCGATAGTGAACTCATCAAAGTCAACCTACGTACGAGCTATTATGCTAAGGCGTTGATTCAAACAGCTAATATTACCCGCGAATTGGGCGTGCAAAAGGCGCTGTGGCAGGAACTCTCTGCCACTTTCTAGGAGTTTCGAGGTATTGTGCATGAGCAGCGATTGATTATCTTCCGAGGGCAAAATCGCTAACACTCATGAACAAACTCTGGAATTGGTCCCTGACGGTGGCCTTGGCTGGATTTTTATTTGGCTTTGATACGGTTGTAATCTCTGGGGCAAATGCACCCATCAAAGAACTTTGGCAGACCTCTGCATGGTTCCACGGCGTATTTATCATGTCTATGGCCCTTTGGGGAACAGTGCTAGGCTCCTTGGCTGGGGGAATTCCTACGAAACGAATTGGACGTAAAAATACACTCATTTGGGTAGGTATACTTTACCTAGTCAGTGCTCTAGGATCAGGCTTAGCTACTGATCCCTACATGTTCTCTTTTTTCCGATTCTTAGGCGGTGTCGGCGTCGGTGCCTCAACGGTCGCTGCTCCTACCTATATCAGCGAAATTAGCACCGCTAGCTCACGCGGCCGACTAGTAGCCCTGTACCAATTCAATATTGTCTTTGGTATCCTCATTGCATTCATCTCAAATTACCTCCTCGATGGCGTTGGCGGGAGCAACGACTGGCGCTGGATGCTGGGTGTAGAAGCACTTCCAGCTGCGCTGTATTGTTTGCTTATTCTTGGGGTACCTAATTCCCCACGTTGGCTCATGGTGGAACGCGGTGATGCTTCCGGCGCCCTTCAAACTCTCCATTTACTGCATGGCGATGAAGCTTCCGCCAAAACAGAATTGGACACCATTAAAGCCCACCAAAGTGAGGAAGAAGAAAGCTCCAATGTTTTCAGCGGTAAATACAACAAGAGCCTCCTTCTCGCCTTCTTGCTGGCCTTCTTCAACCAATTAAGCGGGATCAATTTCATCCTATACTACGCTCCGGTGATTTTAGAGAATGCAGGATTCGCCTCATCCGATTCCCTCCTCTCTTCCATCGCTATCGGCGGAACCAATCTCATTTTCACCTTCGTCGGCCTCTACCTTATTGATCGAATGGGGCGTAAATCCCTCATGTACATCGGTTCAGTGGGCTATATTATCTCTCTAGCAATGGTCGCCTATGGGTTCAAAACCGAAGCTTCAGCAGGGTTCAACCTTTTCTTCATCCTCACCTTCATAGCGTCTCACGCCGTAGGTC
This sequence comes from Schleiferiaceae bacterium, assembly GCA_049611965.1. GTDB lineage: Bacteria > Bacteroidota > Bacteroidia > Flavobacteriales > Schleiferiaceae > UBA10364. The sequence goes on along the minus strand of JBMZBC010000006.1, from coordinate 34,255 downwards.
AAGGTGCCGTGATTTGGGTATTCATCTCCGAAATCTTCCCGAACAGTGTTCGCGCGGCCGGTCAAGCCTGGGGTACAGGTACGCATTGGGTCTTCGCAGCACTAATCACCATGCTCGGTGAGGTAGTGATCGAAGCTTTCCCGGGCTGGACGGTATTCGCTTTCTTCGCTGCCTTTATGGTACTTCAGCTACTTTTCACCCACTTCATGATGCCCGAAACCAAAGGGGTCAGTCTGGAAGAATTACAAGACCAATTAACCTCGAAAGATGCCTAAACTCTACTGCTTTGGGGAGGTATTGTGGGACCTCTTCCCTTCTGGCGCAAAGCCGGGTGGGGCACCCATGAATGTAGCTATACATGCACAAAATCTTGGGCTTGAAAGCGCTGTGATTTCTGCCATTGGGGAGGATGAATTGGGCCAAAATCTCTTGGATATCCTACAAGAGCGCGATGTGAATACAGCATTCATCACCACCAATGAGCACCCTACTGGAACGGTCACGGTGGACACCTCCAATCCTTCTGAGGTGCGCTACATCATAGACGAACCAAGCGCTTGGGATTTTATTAGTACGCCTGAGAATTCTTGGGAACAGGGCGACCTACTCTTGCACGGGTCTTTAGCTACACGAAACCATCAGAGCTACGAATCCTTGAAAGCGCTCAGGGCGAAGGCTAGCATGCGTGTCTTTGACCTAAATCTTAGAAAACCATATATCGACCAAGTACGAATCCTAGAATTACTTGAGGGCACAGAAATCGTCAAGGTCAACGAGGAAGAATATGCGCTACTTGCTCAGTGGCTACAATTAGATGCTGATCCAGGACTAGGGTTTGAAGCCATGCACGAACTAATGGGCACCCAAGAACTCATCCTAACTAGAGGCAGCCAAGGGGCACTTTGGGTGAACAACCTTGGTGCACTTCAAAGCAAGGTCTTTCCTGTAACCGTAAAAGACACCGTTGGTGCTGGAGACAGCTTTCTAGCCGGCATTCTTTTTGGTATTTCACACCTCCTAGAACCGCAACTAACGATAGATTACGCCGCTGCCCTTGGCGCTATGGTCGCCAGCAAAGAAGGGGCTAACCCGCTAATTAGTAAAACCGAATTAAAAGCCTTTATCGACGCTTCAAACCGATAATAGTCACAACCTCATCCGCTTCTCCTGGTGGTACAGTGCGCCAAGGAAAATCCGGATGACCTAGACCGGTGATTGGCTCAATAGCCACAAACGGAGCTCCAGCCGGACGGAATACCTGCGTAATGGTGGACAATGGTTGGATGGTAGTATCCCCATGCTCGATAGAATCCATGAAAAAGGCGCCGTCCACTTCTTCGGTCCAATCAAAACCTTCAAAAGGAATTTTCTCCCCAGGATGGCTCAATTCATTCTTCTTCAATCGATGGACCGGTACTGGATTCAAAGCTGGGGCATTGGTCTTGAAATACGGATGCCAACCCATATGATAAGGCAAACTCGTTGTTCCTAAATTTTGAACCCGACAAGAAAGACTTAAGCCTTCCTGACTGAGGATGTAGGTAATTGTTAGTTTACAAGGAAACGGATAAAAGTCTTTCGCACCGTCATACGTCCAACTCGCTTGTATACCATTAGGAAGTTGGGCCAATTCAAATTCCTCCCACGGAGTTAAACCGTGCAACGCGGCGCGATGTTTCTCGTCGTTGATGGGCCAATGATATTCAGTTCCTTCGAATGCCATCACCGTCCCTGATGCCATTCGCACTGGAAATGGGAAAATTACAGCGCCAGAGGCCCACTGGTGCCACTGATCGCCAAAATCGTGAAGCAATTCCTTACCGTTCAGCTCAGCTTGCACGAGAGATGCACCTGTCGTGGCGACAGTAATGCTACCGAAAGAATTTCTGAAAGATTGAAACATCTCTTAATCGTGAAAAATAATCGCACTTAACTTGCCTTGAACGGGCTTCTCAATGTATAGCTTTTTGGACGATAACGCTTGTACGCTACTCTGAGAATCATTCTAAGAACAGGTTTATTGGTATAAAAGGAGAAGTAGTTTTCTATGGGCCGAGCCCCGTAAGTACTTTTTATTTCAGTGGCTGTACGTCCTAAATTGATCTCGGTGAAACCACACTCTATCCCGAAGTGAATGACTTTAAACATCAGCAAACTATACAGCCCATCTGGAGCATCTTTTTTTGCGCCGTAGTGCATTGCGCGAAGAACCTCACCGTCTTTTAGGTACCCAATGAAACCAACGATCTGTCCATTTTTCTGTGCAGCAAGTACTTTATAGGAGTCACCAAACCAGTGACCAAACCCTTCCAACAGAACAGACAGATTATCAGGAAGCGCAGCCACCTTCGGAGCTAAAGTCGCCTGAAACATTTCACAACACTCCTGAAAATCTCGCTCTGAGCTGACGTAATACGTCTCAATGCTTTGGTTCAATTCCATTGCCTTTCGGTATCGAGCGCGGTACTTCTTTTTAAAGCTGGAAACATAATCCTCAATGCTATCCCATATGTTTTCTACAACCATTAACGGGTCACCCTTGAAGCTGTACCAATTTTTGGAATGGATTGGCGCAGTGGACGTTCCTACAAATAATGAATGCTTGGGCAATCCAGGGATATGACGTAAATCCTGGAGTTTCTCAGGACTATGAAGGTGCATTCCAGGTAACCAAAAACTCCCGACAACTTGGACTTTCAAAGCCGCTAATGCATTTAACAATTGTAAACCGCGGCTCTTCAGGAAACTCGAATTGCCCTTTCGAAAACTTGGTGCAGAAAACAAGAGCTCCTCACCGGTCGTTGGATGATGTAATATTTTCCCAGGTATCTGGGAATAATTGTAAGATTTCGGAGGGGTTTGACTCATTGCGCCAAAAATAGATACATTTATGGTAATTACTATACGACCATGTTTCAACCCAACGCCTTTCAACAACAATTGTTTGAGCAAATCTTCAGCTCAACCAAAGGCAAATCAAAGATTACCGCTGACCTTATGGCAGTGTTGGGTTGCTCCCGCGCTTCCCTTTACCGCAAGCGTACTGGTGCTACGCCATTGACGGCAGATGAAATGGTAAAATTGGCCAATCATTTTTCCATTAGTATTGATGCACTGCGCTCGAGGCCTGAAGAGAACAGTCAAGTTGTAGTATGCACAACCCTTCCTCCTATCAAGGATTATGGAGATATCGATTTCTATTTGGAAAATACGCGGAAAAATCTAGAATTGGCCCTCACGCAGCCAAATGCTCAGTTGTATTTCACGGCCAAAGAAGTGCCATTGTACCGGTATATGGACCAGCCCGGATTGAGTGCCTTTCGCTATTACTTGTGGGTGATGGAAAACATGCGTCGTCAGGAACGGTTTGATCCGCTTGCTATTCCACAAGCCTTGATTCACAAAGGACAGGAACTCACAACACTCAGCGAAGGCATTAAAAGCACAGAGTTCTGGGTGGCGGGTGCATTCGACAACCTTATTGGTCAAATTCGTTACGTTAGTAACAATTCAAGAATGTCGGATCGCGTAAAAAACCAACTCAAAGAAGAGTTGCACGCGGTACTCGATAAGCTGCTCAAAAACATTTTGAGTGAACAAACCAAAGAAGGCAAGGCCTACCAAATGGTCCTGTGTAACTACCTCACGCTTAGCGATGGGGCATTACTAGAAATTGGACCCAACCACAGTGAAGTGATGTTCTCTTACGGCTCCATTAACTACATGAAGAGTTCGAACCCGTCGATCGTAGAGGCATTCCGCAGAGGACTCCGTTATCACAAACTAGAGGGTCAAACAATCGATGCTTTGGAACAAGCCACTGCACACGAGTTTATTGAAAGTATCCGCGAGAAGGTTAATGCACTTTAATCATAGCAGCAATGTTCGCTGCGCGCTCGCGCATCGCATCCATTGTTTCCTTACCAGTTCTGTCGTAGGCTAAAGCAACCGCCATTCTGCGGTACGGTCGAGTAGTTGGCTTCCCGAAAATCTTAAAATCTGATTGAGCCTGCGCTGCGGCCAATTCCATTCCAGAATACACAGGAACACCCTCTTTTTCCGCAAGCACTACTGCACTTACACCTGGGTATCTGAGTTCTATGATTGGAATATTCAAGCCCAAAAGTGCGCGTGCGTGTAACTCAAACTCATTGAAATTCTGCGTACCAGCGAGGGTAACCATTCCTGTATCATGCGGGCGGGGACTCAACTCGGAGAAGTAAACAGCATCATGACCTAAGAAAAATTCAATACCCCAAATGCCCGCGCCACCAAGAGCCTCAGTGACTTTTCTCGCCATTTCTTGAGCTTCCTCAAGCTGCGCTGAATCCATAGCACATGGCTGCCAGCTTTCTTGGTAATCGCCTCGTTCTTGACGGTGGCCAATAGGTGCACAAAATAACGTCTCTCCTTCTTTCTGTGTTACTGTAAGCAGTGTGATTTCGGTATGAAAATCAATAAAACCTTCTACGATTATCTCTTTAAGATCACCGCGACTTCCCTCCATAGCGTAGGTAAACGCAGCCTCTAGCTCACTCGCATCCTTCACCACGCTTTGCCCTTTACCCGAGCTCGACATCAGTGGCTTAACTACACAAGGAAGTCCAATTTTATCCACCGCTGCCTCAAATTCCTCAATATTTGTAGCATAGGCATAAGGTGCCGTACGAAGACCCAAGTCTTTAGCTGCCAAATCACGAATAAGCTTTCGGTTCATTGTGAAATTTGCTGCCTTAGCTGAGGGTGTTACTTGGATACCCTCCCCTTCGAATTCGTATAACTTATCTGTACGAATGCTCTCCACTTCAGGAACAATAATATCGGGACTATGCTTTCGAACTGCTTTTTCTAGAGCATCGCCATCGAGCATAGAAAAAACCTCAAACCCATCGGCAACTTGCATCGCAGGTGCGCCCTCATAAGCATCACAAGCAATGACCGTACAACCGAGTCTTTGCAAGGCAATTACCACTTCTTTCCCGAGCTCTCCAGAGCCTAACATCATCACTTTCTTCATGGTACGAATATTGTATCTCAAAGGTATTGGTTAATTTTGTCACATGCGTCGCATTGCAACTCTCATATTTACATTGTTTTATGCTCTAGTGAGTACAGGGGCACCTGCCCTTTTGCACTTTTGCGGGCACGAGCAAAAGGTGCACTTAAGCGTCGCACATGAAGACCACCATAGCACACCTTCGTGTTGCCAGAGTGTTGTTAAATTGTGCCATGCGCAAGAACCTCAATCGCCAAATTCGAGAGATGAAGAAGATTGCTGTATTAGCAGCAACATAGAACTCGATGAAAGCCACTTCGATACTCAGGTATTCAGCAAGGTCATATTCATTGAAGACTTTCAAAAAGATTACGATGCGTCTGAAGAATTGGGCATCGATTCATTTTCAACGAATGGTCCAATTCAGAATAACGGACCACCGTTGTATTTAAAACACCAGCAAATCATTGTGTACAGTTAACCATTGATTCACCCAAAGATCAATTTTAACTACAAAGAATATCACAATGAAAAAATACTTCTTAACGCTACTTGCAGTGGTAGCAATGACCTTCAACTCAGCTGCACAGTCTAAAATCACTGAAACTTCAATCGAGGTTGACGGCCTCTGCGGCATGTGTAAAGAGCGTATTGAAAACGCCGCTTACTTGCCAGGAGTAAAGAAAGTAAATTGGGACAAAGAAACTCACCAACTTGACCTCGTCTTTAGAAACGACAAAATCAGTAAAGAGGAAATTATCGCCTCAATAAATGCGGCTGGTCACGATGTTAAAGGCGCTCTTGCCTCAGACGAGCAATACGCAAACATTCACGGTTGTTGCCGCTTTCGCGATCCCGGTCAGCGAGCAAAACACGGCCTAGGCGAAGCACTCTGTACCCAAGAGAAAAAATAGGCGAGTTGTGAAGTCATTATTTTCAAGGATAGTCCTTTTAGGGCTATTCCCTATTTTCCTATGGGGGCAAGCTGATACTTCGAGTATTCAGTTATTTGAGACCCTTGACGAGGTATCCGTGGACAGAGATCCTGGAGTAAGTATTTCGAGCAAATCTATTCTCAGTCAAGAACTCATCTCTGAGGTAGAGTTGAGAAAAGCCGCTTGTTGTGACCTCAGCGAAAGTTTTGAGACCAACGCATCAATCTCTGCATCGTTTACAGATGCAGTAACTGGTACGCGACAGATCAAGCTGCTTGGCCTTGAAGGTCCTTATGCGCTATACACCCGGGGCAATCTTCAGACTATGGGCGGTTTATCTTCTGTTTTAGGACTTGCACTCATTCCTGGCGCTTGGATCCAGAGTATTCAGTTGACCAAAGGTCCGGGTAGTGTAGTCAATGGTGCCAGCGCTATGAGTGGCCAGATTAATTATGAACTAAGGCCTAGTTTTACCAAGCAAAAGGGACATTTCAACCTCTTTACTGGCCCTGGAAGGTTCGAGCAAAACGCCATCTATTCTTGGAAACAAGGAAAGAAGTTGTCTTCAAATGTGATGATCCATGGACGCCAACAGCTTTTCCGTTGGGACAACAACAATGACGGTTATTTAGATGCTCCGCTCTCCCAACATTACTTCGTCCAAAATGCCTGGAAGCACAGCGGAAAAAACAGTGAAGCCCAATTTGGTGTGAAAGCAAGTGCTATCAAAAACATAGGAGGCAGCACCCTTTACGGGTACCCAACTCTTGTTCCTATCTGGTCGCACGAGCTCCAAACCGAGCGCTATGAGCTGTGGGCCAAACGCGGTTATTTCCTCGACGGTGGTATCAACCGCAGTATTGGAACACAATTCTCGGCCACATATCAAGATCTTGACAGTTACTTTGGCAACTTGCCATTTACCGGCAAAGAGCAACGATTGTACGGGAACCTAATTTTTCAGGACAATATTTGGGATACTAGACATACCTTCAAAGGTGGACTAGATCTAAATGCCTTTGCTATAGAACAACAACTCTGGAATAGAGATGGCAGCTACAGCGCAATGGTGGCGGGTGCTTATGGTGAATATAGTTTTGTTACCTCGCCGGACGGCCAAGGGTTGAGTATGATTTTGGGACAACGTTTGGACGGTTTATATACCGGTGATGACTCACGATTTTTCTATGTACCTCGGCTCCACATCAAATACAACATTGGACCATGGGCGCTGCGAACACAAGCGAGCAGATCCTACCGTATTGCTACACTAGGTGCAGAATACATGGGGTATATGGCAAACAGTCGTGGATTCAACTTTACGAATCTCGAAACCCCCGAAGGCCTTGATATGCCCATTGAAAAAAGTACCACTTTAGGTGCAGGCGTAACCTGGACTCAGGATGTATTTTACAAGGAGCTTCAGTGGTATGCCGATGTGTATCTAAACACCTTTGATTCCAAGGTCATCTTTGACTTTGACTATAGCGCAGACTCTGCTATTGTATCCTTAGTTCAGAACACTGTGAATCGGCCTTATGCACTCTCTTATCAAATAGGTGCTCAGTACGAGCTGATTCACCGAACTATGGTAAAGGCAGCTTATCGTTACCAAGAAGCCAAGCAGCGCGATCTAAGCGGTGTAACCATTGGATCTGGACTAGAGGACGTGATTTTAAATGTTCCGCATTTGATTTATCTCGGAACCAGCTATTCTAGTCGCAATGGTGTAGGACTTGAAATCAACGCTACCTACAACAGCTCACAGCGCCTACCGGATGTCGGCTATGCCAAGAGAAGCCCAGCATTCACTATGCTTGGCTTTCAAGTAAGCAAAGAAAGTCGCAAGTTTGGCCAAGTATATGTCGGACTTCAAAATGCACTGAACGTGCGTCAATTAGACCCGGTATTGGGCGGAGACTTGCCTTTTGAGGACAGATTCGACGCTTCCATCGTTTGGGGGCCCATCATGGGACGCCAGCTTTATGCAGGTTGGCGTTATGACCTACGAACCGAATAACAAAAAAGGCGCCCTGCGGGCGCCTTTTTATGTTTTAAAATTTGTGCTTAAGCACTATTACGCGAAGCATTGATGTTTCCATACAAGGATCGCACTACAAGTTTTTCGAGTATCGCTTTTTCTTGATCACTACAATCACAATCTCTTAGCGTGATAAGCGCATATTGCTGTATGACCAGAAGCGATAACACGATGTTTTCACGCAAAGCGATGGAGGCTTTAATACCTGGGTTATTTGACAACAACTCTGGCTGCCCACTGATCTTTAACACCCACTCCTGCGTGCGTTCGAACTCTTCGTTCATGGAAGACCAAAACGCACCAAATTTAGGATCATCTGCCATGTAGGAAGTAAGCGGGAAGAAGGTCTTACACATACTTTGCATAGAGTTCTCAACGAGTGTTCTAAAGAACTTAGACTTCTTGTACAACGCCTCAACTTCGTGCAACTTTCCTTCGGATGCCAGTTGCTCAATTGCTTGACCCAATCCGTAAAACCCAGGAATATTCATCTTCAGTTGCGACCAAGCACCTACAAATGGAATGGCGCGAAGGTCATCTAATTCCAATTTCTTGGCTTTGCCACGCTTTGAAGGACGAGAGCCAATGTTGGCCATTCCGTAAAACTTCAATGGGCTCATTTCCTCAAGGAACTCTGTAAACAACGGATTTTCTTTCAGTGCAGTGTAACTCTTCAAACTGATATCACTCAGCTGCTCCAAAAGTTGACGCTCAGCCGGTTGCAACAGTTTGGTATCGTCCTCCAACAGTAGGTTTTCTAGACCAGCGGTAATCAACTGCTCCATATTGAACTGAGCACTTTCCGGCGTACCAAAATTGCTTGAAATCGTCTGCCCTTGAACTGTAAGCTGAATTTCAGAAGAGGCTATGTTCTTACCTAGCGATGCATAGAAGTTGTGGGTATTACCCCCTCCACGTGCCGGTGGTCCCCCTCGGCCGTCAAAGAAGAGTACATCTATATCGTTCTGTTTGGATACACGCGTAAGGTTCTCCTTCGCGCGGTAGATGTTCCAGTTGGCAGACATATAACCACCGTCTTTCGTACCGTCTGAGAATCCAAGCATAATGGTCTGCTTATTCCCTCTACGCTGCAAATGGGCACGGTAGTTTTCATCGGAATACAAGGTATTCATAGATGCTCCCGCACCTACTAAATCGTCAATAGTTTCAAACAGCGGAACTACATCCACCGATACTTTTTCTGCACCAAAGGCTGTCCATCTTGCCAATGCAAATACGCGTGCCACATCCATAGCACCACGACAATTCGAAATAATATACCTGTGCGCACCTTTTGGACCATTAGATGCTTGTATTGCACGAATGGTCTTAAAGCTTTGTAAGGTGTCGTCAATACGGTCATCGCCGGTGAGCGTTCCGTCCCAACTTGCATTCATCTTGAAGAGCTCTTCGGGAGTACCCGGCTCTTGCAGACCTAATTGATCGAGCAATGCATCGAAAGCTCGCTTGATTTCTCTGCTGTCTTGGCGAATATCAATACTTGCAAAATGCGATCCGAACAACGCAACACGGTCCAACAATTCTTCGACCAATTCCACGAAGATGCTGTCGTGTTTTTGGATTAAATCTGAACGTACACCGCGCAAGGCTTCCCGGAATGAAATAAAGTCCCAATCCTCCTGATGTCGAATACAACGTAGCACTTGCTTTTCAATAGCCATAAGATCTTCATAGACGCCGTCGAAGGATATTCTGCGACGAAGACTTCTGAGATCTTGGTAGTAGCATTGAAGCAAAACGCTTCTCAAGCGATCGGCTACTTTCTTTGTAGTATCGATACTTACATAAGGATTGCCATCACGGTCGCCACCAGGCCAGAAACCAAGGTTAATTAGATTCAATGTGCCGTCCCAATCTGGAAGACTGCGGCGCATTTCAGCGGTAATGTCTCCGGCACTCTTGTAAAATACATTCTGCAAGTACCAAATGAGATTGATGGCCTCATCGTAAGGTGTCGGCTTTTTCTTTTGGAAAAACGGCGTCTTACCAAGCTGCTTGAGGTACATGCGAATGGACGACAAATCGTTTTTCTGAATAGCCTCGGTTAAATCTGTAATGATGGCAAGTACTCGACCCGGGTAAAATTGTGTGGGATGCGCGGTAAGAACAGGACGGATAGAGAACTCTTGCAATCTATTCTTGAGTTCGTCCAGATTACCAGTGCGTTCGGTGCGCATCATTAACTCACTTAGAGACCCTTTTCCACTCAAGTTATTGAGCTTACCGTAGGCCGCATCCTCGAGGGCATCCACCAATACTACTTGACGCTCCACATATTGCAAGACTTTGAACAAAAAGTTGTGTCTGCTTTGTAAATCTTCGCCTTCTTTGAACTCATCAAAGAACTGCTCAATGATGTCCTTTGGGCTATGACCTTCCGCCAATCGGTTCAAGCAGTACTCGTTGAGGATGGGAATAAACATCCCTGTATTACGTATACCGTCCAAAGGCAAAGTGAGAAAGAGACTGTTGTAGAGCTGAAACTTCAGTCCTACTTGATTCTCATAATTCGCCGCACTTAACGCGAGATTTTCCTGTGTTTCCATACTATGGTATTCTGACTCCTGTAGAAGCTTGATATATGCTATACCATTGCTGGCGGTCAAGCTTGATGCTCAAGGCTTCTTTACTTTTTACGAGATGGTCTTGTTTCGTGGTTCCTATGACAGGTAATATTCCAGCAGGATGCTGCATGAGCCAAGCCAATGCGATGACTTGTGGTGTTGTTCCAAATTCAGTGGCCCACTTCTTCAATTCTTTAACCAAAACTGCAGGTAAATCTCCGCCACCAAGCGGCGACCAAGCCATAGGGACAATACCGTCTTTTGTGCATTGGTCCAGGGTTCCATCTGAAAAGGCCTGAAGTGCTTTTACAGAAATTTCGAGTTGATGGGTTCCTACGGGGACACTTTCACTGAGCATTTCAACCTGGCTTTTCGTGAAATTACTCACGCCAAAGCTGCGTACCTTTCCACTGCGGTACAAGAGCTCAAAGGCCTCACCAATCTCGTCCGGATTCATCAAGAAATCTGGACGGTGAAGGAGCAAAACATCAATATAATCTGTATTCAGGTTACGAAGGCTGTCCTCTGCGCTCTGCAATATGTGCTCTTTAGAACTGTCGTAGGCCTTGATGTAATGCTGTGGCTTGTTATCACAAACGCGTAGGATGCCGCATTTAGTGACGATTTCCATTTGCTCTCGGAGTACAGTATTACTTTTTAATACTTCGCCAAACTCGATTTCCGTTGTGTGATCTCCGTAGATGTCTGCATGGTCAAAGGTGGTAAAGCCTAATTCTAAGCTTTTCTCGATCATTCGCTGATAATCCGATGTCTTGAAGTTCGCATCCCAAATGCCCCAACGCATCGTACCAACAACAATGTCACTCATCCAAGGAGTACTATACATAGCAAAAGTGTTAGGGGTGCAACTTAGTAAAAACCCATTACTTCACCTTAATTACTTTCCGCCATTTTCTACCTGTTTTGCGTAGCTCTACTGCTTCCATATTAGATGATGGCCTGCCTAAAATATCGAAGTGAGCATCCATAGATATGGTATCAGTGAATCCTTCACGGGCCGTTCCAAGTAGCTCTTCTTCGAAATATAACTGCTGGCCAGGACAAATATCTGGATGGTCAGCACCGAGCCAATAAACCTTGTGTGGACCTTTTCCCACCATAGTAAGTGGTTTATTACTCGCGTAGAGATTCGGTGGGTAGAAGAACCAACCTTGAGCCCCAGTTGATTTCAAAGTTCCTTCCCCCACAAGGTAGATGGGATAATGCGAGCTTTTTGGCATGTGGTTTACTACCAAAGGCATACCTGCTTTGAGCAAGGTCAGTTGCGGAGCTAATGAAGTACCCGTAAAAGCCTGGTCACAACACGGCATATAGGTACTCTTAAATGCACTATCAATAAAAAGACTGGCCTGGTAAACAGCCGAATATTTTCCCGTGGTTTTCCATTCGAAATGAACGGTATCGGCATGTATTGAAAGCGGCGCAACTGAGGATAAAGCGGGCTGATTCTGCAGCCCCAACCCGAAAGTAATTGAATCTTCAGGCCAAGAAGCTTGGGTAAATCGATCGTTTTGGATCCAGCTAAAATCAGAAGTATCTATACTTTCTCGTCCCAACTGTGTAATTGTGGATAACATTGAGTTACGAACAAGATAATCTCTAATTGTTTGTTTTTCAGCCTTTAACGGTTGATTTTGAGCCAAGAAAATAGCGATCACGATTGTTGGGCGCCATAAAATTGGCCCCAGGAAAGGAGTGCGTTTCATAATGAAGGGGTTTAGGTTAATAAAACTGCTCCCTAATAAGTTAGTCTACGGGAATAAAAGAGCCTACTTTTGCAGCGAAAATCACTACCCTCATGAATTTGAGAAATATTGCAATTATTGCACACGTCGATCACGGTAAGACTACCCTGGTAGATAACATGTTACACACGGCAAAACTGTTCCGTGACAACCAGCAAGTAGACGACCTTCTGCTCGATAATAATGATCTTGAGCGCGAGCGCGGGATTACCATTTTGTCGAAGAATGTGAGCATTCGTTGGAAGGATACCAAAATCAACATTATCGATACTCCGGGTCACAGTGACTTCGGTGGAGAGGTTGAGCGTGTTTTGAACATGGCGGACGGTGTGATTCTTTTGGTAGATGCCTTTGAAGGCCCTATGCCCCAGACGCGTTTCGTATTGCAAAAAGCACTTGCCTTAGGTAAAGTGCCTATTGTAGTCATCAATAAAGTGGATAAGCCCAACTGTACGCCAGATTTGGTACACGATCAGGTATTTGAATTGTTCTTTAACCTCGACGCGACTGAGGAGCAGTTGGACTTCACAACGGTTTACGGATCGGGCAAGGAAAAATGGATGGGTCCCGATTGGGAAAATCCAACCGAAGACATCACCTACCTACTAGATACCATTGTAGAAACTATTCCTGCCCCTGAAGTATCTGAAGGTAGCTTGCAAATGCAAATCACTTCGCTTGACTTTAGCTCGTTCACTGGCCGTATCGCCATTGGTCGCGTGACTCGCGGTCAAGTGAAAGAAAATATGCCTGTTACTCTGTGCTTGCGTGATGGCAGCACGAAAAAGGCACGCATCAAGGAATTGATGGCCTTTGAAGGTCTTGGAAAGACGAAAATAAAGGAAGCCAGTGCCGGTGAGATTGTCGCTGTAAACGGTATTGAGGGATTTGAGATTGGGGATACCATCGCCGATGCTGAGAATCCAGAGTCGCTTCCGCATATGGAGATAGACAAGCCAACCATGAGCATGTTGTTCTCGATCAACAACTCGCCGTTCTTCGGTAAAGAAGGGAAGCACGTGACTTCTCAGAAGATTCGCGAGCGCCTCATGCAGGAGATTGAGAAAAACCTTGCATTGCGCGTTGAAGAGACGGGTTCAGCGGACCAATTCATCGTTCACGGTCGTGGTATCCTTCACTTAGGGATCTTGATTGAAACGATGCGTCGCGAAGGCTACGAATTACAGCTGGGTATGCCACAGGTGATCTTCAAAGAAATTGACGGCGTAAAGCACGAGCCAATTGAAGAGTTGACCGTAGACGTGCCTGAGGAAACTGCAGGTAAGGTCATTGAATTGGTCACTAAAAGAAAAGGTGAACTTCTCGTGATGGAACCTAAGAGCGACCTTACTCGCCTTGAGTTTGAAATTCCTTCTCGCGGTATTATGGGCCTTAGAAATAATGTTCTTACTGCGACTTCAGGGGAAGCCATCATGGCACACCGCCTCAAGGAATACCAACCGTACAAAGGGGATATGGAGCGTCGTATCTCAGGGGTATTGATTGCTAAAGAAGCTGGTAAAGCTTCTGCATACTCGCTAGACAAGCTCCAAGACCGCGGTAAATTCTTTATCGAACCGGCTGATGAAATCTACGGCGGCCAAGTCATTGGTGAACAAAACAAGCCAGGTGATCTTGTAGTCAACCCTTGTGTCAGCAAGCAGTTGAATAACATGCGTGCTGCCGGTAAGGACGACAACACCGCCCTAGCGACACCAATCAAATTCTCTTTGGAGGAAGCGATGGAATACATCGGTCCAGACGAATACGTGGAGGTAACGCCAGAGAGCATTCGATTGAGAAAAATCTTATTGAACGAGCACGATAGAAAGCGTGCCTCGAGATAAAAGCAACGCCTAAACCGACCCGCCTAAACCAAAAAGCCTCGCTATTAGCGGGGCTTTTTTATTCTTCCAGCATGAGCTCTAGGATGGCACCGGCCGCTTTCGCAATAGGAGTACCTGGCCCAAAGATGCCAGCAACGCCTTGGTTGTACAAGAACTCATAATCTTGCGCAGGAATAACTCCGCCAACGATAACCATAATGTCTTCACGACCTAATTCTTTGAGTGCTTCCATCACAGCCGGAACTAGCGTTTTATGTCCCGCCGCGAGAGAGCTCACGCCAAGGATATGCACGTCGTTCTCCACCGCCTGCTTCGCAGCCTCCTTCGGCGTTTGAAACAGCGGCCCCATATCCACGTCGAAACCAAGGTCGGCAAAAGAGGTAGCCACCACTTTAGCACCACGGTCGTGGCCGTCTTGCCCCATTTTGGCAACCATGATTCTTGGTCTACGTCCCTCCTTCTTTGCAAAAGCATCAGAAGCTTCACGCGCCTTTTCAAAATCTTCGTTTTGTACCATCTCCTTCGAATATACGCCACTAATAGTCTTTGTAGTCGCCTTGTAGCGGCCCCATTTATTTTCTAGTGCCAATGAAATCTCTCCGAGGGTTGCTCGAACCTTCGCTGCCTCCACTGCCAGGGCTAGTAAATTAGCGGCGCCTTCAGCGGCGGCTTCTAGGGCCTTGAGGGCATCCGCAACGGCCTGCTCGTCTCTTTCAGCCTTCAACGCTTTCAACCCTTCCAATTGTTGCTCGCGGACCTCGTCCCCTTTGACTTCTAGGATATCTATGTTCGCACGGTCGGCCGTTTTGAAGGCATTTACCCCCACAATGATATCTGTAGCTCCGTCGATACGCGCCTGCTTTTTGGCTGCAGCCTCTTCAATGCGCATTTTTGGGATACCGGCTTCTATGGCTTTGGTCATGCCACCCAGCTCGTCTACCTCACTCATCAAAGATTCAGCGCGCGCAATTAAATCTGCCGTGAGTTTTTCGACATAGTAAGAACCGCCCCACGGATCCGCCGTAAAGGTGATGTCTGTTTCTTTTTGAAGGTGCAACTGCGTATTGCGGGCAATACGAGCCGAGAAATCCGTGGGCAATGCGATGGCCTCGTCCAAGGAGTTGGTGTGCAAACTCTGTGTACCGCCCATAGTTGCCGCCATAGCTTCAATAGCCGTGCGCGTCACATTGTTGAATGGGTCCTGTTCGGTGAGCGACCATCCAGACGTCTGGCTGTGCGTTCGCAGCGCCATGGACTTCGGATGCTTGGCCCCTAAGGCTTTCATGTGTTTGGCCCAAAGGAATCGGGCTGCGCGCATTTTAGCAATCTCCATGAAGGGATTCATGCCTATGCCCCAAAAGAAGCTCAAGCGCGGTGCAAAGGCATCAATTTCCAATCCCGCTGCCATTCCCGTCTTTACATATTCTAAACCGTCACAAAGCGTGTAGGCCATCTCAATATCGGCCGTGGCGCCGGCCTCCTGCATGTGATAGCCCGAGATGGATATGCTGTTGAACCTCGGCATGTGTTCGCTCGTGTAGGCGAAGATGTCCGAAATGATGCGCATGCTTTCCTTAGGCGGATAGATGTAGGTATTGCGCACCATAAATTCTTTGAGGATATCGTTCTGTATAGTCCCGCTAAGCTGCTCCAAGGCCACACCTTGCTCTAATGCTGCTACAATGTAAAAGGCCATCACCGGCAATACGGCACCATTCATCGTCATGGAAACGGACATCTTATCCAAGGGTATGCCGTCAAAGAGCACCTTCATATCTTCGACAGAATCAATGGCCACACCGGCTTTTCCGACATCACCCATCACGCGCTCGTGATCGCTATCGTAACCGCGATGCGTGGCCAAATCAAAGGCGACAGACAATCCCTTTTGTCCCGCAGCTAAATTCCTACGGTAAAAGGCATTGGATTCAGTAGCCGTCGAAAAACCGGCGTACTGGCGGATGGTCCAAGGGCGTCCCACATACATGGTAGCGTAAGGTCCGCGCACATACGGCGGCTCGCCCGGTAATGTCCCTACATGCGTCGCGTCCTTTAAGTCTTCCGGTCCGTACGAAGCTTTAACTTCGATCTGCTCAGGTGTATTCCAAGTGTTCGACATGCTCCGTTATTTACTGTTATGACGTTCTGTTTCCAATTCAGCCGCCCAGCGCACAGCGCGTAGTGGCTCTATCTCCTTGTCCTTGTGGCGCTGCTGGTGAGCGGCTCTTGTATCTCTCTTAGTAGCTTTCATTCCTTCAGGCAGCTCTTCGCCATCCAAAGGATACAAATTCACACCCAAGACCTCATTAGGCATTGCAGTACTTACTTCCGCTTCAATGCGGTCTTGTACCCAACCCTTTTTCAAGGCCTCGACTAAACCTCCGAGTAAGCGTACTTCATTCAAAATAGCTGTGGCCTCAGTAACCAACTCTGCCGTCTTATTTTCAATGAAATAAGAACCTGCAGCAGGATCCATCACCCGGTCCATACCGCTCTCATAGGCCAACATAAAATGCTGATTCAAGGCCAAGCGCTCCCCTTCCTTTTCTGCCCAAGTGGCGACACTGTTGTAGGGACGAATCTGCACGGCATCTGCACCCCCGGCAATAGCGCCAAAGGCCGCGGAGGTAGCGCGCAACAGGTTCGTATGCATATCATACCCACTCTGATGGGTGGTCGAAGTCTCTGAATAGATTTCTAAATGAACCTCGGGCAAATCATAATCTCCCAACAACTGCTTCCACAATAGTCGAAGGGCGCGGTGCTTCGCAATTTCTTCGAACATGTAGGTGCCGGCAGTGAGTGCTGCCCAATACTGCTCGAGGCCCACTTCGCCGAAGGTGGAGAGGTAGAAATCGAGGTGGGCGGCAGCCAAACCTAGCTGGGTAGCAGCCGAAGCACCGCATGCGCCATAGAAATTGGCATTGGCACACATGAATTTCATGCCCTTAGGTGCTAGACGGGTAAGCTCGCCCAGTTCGTACATCTTCTCCTCGTGCCAAACGCCGGTGCGCGCGGCAATTTCTACGGGGTCGATATTGATAAAGCCATGGAGCTTACTCGCTGGGGTGATCTCATTGTGCGCGTGGTGTAACAAGGCTTCCATCACAGCTGGACCACTGCCCTCGATGACTAGACCAAGGTTGATGTACTCTAACTGAATGTCTTTTAAAATGCGCGGCAAATAATGCTCGTCGGTGAGGTAGAAGAGCAAGCCGGAAGCACCGTGATTGAGGCGCTCTAGTGCCCAATCATTGGCTGCAAATTCTTTTTCCACGAGGTGCTCTTGCACCATGGTCCACCAAGGTTGGGCTCGAAAGCCGGGGTTGTTTTGTGGTCCTGAAGTGTAAAGCGGTTCTACTGCGGTTCCGTGTGGGTAGGTTCTTTTATTGGTTTCACTCATCAGATGAGTCGTCAGTTTCTATGATGGTTACAGTTTCGCCTTCTTTGTACATCCCGAAATTCTCTCGGGCGTAGGTTTCAAAGGCTTCAGGATTGGTATTCAGTTGCTGAAGAAGCTCACGGTCGTGTTCTAAAGAAGTTTCATAAAACTCGATATCCGCTTCCAAGGATTCGATCTGCTCGTCCAATTCCGAATGGATAAAGTAATTGTTCGCATCCAGGAACACCATCCAAACGGCAAACAACAGGCCCGTAAGGACGTATTGATTGAGTAAAATTTTGAGCACAGGATGTTCGAGGAATTTCTTCATTGGTTTAAAATTACGAATTGGACCTCGGATTTCAGGCCTCCTGTGAAGGATTCTCTGCTAAAGTGTTATCTCCCTTTCCTACGTTTTGAAGCTTGACCAATTCTGAATAGATACCGCCTTTATCAATCAGCGCATCGTGGGTGCCGCGTTCAGCTACCTCCCCATGGTTCAACACAAGAATGTGATCGGCGTTTCGAATAGTCGATAGTCGGTGGGCAATAACCACAGAAGTACGGCCTTTCATCAAGCGGTTCAAAGCCTCCTGCACAAGCTGTTCGCTCTCGCTATCCAAGGCGCTGGTTGCCTCGTCGAGGATGAGCAATTGAGGATCTTTCAGCAGCGCCCTTGCAATGGCAATACGCTGGCGTTGTCCACCGCTAAGCTGCACACCGCGTTCCCCAACGGTGGTCTCGAGTCCTTCCGGGAATCCACTTATGAACTCCCACGCATTGGCCTGTTTCGCTGCTTCAATAATCTGCGCTTCACTTGCCTCGGTATCTCCATAGGCGATATTCTCGCGTATACTTCCACCAAAGAGCAACACGTCCTGAGGAACGAAGGCTAGTGCGCCGCGCCAAGACTTTAAATCAATATCGGAAAGTGACCTGCTTCCAACGGTGACTTCACCAGTATCAACAGTATAGAAACGCATCAATAGCGAGGCAATGGTACTCTTACCAGAACCGCTGCGCCCAACAAGAGCAAGGGTTTTGCCTGGCTGAAGATCAAAGGACACAGATTTCAACACTGGAACATCACTGCGCGATGGGTAGCTAAAGTGTACGTCCTTGAAAGCAATTTCGGCCACCTCAGCATGAGCCGCAGGAACAGCATCTGCATCCATTTCAGGCTCCTCCTCCATCAATCCAAAGATGGTTTCCGTAGCACCGATGGCCTTTTGCAACTGTGCATATACAGAGGCCAATCCACCTATGGACCCACCAATGAACAAGGCATACAAAATGAATTCATTGAGCTTTTCTGCCGCTAGCTGGCCTTCATGCACCATATCCGCCCCGAACCAAATAATCAGAGCAATGGCACCAAAGAGGCCAAAGGTGATGAAGCTGGCAAAGGCACCGCGGTAGTAGCCGCCTTTCACCGCTAGTCCAACTACTGCGCTAATACGCTTGGCATAGCGGCTGCGCTCCCAAGTTTCGTTGGCAAATGCCTTCACGGTCTGAATACCGGCGAAAGTTTCTTCAACGATGGTATTGGAGGCGGCCACCTCATCCTGCACCTTCTTGGCGTATTTTCGAATGAATCGGCCAAAAATGATGGTCACGATGATAAGCGGTGGGATGACTGCAATGATAAATAGGGTCAGCTTGATCGAAGTAAATGCGAGGATAGCAATCCCGCCAACCACCATGGAAATTCCGCGTAGAAATTCGGCCAAGGTGGTCGTTAGGGTCTCCCCAATCTGTGATGTATCTGAGGCCACGCGTGAGTTCAACTCTCCCACACGCTTGGCAGAAAAGAAACTCATCGGTAGATGAATCAATCGGCTGTAGAGGTCTTCACGAATGGCGGCAAGCGCTCGCTCGGTAACCATTACAAAAATGACCACACGGAAAAAACTCGCCACACTCTGCACAAGCAAGAGCCCCATCATCATGAGCATATTGTCTCCGAGATTCTCGGGTGTAGACGACATTAATCCTCCCAGAAGTTTTGGGAACAACAAGGAGGTTACCATGGTTATAATGAGGAACAAGAATCCCAAAGCCCAGAGGCCCTTGTTAGGACCAACATAGGCGAAGATTTTAGTGAGCTGACGAAGGTCGCTCATCTTAAGCGGTTTACGCTTTTTATCTTCCTTAGGGTCCGATTCCGTAGTTCTTTCACTCATACCGGCGAAGTTACGGCTTATGACCTACCTTTGCCACCGAAAATTTTACCAAATGGCGGGAGCAGAAAACATCAAACCCTACCACGACAGCGAAGCTGAAAAGAAGGAACAGGTAGCAGAAATGTTCAACAACATTTCAAAGCGTTACGATCTTTTGAATCACCTCTTATCCTTAAACATTGATAAGGGTTGGCGCCGTAAGGTCGTTCGTATGATCAAGGCCGATTCTCCTTCGGTTGTGCTCGATGTAGCCACAGGTACCGCTGACCTAGCTATTGCACTCGCGAAAGGAACTGGCGCCGATATTACTGGCGCTGATATCAGCGAAGGAATGCTCAGCGTAGGCCGCGAAAAAGTAGCGAAGAAAGGGCTCGCCAAAAAGATTGTGCTTGAACTGGGAGACAGTGAAAACCTGCCCTACCCAGATAACACCTTTGATGCCATCACAGTGGCTTTCGGGGTACGTAACTTCCAAAACCTACACAACGGTTTGAAGGACATGGCGCGTGTGTTGAAGCCGGGCGGTCAATTGATCGTACTTGAATTTAGCCAACCGCAGTATTTCCCGTTCAAACAGATCTACTGGTTTTACTTCAAGGCCATTCTTCCTACTGTAGGAAAATTGGTCAGCAAAGATCCAAGAGCGTATACCTACCTTCCTGAAAGTGTAAAAGCTTTCCCGTACGGCAAGGCCTTCGAAACGGAACTGGAGAAAGCTGGCTTAAAGCCAACGAAGACGCAGCCGGTAACCTTTGGAATTGCGTCTATATACCAAGCAAGAAAATAAGCCTACAGGCGTTATTTAGCTGATGAGAATTCGCATTGTCGTCCTTTTATTTGTTCTACCGCTATTTGCGAGCGCACAATTTTCGCGTCTACGCAACCAGCCGCTGTACGATCAAAATCCGCTGCACTTCGGATTCCATATGGGGTTGAATTACTACAACTTCAACATGGACCTCAAAGACCTCAGTCAAAACCCAGATATCTTCGGTGTAGAGAGTGAGGCCCTTCCGGGCTACAACATCAACATCATCTCGAACTTGAGATTGAGCGAACACTTTGATTTGCGTTTTACCCCGGGCTTTGCAGCCACCGTGCGTCGATTACATTTCGATCTGATCAACCCGTTTACCGACGAGCGCGTGATCGCCACGCGTCAGATTGAGAGCTCCTATGTCCAATTTCCGCTCCACCTTAAATTCAAATCGGTACGCATTGACAACTACCGCTTGTTCTTAATGGGCGGTATTCGCTACACGAACGACCTTGCTTCAAAGGCGAAAGTAGTGGATGACAACCTGTTCAAACTCCAGCGCCACGGCGCAGATTACGAGATTGGCGTAGGCGCCGATTTCTACTTCGAATACTTCAAATTCTCTCCTCAAATCCGCGCCGCTTGGGGCATGACGAATTTGTTGGTTCAAGACGGCACCTTGCCAGTGGAGGCCTTTGACGGGATCCGCAACCGTGCTATCCTCATTAATTTCTCATTCGAATAGTGAATAAAGGCGTCGGCTACATGCTCATCTCTGTCGGGTGTTTTGCAGCCGTCAACCTTATGGTGAAATTCTTACCACACTTGCCCGCGACGGAATTGGTCCTGTTTCGTTCCTTAATAACATTTGTCATCAGTTACTTGCTGCTTCGTCGCAAGAGAGTCAATCCTTGGGGCAACAATAAAAAGTGGCTTTTAATCCGAGGAATCGCAGGCACGACAGCTCTCACAGTCTTCTTTTACACCATCCAAAAGATGCCGCTCAGTGCCGCGGTAACCATTCAATACCTCAGTCCATTTTTCACTGCCTTCATCGCTGGAATACTCCTTGGCGAGCGAACGCGCTGGGTGCAATGGCTCTTCTTTATGATTTCATTCGCAGGAATTGTGGTCGTTAAAGGATCAAGCGCTCAGATTCCACCGGCACTGATGGTTCTGGGTATATTCTCCAGCATGTTCTCCGGCTTGGCCTACAATAGCATCCGTAAACTCAAGGACGAGGAGCCGCTCGTGGTAGTCATGTACTTTCCACTAGTCGCCCTGCCCATTATGGTTGCCTTCAGCTTTTTCAATTGGGTCACTCCTTCAGGTACAGATTGGCTCCTACTTTTAGGCATCGGCCTGATGACTCAATTCGCACAACTATATATGACCAAGAGCTACCAACTCTCCGAAGTCAATACGGTCGCGCCGCTGAAATACATAGGGGTCATCTTCGCACTGACTTGGGATGTGGTGTTGTTCGACTTTATTCCGAACGCCCAGATGTACTTGGGAATTGTGCTCGTTATCGGCGGGGTTCTCCTCAACCTGAGGTTTAAGAGTCGATTGAACAAGCGTGCGCGTAAAGCAGTGTAGCCCCACTGACCGCAACATTTAGACTTTCCATCCTTGACGCATCACCAGCCAAGGTAATGGCCGGACCTTGCTCCTTTAAGAATACTGAAGGCCCCTGTCCTTCGTTGCCCAGCACCAATATGGTTTTCGCGGGCCAATTAAAATTCCTTGAACCTGCACCGTGCATATCTGCGATGACCCAGCTAAAGCCGTTCTCACCAGCCCATGCCGCCCATTGCTCCTCTTCGAGCTGTACGATACGACTAAAGGCATGAGCACTCATGGAACTCTGTACCACTTTGGGCGAGAAAGGATCTACCGTTCCTACCGTAGTGGCAACGCAATCTACCCCGTACCATAGGGCCGTGCGCAACAGCGTACCCATATTACCTGGGTCTTGTACGCGGTCCAGGAGCAAGATGAAATTGGCCTGCTTAAAATCTTCCACCCCAAAGTTTGGCTGCTCAAATAGCGCTAAAATGGGAGAAGGTGTCTCTAAGAATGTGATGCGCTTCATTTCCGCTTCAGAAATTTGTACGCAACGTACGTCGCGGAAATCTTCGCCCAATTCGTCAACATGGTAAACAATGTCGGCCGATATGCCTGCGGAAACAAAATCTCGTACTAACTTCATTCCCTCAGCAACAAAGAGTCCCGTTTTTTTACGGTTCTTGCGTTGAGCTAAACTGCGAATGAGCTTTTCTGAGTTTTTAGTAAGCACTTGTGATCAAATTTCCTGCTAAAATACACGCTATTTCCTTGCGCCACCTTACCGTGGCTTTGGCCTTATTAACGCTGAGCAGCTGTTCCGGTCTGCGCCCGGTATCAAAGGATACACCTATTCTCGTAGAGAACGACATTCGCATCAACGGAAAACCCACCCAAAGCGACGAGGATTACGACATCATGCGCCAGCGCCCTAACAAAGGTATTGGCAACATCCGGTTGTTTTTAAGCATATACCAGTTAGGGGATAAAATCGGTGACAATTCGGTGGGGAATTGGCTTAAAAATATCGGCGAAGCCCCGATGGTTTACGACAGCATTGCGCGTCTAAATACCGCTTCCCAGCTCGGCTTGCATTACTTTAACCTCGGGTACTACGGGGCCAAGGTTACCACCTACGAAAGCATCAAAGGCAAAAGAGCTACAGCACATTACGAGGTTCAAACCGGCCCCGCTTTCTTAGCGCATTCCTATTTTATCACCTCCACCAGCCGACGGATTGATAGCACCCTGCAGTTTTTCGAACCCACCTACTCCAACGAAAGCCCAATTGATGCAGAAAAGCTAGAAACCGAGCGGTTGGCCATCAATAATTATTTAAAAGATCAAGGGTACTACACCTCCAAACTTGGTTGGATTTACTTTGAGATTGATACCGCAGCGGGACCGGCTTTAAGCGCCGTAACCTGTGTGGTAGATCCTTACATATACGGTGATCAGCTCGAGCGTGAACGCATTGCTTCGATCGTGGTCAAACCAACCTACAGTTATCAAAAGCAACAGGCCATTGTCGATAGCACCAGAACCACCCACGGCATCGATGTGCTCCAAACATCGTTGAAATTCCGTCCTGAATTTCTGGACCGCCAAATCTTCCTCGAATCGGGCCAATTCTATAGCAATTCCGACATCCGAAGCACCTATAAAAATCTGAGTTCGTTAGGGCTGTTTCAAAATGTCCAGATGGATATCACCCCAAGTGATAGCGGGCTACGAGCCGCAATTAATCTAGTTCCGCTTCCAAAGCGTGCAGTAACTGCAGCATTGGAAGGACTTGGAAACAATGGTTCGCTCGGGCTTGGAGGAAACCTCAGCTGGGACAACAGAAACGTATTCAAAGGCGGCGAGCTCCTACGCCTTTCCTTAGGGGGCTCGCTAACCGACCAACGCAACAGCTCTAACAGCAGTTGGCTCATTGACGCTAGGGAGTTAAACCTCGGCCTATCGCTAGACTTGCCTACCCTGCTTTTGCCACCGAGTTGGCTGCCAACTCAAAGCCGAAAGTGGTCGCCGAAAACCACCTTAAGTGCACGAACCTCGTACCAGTTTAGAGCCAATGAGTTCAATAGACTCAACATCACCTCAGGGATAGAATATTCGTGGCGTGTAGGCAAAGCCTTCCACCGAGTAACCCCCTACAACCTCTCTTTAGTTCAGATTGACATCAACACCACCAACACGCCTTTCCTATTCTTAGGCTTTCAAGACCTTGTATTTTCGGGAAGCAGCTATTCATTTAACGACTCTTGGCAGCACGGTAAAGACCGCTACTTCTTCGCTTTCGAAGCTGAAACCGGTGGACACCTTTTCTCAAACCTAGGAATCAACAAAATTGCTGGTATCCCCGTAGCTCCCTACATAAAGGGCTCGGTAGATTTTCGTTACTACCACCCGTTAGTACGCGAGCGGGAATGGGCCTTCAGAGGATTTTTCGGCCTAAGCGAAGCTTGGGGTACTTCAGGGAATTTCGTGCCCTTTGAAAAATCATTTTTTATGGGAGGCTCCAACGACCTCCGAGGTTGGACGGCCTACCACTTTGGCCCTGGCGCAACATCAGAGACCACCTTACAGACCGAAGGCTATTTCTCAGCCGCGCCCATCAAATTATTGAGCAGTGCCGAATACCGATTTACCATTCAAGAAGCAATAAAGGGTGCGGTTTTCTTGGATGCCGGGAACATTTGGCTCTACAACAAAACCTACACGGGCAACCTTAATCAGGTGCAATTAGACGCTATTGACGCAGGTGTTTTTCGCCCCGCAACCTTCCTTTCTCAGATGGGAATGAATACCGGATTTGGATTGCGCTATGACCTAGAGTTTCTCATCGTACGTGCCGATCTAGGCCTTAAGCTACATCATCCGGGGGCTACAGGTAGATCTAATTGGGTCATTACCGACCCAGAATTGCGCGATTTTAACCTCAATTTAGGCATCGGATATCCTTTCTAAAGGTTTGTTGTGAGGGATTGAAAAAACACATTATTTTAGCCGCTCACAAACACTTTAAAATTATGATGTCCATTGACAAGATCAGAGAGTTGCTAGGAGACCAAGCAGATACGTTGTTGAACCACACGTCTACTGCGATCACTAAGGATTCATTAGCTATCCTTCCTTCAAGTGACTTTGTCACGGAATCTTTCACAGAATCTAACCGCAGTATCCAAGTGATGAACTCACTACAGCGTTTGTACGGCACAGGTCGTTTGGCAAACACGGGATACTTGAGCATCCTACCTATTGACCAAGGTATCGAGCACAGCGCTGGTGCATCTTTCGCACCAAACCCTATGTTCTTCGATCCAGAGAACATCGTAAAGATGGCGGTTGATGCAGGTTGTAACGCGGTTGCTTCTACATACGGTGTTTTGGCTACAGTAGCTCGCAAGTGGGCGCACAAAATTCCTTTCGTAGTTAAAATCAACCACAACGAATTCCTTTCTTCTCCAAACACCTTCCTCCAGAGCCCTTACGGTACTGTAGACGAGGCTTGGAATATGGGTGCATGTGCAGTAGGTGCTACCATCTACTTCGGTCACGAGCAAAGCCGTGAAATGATCGAGCAAGTTGCCATGGCATTCGAAAGAGCACACGAGCTAGGTATGGCTACTATCCTATGGTGTTACACACGTAACAACGACTTCAAAGTAGACGGTGTGGATTACCACACTTCTGCAGATTTGTCGTCACAAGCGATCCACCTAGGGGTAACTATCCAAGCAGATATCATCAAGCAGAAGTTGCCAACTAACAACGGTGGGTACAATGCTACTGGTCACGGTAAGACACACCCGAAAGTGTACTCTGAATTGACTACAGATAACCCAATTGATTTGACGCGTTACCAAGTACTGAACAGCTACAACGGTCGTATCGGTGTAATTAACTCTGGTGGTGCTTCTACCGGTAATGACGCTGACGATTTGAAAGAAGCTGTAGCTACTGCAGTAATTAACAAGCGTGCTGGTGGTCAAGGTTTGATCCTTGGTCGTAAAGCATTCCAGAAGCCTTACGGTGACGGTATCGCGCTACTTCACGCAGTACAGGACGTTTACTTGAACGACGATATCACTATCGCTTAATAACAGAGTTGAGCGAAATCTTGCAAGAGGGCATTCATCTAGTAGATGAGTGCCCTTTTTCACTACATTAGCTTTCTGATTCGTAATAAATTTCCCCTATGGGTTGGTTTAAAAGAACTACCGCTGGTATTACCACGGAAACAAAGGACAAAAAAGAAACACCCGATGGCCTGTGGCACAAGTGTCCAAAATGTAAGGTCATCGTTAGTGTCGACGATCATGCTGCTGACCTTTGGACATGTAGCAATTGTGGTCACCACGATAGAGTGAACGCCAAGGAATATTTCTCCATACTTTTTGACAATGGTGAATTCACCGAGCTAGATGCCGATATGGTGTCGAAAGATCCGCTCAAATTCGAAGACACGAAGCCATATAAGGACCGCTTGAAAGGCGGAAAACAGAAAAGCGGTTTGAAAGACGCCCTAACCTCTGGATACGGGATGATGAACGGCCGTGAAATCGTTGTTGCCTGTATGAACTTCAACTTCATTGGCGGCTCAATGGGTTCGGTTGTAGGAGAGAAAATTGCTCGTGCGATGGACCACAGTCTGAAAACAGGTGCACCGTTCCTCATGATTTCTAAGTCTGGTGGCGCACGCATGATGGAGGCTGCTTTCTCTTTGATGCAGATGGCAAAAACTTCAGCGAAAATCGCCCTAATGGACGAAAAGAAGATTCCATACATCTCTTTCCTCACTGATCCAACTACTGGTGGTGTTACTGCGTCTTACGCAATGCTCGGTGATATTAACATTGCTGAGCCGAATGCACTGATTGCATTCGCAGGACCACGTGTGGTAAAAGAAACCATCGGTAAAGACCTTCCAGAAGGATTCCAACGCTCAGAATTCTTGCTCGAGCACGGCTTCTTAGATTTTATCGTGGAGCGCAAACATCTTAAAGAAAGACTAAGCCAGTTCCTCGACATGGTAATGGACTAAGTCCCCAGAATTTTTGAAATGAAAATCCCCGCCGTTGCCCGGCGGGGATTTTTTTATGTCCCTACTCTTGCGAGCTCTCAAAGTCCCACTCAATATTTCGTGAGATGTACATGATGCCGCCCAAGATGACAAACAAGCCAAGACTTCCTGCCAATAGTGCAAAATCTTTCAATTGGATAAGGACAAAGACAAAACCGTACAGCAAGGTCAATACACCCGCCACATAACCAGCGAGCTTTGCGCTTTTCAACACACTTTTTGCATACAAGAACTCCATGACCACCGTCATCAATCCTGCCATTAAATAGGCCCTATTGAAACCAAGATGCTCACTAAACGACAACAACAACGTGTAAAAGAGCACCAATGCCAAACCGATAAGGACGTATTGCAAGGCATTTACGCTGGAACTGTTGATCAACTCCGAAAAGTAGAATACCATAAACGTAAGCGCAATGATGAGAATGGCATACTTAGCCACTCGATTGGACTTGCTGTAGGTGTCTACGGAGCGGATAAATTCAGTCCCAAAGAAATCGTTGGTGGGACTGTATTTGCGTCCCGTCCAAGCCTGAGGATAATTTCTGTTCAAATGACTCACTTCCCACGTAGCCTCAAAGCCATCTGCTGAAGGAGCATAAGAAGCTGTGGCATAGCTGCCTTTAAAACTAGGCTCAGTCCATGGACTAATCATGGAAAAACGAGTCTGTTTGCCAAAGGGTACTACAGAGAACCTGCTGCTGCCTCGAAGAGTTGCACGGATGGTAAAAATGTACTTCTGATCTTCGCTTACTTCTACCGGCGCATGGATACCGCTGTGGTAGATCTCATTGCTGCTTAATCCTGAGCTCATCTGCAACGGTTGCTCGTTCCAATTAAACTCGAAATTCCCTTCTACACCGCGCAGGTCGGAGATGCCCATATTGATGGTCGCCTTATCCCATTCCAAAAACCGCTTTTGAATGCCCAAAGCCTTATAATCGGGTAAGATGAATTGGCCCGAAAACGACATATCCCCTTCATAGACTATGGCTTCATACATTCCAAGGGAACGCGTTTCAGGAACGATGTCGACGTCGCCCTCGAGCACCTCAGGCAGCACATATAAGTTCTTTCGAGAATAGCTCACACTTTGCGAACCGTCGTCATTGGTGACCGTATACGGGTCCAAATAGGGAATGCTTAAGTACGGCCCTACAATCATTTGATCGCCGCCCCAAATACTAGTCATTTGAGAAACGGCGGAATTCTGGGTCGATTCTCTTTCGTGAATCAGGTTCTGAACCAGGGTTGCCGGTATCAGCAATAAAACTGCTAGCGCACCCACGGCTAGCATCTTGAACATAGGTTTTTCGGTAAACTTCATGGAGTGATTAATTTTTTCACCACCCAAAACGTCACCGTTTCAAACTCAGGTATCCTTCAAATGATAATACTTTGTTAAACAGACTTTTGACCATAAAAAAAGCCGCCCCAGTGGGACGGCTCTCTATCTCGTATCGGCAGCTTATTCGTTGCCTGCAGCTCTTGCTTCGCGCATAGGATTGCTGCGACCATTGCGTTGCCATCTGCTTGTTGCGCCGCGTGAATACACGTCGAATTTGCTTGGCTCTGCCATTGCCGGCCAATAATTATCGCTACGATCGGTGTCCGCCATTTCCAGGAACGGATCTAATGTAATCTGAACAACTGGCTGTTGGAAGTTGAACCACTTCGTAAAGCTCTCTTCATTCTTCAACCACACCTCAGCAGCTATTCTTCTTACTTCTTCTGTGCCATCTTCCAATTTGAAGCGCAATACCAATGGCATCACCAAGCCTCCTTGGTTCTCAAATGAAACTCCGTAGAAGTGGTAACCTGCATCGAGCATTTCTGCCTCTTCCTCACTCAAACCATCGCGGTAGCGCTGGTATTCTTCGCGGTCACTCTCCTTAACCTCAAAACGGTTATAACGGTTGTAGAAATCACGCGCCGCCTCGTTTTCATCCACTACTGTGCGAATAACTGAGTTACGCGCTTTACCAATATGTGCATCAGATTTACGTGCTTTCTCCTCAAGAATTGGGTTTTCTACGTCAGGATTTTTCGAACTCATCTGATACCACTTTACATCAGTAATAGCGATATCCACATGTTCTGTCGTGTAGAACCAACCTCTCCAGAACCAATCTAAATCTACCCCTGAAGCGTCCTCCATGGTACGGAAGAAATCTGCCGGTGATGGATGCTTGAAGGCCCAACGACGGCTATACTCTTTAAATGCGTAGTCGAACAACTCACGTCCCATAACTGTCTCGCGTAGGATGTTCAAGGCCGTTGCTGGCTTGCCGTAGGCATTATTTCCGAACTGTAGAATGCTCTCAGAATTGGTCATAATCGGAACCATGTCCTCCTTAGGACCGCTCATGTAAGGCACAATCTTGTGCGCTGGACCACGACGAGATGGGTACTCATGATCCCACTCTTGCTCCGTCAAGTACTGTACAAATGTATTCAGGCCTTCGTCCATCCACGTCCACTGGCGCTCGTCAGAGTTAATAATCATTGGGAAGAAGTTGTGACCGACCTCGTGGATAATCACACCAATCATTCCATATTTCGTGCTCTCGCTGTACGTGCCGTCTGCTTCTGGACGACCGCCGTTGAAACAAATCTGCGGGTACTCCATACCGATCCATTTGGTATGCACAGAAATGGCTTTGTGGTACGGGTAATCTACCGTGAACTTGCTGTACACCTTCAAAGTATGTGCAACCACGCGTGTTGAGTACTGCTCCCACAGTGGGTTCCCTTCCTTAGGGTAGTAGCTCATCGCCATGGTGGTCTTACCATTAATATCTACTGCTTGTGCATCCCAGATGAACTTACGCGAAGTTGCGAAAGCGAAATCACGGACATTCTCAGCTTCGAATAACCAAGTCTTGCTCTTTGTGCTTTTGTCTTTTTCAGCCTGCTCAGCTTCTTCTTGCGTCACAATAATCACTGGATCGTCATAGCTCTTACGCGCCTTGGCCAAACGGGCACGCTGCTTCGACGACAATATCTTGCTCTCGTTGGTCAACTTACCCGTCGAAGCCACCACGTGATCCGAAGGAACCGTAATGCTTACTTTGTAATCCCCAAACGGAAGGGTGAACTCACCAGAACCCAAAAACTGCTTGTTCTGCCATCCTTCGACATCATTGTACACTGCCATTCTTGGGAAGAACTGGGCGATAGTGTAGAGGTAATTGTCGTCGTCTTCAAAATACTCGTAACCTGAACGACCACCGATGTCCATACGGTCGTTGACGTTGAACCACCATTTGATGTTGAACGAGAACTTTTGCCCTTTGCGCAATGGCGTCGGCAGATCGATGCGCATCATCGTGTTGTTGATGGTGTAGCGCAAGTTTTTGCCCGAAGTGGTCTGTACGTAATCGATCTTAAAGCCACCATCAAAATCATAGAACTGGTTGTTCTTTAACTGATTGAAAGCCGTCTGCGCCGTATTGCCGCGCTCCGAGAAGATTCCTCCGCGCTTTATCTCTTGTGTCGTGCTGTTTTTGGCACGCATATTTTGGTCTAGTTGCACCCACAAATAGCGCAGCTCGTCAGGGCTGTTGTTCGTGTAAGTGATGGTCTCTTTTCCGTAGATGCGTTGCGTTTCATCATCCAGAGTAATGCTCATATTGTAATCAGCCTGCTGCTGGTAGTACTCATGACCCGGTGCCCCTGAAGCCGTACGGTATACGTTCGGTGTCGGCAACTCTTGACCTAATTGACGGAATTTAGATGTATTGACGTTTTGTGCCGTCAATGTAAATGCGGCCCCTAGGGCCAACCATAACAATCTATTTCTCATGTATTTGAATTAAAAGAGTTCGTTAGGAATTCGTTCCAAAATCATTTGCGCACTTAAGGTTAGTACTATGCCCGTTACCAGTATTCGAACCGACTTAATAGACACGCCAATTTTTTGGAAAATCGAATATACAAAAAGCAATATCACAACAAGGAGGATTTGTCCGAGTTCAATCCCGACATTGAATGGCAACCACGCCCACCAAAAAACGTCGTCTTGGGCAATAAAGGAATAATACGAGCCAAAGCCCATGCCGTGCACTGCGCCGAAGATGAGCGAGAGGTAGCGGCCAGAATTGGACACTGAAAAATTTCGAACGAAATGAAAGACCCCAGTTAAGAAAATAGTCACTGCGATCCCCAACTCTACCCATGCGCTATCCACCGTAATCAACGCTGTTGCAGTAAGCGCTAACGTCAAACTGTGGCCTACCGTAAAGGCCGTCACCCACCAAAGGGTCTGTTTCCAATCACGGAAGGTTAAAGGCAAGGTAAGGGCAAGCAAAAACAACATGTGGTCGTACCCTTCTAAATCGAGGATGTGCCTGAGGCCGAGCTCTATGTAAAACATCTAAAAGGAATAGTTGAATTCGTACTCATTGCCTTCTCGGCAGCTACTGGTATACTTCCGACCGTAGTAATGCAAGATGACAATGTTCTCTTGCGTAGGATAAATATCTGCCAACAAGGTTTGATTTACCGTCCACCCAACTGCATATTGTTCCGGGGCCAATTCCATGGGTCCTTCAAAGAGCAAATACACCTCATCAGGTCCTCGCACCGTGCCCGAGTAGCCAAACTTTAATGGCTGTTCGCCCACTTGAACGTTTAGATGCTTCTGTAAATACACAGCATGCAAGCTGTCTTGCGCCGTCGAATCTAATTGCACATAGCGGTGCACTTTATTGGCGAGCAAGGCATTCATGGCACGCTCCCAATCGTCCGGGAAACACTTCACAACACCGTTAATCTGCCCTTTTTCTACATCAACGTAAATATCGGTGACACTTACATAAAACTCATGCTTTACCTTCGTGGAGAACCCACAGATTCCAAAGCACACCAATATGAGTAGAAGCACTGATTTTTTCATGTCCGTGAAATTAAGCCAATTTTCGCTTTTCACCCTGCTCCTCGGCGCCTTGTTGAGCAGTTTTAACACATCCGCTCAAGCCGTGAAAATTCATGAGGGCCCGTCCTTTCGAAGCGGTATCTGTGAGCCCAGCATCAGTGTGGACCCTACCAACCCCATGAACGTTTATGCTGCGAGCATTTTAGATAACTTTTACCAAAGTACCGACGGCGGGATTACTTGGACCCAAGAAAAAATTTCGAGCCCTTACGGCGTTTGGGGCGACCCTTGTATTATCACCGATGGGAACGGCCGTGTTTATTATTTCCACCTCAGCGACCCAGAGGGCACCAACTGGAGCAGCGATCAGATCCTCGACCGCATGGTCTGCCAAACAAAAGACGGACCGCATGGCACTTTTAACAACGGCTCTTTTACCGCCGTTAACGGAAAAAAACACGACAAAGAATGGGCCGCCATTCACCCAATAAAGGGCACTATCGCCTTGAGCTGGACCCAATTCGACGCCTACGGCACCTCAGACGAAAATTGCAAAAGCACCATCCTTTTTAGCGAGAGTGAGGACGGAGGTCAACATTGGTCCGAGCCTGTGGTCATTACTGAGCAACAGGGCGACTGTGTAGATGACGACGGAACAAGTGAGGGTGCTGTTCCTGCATACGGCATCAAAAACGCTCGCTATGTAGGCTGGGCATTGAATGGAGGCATCTACTTCAACCGGAGTTTGGACGGACAGCAGTGGGAAGAAATACGAGTGGCGGATCAAAAAGACGGCTGGACACAGAGTTATCCAGGCTTTAACCGTGCCAACGGCATGCCTATAACTGTGGTCGACCATTGTGAAAGCAGCGCTTACTATGGCAGAGTATATGTGTGCTGGGGCGATAAAGACGAGCGGAACGGCGGTGAAATATGGATCAGTTCCTCAGACGATGCAGGAGGTACATGGAGCCGTCCTGCTCGAGTAAGCCCAAATGGAGGATCTTCGGATCAATTCCTTCCTTGGGTTACCGTGGACCCATCCTCAGGGCATCTGTATGCTGTGTACTACGACCGTAGAGATACAGAGAAGGACAACGAAACAAATACCTACCTCAGCAAGAGTGTAGACGGCGGTCAGACCTGGACCGAATGGCAGATCAATGATGAACCTTTCTTCCCGGCGAGCACCGTATTCATGGGCGACTACAACCACATCAGCGCTCAAAATGGCGTAGTTCGTCCGATTTGGACCGAAATGAATGGACTAAAAAAATCGGTCTGGACCTACCTTCACAATGAAACAAAATAATTCATGAAGCTACTTATAGTCAGCACCAGTACCGTTTACGGAAAACCCTATTTAAGCTACCTCGAAGAGGAGTGCAAAGATTTCTTCCCTAAGGCAGCTAACATTCTTTTCATTCCCTACGCCCGACCGGGCGGTATATCGCACGACGAATACACAGCCAAAGCAAAGGAAGTCCTCGAGAGCTGGGGGTTTAGCGTCAAAGGAGCACACGAATTCCCTTCTGCTGAAGAAGGCTGTACGTGGGCTGATGGTTTTTTCACGGGCGGTGGAAACACCTTCGTACTTGCCAATGAGCTTCACGAAAGTGGCTACTTTGAAGCCATAGATGCAGCAGTACGAGGCGGTAAACCCTACATGGGCACCTCAGCCGGCTGCAACATGACAGGGCAAAGCATCTCTACTACCAACGATATGCCTATCGTTTATCCACCTTCCTTCAAGGCATTTGGCTGGGTACCCTTCAACATCAACCCGCATTACCTTGATCCTATTTCGGGATCCAAACACATGGGTGAAACCCGCGAAACGAGAATTGGCGAATTCCATAAATTCAATGATGTACCCGTTATTGGATTGCGCGAAGGCTCATGGATTCGTGTGCAAAACGGAACTTACACTTTAAAAGGGGAGCACACAGCGCGTTTATTTGAGCAAGGTAAGCCTGCGATTGAGACTCGTTCAATTCTATTTGAACAATAAGTTAATTCTGTCCTAGACAAGAACCTAATCATCCAATGATAAGTTACTTTAGTGACTAAAGTAAAATAATAGGTGATAACAATTTTTTCCGATGAAGTTCAGAATTCTTTTGATAGTTTTTTCCATGGCTTGCCCATTTACTGGTTTTGCTCAAAGTAAGTGGTCCTTTTCGACAACAGCAGAAGAAAGCTTGTATTTGACCTCAGATAATGTATCTAATCCCC
>JBMZBC010000005.1:0-77743 GCA_049611965.1 Schleiferiaceae bacterium | reverse complement strand
AGTTTGGACTCTAGAAGAGGGACATGCAGACACGGTCATTTTTGACATCAAAGACTTGCAGGTAAACGAAGTTTTGGTGGATGGAAACCGCACATTATTTACTATTGAAGGCGACGATCCATTGTTGGGTTCAGCACTGGTAGTTCCAGCACCGGGTGCTCAGACTATAAGCATATTATACAAGACCTCACCAGAGGCTGAGGCGTTGCAGTGGTACCCGGCAGAATTGACCCAAGGGAAGCGTCAGCCGTTCTTGTTTACGCAAAGTCAAGCCATCCTTGCAAGGACTTGGGTGCCTTGTCAAGACCGTCCAGGGGTGAGGTTTACCTATGAGGCTACTGTGAAGGTGCCGAAAGAGGTTTTGGCGTTAATGAGTGCGTCGAATCCAACACAGAAAAACGACGAGGGCATCTATGAATTTAGCATGCCACAGCCTATTCCTTCTTACTTGCTTGCGTTGGGCGTGGGTGACCTAGCATTCATTCCTTTGGGCGAGCGCTCAGGGGTATATGCTGAGCCGGAGATGGTACGCAATGCAGCGTACGAGTTCGCACAGACCGAGGATATGATTGCCGATGCAGAGGAGATGTACGGCCCGTATTATTGGGGACGTTACGACATGCTTGTACTCCCGCCGTCGTTCCCGTTTGGGGGGATGGAAAACCCAAGATTAACCTTCTTGACGCCAACGGTTGTTGTGGGTGATATGAGTTTAGTGAGTCTAATTGCGCACGAGCTGGCCCACAGCTGGAGCGGCAATTTGGTGACCAACGCGACGTGGAACGACTTCTGGATTAACGAGGGTTTCACGGTTTACTTCGAGATGCGCATTATGGAGAAGCTCTATGGGGTCGATTTTGCGGACATGCTCGAGGCATTGAGCTACGATGATTTGCAAAAAGAATTGGCCGTGATGCTGGAGGAAAATGTGGAGGCGACGTCTTTGAAACAAGATTTGAAAGGCAAGAATCCAGACGATGGTGTCAATGCCATTGCCTACGATAAAGGGTTCCACTTCTTGCGCCTGTGTGAGAATACGGTGGGCCGCGAAAAGTGGGATGAATTCTTAACCTACTACTTCGACAAGTACAAATTCAAAACCATGGTTACCGAAGTCTTCTTGCAGGAATTGGCCGCGGTGATGACTCAGGAGCAATGGGATAAAGTGGGTGTAGAACAGTGGGTATACGGTACTGGGCTACCTGTGAACTGTCCGTTCCCAGCTTCGAACCGCTTCGTCGTGGTAGACGATGCTGTGACGATGCTGTTGAATGTGGATCCAGATGCAGCGGATGCACGAAGTATGGCTTATTTACCGCAAGAAACGACCATCCGCTGGACGACCCAGGAATGGCTGCGCTACATCAGAGGTCTTGAGGCCGGAGGTGCTACGGAAGGACATTATGCGTTGGCCGACGGGAACTATGGTTTCAGTGGCAGTCCAAACCCGGAGATCGTAGCAGCATGGTATTCCGCCATACTTAAGACAGGTTTTGAGGGCTACGACAATGACATCTATACGAAGAAAGTCGAGAGCTTCTTGGGCAGCGTAGGACGCCGCAAGTTTATAGTGCCAATGTATCAGAGCATGTTGGAAGGCGATGAAAAACGCCAAGCTTGGGCCAAAAAGATTTACATGAATTCACGAGCGTCGTACCACCCATTGGCGCAAGGTACTTTGGACGCCCTGTTTGCTGAGGAGATGTAAAAGAGAGGTTATCTTAAATACAGCATGCTATAGGATAAGCTGTCCGATTCCGGCCAGAGCAATTCAAAACTGCCTTTGTTCCTGTCGTTCTTGCGTTCCTCTTCTTCGTCGCGCTTGAAGAGCGTCTTCAGGTCTTCTTTCTCTTGCTTGAGGGTCGATTTTAGAGAAGTGCGAATCTGCTGTCTGTCTAAACTGATGCAAGGATCGTCAAGGTTACAGCCCACAAGAAGCCTCATGTATGGCTGGTTTTCGGTTTCGGCCTCAGCCACCCAAGTTCCCAAATCACGGTTGGAATTCTTGCCGCGCAAGGCCAAATCTTTGAGCCCAATACGAATGCTGTATTCGATATCATCGGTCTCTAGATTCTGCCAACCGTTTACCCATAGATTGATGGCGCTATTGTCCACGCGAGTCTCTGGTATGATCAAGGTGTCCCCGCGAATCTGGAAAGGCCCCTTTAAATAGGGGAAGTCTATACGGGAGAGTTCGTCGCGGTCCACAAAAGCACTAAGCTCTTGGAGCGGTGCGTAGTTCTGTAAGGTTCCGTTGCGTACTTCCGCTTCAGCATCAATACTCGTGCGCTTTGAGATGACGTCCCATTCTCTATCGAAGTGGAAAGTCAATTCCGCTGTTGCGTTCACCGTCCCTTTCAAATTACTTTCATCCAAGTCTTCAATATCAAAGCTGTCGAAGCTTTTCAGAAGTTGGTCCATCTCTATGGTAGTACAGGATGCGGAACTCCAAAAACGGCTACCGCTAGATTCTTCTGCCAAGGCCCAATTTCCTCGGAAGGTTCCACCACATCCGTCAATGCGCATTTCTCTACCTAGAAGCTTTGTGCCTCGGTTGTAGATGGTCCCTCGCAATCCTTTACCGTCGAACTTTCCTAGGTTGAGGTTGTCGATGAAAAGGTCTACCTCAAAATCGAACCCGAAATCCTCGTCCTGGTCTTCACCATCTTCAAATTCCCAAAAGAGTAGGGGGTCGGCATCTATGGTCGGACTTTCTAGGCGCAACGCCACTTGTGGTCGGCCGTTTAATGCATCAAGGACAGCGCCAGTGGCCACTGCGTTGTTTGGTCCACTCTGTACGAAACAACGATCAACTCTGATATCATCACCTTTTACGGTTAATTCCGCCTCAAGATTCTCGAAGTTGATGTTACTCTCGCTGATCCCAAAGCTCACTTCCTTCAACTGTAAATTGCCCTCAAATACGGTCTCTCCAATGGGCTCAAATTCGTCCCAATTGTTAAAGCGTTGTGCTATAGTAAGCTCAGTGCCGCTCCAGAATCCCATGGGGTTGATCAAGGTTTCTACCTCTACAAAAGCAAAGAGTTCACTTAGGTTAGAGCCGCCCTCAACATTGGCCCTCAGCAATGGTTTTTTACCGTCCAAGGAAGCTGAACCGCGCAATTCCCCGGTGGTCGTTTTCAGGGCGATACTTTCAATACTGATACTCGGAACATCGTCCCAAAGAATATCAACGCTAGCACTACAGTCTGAAATGGCAATTCCCTTGTAAGAGAACGCACTACCCACGGGCTGTAGGTATAGTGCCCATTGCTCGTAGCTGCCCTTCCAGCGCAGCGAGCTGTTGAATTTCTCGATAGCAATGTCTTCAAATTCGAGCAGCGGTAGACTTTTCATGATGGGCAGCAGATCCCCCGTTTCCAAGGCCAATTCACCACCGTCTTGATTCAAAGAGCCGCTCAAAGCGCCACCATTCACATTGATTTTTGACGAAGTGATCTCCCAGTTATCTCCTTCGCTTGTAAAGGCAAAGGCTCCAGAAAGTGCAGCTTCACGTACCCAGAGTTCTCGATCTAAACGAAGTTCGTTTTCTGTGAGGTCCGCGCGTACACTCAAGGTGATTACTTCGTCTATCATCCCAGAAAGAACTGCATTATTTGCATAACATTTATAGTCGATACCGTCCTTAGGAGCGAGGTAGGTAAGGGCTAAATTTTGAAGTTCAACGCGGTCCAATCCCACGCTCGTAGATGCATCATCTTCGGTGGAATTAAATAAATCCCAATTCGCCGACTTCCCATTATCGTACAGATTCAATC
The DNA here is from genome assembly GCA_049611965.1 of Schleiferiaceae bacterium. Taxonomy (GTDB): domain Bacteria; phylum Bacteroidota; class Bacteroidia; order Flavobacteriales; family Schleiferiaceae; genus UBA10364. Next base: position 73,964 of record JBMZBC010000005.1, on the reverse strand, counting down.
GGCCTTCACCAAGACTGAGCTCTTCAACCACATATTCCCCTTGAATAACAGAGAATACATTCATACCGAGACCCACATATTGTGCTTCTAGGAGAAATTCGTTCTTTCGAAGCGGGTCTTCGATGCGCACATCGTTCAGGGCGATGCGTACTCGAGGGAATCCGCCGAGCAAATCAAGTTCAATAGTACCCACAGAAACGGGTGCCTTAAGCTGCTCGTTAATCTTTGCTACGCCGCCGGCGATGATGGCATCTTGTTGAGTATAAATGTACCCGGCGGCGCCACCAAGGAGCAACACCACAATTGAGAGCACTATACCAAGAACCTTCAATGCCTTACGCATTCGCTTATCTCGTTTTTAAGAAGCCCACCTCTTTAGCATCGAGGTGCCTGTAATCGCCTCTGTTTAATCTCTTTTTGGTTAGACCTGCGAAGGAAACGCGGTCCAATTTTTCCACCTCGAATCCATAATGCGCAAACAAGCGGCGTACAATTCTAGGCTTGTTATCGTGAATACGCATGCCTAATTCACGAGGGTTCTTATCGCTGGTGAAGTTGATTTCTTCCACCCTAACCTTGCCGTCTTCGAGCTCAGTACCAGCTGCAATTTTATCGAGCTGTTGTTTACTTAACGGTTTATCAAGCACGATATGATAAATGTTCGCTGCACCATTAACTCCTTTGGTCAATTTTTTCGCAGTATCCGCGTCGTTGGTAAACAATAGAACTCCAGTGCTGCCACGCTCCATTTGCCCAACGGGATAGATTCTTTCGTTGCATGCATTACCGACAAGATCAAAAACAGTCTTACGCGCTTTGGGATCATCCATCGAAGCGAGGAATCCCTTTGGCTTATTTAAGAGCACATAACGCATCTTATCCGTTTTCAACGTAGTGCCGTTGTATTTTACAACATCCGTAGGCTTCACTTTGTAGCCCATGGAAGTAACGACTTTATTGTTGACCGAAACCAATCCCGCACCAATGAGATCATCGGCTTCACGACGCGAACAAATACCTGCATTTGACAAATACTTATTCAAACGAACTTCGTCGCTAGCACCACTGAGTTGCTCCGCAGTTTTGCTACGAACGCCTCTGTATTTCTTTGCAGGGCGAGCACCGCGCTCTGGGCGGTCACCTCTTTCCTCGCGGTCCCAAGTTTTCTTAGGGCCACTCGCAAAGCGATTGTTTGAGTTTTGAGACTTTCCTCGACGAGGTCCGTTGCTGCTAGAACGACTGTTGCGCATGGCAGGAATATTTTATGCAAAGTTAGCTTAGTTCGAGGCCATTAGCACTACAATAGCGAGGGAATGACTAACATTCTAGGGCAATTATTTCAGGCACGAAACTTTTCGCTCGGTAAAAGAAGAGCAGTAGCCGCCATTCGTTGCAGTGGTATTTGACCATTAAAGGACCTATTTCTCGGTGAATACGCTCTTTTTGCCCACTGGAAATAAGCTCTTCAGGAAGTCCTCCGTGCCTCCGGTATTTCACTTCAGCGACAATCAATACGCCATTTTTTCGAGCGACAACATCAATCTGAGTACGCGAGCGTCGGTAGTTTTCGGCCAGGACCTCACAATGTTCATTTCTCAAGTAGGCTGCCGCGTGCTTCTCGTACAATCGATAATCCATATACAAAGGTTGCTGTATATGGTGCCTGCTGGCAAGAATGGTGGAAAACTTTAAGTTATCAGCAACTTAGAGCGTGAAGACGATTTCGTTTTGAGAAATTTCAGCATGGCTGCCAATTACAATCGGAAACTGTCTTGAAGTATGTCCGAAAGGCATGTTTTGAAGCACGGGAATACCTGCGGCTTGAAAGTACTTTACCAAAGTGTGTTCTACAGCGTCTCCCCAAGGGGTGTCGTGGTCATGGATATCAGAGAATTGGCCCAATAGGACAGCGCTCACTCCTTTAAAGGCACCCTTTCGTTCCAAAGCCAAGAGCATTCGGTCGAGGTGGTAATGGTATTCGTCTAAATCCTCAAGCAGCAGCACTGTACCCCTTAATGTGGGTAGGGAAGGCGTGCCATAGATGGAGTAGATGACGCTCAAATTTCCACCAATGACTTTACCGCTGCAAGGAGTTGCCGCCGAGGTTAGCGTTAGCGGTTTCGGTCCGTTTATAAGCACTTGGAAAGTAGCCTCGAGGTCATCCTTATTGGTTTTTTCAAAGCTTACCGGCATTGCAGCATGAATACTGGGTATGCCTTTTTCATAAGCATGCGATAAAAAGGTGGTAAAGTCTGAAAAACCAATGAGCCACTTGGGCCGCGCTTGCAAGGCGTCCCAATCAATATCGTCTACAATTTCGGCGCTCCCATATCCTCCTCGGATGTTCCAGATGGCCTTGACCTCTTCGTTGTGAATGAGCGCATTGGTCGTGCGAATTCGAGCCTCTTTCGTACCGGCTACCTGTCCGTCTTGCAGTAAAATGTCTTCAGAATAAAAGACGTTGAAGCCAGCTGCTTCGATGCAGGCCTTGGCCGTTGAAATCATTTCCCTAGTGGCAAACCTTGCGGTGGCACTCAATCCGATCAAATCGCCGGGCTTTAATAAAGCGGGAATTCTTTGTTTCATAGCGGAAAAATAGCACATAAAACCTTCCTATCTTCGCGATACCATTAATAAGGTCATTAGTCCACATGAGTACGAACAAAAAAATCATGGTTACGGCAGCTTTGCCGTATGCCAACGGTCCCATCCACATTGGTCACTTGGCCGGCTGCTATTTGCCGTCGGACATCTACGTGCGCTACTTGCGAATGCGGGGTCGGGATGTGAAGTTTGTTTGTGGCTCTGACGAGCACGGTGTTCCTATTACTATCAAAGCGAAAAACGAGGGCATCACCCCGCAAGAGGTGGTGGATCGTTACCACGCAATGATGGGGGGTGCCTTCGAAGAGTTTGGGATCAGCTTTGACCATTACAGCCGCACTTCGAGCGAACAGCATCATAAGAATGCCAAGGAGTTCTTCATGAACCTCTACGAGAAAGGTGCGCTTGAAGCGAAGGAAACGCAGCAGTATTTTGATCCTGAGGCGGGCCAATTCTTGGCCGACCGCTACATCACAGGGACTTGTCCTAAATGTGGCCATGAAGAAGCCTACGGCGATCAATGTGAGAAATGTGGTACCTCGTTGTCGCCTACAGAACTTATCAACCCTAAGAGTGCCCTAAGTGGTGCTAAACCGGAGTTGCGTAATACGACGAATTGGTTTTTGCCGCTTGACAAACTAAGCGATGAACTACGCACGTTTTTAGAGAGCCGCGAAAATTGGAAGCCCAACGTGATCGGTCAATGCATGAGCTGGTTGAATGCCGGCGACGGACTGCAGCCGCGTGCAATGACTCGCGATTTGAATTGGGGTGTCCCTGTGCCTATTGAAGGTGCCGAGGGCAAGGTCATGTACGTATGGTTCGATGCGCCTATCGGATACATCAGTGCCACCCAGGAACTTCTGCCGAACGATTGGGAGCAGTACTGGAAAGGCGATGATGCGGAAATCGTGCACTTCATAGGAAAAGACAACATTGTATTCCACTGTATCATCTTCCCAGCCATGCTGCAGCAGCACGGCGATTATGCCTTGCCAAAGCAGGTACCGGCGAACGAATTCCTCAACCTTGAGGGCCGTAAGTTGAGTACTTCGAAAAACTGGGCGGTATGGTTGCACGAATACCTACAAGATTTTCCAGGTCAGCAGGACGTGCTTCGCTACGTGCTCACTGCGACAATGCCTGAAACCAAGGACAACGATTTCACCTGGGCGGACTTTCAGCAGCGCAACAACAGCGAGCTTGTAGCGGGCTTTGGAAACTTTGTAAACCGCGTGATGGTACTTACACACAAATACTACGACGGTGTAGTACAAGAGCCAGGTACCCTCACCGACGCGGACCGCGAAGCATTAGCGACCATGACGCAATACGGCCGTCGTATTGCCAAAAACTTGGAAGATTTCAAATTCCGTGAGGCGATCGGTGAGGCCATGAGTCTAGCCCGCCTTGGAAATAAATACCTCCAGGAGCAAGAGCCTTGGAAAGTGTACAAACAAGACCCAGCCCGTGCCGGAGCGGTACTGTATGTCGCTACACAAATCACGGCAGTATTGAGCATTGTCTTTGAACCGTTCCTTCCAAGAACAGCGGCCAAGCTTCGCGGCATGTTGGCGATGGACACCTTACCAGAATGGGAAGCGACCAACAACGAAACCATCGTAGCCGCAGGCACACAGCTCGGTAAAGCGGAATTGTTATTTGCTAAAATTGAAGACAGCCAGGTAGAAGCGCAACGCGCAAAACTTGAAGCAACCTTAGTTCAAAAAGAAGAAATAGTGGAAGAGAGCACATACGCACCACAGAAAGAAGATATCAGTTTTGATCAATTCATGGGAATGGACCTTCGCGTAGGAACCATCCTTGAAGCAGAGCGCGTACCAAAGGCAGACCGACTGCTCAAGTTCTTGGTAGATACAGGTCTAGACAAGCGCACTATTGTTAGTGGTATTGCTGAGCACTTCTCGCCGGAGGAAATGGTGGGTAAGCAAGTGACTGTATTAATGAACCTGCCTCCGCGCAAGATTCGCGGGGTAGAAAGCCAAGGCATGCTGCTTATGGCGGAAGACGCAGACGGTAAGCTACGCCTCATGAGCCCGGAGGGCGGCGCAGCGAGCGGTTCTGTAATTGGATAATATTCCGGCTCCGTAGTTCAACGAATAGAATGCAGGTTTCCGGTACCTGAGATAAGGGTTTGATTCCCTTCGGGGCTTCTAAAAACCCGCGCCACAGGCGCGGGTTTTTTATTCCTTAACAGCTGTTTGCGAGCACAAATACGAGATATTTCGTTACTCGATTGCCCCCGTTAGAGGGAGAAAAAACGACTTTAAGTGTGATATTTTCTACAAGACAAAACGATTGTATCTGCTCTTCAGTTTGGATATACTCCACGAATGAGTAATGATATTCACCACACTCTTTTAGTACAAGTTCTTTAAAGTCTTCGATGGACATGTTAGGATTCCACCGCTGTTCTTCTTCTGTGTATTTGTGTAGGTCGACGATATCATAACTCATATTTAGCGCAAGCCACGCTGATGGGAAATCAGGTTCTTGAATGTCACAGAAATCTCCGTCTCCCGAGATTCCAATCCCACCATTGAATCTTTGAAACAAAGAAAATGTGCCAGGCTCTTTTGAAATAAATCTCAGTGTCAAATTTTGGCTGAACGCGTCGTTGCGAAGCAAACTCATGGTTTGGTCTAAATCAAAGAAGACCTTAACGGTATCCAAGTTTTCACGTTCAGATATCTCTGCAATCTTAAGACCTGAATTTTGCTGAAAGAATGAAGAATGAATTTCAAATTCATCGAACAGGACATAATTTGATTCTGAATCAACAAACTTGACGTTTTCAAAGTGTCCATACTCATCCACTTGGACATACCTTTTATTGGTTGTTTCGTCCAAATGAAAGTCTATATCGATGAGCATGCTTTGCTCATCTGGAAGAATGACTTTGAATATACTCGAGAACTCAAATTGTTGTTTAAGTGGATCGAAGCAGTACGGGACACTTGGTGAATAACGCCGTGCTTCGAATTCATTAAAATCAAAGCCGGTGTAATAAAGCTCGCCAGAAAGAAGGAATGCTTCAATGGGTTTTTCGTCTGCGCTTATGGTTAAGGCCCAGTGCTGCAGGTAACGGTCTTCAACAACTATCAGAAGATAGTTTTCATCTGTGTGAATGACATCGGTATTCTTGATTTCGCTGAATTCCTCAACCCTTATGAAGCCACTCTTGTGTCGATCGAGATTCCTATCATCAATCTTTTCACCTATTAATTGCGCAATTTTTACCGAATCGCCTCCAGGTAAGTTAAACTCATTCCAGCGAGATAAATATTGCGCTTTATCACCTCCAACTTCTTGACCAAATAGGTAGAGATTTATTGAGAGTAGCAAACAACAAGAGAGTATGTTTCGAAAAGAAGTCAAGCGTATATGTACTTTGTTAAGAATAAGAGGCAGCTAACTTTTTATTCTGTTGCTTAAAGGTAAAAATAATTGCCTTCAGGCATGTATTTTGCAAGTAATGAGACGGTTGGCATCCCGTTAAACAAGCCTGAATTAAATCAATACACATGAGTACACGAGTTAGAACAATTACACTTTTATTCTCTTCATCCCTGTTGGTTTCGAGTTGTATGAACTGGGCTGCGCGTGCAGTAGAAAACTTACCTGAGGTTACAGCACTTGATAAATCCTACGAATATTCAGGCAAGGTCATCATAGTGGGTGCTGGTCCGTCGGGTTTGGCTGCAGCAAAAATCTTAGAGCGAAATCAGATTGATTACCTCATTCTCGAAGCCACAGATAGGTTTGGCGGAAGGCTGAAAAAGGATACTACCCTAGCGGATTTCCCAATAGATCTAGGTGCAGAGTGGATCCATAGTAATCCGATTGTTTTAAATAAGATTAAAGGTCTGTCAGGAACCGCCATTGAGGAGGATTTGATTCCATACCATCTTGAGTCTGCCGCTAAATGGAATGGTAATACGATTAAAGAGGTTTCAAAAGCGGAATTGGACTTTAGATACCGATTCCTACCTGAATCTAAATTCAAGTCATCCACGTGGTATGATTTTGTCGAAGAAAATCTTGCCAAATCAGTCCAATCCAAAATTCATTTTAACTCAGCTGTGACATCCATTGACTACTCAGATGACGAGGTAATGGTCAAAACTGTTGGTGGAAAAACCTATAAAGCAGACCGCGTATTGGTAACTGTATCAGTTGGTGTTTTGAAGTCAGAGGCCATTGAATTTACTCCGGCTTTAGATGTCAAAAAGAAGAAAGCGATAGCATCCATTAATTTTCGACCAGGTTTAAAAGTTGCTTTGAAATTTTCTGATACCTTTTATCATAATGCCATTGAGTGCGCTTCAAATTCGGGCGAACGCGCTTATTATGATATTGCATTGGGCAAAGAAACGGAATCAAATATTCTAGGATTCTTATGCACAGGGGAAGAGAGTAGGCGATACATCGAATATTCTACAGACGAAGCACTAGTGCAAGTATTACTTGAAGAATTGGACCAAATGTATACAGGTCGTGCAACTGAACTTTTTACAGGCGAATACCGTATCGAGAAGTGGAGCGAATATGAATTTACCCGTGGTACATGGACACAAGCTTTTGAGGAAAGCCCCCATCACCTGAGGCACTTAAACAGGTCTTTAATGAATAAAGTATTCTTTGCTGGCGAAATCAACGACCCTTACCGTCAAATGGGAGTGCCTGGTGCAATCTTGTCTGGCTATCATTCGATAGACGAATTACTTTCTGTCGAATAAATGGAATTGCAAAGGCCGCGAGTTCCGCAATGATTTTATAATTCCAACATCACATTCACCGCGCTCTTACCTTTTTCGCCTTCTTGGAGTTCAAAGGTAACGGCGTCTCCCGCTGTAATTTGATGTTTAAGTCCACTGATATGAACGTGGTATTCATTGTCGGCGTCTTCTTCTTTGATGAAGCCAAAGCCCTTATCGATGTTGTAAAACTTTACGGTTCCTTTCATAATAGTCAAAGCTAGCAATAAAAAAGGCCTCCCGTTAGGAAGGCCTTAATTGAAATCTTGAGATATAACTTACGCTTGTTTTACGTTCACAGCGTTTAATCCTTTCTTTCCTTCTTGCAATTCAAACTCGACTGCATCGCCTTCGTTAATTTGATCAACGAGACCTGTTACGTGTACAAAGTACTCTGTGTTTGAATTGTCGTCTTTAATAAAGCCAAATCCTTTGTCTGTATTAAAGAACTTTACTGTTCCTTGATTCATAATAATAATTAAAGTACGAAGGTCAGTTTTAATTCCGAGTGTAGCACTATCATTTACAGTTATTTACATAAAGTTATAATTAAGTGTCTCGTTGTGTACCTTTGTAAGGGAGTTTAAGGGCTATTAGCTCAGTTGGTTCAGAGCGCTGCCTTGACAGGGCAGAGGTCACTGGTTCGAATCCAGTATAGCTCACAAAGAAAAAGCCGTGCACCGAAGGATGCACGGCTTTTTCTTTGGGAACAAGAGCACGGAGATCTGGTTCTTTTGTTTTATTTGTCCAAATGGACATTCATAATTTTCGAAGGTCAGCGAATGTATACATTAACTACATTTTGTACACTTGAATATTATCGCTGGTGGTAAATTTAAAAGTGTCATGGTTATCGCTATTTTATTAAAGCGGTTTTTCATGAGATTGTACTTATTGAAGCTATACATATATTGAATAAATATTCCATCATTATCCATGTATGGCAATACTTTATCAATAATTGAGTTGATGGTTGATTTATCGAATAGCGACAAGGGTAGGCTCGATATAAAATAATCTACTTTTTTGATTCCTTGAGTTTTAAGAATTTGATCGAATTCAAGGGCAGAGCCGTGTATGAGGTGAAGACCGTCCTCATTATTAAATCTATCTCTACAATGGTTGAAGAATTTTTCATTTAATTCAAAGGAGTACAGATTTGTACTTTTTCTTTTTCTAGAGAGAATCTCTGAAGTTATACAGCCATCACCGGTACCGAATTCAATAATATTTTTTGCGTTCTCAAAATCAATGTCTTTTAAGCAAGCTCGGATTAAATACTTTGAACTTGGCTTTATAGTTCCCGACGTCTTAAAACTCAATATGGCCTCTTTAAAAAATGAATCCATGGGTGTATAGTTCTGTCCAATAGACGTAAAAAATATTTAGTATGAGTTCTCCGAAAAACACGCCTGCGAACACATACTTAAAAGGCATCTTAATTAGACCTCCAACATAGCAAATTAGATCTGTAGGGACGAGAGGGAAAAATGACCATCCTGCGATTATGTATGCTGCTCCACGTTTCTTCAAGCGATTTTGCCATTTCAGAATTCTCTTTGGATACCGGGATTCTAGATAACTACTAAAACCCAACAGGTCTGAAAAATAGTAAAGTGTTGTCGCAGAAAACATTACCCCAACCATGGATATAAAAAGCACCAGTAATTTGTGTTCAGGAAATAATAGGCCACCGCCTACTACAAATGGTGTGGATGGGATTAGAAAAAAACCTCTGACCAAGCTTAAAATGGTATAAACTAGGAGCGTCTCATCGTCATAAAAACTAATAAAATCCACAATCGTATTTGGATCAACGACGCTGGGATTTTTAATATATCGATAGATTAGATATGCAATAATAAGAGCCCAAAGGCCGTAAAGTACTTGTTTCCCTTTATGAATATTTAGAGAGCGCACTTTAAAATGATTTGGACCTGTTGAAAGAAAGACGCATAGAACAATATAAGAAAAATTACCAGTGAAGCGGTTTTTTAAATGGTAGCAAATGCTAATTCTTAGTAGTTAGTGGGGAAATTTCAACTATCCTTTATAGGAAGAATAAAGCCGCTGCTTTGTAGCGATATAAGAAGGCTAGATTTTTCACGACCATTAGTGTATTAACTTTTTACACTAAAAACGAATGCGATTACATAGGTATTAAGCCAACAACTCTTCTTTGGATTCTGCGCGGAAGCTGAGGCTTGATGAGTCAATCCTGGTCAGTGCTTCACCGATAAAGTCTTCTTTTACAGGTACTTCAAAATGTAAAACGTCTTGCAAGTGACTTTTGTTGAAATCATAGAAGGCTTGAATGGCCTCTTTGGCATCGTTGAAGAATTTTGGCTCAGAGAAGTAAATTTCTACTGGAATGCGCCATTGCCCGAGCAATTGCCAGAAGTGCTTTAAGAAGTGTGGGACAAACCCATTCTTCAACGAATGGAAATAAGGCACAGCTTTGTTTTTGTACTTGAAGCACATAAAAGTGATGGGAACCTCTGCACGTTGTGCTAGAAGAAATAATCCAGGTTTTACCGGATAGATATCGTGAGTTCCTGACGTTCTACCTTCCGGCGAGGTCATCAAACAGAGTCCCTTTTTGAATCGGTTTTCTCCATCAATCAACACCTGTTTGCCGGCGCTACGGTCGTGCCTTTTGATCCAAATCACGTTCAAAGCTTTCCCAAGCCAGCCCACCAAGGGCCAATTCTTAAAGTTATTGGCTGCCAATAAGGTGGTAGGGTGCTTGATGTAATTCAAGAACATAATGTCCAGGTACGAAGGATGGTTGATGAGGATCAACTGCGTTTCACGCGTACTCTGTCCGTGGACTTCACTACGTATTCCTAGTAATTGGGCTTTACAATACACACCAATGCGCAACATGGCATGGGCACCTTTCTTTCCAAAGATTCTTCCAACGACCACCAAAAGGCTCGTCAGGGTAAATAATACAGCAAGGCCTACCATGCGTATCGTTGCGAGTATGTGTTTCATTTTGTGCGAGTAGATGGCCAAAATACAAATTCAAAATTACTGTCATAGAAAAGCCCCCCTTCTTGTATCTTAGGAATCCTTGGCTACATTGGCGCCGAGCACCTTTTTGCCATAAGAGAACATGCCTAAGATTATTCACGCTATTTCTGGACCCCGCAACATCAGTACTGCGTTGATGTACAGCTTCGCACAGCGACCTGGTTGTAAAGTCATTGATGAGCCCATGTACGGGGTGTATTTAAAGGAATTGGACCCGGATCATCCCGGGAAAGAACAAACCTTAGCCCAATGGCCTACGAGCCTGGAAGGGGTGAAGGAATGGGTGCGTTCTTTTGACGATTGCGACGAGCTCTATTTGAAAAATATGGCGCATCACATGGACGGTCAACCTTGGCACTGGGTGGAGCCCACAGCCTATATATTTTGGATCAGGCACCCGCGCAAGGTGGTGCAGAGTTTCACCAAAGTCATCGATACCATCGTCCCAAAAGATATTGGGCTCATTGAAGAATGGGGCCAATTCCAGCAATTGCATCACGGCAACGTACCTGTATTGGTGGTCGATTCCGACGAGATGCTGGCGAACCCTGCCCGAAATATGGCCATGCTTTGTCAGGCATTGGGGCTTGCACCGAAGGAGGAGATGATGAATTGGCCCTCGGGCAAGAAAGAATACGACGGACCTTGGTGGCCACATTGGTATGCCAACGTACACAAGAGTGAAGGATTTGGTCCGGCCAAAGCCATGCCTGAAGCGCTACGAGAAGATCACGAAGCCATCGTTGCGGCAACATTGCCCGCGTACGAGGCACTTTATAACCATCGATTACAATTTTAATACTATGCTACAACAGTTCGATCCAAGAAATAAGGACATCCAAGTTTGGGTAGGCGACGGCCTCGTGCACCGCGATGCAGCTAAGGTCAGTGTTTTCGACAGCTCAGTACAAGGCGGCGACGCTGTCTGGGAGGGAATGCGCGTGTACAAGCACGGCGTGTATTGCCTGGATAGACACCTCGATCGCTTGGAGGACAGTGCTCTAGCTATGTCATTTGAAGGTGTACCGTCGCGAGCGTTCATAAAAAAAGCCATCCGGGCAACCCTCGAGGCCAACGGGATGATGGACGATACGCACATTCGTTTGACCCTGACCAGGGGAGAGAAGGTGACCTCGGGTATGGACCCGCGATTGAACCAACTGGGGTGCACACTGATTGTTTTGGCGGAATGGAAACCGCCGGTATACGACAATGAGAAAGGGATACGAATCATCACCTCGGCCATTCGTCGCAACAGTCCTATGCATTTAGATTCGAAGATTCACCACAATAATTTGATCAATAACATTTTGGCCAAGATTCAGGCAAATCAGGCGGGGGTCGATTCTGCTTTGATGCTCGACAACTTAGGATTTATCGCAGAGATGAACGGAACGAATATTTTCATGGTAAAAAATGGGACGCTATTGACGCCTACGGCGGATGCTTGTTTGCATGGCATCACACGTGGGTTGGTGTTGGAATTGGCCCGAGCGCATGGGATGGATGTCGAAGAGCGCAACATCTCATTGACCGAGCTGTACTCGGCGGATGAGGCTTTTGGTACTGGCTCGATGGGAGAATTGACCCCAATTACAGAAGTGGACGGTAGAACCCTAGTGAACCGGAAGGGTACTGCAGTGACCCAAGAGCTTGTTAAAATGTTTGAAGCCACCCACGAGAAGTGGAGTACTCCGGTGGCCAATTTGTAACTTGCAGCAAACCTCAGAGAGACCAATGAAGAAGATTCTAATCTTAAGTTTTACGATGTTGTCTTTGGGCTTGTTGGCTCAACAAAATCCTGTTATTTCGGGATGTTTTACCAATCTGCCGGATACTACGTCGTCCATTAAGATTGCCTTTTTGAAGGGTAATGGCCTCTCAGTTAAAGCTGAGTTTCCGATAAAGGACGGCTGTTTTTCTGGTGTTTGGGAACACGCAGAACAGGGTATATTCATTGCTTATATTGATGGTTCTCACACCTTCGATTTCGTCGTTTCTAATGGCGATGTCTTGCTTGAAGGTGATTACAACAACATTCAAGCTACAGCTAGAAAGGGACCTGGTCACGATGAGTTTGAGGGTTTTAAAGCACTTTTGAGTACTGCTCCAAAAGAAGATCAGATTCGCGCGTATTTGCTCGGTATGGAGGATGTAGGCCTGAGGGAATTCTTGTTGCCACAGCTCTTGCCGCTGAATCCGGATACCAATGTGTATTGGTTGCGCGCGCATTTCTGGGATTACACGAATCTGGGATCGGCGAGTACGTTGATTAATCCTTTTTTTGAGAAAAATAGAGACCTCTACTTTGATCAGGTTCTAGGCCACGACCCTGATACCATCATCAGTTATCTCAACACCTTGTTTGCACAACCTATGGAGGAGGATGTGAAAAAGGTGCTCGTATCTACGGCAACGTACAAATACGAGACCTCCAAGTACATGGGCGAGGACAAGGTCTTCGTGTGGTTGGCACAGAAATTTTACAACAGCGGTTATGCCGATTGGATGTCCAAGGAAGATTTAGGCAAAATCAAGGAGAAATCGGAAGGGCTAGCTACCGAGCTCATAGGTAATCGAGCGCGCGACTTTGCGTTTGACACAGAAGATAAGGGCCGTATAAAGCTGAGTGAGGTACGTAGTCCCGTGACTATCTTGTATTTCTGGGACAGTGAATGTGGACATTGTAGAAAGGAAACGCCTCGATTAAAGGAATTGTACGACGAGTACAAGGACAAAGGGGTTGAGGTCGTAGCCATCACTTTGGAGAACGAATTTACAGGTTGGAAAAAATACATTGAAGAGCACGATCTTGATTGGGTCAATGGCTTTGAAAGCAATTTTGACCGCCCGAATTTCCTTTGGTACTATTACATCCCGTCAACGCCGAAGAAACTCATTTTAGACGCGGATAAGAAGATTATCGCCAAGAACCTGGATGTGGAAACTACAATGCGCACCTTCTTGGACGACTACTTAGCTGGTAAAGTGAAGTAAGCGCTAACTGTTGAGCATGAAAAAGGCGCCCCACCAGGGGGCGCCTTTTTTGTTGAGACTGAAAAAAATTTCGGCTATTTCGTTCCGGCTTTGGCGCAACAACTCTTGCCGGCTGTTTCCTTGCCGCAAGATTTCTTTTCTACCATAGCGGTTTGCTTAGCTTCCCCTTTTTCTGGGTGACACTTGCCACATTCTTTGCCTTCGGCTGCTGCAGCTTTACAACAAGCCATTTCCTCTTTCTTGACCTCTTTCTTAGCGCAGTGTGCACACTCTTTGCCTTCTGCTTTTGCTGCTTTACAACAAGCCATCATTTCTGATTTAGCGCTGTGATCACATTGTTCTGTACAAACATGTTTTTCAGCATCCTGTGGCTTTTCTTGTGCGTAAGAAACGACACCGAAAATCATCATTGCGAGGGTAAATAGGAGCTTTTTCATAGGAATTAAGATTTTATACTCGGAAAACTAGCTAAAATTGAGGTAACTCCCACTTTGAGAGGTCAATTAGTTTCTTATTTTTGCGCTACAGGAAACCAAAAGAGAAACAATGAAAAAGGTATTCGTTTTCGCTGCCGCGGCTGCATTGACTTTGTCAAGCTGTGTTAGCAAGCAGAAATATGTTGAGTTGGAAGAAATGCAAAAAGCAACTTCTGACAAATTGAGCAACACTAAAATGGAATTGGCTGCAGCTACTGCAGAGAAGAATGCACAAGCAGCTGAACTAGCTTCTTTGCGTGCAACATCTTCAGATTTGATGAAGCAAGTAGGTGATCTTACTCGCATGAGCGCTACAAACGCTGAGAACATGGAGAAGACGCTTGAAAGCATCAACGAAAAAGAGGTAACGATCACAAACCTACAAGACGCAATGAACCGCAAGGACAGCGTAACATTGGCTTTGGTTACTTCATTGAAAGGTGCACTAGGTGATATGAACGATGAAGATGTTCAGATCAGCGTAGAGAAAGGTGTGGTTTACGTAAACTTATCTGACAAGTTGATGTTCCGTCCAGGTTCTGCGTACGTGAGCAAGGATGCTAAGACCGTTTTGGGTAAAGTAGCTAAGATTATGGCTGCAAAACCAACTTTAGAGATCTTGGTTGAAGGTCACACGGATACTGATCCAATCGCTACAGACTGTATCAAGGACAACTGGGAGTTGAGTGCACGTCGTGCCACAAACATTGTACGTGTTCTTCAGAATGACTTCGAAATCGCACCAGAGCGTATGTCTGCTGCGGGTCGTGGTGAGTACATTCCTGTTGCATCTAATGACACTCGCGAGGGTCGTGCGGCGAACCGTCGTACTCGTATTGTAGTTCTTCCTAAGTTGGACGAATTCAACAAAATGATTGAAGAGGGATTGAAATAACCACTCCTTACAAGCATACAGAAGCCCGGTGCCTGCGCACCGGGCTTTTTTTTTGTAGCTTAACTTAAATCTGAAACAACAAATAAGAATGAATTACTTTATGATGGGTGGCCCGCTCTTTATGGGCATTCTAACACTTGTGGGCGTTGTCATGCTAGTGGCGTTTTTCTTAAAAAAGGATGCTGTAAAGCAACTGGGGTTACTTGCCTTGGCTGTTGGAGTTCTTGGTCAAATGATTGGGCTTTTCGGTGCCTTTGAAGCTATTGAATCTGTAGGAGGTGTAAGTCAACCTATGCTCGCAGGCGGATTGAAAGTGAGCAGCATTACTACGATTTACGGACTTTTGATTTACACCATATCCTTATTGCTACGAACAGCGAAAGGATGGAACGCTTAAAATAAAAAAGGCGGCTCGAAAGAGCCGCCTTTTTTGATGTTGTTGTCGAATGTTAAGGACACTCCACGCGGCCTACTGCCATGTAAGCACCTCCGCCCGAATAAGTAGTATCCACAACACCAGCGCTCAGACAAGTGTCTTCAGCAACAGTAGTAGAATTGTCTAATTGGTACCCGTTAAGGGCAGTACTAGTGTAATTATCAACGATGTAATCGCAGTCACAGTTTCCCGAGCATGATGCTAGGAAAAGACCGCCAACAAATGCAAATAGTGCAATTTTCTTCATAGTAAATAGCCTTTTGTTTTTTCAGAAAGATGAAAATACTAAAGTTTAGCTAACTACCTAAAAATCAGCTCTACTATTCCACTAGACTGTTTGGCGCATACGGCAGGTTGCATTTTTCGGCCACCTTATCCACGATATTGGTCACATCTACACGTTTAAAGCTCTCACCTTTCTTTACACCACTACCCATTAACAAGAAGGGTACGTGCGTATCATAAAGAAATCCAGATCCGTGTGTCGAACCGTAGGGACCGTAGAAGATACAGTTCGGTTGAAGCGCAAAGATGAGATCACCACCGAATCGGCTTTGATGGCCCTCGTGAAGCAATTCTAACAAAGCATCATTTCCGCTATTGCGAACCTCTGAGGCGGTATATACGCGCATAAACGGATCAGTAGCCTCAACCACCAATGCAATCTCTCCGGCGCGCTCTTTGGCCCAGCTGTTCAGATGGATGTGATGGTTGAAGATCTTGAATACGGCATTTTCGATACCTAATTCCTCCTTGATACGTTCATTAACATCACCAATAACATCGGCATTCTGGAAATTGCGTACACCCAATCCGTGGTAGGCCAGATGATTTGGATTTTCAGAAGCGCCATGATCTGCCGTCAAATAAATGACATACGCATCGCGACCCACCTCTTTGTCAAGCTTCTTGATGAGCTTGCCCAGCTGACGGTCCAACTTCAAGTACATATCGTGTACCTCACGCGATCGCACGCCGAAGGTATGGCCCGCATAGTCGGTGGAGGAGAAGCTCACTCCCAAGAAATCTGTGTATTTGTCCTTACCCAGTTCTTCTTTTTCAAGAATCAACAGCGCCATATCAAGCACCAATTCGTTTCCTATTGGTGTATTTTTCAGAACCTCAAGTCCTTGACTATCAATAAGCTTCTTCAAAGATTGATTGTGAATCAATTTTTCTAAATCATATGGAAAGCTAGAAGTGCCTTTATTGATTTTTGGTTCAAAAGGATTTTCATCTGCCAAGCTTTCGTCGTATTTGCGCTCGGCCATTTCTAACTTCCAATCCTTTTTCGCCATAGCCATGGCGTGCTCCTTCTCATTGTATTTCTCTATATAATCGGGAAGTTCGTCACCATAAAAGCTGCTACTGACGAAATGCATTTTTCTGTCAACCCAATACGCACCATCTGCAAAATGCCCAGCGGGTAATATGGCTCCACGATCTTTCACGCTCACTCCAAAACTCTTTCCACGCTGGTTTGTAAATAATTTGATACCGTCAGAAAAAGTCAACGCACGTAAGTTCTTCGGCGAACGGCGAGACGAATTTTCTATAGTTCCGATAGGGCTGACCGTTGTATCCTCTACGCAATACATTTCATACTGGCTCTCCTTCACCCACCAATCGTTGGCCACAATCCCGTGGTACTTAGGGGTAGTTCCTGTCGATATTGACGCATGTCCAGGTCCCGTATAGGTTGGAATGTAATTGTAGTGGGTATTGCGGTATACTTTTCCTTCATCCAAAAGGATTCGAAATCCACCGTCTTCGGCAAACTGATGATTAAATCGCTGCAGATATTCTGCGCGCATTTGATCAACGACGACTTGCACCACCAGTTTAGGCTGTGCCTGAACGCTTATTGCGATTAGGAGGGCAACTGCTCCTCCAATTGATCTTTTTCTATTTGAATATCTTCCCATTGGTTCATTTTGGAGGCTAGCTCCTCTTTTTTCTTCTCGTATTTCGGATAAAAATCAGGATCTTTCATCAGCTCCATATAGCTATCAGCATCCGCTAATTTCGCATCCCAATCTTCCAAAGTCCCCTCTAAGTTCTCAATTTCCGCTTCAACATCGGCCAACTTTCTCGATAAACTGCGGATATCTTTTTCAAGCTGCTTCCGCTCCTTATACCCGAGCTGACCGTCGTCTTTCTTTTGCGCTTTCTTCGATTTCTTTTCTGTGGCCGATTTAGCCTCGACTGCTCGCATATTCTCCAGCTTGCGCTGCTCGAGATAATAGTCAATACCACCAAGCAATGTTTTTACACGCTGGTCCCTAAACTCTACAGTTTTTGTAACCAGCCCTTCCAAGAACTCGCGGTCGTGGCTCACCACTAGCAACGTTCCATCGAAAGACAACAAACTCTTCTTCAGGACATCCTTACTATTCATGTCAAGGTGGTTGGTAGGCTCATCCATCACCAAGAAGTTAATAGGCTTCAGCAAGAGTTTACAAAGCGCCAATCGACCGCGCTCTCCACCGCTTAGCACCTTCACCTTCTTCTCAACGTCTTCACCACGGAACATGAATGATCCCAACAAACTTCTCGCATGCTTACGCATCTCCTCCGGCGCAGCATTCTCAATGGTCTGTAAAGCCGTTAAATTTCCGTCCAGTTCGTCTGCCTGGTCCTGTGCGAAATACCCTACCTGAACATTGTGTCCTAGTTCGAGCATCCCCTCTGCACTAATCTCTTTCAAGAGCGCCTTTACCAGCGTAGACTTTCCTTGGCCATTCTGACCAACAAAGGCCACTCGATCCCCGCGCTCAATCTCTAAATCAACGCCGCGAAGCACCAAATTCTCTCCATAGGCTTTACGAACGTCTTCTGCTTTGGCAACGACCTTCCCAGACCTTGGGGCAGGCTGAAACTTAAAGTGCATCGCCGAGGTATCCTCTTGGTCCACCTCAATGCGCTCCATGCGTTCTAGCTTTTTAATCAAACTCTGCGCAAACGACGCCTTCGAAGCTTTCGCGCGGAACCGTTCGATCAACTCCTCGGTTTGCTTAATCTCCCGCTCCTGATTTTTCGCGGTGGCCAGCTGCTTCTCGCGCAAATCCGCGCGAAGCTCAACATACCTCGTGTAAGGGGCATTAAAATCATAGGCCTTACCGAGCGTAATTTCGATAGTACGGGTGGTGACATTGTCCAAAAACGTTCTATCGTGACTCACCACCATCAAGGTCTGATTGCTCTCGCTCAAATGCTTTTCAAGCCACATGATACTTTCGATATCGAGGTGGTTGGTCGGCTCATCCAATAGAAGCAGCTCTGGCTTCTGCAAAAGCAATCGAGCCAATTCCGCTCGCATTCGCCACCCACCAGAGAAGGTGTGCAACGGTTTTTCAAAAGTTTCCGGTGTGAATCCTAACCCTTTTAGAACGAGCTCCACATCGGCATCAATACTATCTCCCCCTAGCAGACCGAAACGCTCGCTGAGCTCACTCAACTCGTCAATAAGGGCTGCATAGCTCTCACTTTCGTAATCGGTACGGACTTCGAATGCTTTATTGATGTCTTCGATACGTGTATTAATACGTGTCAATTCATCGAAGGCACTCCGCGCAATTTCGACAATACTTTTGTCCATGTCCATCTTCAAGTCTTGACGCAGAAAACCAATCCTGACCTCTTTCGCCTTACTTATAGATCCTTCATCTAGCGAGTAATCACCAGCGATCAACTTTAACAGGGTAGATTTCCCAGCACCATTTCTCCCCACCAGACCAATGCGGTCTCCTGGGTTAATTTGAAATCCAATGGCATCAAATATGGCACGGCCTCCGAAGAATAACGAGGCCTTGTTCAAGGCTAAAATCATCGTGACAAAAGTAGCAAAACGAATTGCCTGTGCGCCGTAATTTTGACCAAACTAAAGGAACGTTATCATCATGCTTAAGGGAACAAAAGTCTACAGCATTACTAGGAGTAAATGTCCACGTTGTATGGAAGGGGAGATCTACCCAGATAAAAACCCGTACCGATTCAAAACCATGACCGACTTTAACCCGCGCTGTAGCGTTTGTGATCAAAACTTCGAACCCGAGCCCAACTTCTACTATGGAGCCATGTATGTGAGCTATGGATATACAGTGGCCTTGTTTGTAGCGGTATACATCATCTTCGGAATATGGATGGGGTGGACCATGTGGCCCACAGTAGGTGCTTTAGCCGTCACGCTCGTACTCCTTGCACCGGTTATATTCAGAATCTCACGAACGACATGGCTGTCCATGTTCGTGAAATACGACAAGAACTTTAAGAAAAACGGCTAGGTAAACATTCCTCAAGTAAATCGGTACCGTACATAAAGTGCTCCACTAGCACCTTGGCGAGGTACGGTGCCATCAGTACGGCACGTGAGCCCATACCGCCAAAGATCCAGGTATGTGCAAGTGCGTGCGGTCCAACCATGGGTCTACGGTCTTTGGTAGCTGGACGAACACCGCTTTTATGGTCTAAAGTATGCGTTGATCCATTCCATACTTTGGATACGTGCTCCTCAAGTTCCTTCTTCTTCTGTTGTGTAGGACCGTCGCTAAATCCGTCCCAAGCATACGTAGCTCCAACGGTCACTTCATTATTGCCTTCACTGAGCATAAAATGCTTTTGGTGAATGCATTCCTTCTCTAAAGGAGCG
Source organism: Schleiferiaceae bacterium (assembly GCA_049611965.1). Classification (GTDB taxonomy): domain Bacteria; phylum Bacteroidota; class Bacteroidia; order Flavobacteriales; family Schleiferiaceae; genus UBA10364. Next base: position 54,094 of record JBMZBC010000005.1, on the reverse strand, counting down.
TCCAATTTCACGCGTATCACCTCGCCCTTCACAGGAGCAAACCCCTGTTGCAGTAAACTTGTTTCACCCAACGCCATCTGCGCACCTTGGCAGCTTATGACCGCATGGGCGCGTAAGTCTTGATAATCTACACCTTCAGAATCTCGAACGACTGCATTCCAATCAAATTGTTCCTCGCGGTAACTATCTTCTTCACGCAGTGCGCCATGCACCGACTCCATGAAACTAAGAACATTCAATCGCCCGGTTCCTTTCATTTGACCACTTTCAAATTCACCAACAACCCCTTCTGGAAGAGGGGCGATGCTATCTTGTAAATAAGAGGAGAAGGCAGGAGAGTCGCACAGTTCCATCCATGTATTTTGCTCTCCAGCGCTGTGGAACACACGACGAATGGCGATGGGATCAAAGAACTGACCAGTAGTCCAGCGTTCCATATCAGGATATACAGTATGCAGTTCCTTCATCATGTCGTCAGCCTTCCAAACCTTCTTCATACGCTTAAGGACAACGGGATTCCACAGTCCTGCCGCTACTGTTGAGCACTTGTTGTTCTCGGGCTGATCAAATACAACGACACTAGCACCATATTTCATGAGTGTGTAGCTCAGCACGCATCCTGAAATGCCGCCGCCGACGATGATATAGTCTACATGTTTTTGCATAAAAAAACTCCTGCTACCAAAGGTAACAGGAGTTTTTCAATATTGTTAGTTCAAAGACTAGTACGTCCACATATCGTGCTCTTTGTTGCGCAAATCTTCTTTGATTGCAGCAGCCTCGAGCAGCTGTGACATCGCACTGTTTCTCTTGTAATCTTCAATCGTTCTATCGTAAACGTTGTCCTCTTTGGTAATCACAGAGTTGAACTTTCTAAAGTGCATGATTTGATCGAATGTCAAACGCTGGTTGTTGTTCTTCTCGTTGTAAGCAACTGAAGTAGCCATCGCATAACGTGCATCTGGGAACCAAATCCAGAATGGATTATACGTCAATGATGGGTTACGTGGATCACGTACCTCTGGTGAGATTCCAATTATCCTATTTTTTAACTCACCGCGTTGTTTATCGAAGTACCAATCACTTTTTAAGTGATATGCAACAACAGCGTTAGCCTTAATTTTTATAGTATCGAACCCTAAAGGTGGACCAAGCGGATCGTCTGGATCAATAATCGTATCTAAGGATTCAATTTTCTTACGTACCTCCTCGATTGTCAAAGGAATTTCAAACTTATCGTCTACAAAAACTTCTGTAATCGTATTTTCATTTAGCATACCATCTACTAAAACATTCCATAATGCCTTACGATCAGGCATAGGCTTTATCGGGTAGTACAATGAAAGGTTGATTTTTTCTCTCAGATCGATACGCTCCCAATGACGCTCAGACCACAACATGTCGTCTTGACGCAGGAATGGGTAAGGAACTACACGATTGTTTCTGTAGTGCTTAGTAGCTTCAGGAACAATACCGTCGTCTGTAGGGTCTAAAATCTGAGCTTTAGAACCAATAGAAAAACCTATTGCGAATAAAACGAATAAATACTTTTTCATATTAATTGATATCAAATACAATGTCAGAAACTTCGGTTTTTAAACCTGCTTTAGTACTGGCATTAATGTTTCGAATAACTACTGTAGTACCGGGTTTTGCTTTTTCCACGGTTGCTTTCGCTGTGGACGATAACTTATTTCCTTTACAGGCGAAAACACCAAAGGGAGGTATTACAACTTCAAAACTTTTCACGGTTAGAGGCAATTCAAAATCAAAATCTTTGAACTCTGCTCTAACTTCAGATCTTTTCAAGAGATTAGCGCTGATTAGCTTATCATCTTTCGGGTAGGTTTTCCCTACGGCATCCGGAATGTTCTTTACACGAAAAACTTTATTCCCCATGTTTTTAGTTTTTCCGTCTTCAATTACTGAAACGCTGATTTTAAGTTCTTTGCCTTTGTATCTTGTAACATCTGCAATGTAGGAGTTCCCTGACTTCTTTACACCCGTACCAGAAGCTTTCACATTTCTAGGATCAACACCAGGAACAGAGATTTCTAGTGGGTTATCTACACCGCGGTAGAGCACGTTCATCTTGGTTGGAGAAATAACTACGCTAGGAGGAGCAACGTTAAATGCACCTTCTACAGGGAATACTTTTTCCTCACCGTTTTGAACGAGTTTGATTTCACCATTCCATGTAGTTTCACCAACACGGTTCGCTGGGAAACGAACCTTAGCTACGCCACCAACGATATCTTCTTCACTCAGTTCTTGACCGTTAATAGTTACGGTTGGATTTTGAGTGTCGTCAAAAGCTGCTAAGAAAACGTCCGCCTCGTATTCGCCACCTTTAGTAACGAAAGTGCTCTTAGGCATTACTACAGTACGAACACCGGTAAACTTCAAATCCGAAGCAGTGATGTTCTTTTGCAAGTAGTCAATAACATTAGCTTCAGAAGTACGAACGTCGCTTTGCATTTTCGTCAAGAAGGTGAGTACAGAGATGAGCGGGAAGTGCTCAAACTTGTGTTGTTCCCAACTGATCGTTGTACCGTCGTGCTTGTGATCACTTAAGTCAAAAGTTCCTTCAAGAGAGTTTATTAGAAGGTCATTTCCTTCTGCCTCAGTTTTCATGAATTCGCGGTAGTCAGCCAGTGCTGCTTTAAGCTTTGCACCATTACCTTGAATAAGGAAGTAGTTTGGTGAAGCTTCCAAATCGTCCATTTTCTGTGGTTTGTTTGGATCACCACTTTCTTCGTCCGCACCTCCAGAAGCTTCAATTACACCTCTTTTGAGGTCCTCAATCTGCTGGTAAAGTGCGGCTGAACGCGATTTCACGTCATTTGCTTTGTCTCTCCACGGGCCAGCTTTTACGGGGTTTTCAGCTGCTGCAGCTTCAAATGCCGTGTAAATACTTGAATTTTGTTTTTCTACTGTTTCAATAGATGCCTCTTGGCTCACCATTACTTCGTAGAAAGCGTCCATTACTTCACGGCTCACGTTAAGAGCGAGAAGCGCCGTCAACACGAGATACATCATGTTGATCATTTTCTGACGCGGTGTTAAATTTCCTCCTGCCATTTGTCTAGGATTTTACGGTTATAGTAAGTTAAATCGTATCGGGTAAGATTACTTGCCCATTGCAGTTAACATACCGCCGTAAACGCTATTTAATGATTCTAGGTTTCCTTTCAATGAAGCCAACTCAGAAGCAAGATCTGTAGCGTTGCCAGAAGCAGCAGCCAATTTCTCCATAACGTCGTTCTGACGCTCTACCTGAGCTGTAGTGTTTTCTAGTTGTACAGAGTATAGTGCATTCAAGCTTTCCATGTGCGTTGCCGCTGTGCTCAATTGCTCTGAATAAGCAGCAGTTGCACCTGCAGCATCAACAGCACCACTTAGGCTACCAGCAGTTTCACTTAAAGAACGCATACCTTCTCCTAGTCTTTCGATAAGAGCAGCATCTACACCACCGTTTTCCAAAGCATTATCTAGTTGCTCTGTAACTGAAAGTGCACGATCGCCGTCTGCAGAAGCTAGTTCAGGGTAGACCAATGTCCAGTCGTAATCTGCTGCTGGTTTTTCAAATGCAGAGAACATGAAGATTACAGCCTCTGTAGTCAAACCTACAACAAGCATGATGTTCGCTCCTTCCCAGTGCATGATCTTAAACATCGCACCAGTAATTACTACTGCCGCACCAATACCATAGAGCTTCGCCATAAAGTTTTTGAAGCGCTTTCCGTTTACATCAATTAAAGCCATAATCTTAAAGTTAAGTTTGTTATTAGGGTTATGTTGTTATTAAAAGTCTTTTAGGTCTCTACCCAAGAAACTTTGTACTGTTCTAAATCCAATGTAGCTTTTTGCTGTGTCTTGGTATTCGTAATCACGAGCACCTAGCTGCAGGAAGTAAGCTACGTCCTTCCAAGATCCACCGCGAATCACTTTACGCTTCATAGTTTCACTTTCTTCCTCGTACGCATTGTACTGGAATTCAGTCGCAACGTCGCTACCGAAAGCGTAAGACTGCACATCGAAGGCTGTGGAAGTCCACTCACTAACGTTACCTGACATACAGTAGAGGTTGTAACCGTTTGGTGAGTATGCTGTAGTTTTCACTGGGTAGAAACCACCATCTGCCGTTAGATTACCACGGCGTGGTTTAAAGTTCGCGAGGTAACAACCAGCACTATTGGTAGCGTAAGGACCACCCCATGGGTATGTCGTAAGTTCTTCACCACCACGAGCAGCGTATTCCCACTCTGCTTCTGTCGGTAGACGGAAGTCATGTTCGATAAGTTCACCTGAACGCTTCAAATAGTCGCGACGGTATTTGCTTCTCCAGTTTGCAAACGCACGTGCTTGTCTCCAGCTTACTCCCACAACTGGGTATTCATCGTATGCAGGGTGCCAGAAGTACTTGTCGTGCATCGGCTCGTTAAATGAGTACGTGAAATCGTGGATCCATACAAGGGTGTCTGGATATACGTTAATAGTTTCTTTCTCGAAGAAAGATGCACGATCACTTTCTGCTTGGGTGTCCTTGATGTAATCACGGTAGCTGAATAACTCACCGTCTCCATCTTCATCTTTGTAATCGAACTCTACACGGTTCAACTTAGATGCAGCCTTCTGCTTGTTGATCCAATAGTATGTGTAGTTCAATTGACGAGTATCTAAGTGACGGTAGCCCAACCACTGTTCTTCAGGAGCGAGGTACATGCTTTCTACTACTTCAGTGTATTCAGCTGAAGGGTAGCGGTTTTTGTCCCACTCTAAGTACGGATCCCAATCCAGACGGCGCATCATACTATCAGGGTAGTTCAATGCAACGTACTCTTGGAAGAAAGTGGGGTCTTCCATTTCAGCGAGATCAACATATTCGAAATCCTCAACAAGTCCCTCAGCCAAGCGAGTTCTGGCGATTGAATCCTTTACCCAGCTTACAAACTGACGGTATTCGTTGTTAGTGATTTCGGTTTGATCCATGTAGAATGCTGGAATACTCACTGTTTTTGCAGGAGCGGTATATGCATACGGCACATCCTCATCGTGGTTACCCATAGTAAAGCTACCTTGAGGAATGTATACCATTCCATAAGGCTCGCTAGGATACCATGTTGGACGGTCTTGAACGCCGACCAATTCACCATGATCGTTACTTCCACAAGAAGCCAAAAAGGCTACTGATACAAGTCCAAGGAGGAACTTTTTCATAACTGTATTTGCTTTCAACTGTGTTCTCATTTTTAGGAAGGGGCTATATTACAAAAATATAGGGTTTCTGTAGCTCCCTTTTTCTTTAGGTGGTATTTCAATGGTAAAGCAGTAACTCATCATGATTTCGTGCGAACCGCTGCTTGATGTTCTCAAACTAGAAGTCGTTAAATCATACGAGTACGTTGCTCGAAGATCTTTGGTGATTTGGTAACCTGCCATGATCGATAAAGCATCGTATACACGATAGGTAACGCCACCCCAAATCTGATTATTATATGTTGCTGCTGCATTTAGGTCGAACTGTGTCGTCACCAAATCGGTTTTAATCATCATCGCTGGCTGCAAAACAAAACCGTTTTGTAGGTCGATGTCATACCCGCCCATTAGGTAGTAATGTCTCTGGCCGCGAATCTGAGCCATTTGTGATCCCGGAGCACTTTGTAAGATGTCTTTGGTTTCGATCAATCGAGTACTGCTCAGTCCTGCATACCAATTCGAGTTGGTGTAATACGCACCAAAGCTCAAATCTGTAGCCATGGAAGTATTGTTTGGGCTGTTCAACACGAGTGAAGGATCGTTCATCGTCTGAGGTGGTGCCCAAGTGCCGCTTGTCATTGCCTTATTTCTAAAGTCTACACGAAGCCCCAAACCTAAAGATCCACCAGCAAGTGACATTTGGTAACCGTAGCCGATACCCGCCGTAACGTCTTGGAAGAAACCAATCATGTCATTCGTGAAGTTCAATGACAATCCACCACCGATTACATCGAGTGGCACGTTGGCATTAAAGTTTTGAGTTGTAGGTGCATTATCGAATCCTACCCACTGCGAACGGTGTGCAGCCGATAGACAAATCGCATCTCCAGAGCCAATGACTCCAGGATTGTAGAAAATCTTATTGTTCGCGAATTGCGTAAACTGCACATCCTGTTGCGCCCAAAGGGCTGATGAACAGAGCATTGCGAACAAAGCAAGGCGGGTTTTTCTCATGTGTTAAAGCGCTAACGTCTTTTGATCGTCGCTAAAGATAGAAAAATTCCCGTGCGAACAACACTTTTTTTCTAGAGTTATCAGGCTTTCTGTTGCGCTTTCCACCAACGTTTTGGGATTTTACCCTGCATTGCTTCGAGATAATCGTCATGACTACAAGGCACTAGTGCGAAGCGGTCTGATTGAAACTCGCCTTTTGGAATCTCAATCCACCACCTGCCGCTGTTTGGGCTTTTGTAAAAATCGAGAACATCATCATCGTCGATCAGGACACTGTATTTCTCATAATTTGCCCTAGAGCCAATCGGGAAATCCCCGAAGCGAAGAGAGATGCCTTCAAAGAAATACCACAGTGCATGTGCACAGAGGTGGGCACTTTGTCCGCGCTGATCGTAACGTGGATTGTATTCAAACATGCCGAGCTGGCTAACTGTATCGCTCATGCCTGCATAACGGAGCATTGCGCAAAACTCGTTTCCAGAAAATCCGTGGGGGGATGTATAAAATGTACCCGGGTTGTAGCTCTGTCTAACGGCATTAATATCGACGCTTACAAGGTCAGCTTCTCGAAGTAGCGGTTCTGTATTTGGGATGCTCGCTTGCGCTTCGCCCAACCGTACTGCTTCAAAGAATAAGTTCTCAATCAGTGCAATTTCATCGGGGCTGTTGAAATACGTCTGGTAGCCAATATTTGTGAAGTTATAGAGATTATGTGGTTCCTGTAAGACAAGATGACTCACATAGCTTTGGTGGTCGAGATCGCGGCCTTCACTTCCAACGTCCAACCGTGAATCTATGGCCACCACATTGACCATTTTTTCAAGCTTATCGTAGGCACGGTAATTACCGTAGGTCAAGTCTTGAGATCCTCCAATGGTAATGGTGATAATGCCCTTGCGGAGCATCTTTTCACAAAAATCCTGAAGCAGTAAAATGCTGTCTACATGGCGTTCCCCACGATAGATGTTGCCCATATCGGCAATCTTGTAGTTCCACGTGCCTTGATGCAGTTGGTACAAGAACGGACGAATATGGTCCGCCGCCGTATCACATCCAGTATTTCGGTACGCACGACGGTCTTCTTGAACACCTACAATGACGACCTTAACACCTTCAAGCGAGGGCAGACCGTCAATCTCAGTGTGTCGTTGAATCTTTTGGCCCAACTGGCCAGGCTCTAAAACCGGTAGTTTGGAAAGAACACTTTCAGGTACAGGACTTAAATATTCCACGCTACATCTTTTTTAACGTGGTCAATTTACCCCCTTATTTGCGCTTTGCTCTCCTTTTTGTAGGCCCTGCAGCAATAAGTTCTTCACAAGCTGCTCGATCTAAAGTCCCAGGCTCTGTATCCTTTGGGATTTTGAAATTTTTACCGCCACTCTTGATATATGGACCGTAGCGTCCTTTCAAGATTTGGATCACAGGCTCATCGGTAAACTCCGCGATGATATTGTTTGCAGCTTCTTTTTGCTTAGCCTCAATGAGTTCAATCGCTTTTTCGATGCTCACCTCTTCAGGGGTGTCTTCGGTCAAGCTGAAGAATTTCTTGTTCCACATCACGTAGGGACCGTAGCGACCCACATTGGCTTTTACCTCCATGTCTTGGTAAGAACCTACTGTACGAGGGAGCACCTCTTTACGCAGTGCCATTTCAAGGGTAGCGTCATAGAAGCCCACACCTTGCGGGAGTTTCTTAAATCTTGGCTTGGTCTCTTCGTCGCCATCACCGAATTGGAATACGAATCCATAACGGGCCAATTTTACATAGACTGGTTCGCCCGTTCCAGGCTCTTCTCCAAGTAAACGACTCGCCGCACGCGCTCCTGCCGGTGCATTTTCGATCAAAGGGTGGAATTCATTGTAGAAATCGCTAATGCTTTCTCGCCATCCTTTTTGTCCTGCCGCAACCGTATCAAAGTTTTGTTCTGCTTTTGCAGTGAACTGGTAATCCATGATCAAGCCATAGTGCTCGATGAGGAAGTCGGTTACCACGCGGCCAATATCGGTTGGGAACAATTTGTTTTTGTCTGCACCGTAATTCTCTTTGCCCTCCTTCTGCGCCACGCCATCGGCGGTTGCACTGAAGATTTTAAAGGATCTAGATTCGCCTTCTAGCGACTCTTTGACCACATATTTACGCTTCTGGATGGTTGAAATTGTTGGAGCGTAAGTAGACGGACGTCCAATTCCTAACTCTTCTAATTTCTTTACCAACGAAGCTTCAGTGTAACGAGGAACGTGCTTGGTAAAGCGCTCTGTCGCTGTGATTTCGTCAGATCGAAGTACATCGCCTTCAACCACAGCCGGCAATTGACCGTCGAGCTGTTCTGTATTTTCGTCGTCAGTGCCTTCTTGGTACACGCGAATGAAACCATCGAACGTGATCACCTGACCACGAGCAGTAAAGTTCTGCGCATCAGGTGCATTTGTGTTCGAAAGTTTAATGGTCGTATTTTCAAGTTGCGCTTCGGCCATCTGTGAAGCAATGGTGCGCTTGTAGATGAGGTCATACAATTTTTTCTGACGATCATCCGCACCCGCAATATTCTTACTAAAGTTGGTTGGACGAATAGCTTCGTGTGCCTCTTGTGCACCTTTGCTTTTGGTATTGAATTTACGCGCTTGGTGGTAGTTGTCGCCGTACTGTGCTTGAACATGGGCAGCAATACCAGCAAGCGCATCGTTACTTAGGTTGTAGCTGTCGGTTCTCATATAGGTAATATGTCCAGCTTCGTACAAGCGCTGTGCAAGGGTCATCGTTTGACTTACGCTGTAGCCCAATTTACGGCTTGCCTCTTGTTGTAAGGTTGAGGTGGTAAATGGTGCTGCCGGCGAACGCTTTCCAGGGCGCTTGTCCACAGACTCCACTTTATATTGGGCACCCACACATTTTGCAAGGAATGCCTGTGCTTCTTCTTCCGTAGATAGATTTTTGGCCAATTCAGCTTTGAAGCTAATCTTTCCATCTGTGAAGATTCCACTTACTTTAAAGCTCGCTACAGGAACGTGTGCTTCAATCTCGCGTTCTTTCTCTACGATCAATCGTACCGCTACACTTTGAACGCGGCCCGCACTCAATCCACGTTGAATACTCTTCCATAGCACCGGGCTCAACTCGTACCCCACCAAACGGTCTAGTACGCGGCGAGCCTGCTGTGCATCAACAAGCTCTTTATTGATTTTTCTTGGATTCTCAACAGCGCGTAGAATGGCTGTTTTGGTAATCTCGTTAAAGACAATTCTTTCCGTTTTGTCGTCCGTCAATCCGAGGCTCTCATAAAGGTGCCATGCGATTGCTTCTCCCTCGCGGTCCTCATCCGACGCGAGCCATACTTTTTCAGCGCCTTTTGCTGCTTTTTTCAGCTCCTTAACTAAGGTTGTTTTGTCCTTTGACACACAATATTCTGGTGTGAAATTGTTTTCAATGTCAATGGCCATTCCCTTGTCGCAAAGGTCGCGGATGTGTCCATAAGAAGACATTACAGAAAAGTCGTTACCCAAGTACTTTTGGATGGTTTTTGCTTTCGCAGGTGACTCAACGATGACGAGGTTACTTGCCATAAAAATCGATTCAGTTAGAAGAATGAGGGCACAAAGTAAAGGCGAAAAAGATTACACAAACAACAACTTTTTCACCTCGGATGTTCTCTTATATATGTATTACTACGTAATAGGTTTTTGAAAACCGGACAAATTGTCAGTTAAGGGTGTATCTTTGCAGCATCGCAAGAGAAAGTAAAGTTTTGAGCGAATTGAAATATGGAAGGAAAAACAAAACGCGCAAGCGGAAGAGGTCTTTACGCCGAGGGCGATAAGAACCCACACGAGCACGATGGAACCGTGCTAGAAACGAAAAACCCTACGGGCACCAAGAAGCTCTACATTGAGTCGTACGGTTGCCAAATGAATTTCTCGGACAGCGAGATCGTTGCTTCAGTATTGGGCAAGGAGGGGTACAGCACCACGCAGAATCCAGAGGAAGCAGATTTAGTGCTGCTCAATACCTGTTCTATCCGAGATAAGGCGGAGCAGACGGTGCGCAACAGATTGAACCATTTCAACGGCCACAAGCGCAAGAATCCAGATATGAAAATTGGGGTCTTGGGTTGTATGGCGGAGCGCGTCAAGGGCAAGCTACTTGATGAGGAGAAACTGGTGGATTTGGTTGTAGGACCTGATGCCTACCGCGATTTACCGAACTTGCTACAAGAGCTCGACGGTGGTCGCAAGGCGGTCAATGTGATCCTGAGTAAGGAAGAAACGTACGACGACATTGAACCCGTTCGCTTGGGTGGAAATGGCGTGAGTGCCTTTGTCTCAATTACCCGTGGTTGTGATAACATGTGTACGTTCTGTGTTGTTCCATTTACCCGCGGTAGAGAGCGTTCACGCAATCCGCAAACCATTGTGGATGAAGCATTGGATTTGCAGAAGAGAGGCTACAAAGAGATCACCCTCTTGGGACAAAACGTCGACAGCTACCTCTGGTACGGCGGCGGTTTGAAAAAGGACTTTGAGAAGGCCTCTGAATTGGCCAAAGCTAGTGCGGTTCATTTTGCAGACCTCATGGCTATGGTGGCTGAAGCAGTACCAAACATGCGTATTAGATTCTCCACGTCGAACCCTCAGGATATGAGAGACGATGTACTTGAGACCATTGCCAAATACAAGAACATCTGTAATTACATCCACCTGCCGGTGCAGAGTGGCTCGTCAAGAATTTTGGAGCTGATGAATCGTGGTCACAACCGCGAGGAGTACATGGCGTTGATCGATCGTATCAATCGCATCATCCCTGGTTGTGCCATTTCACACGACATGATCTCGGGATTTCCGACGGAAACGGAGGAGGACCACCAAGAGACCTTGAGCTTAATGGAATATGTGAAGTACGACTTTGGGTACATGTTCTTCTACAGCGAGCGACCAAATACCTATGCGGCGCGTAAGATGGAAGACGATATTCCATTGGATGTGAAAAAGCGCAGATTGAATGAGATAATCAAATTACAGACCTCGCACAGCTTGATGCGTCATCAGGCGATGATTGGCAAAACGTATGAGGTGTTGGTTGAAGGAACTTCTAAAAAGAGCGATCAGCAATTGTTTGGTCGTACAGATACCAATAGTGTGGTAGTTTTTGACAAGCACGATTTTAAACCGGGCGACTTCTGTCATGTACGAATTGACAGTTGTACCTCTGCTACCTTGATTGGTACAGTCGTTGAACAAGCGTAAACCAAAGCAGTAGAACCATGGCAGATCTTAAGAGCATTAAACAACGTTTTGGAATTATTGGGACCAGTCCGCTATTGGACCGCGCCTTGAGCAAGGCGGTTCAGGTAGCCCCTACCGATATTAGTGTTCTGGTCACCGGTGAAAGCGGTGTGGGTAAGGAGAGCATCCCAAAGATCATCCACAACCTAAGTCACCGCAAGCACAAGCCCTATATCGCAGTGAACTGTGGTGCCATTCCAGAAGGAACTATTGATTCTGAACTTTTCGGTCACGAGAAGGGGGCCTTTACTGGAGCCACTGGTGCGCGCAAGGGATATTTTGAAGAGGCCGACGGCGGTACAATCTTTTTGGATGAGGTGGGCGAATTGCCCCTGCCGTCGCAGGTTCGATTGCTTCGCGTGCTCGAGACCGGTGAGTTTATTCGCGTGGGTGCCTCTCGTGCCCAGAAGATTGATGTGCGCGTGGTGGGTGCTACCAATGTAGGCATGCTCGAAGCGATTAAGAAAGGCAAGTTTCGTGAGGACCTCTACTACAGATTAAACACGGTAGAAATTCAGTTGCCTCCGCTCAGAGAGCGCCCTTCAGACATCCATTTGTTATTTAGAAAATTCGCGGCCGATTTTGCAAACAAGTATCATTTGCCGCCTTTGAGATTGGACGAGGAAGCGGTTCGATTGCTTGAGCAGTACCGCTGGCCAGGAAACATTCGTCAGTTGCGCAATTTGGCGGAGCAGATGAGCGTAATTGAAACGACTCGTTTGGTAGGCAAGGAATTGTTGAAGACCTATTTGCCGCAGGTGGATGCTTCGAATCTACCGGCATTGAGCAATACCCGCGTGTCGGACAGCAGTGGAGACAGTTTTGCGCAAGAACGCGAGGCCTTGTACAAATTGTTGTTTGAGATGAAGGCCGAGATTAATGCCTTGAAAGAAGCTGTGGGTAGCGGCAAAGGACTCTATGAAAAGATTCAGGACGAGTACCCACAGATTGGTCAAGAGTTAACTAAACCTAGTGTTCCAACGAGTCACGAGGTCACCATCATTAGTACTGATAATCGTGAGCAATTTGACGACCATACCATTGAGATTGAAAACCTAAGCTTGGTCGATAAGGAGATAGAGTTGATTAAAAAGGCCCTTGATAAGTCTGGTGGTAAACGGAAGAACGCAGCGAAGGAGTTAGGAATTTCTGAGCGTACCTTGTACCGAAAGATTAAGCAGTACAACCTCGAATGAGAGTAAGACTATTCATCGCGCTTGCGGCGTTAACGTTTGCTTCTTGCAAAGGCGGATACAGCTTTACGGGTGGTAATGTTGGTGATGCGAAATCTATTTATGTGGGTTTCTTTGACAACAATGCACAAATAGTCAATCCTGAGATGTCGCAGATAGTGACAGAGTCGATTAAGGATATTTTTGTGCAGCAGACTTCCTTGGAGCTGAACGATGGGCCGTCGGATATGGAAGTTGATGGTGAGATTACAGAATACAGTCTTCGTCCACAGGCAGCGCGTGGCCCTTCAGAAGTAGCTCAGATGCGCTTTACCATTGCCATTAAGGTTGACTTCACCAACCGATTAGTATCGGAGAATGATTTTTCCCAGCGATTTTCTCGCTACCGGGACTATGATGCCGATTTGAATTTTTCGGATATTGAAACAGAATTGTCAGAAGAGATTATCAGGGAATTGACCGAGGATATTCTCAACAGAGCTATAGCCAACTGGTAGAATGAACGCGAAACAACTCAAGGAATTTTTTGAGCGCCCTGAAAAGATGGACGATGCTGCTTTAGTGGCGTTGAAACAGGCGGTACAGGATTTCCCATATGCAGCGCCTCTGCAGGTGTTGTACATGAAGGCGTTACAGAACAGCGACAACTATCAATTGCCCGCACAGGTGAAGCGCTCTGCGATTGCAGTCCCTGACCGTTCGCTACTTCAGGGGTTCTATGAAACTTCGGGTGCGCCAATGAAAACGGCAGTCATTGACTTTGATTTAGACGCTTTTAAGGCGCAGAAGAAAACGGAGAAAAAACCAGCAGTTAAGGCACAGCCTAAAGCAGAGAAGGAAAAAACACCTCCTGCAGTGAAGCCTGCTGTGAAGGCTGAAGCCAAATCGTCCCCAAAACAAGCCCCAAAGCAAACACCGAAGCCGGCCCCAAAGCCTGCGGTTCCGAAAAGAGATCCAGATAGCTTGGATCATTTGCCTGAAAGTGTCCGCAATGCCATTCTGAGGTCTAGGGCACTGACGAAAGGAGAATCGGTCCCGCAGAAAAAGGAAACGCCTAAGGCGAAACCTCCGAAGACTGAGCAAAAGTCTGAAAATCAAGCGCCACCTGTTGTAGAGACTAAGATTAAAGCGCAGCCGGAAAAGAAAGCGGAGGCACCGGCGAGTAAAGTGGAAAAGCCGGTGAAGAAAGTGACTCCTAAAGTGGAGAAGCTGTCAGTACAAGAGTCTACAACAGAAAAAGTGAGTCCTCCTGCTGTAAAAGAGGACGCTGTGAAAGCGGATGAGGACATTCGCGTAATGCCGTTTAGCGAAAAAGCTTCCTTCTTGGAATGGCTGAATGCCGATCATAGCGTACCAGTAACCACTATCGATAACAAGCAGGAGTTTGCCAGTGTTGAGGTTGTTCCTGACCAAGGCGGTTCACAAGATCAGGGCAACGAAATACGCAAAATCATTCAGGAGCTCCCGAAATTTGAAGTGGAGCCTTCCAACGGTAGAATCAATGTGTTTACGCTGGAAGCAGATGCCGAAGGAAAGTTTGTAACGGAAACATTAGCAGAGATTTACTTCGGACAGCGTTTATTTGACAAGGCGATCAAAGCCTACGAGATTTTAAGTTTGAAATACCCGGAAAAAAGTAGTTTCTTTGCCGACCGAATAAGAGCAATTAAGAAAGAAAAGAACTCATGACAGCACTATTCTCTATCCTTATCGTAGTTATCTCAGTACTACTTGTTTTGGTGATTCTCGTACAGAATCCTAAAGGCGGTGGTTTGAGCTCAGCTTTTGGTGGCGACAGCCCTCAGATGTTGGGTGGTGTTAAAAAGACAACAGATTTCCTAGACAAAGCGACTTGGGGTTTGGTTATTGGTCTTTTTGTGTTGGTGATCGCTATGAACATGAGCGGTGGCGAAGCGGTAGAAGAAGAGGATACTTTGTTGCGTGATCAAGTAGAGAATGCTGTTCCTTTCCAGCCTGCTGTTCCTGCGCCAGCTGCAGATGCACCAGTAGAGGACATGCCAGTAGAAGGTATGCCTGAGAGTGTTGAAGAATAAGAAGTTCTAAGAAATAGTTGAGCCCGAATGGTCCTGCCGTTCGGGCTTTTTTTATCTTCCAAAACTGACAGTTCTTCGTTTAGTAAGGTCGGGTTTGGTGTCAGAGTGGCACTAAAACTGAATTGGCACAAAATTTCGAGTAGGAAGAGCGACAAACATTAAAAACTCAAATCATGGCAGATTTAAACATTCGTCCGTTAGCTGACCGAGTAATCATTGAACCGGCAGCTGCTGAAACAAAGACAGCTTCGGGAATTATTATTCCTGATACTGCACAAGAAAAACCTCAGAGAGGTACTGTTGTGGCTGTAGGCCCAGGTAAAAAAGACGAGCCTATGACGGTGAGCGTCGGCGATGCGGTATTGTACGGCAAGTACAGTGGTACTGAATTCAAGTACGAAGGTGGTGATTACCTCATCATGCGTGAGGCGGACATCATGGCAATTGTTTAATCCTAACTGATAAAAAAGAATAGACATGGCAAAAGAAATTTCATTTGACGTAGATGCAAGAAACAGCCTCAAAGCAGGTGTTGATGCATTGGCAAACGCTGTGAAGGTAACGTTGGGTCCTAAAGGGCGTAATGTGATCATCGAAAAGGCATTCGGCGCGCCGCACGTAACTAAGGATGGTGTATCGGTAGCTAAAGAAATCGAGTTGGAAGACAAACTCGAGAACTTGGGTGCTCAGATGGTGAAAGAGGTGGCTTCAAAAACTGCGGATATCGCGGGTGATGGTACAACTACCGCTACGGTATTGGCACAGGCTATCTACCACCACGGGTTGAAAAACGTGGCTGCAGGTGCAAATCCAATGGACTTAAAGCGCGGTATTGAAAAGGCCGTGAATGAATTGGTTAGTGAGTTGAAAAGCTTGAGCCAAGAAGTAGGCGACGATAATAGCAAGATTGAGCAAGTTGCTTCAGTTTCTGCGAATAATGACAACTCTATTGGTTCGTTGATCGCGGAGGCTATGGCTAAAGTGAAGAACGAAGGTGTGATTACTGTGGAAGAAGCGAAGGGTACCGAAACTTACGTTGATGTAGTAGAGGGTATGCAGTTTGATCGCGGCTATTTGAGCCCGTACTTCACAACTAATACTGAGAAGATGGTTGCGGAGCTAGAGAACCCGTACATCTTGATCTACGACAAGAAGGTGAGCTCTATGAAGGAGTTGTTGCCAATTCTTGAGCCTGCGGCTCAAAGTGGTCGCCCGCTGCTCATCATCGCTGAAGATGTAGACGGCGAAGCGCTTGCTACATTGGTAGTAAACCGCATCCGTGGCTCGCTCAAAATTGCTGCAGTGAAGGCCCCAGGCTTTGGCGACCGTCGCAAGGCAATGCTAGAAGATATCGCTATCCTAACCGGTGGTCAGGTAGTGAGCGAAGAGCGCGGAATGACCCTGGAAGGTGCTACTTTAGATATGTTGGGTACTGCCGAGAAAGTGACCATTGACAAAGACAACACGACCATCGTCAATGGTGCAGGAGAGGGAGAAGCTATCGCAGCACGCGTTGCTCAAATCAAAGCACAAATTGAAAACACAACATCAGATTACGACCGCGAGAAGTTGCAAGAGCGCTTGGCTAAACTAGCAGGTGGTGTAGCTGTTCTTTATGTAGGAGCGGCTTCTGAGGTTGAGATGAAAGAAAAGAAGGACCGTGTAGACGATGCACTGGCAGCGACCAAAGCGGCGGTTGAAGAAGGTTTTGTTCCTGGTGGTGGTGTAGCGCTCGTTCGTGTAAGCTCTGTTTTAGAAAGCTTACAGGGCGAAAACGAAGACCAAACGACCGGTATTCAGATTGTAGCAAAAGCTATCGAAGAGCCACTTCGTCAGATTGTACACAACGCAGGTCTTGAAGGTTCTGTAGTAGTGAGCAAGGTGAAAGAAGGTAAGGACGACTTCGGTTTCAACGCGAAGACAGATACTTACGAGAGCATGTACGAGGCGGGTGTTATTGACCCAACGAAAGTGACTCGTGTAGCCCTTGAAAATGCTGCTTCTGTAGCAGGTCTATTGTTGACCACGGAAGCGACGATTACTGAGATTCCTAAGGATGAACCAGCTATGCCAGCTCCAGGAATGGGCGGGGGCATGGGAATGATGTAATTCTCTGCATTTAGCTAGAAATAGAAAGCCATCCTACGGGGTGGCTTTTTTGTAACTTTAAGGGAGACCAATAGGATAATGAAAAAGACGCTAACTATACTCCTCTTTTGTTTAATGTACTCAGGTGCGCAAGCACAGAACAACTCTATTGATAGGCTTTCTCTTGACGCCGCGGTTTTGCCTTGGAGCCATACTCTAAACTATAGCGGGACGCTTAATTATGAGTTCGTCAAGACCAATCATATTGGGGTGTATTGGAAGAATTGGTTTGAAACGACTACCTGGAGCGGCATTGGGGAGCGCGAGCAGTCCTTAGGATTAGTCTACACCTCTAACCTTGTCGATCGCAAATGGTACCTCAATCTTAGATTTGCCATTGTAGCAAGCAGCCCGATGGAATATAGTGATAAATACGAGTTTGATCCTTTTGTGGGCCTCAGTTTCGGTAGAAATTTAGGGGAACACTGGGGTATTGGCACTCAGATAAACGGCTGGACCTATTATGGATTGAACGGAAGTAGTTTCGATCCCGAGATTGCCGCCATCAACCTGTGCTATTCTTTCTGATTTAGCGCGTAAATGCTTCCAAATACTTCGCGATGTACTGTTCGCGGTGCTTGTATTTGTATTGCATCACGTATCGTGGATGCTCTAGGGGCACGAGCTCCGGTGTGAAGTTGTACTCCTTGTTGAGCTTCTGCAGGAACTTTAGATTCTTCCCGGTGCCGAAGACGATGATACGTTCATTTTTACCGGCCAATTCAATTTGCTTTTTAATCTGCTCCAATAAATACGGCGCTAATGCATTGGAAAAGCTGGCGCGATCGTAGTAATTGAAATTGACCCAATTGCCGTTTTTATTGACGACAAACCCCAATGGACAAACAGATCCGATGAAAAACTCATTGTAAAACTTCTCAGGACCTCCGAAGGTATTAATTGCTTCATAGACAAATACGGAACTGGGTTCGTGGGTTGAAAAGCTTTCAAAGGGAATGCCGCATTCAATCAACCGCTTCGTATCGGTAAAAGGTATGCCTGTGGCGCCGGCACCGAGGCGACCTGGATTGATCCCAAGGATCAGGTTACGAGGAGTGTCGTCGCTGTAAAATTTGTGGTAAAACCCGCTTAGCGCTCGCTCTTGCTCGGGGCTGGCTCCTTCGAAAGGATTGAGCACATCTAGATCATCATCGAGGTACTTACGGTCGAAATCTAGCGCGTTATAAAAGGCCAATATCTGTTCGGCCTTGGTCATTTCTTGTTGAGCTGATTCATGGTGGTGTTTATCCCTGCCAATCCGAAGCTTTGACACATCTTAACGGCGTGTTCAATAAGCGCAGGAAGATCAAGCGCTTCGTCCTTGTTCCATTCGCCGAGTACGTAATCTACCTGACGTCCTTTCGGAAAGTCGTCGCCTATACCGAATTTAAGTCTGGGGTAATCGTTGCGACCAAGTTTGGCTTGAATGTCTTTTAGACCATTGTGTCCAGCATCTGAGCCTTTGCCCTTTATGCGAAGTGAACCGAATGGGATAGCAAGATCGTCTACGACAACCAGTACATGCTCTATGGGGATTTTTTCTTCCTGCATCCAATAGCGAACAGCATTGCCGCTAAGGTTCATGAAGGTGGTAGGCTTGATGAGCCTGAAGATTCTGCCTTTGATCCTAGCCTCTGCAGTCATTGCATAACGCCCAGGTTCAAAAACAACATTGGACGCCTTCGCAAAGGCGTCCAATGTCAAAAAACCAATATTATGACGGGTATTTTCATACTCGGCTCCGGGATTACCCAAACCGACAATGAGGAACTTCTTCATACCCGTTAAGGTACAATTTATTCAGCAGCAGCTGCTTCAGCTGGAGCTTCAGCACCTTCAGCGCCTTCTTCATCCTCGTCTTCGTCCTCGTCAACAGCACCACGTGCTTTCTTAACGGTAACAATTACTGCAGTATCTGCGTTGAGGATTTCAAACCCTTCTGAAGGGACATCGCTTACACGGATTGACTTACCAATTCTAAGTTCGGCAATGTTCAAATCTATGCTCTCTGGGAACTGACCTGGCACCGCGCGAACTGAAAGCTGACGCAAAATCGTCTTAAGCTTACCACCGTTCAATACACCACGTGCTTGACCGTGAAGAACTACTGGGATGTTCATAGTTACTGCCTTTCCATCTACCAACTGAATGAAGTCGATGTGCATCAACTGATCAGTTACAGGGTGGAATTGGATGTCTTGAATCACTGCTTCTACAGTAGTATCTCCCACTGTGATTTTTGCAGTCTTTGCTTCCGCAGTGTATACAAGTCCTCTAAATGCTAGAGTAGGTGCAGAAAAGTGAATAGGCGCTTCACCACCGTATACAACACACGGTACGTTTCCTGCTTTACGCTCTGCTTTTGCGAATTTAGAACCAACCTCGGTTCTTACATTTCCTTGAATTTCAACAGACTTCATCTAATCTTGTTTATTCGGGTATTACATTATGAAGTGTCCTGAAATACTCTCATGGTGGTGAACTTTATTCATCACCTGAGCGAACATTTCAGCAACTGAGATCACTCGGATCTTCGGGTTTTCTTGTGTTTGTGGGATAGTATCGGTTATGACCAATTCTTCCAATGCGCTATTTGCAATTCTCTCGTGGGCTGGCCCGCTGAGAACGCCGTGCGTACAGTAAGCGCGAACTGTTTTAGCACCCTTTTCTTTCAACATTTCTGCCGCTTTGCAAAGAGTACCGCCGGTATCAACCATATCGTCAACAAGGATGACATTCTTGCCGTCCACATCTCCGATAACTGTCATTTTATCAATTACGTTTGCTTTCTTACGTTCCTTGTAACAGATAACCACATCGGCCTCAAGTTTAGAACCGTAAGCATGCGCACGCTTGGCACCTCCCATGTCTGGAGAGGCAATACAAAGGTTGTTCAACTTCATTTCTTCGATGTCTTCGATGAAAAGTGCCGAAGAGAACAAATGATCAACTGGAACCTCAAAGAAACCCTGAATCTGGTCAGCATGAAGGTCCATGGTCATTACACGAGTCGCGCCTGCTGCCATTAGCATTTTAGCTGCTAGCTTTGCGCCTATCGGTACTCTTGGCTTGTCCTTTCTGTCCTGACGAGCAAGACCGAAGTAAGGCACTACCGCTGTAATGTGTTTTGCTGAAGCGCGCTTAGCTGCATCACACAACATCAAAAGCTCCATCAAATTGTCTGCGGGAGGATTGGTGCTCTGAATTAAAAATACACGTCCACCACGCACTGTTTCTTCGAATGAAGGACAAAACTCTCCATCACTAAATTCAGTGATTTTAACATTCCCCATAGGAATACCGTACTGTCCCGCAATTTTCTTAGCGAGTTCCATCGTGTGTCGACCGGCAAATATTTTTGCTTCAGGTAGCATCTGTACTGTGTATCAGTGTTATTAACGCAATTCACGCACCTCCGTAGAGGGGTGCAAATGTAAGTAAAAGAACATTAAAAATTGCCCTAAAAAACTAGTGGATTCAATTTCTTAGAGAAAATGTTAGGAGAATTCGAAAAGCCCCTTATTTTTGCCCTCCAATTCCATAGAAGCCTAGGTGGCGGAATTGGTAGACGCGCTGGATTCAAAATCCAGTTCCTTCGGGAGTGCGGGTTCGATTCCCGCCCTAGGTACTAAAGCCTCGTTCTTGTCAGAATGAGGCTTTTTTCTTTTCCAAGCACCGTTTCTATAGCGCTCATTGAGTCGAATTTTTGATGGGTCTTTTGAGAGGTAAATTTTCAGGTCGGCATCACCTGCTTTGTCGACCATATAAACATTGATACAATCGAGCCTCCGTCGCTCTCCAGAGTTTATAATGAACCAGTGGCCTTCAACATTGCGTGCGTGATGAAGGGATTTTGTTTGGAGCACAACTCCGTCAGCATTCCATTCAAGGGATGTAAAGAAAACATTGACATCAGCATCCCATTCATTCTCAACAATATTTATGACCTGAGCCTGTACAAGACAGTGGGGAAGAACTAAGAATATTAGAATGCGCAGTAAATGCATGAATGGATAGAATTATAGAGTGCCATTTGTCTCCGATGAAGACTGCTTAAAGACCGCTATTTCTCTACGAGAAGATACTGCTTATTTCCACAATAAAATGAGATTGCACTGCCCGCTCCAAAGAATTTAATCGCCGTGACTTCGTTATATTCATTACCGTAGCGTTTACAAATAGATTTCATCATTATCCGAATTTCTTTATCAGGTATGATGAAATCAAAACTTGTTGAAACGAAGTAATCTGGCAGTTCAAACTGGAGTAGAATATCCTCTTCGGTAAAAGTTAATTTAGCTTCACCAATCAAAGTTCTTTCTGCCACCTCAGTTTTAACTTGATAAGCATCATAAACGATCTCTTCATCTGTCAACTCTATGACATCAAATTGCCTGGTTTCAAAAGTCGAGTCTGCAAAGTTTTGAATGCTTGCGCTTCCACCGAATACTGAAGTGAATGGAATTAAAAAAGGCAGAATGAGAGAAAATGTTTTCATTTGGTTGGTTTTGTCAAAAGTGGAACTTGTTTATTTCTTTCGGGCATTTTTTAAATTATGTATAATTTAAGTAATTGTAAAACAGCGGTTTACGAGTATTCTTATAGAAGGTAGCTATATAGGTTTTGTTTATTGTTTCATTTTGACTCAATTCGAATATTTAAGGTAGACTTAACAGGGACAGAGAATGGTTGGTCTTGGATAAACTACTATTCTCAAATAAGCTTAGTTAGATTCCGCGGCAAGGTTATATTTGGAACATGGTTCAAACGGAAAAGCAAAAGAAATACGATAAGGCATACCTCAAAATGGCATTAGAATGGGCGCAACTCAGTCATTGCCAACGCAAAAAAGTGGGGGCGCTCATTGTGAAGGATCGGATGATTATTTCAGACGGTTTTAATGGAACGCCCACTGGATTTGAGAATCCATGTGAGGACGAGGAGAACTATACCAAATGGTATGTGTTACATGCTGAGGCGAATGCGATTACCAAAGTGGCCAGCAGCACTGCCAGTGCGCGTGGTGCCACGTTGTACATCACCATGAGTCCATGTAAAGAGTGCAGTAAATTGATACATCAAGTAGGTATCAAAAAACTCATTTACATCAATGAATACAAAGACCGCAGCGGCTTAGACTTTTTGATAAAGGCAGGGGTCGAAGTGGTTCAAATGGACATCGATTGAAACGAGAAAACGTCATTTTATGGGTAGCATTCTTCCTGCTCTTCGGGGTCTGGATAGGCAGCAAATTTGGTGAAGCTCCTCCCGCTGGGGGCAAGATGAGCCAGTTCTTTGATTACCTGAAAGAGGAATATGTGGAAGAATTGGATATGGATTCTCTTCAGGCCGAAGCTATGGATCATATTTTGTCTTCTTTGGATCCTCACAGTACGTACATCCCTTTAGATGAAGGCGCTGCTATGGCTGAGCGCATGCAAGGTGGCTTTTCTGGTATAGGTGTAGAGTTCGCCATTAAAAAAGACACCCTCGTTTTCGTTCATGTTATGAGGCCGGGCCCCGCGGATGCTTCCGGTATTCTGTCGGGCGACCGCGTATATGCTATTGATAAGGACACCATTGTTGGTGAATCATTGACCAACGATATTGTTACATCGAAAATAAAAGGACGTCGGGGGACTTCTGTGTCGCTTGAGGTCATTCGAGGAAAAGAACAACTGTCCTTCGAGGTACAAAGAGATTTAGTCCCAATCGAAAGTGTATTACATCTGCCGGTTGAGGATGGGGTAGGCTACCTAAAGATAGATCGATTCGCTGAGACTACTCACGACGAATTTGTGGCGCATTTAGACTACCTCTCTGCTACGGGAATGGAGGAGTTAATCATTGACCTTCGAGACAATCCCGGTGGATACTTGCATGAATCTGTGGCCATGGCAGATGAGTTCTTGGGGGACAATAAGAACATTGTAACGACCAAATACAAGGACGGTTCGACGAATACGTCAAAGGCAAAATCGGGGAATAGATTCGAAGAATTGCCCGTCCATATTCTCATTAACGAAAATTCGGCCAGTGCCTCAGAGGTGTTTACTGGCGCACTTCAAGACCACGACCGAGCGACTGTATACGGCCGAACTTCTTTCGGCAAAGGCTTAGTTCAAGAGGATAAAGTACTTGCGGACGGTTCAAAGGTTCGATTGACTGTAGCCTACTACTACACACCAAGCGGGAGATCCATTCAGAAACCGTATCGCGAAGGCCAAGTGGTTAACGAAGGTGTTTTTATAAGTGATACGGGTCGCGTACTCTATTCCCAAGGGGGTATTGAGCCTGATATAGAGATTGCCAATGATAGTGCTTCCTACTTCTGGACATTTTCTTACGGGACCATTGATGCCTTTGGATTTGACTATGCCGATTCTCGCCGAGGTAATTTCAAAGACTTGAACTTTTCAAATTTTTACAGTGATTTTACAATTACTGAAGACATACTCAGTTCGTTTTTAGAGTTTGGCGCTTATGGTATCGAACTCGAAGACCTGGGTGCTTTTGACCGTAAAGAACTCTCTATATTGCTCAAGGCTGGTATAGCTAGAAATCTTTGGGGTTTCGATGCCTATAGAAAAGTCCTGCTAAAGGACGATGCTTCCATTGCTCAAATAAGGTCTAGAATACTAGGGTAATACATCTACCTAAAAAAGAACCCCCAAGCGCATCGCGCTCGGGGGTTTTTCTTTTTCTAAGAGGTAAATCTTAGTGCTCGTGACCTTCGTGGTCTTCGTGCATTTCTTCAGCTGCTGCTTCTTCAGTAGCTTCTTCCATAGTAGAATCAGCTTCTTCTGCTGCAGCAGAGTCTGCTGCTTCTTCCATTGCAGGAGCCTCTTCAGCTACCTCTTCCATTGCTGGCTCTTCTGCCGGCGCTTCTTCAGCTGGTGCAGCACAAGCTACCATAGCTAGTGCAACTACTGCTGAAGCAAAAATGTTGAACTTTTTCATCTCGCGAATGATTTTTTAATTGTAGGAACCAATATATATGAAAATCAAAGCCTTATGATTGATTTTTCATTAAAGTTTTCCCAACTGCTCGTTAAGGGACACTTTTTCATTCGTTAAAGCCTTCAATTCATCCATAGAAATTCGGATCTGTTCCATGTTATCGCGGAATCGAACTGTAACCGTATTATCTTCCAAACTTTGGTGGTCTACAGTAACACATAGCGGCGTGCCAATGGCATCTTGACGACGGTATCGTTTTCCGATAGCATCTTTTTCATCGTATTGGACCATGTGGTCAAACTTCAAAAGATTGACAACTTCTCGAGCTTTCTCTGGCAATCCGTCTTTCTTCAAAAGAGGAAGCACGGCCACTTTATAAGGTGCTAAAAAGGCAGGTACGTTCAATACGGTGCGCTGACTTCCGTCTTCGAGAGTTTCTGTCATCAGACTATTGGAAAGTACCGCCAGGAACATACGGTCGAGACCGATCGAGGTTTCAACTACATACGGCACGTAGTTTTCGCCGATTTCCGGGTCAAAATATTGCAGCTTCTTCCCACTGAATTCTTCGTGTTGTTTCAAATCGAAATCTGTACGCGAATGAATGCCTTCGAGCTCTTTGAATCCGAACGGGAAGTTGAATTCGATATCTGCCGCAGCATTTGCATAGTGCGCAAGCTTTTCATGGTCGTGGAAGCGGTAGTTACTATCGTCGAAGCCGAGGCTCTTGTGCCAGGCTAAACGTTTTTCTTTCCAGCTTTCGTACCACTCCATTTCAGTGCCAGGGCGCACGAAGAATTGCATTTCCATCTGCTCGAACTCACGCATGCGGAAGATGAATTGGCGTGCCACAATCTCGTTTCTAAAGGCCTTTCCAATCTGGGCAATACCGAAAGGAATTTTCATTCTTCCCGTTTTCTGCACGTTTAGGTAGTTCAAGAAGATTCCTTGGGCAGTCTCAGGACGGAGGTAGAGTGTTGATGCACCCTCAGCTACAGAGCCTATTTGAGTGCCAAACATGAGGTTGAATTGACGTACATCGGTCCAATTCATTGATCCACTCACAGGACATTTAATCTGCTCGTCTTCGATGAGTTGTTTTACATCCGCTAGATCTTCGGCATCCATGGCTGTCACAAAGCGATCCATTATGGCCTTTATTTTTTCCTGGTAGCCAAGAACTCGTCCGTTGGTTGCCAAATACTGCTCTTTATCAAAGGCATCACCAAAGCGTTTGGCAGCTTTCTTAACCTCTTTATCGATCTTCTGACGAATTTTCTCGACATGATCTTCAATCAAAACATCGGCGCGGTAACGTTTTTTGCTGTCTTTATTGTCAATAAGAGGGTCATTAAAGGCATCAACGTGGCCAGAGGCTTTCCAAGTGGTTGGGTGCATGAAGATGGCGGAGTCTATTCCGACAATATTCTCATGCATTTGTACCATAGCACCCCACCAATAGGCTTTTATATTGTTTTTAAGTAAGGCTCCATTTTGACCATAATCGTATACAGCGCTCAATCCGTCATAGATTTCGCTGCTTTGAAAAATGAACCCATACTCCTTGGCGTGGGAGATTACGTTTTTGAATTGATCGTCAGCCATTATAAAGAGGTCTTAAACCGTTTGTAACAAAGGAATGAGATTGGTGAAAAATAGTTTCACTGCAATCGCGAGCAAGATAATACCGAAAACTTTGCGAAGCACGCTCAATCCGCCAGGTCCGAGAATGCGCTCAAGGCGTTCAGTATTCTTCAGAACTGCATACACCACAATCATATTGGCAACGATGGCAATAATGATATTGATATTATCAAATTCTGCCTGTAGAGAAACCAAGGAGGTCATAGAACCTGCACCAGCGATGAGGGGGAATGCAATAGGTACAATAGAAGCAGTGCTTGGACTTTCTTCTTTATAAAGAGTGATACCGAGTATCATTTCTAGCGCCAAGAAGAAAATCACGAAACTCCCTGCAATGGCAAAGCTTTGCACATCTACGCCCAATAAGTTCAAAATGCTTTCCCCAATAAAGAGAAAGACAATCATAATAATACCGGCAACAATGGTTGCCTTCTCACTTTGAACGTGGCCTACTTTCTTACGAAGACTGACAATGATTGGAATACTACCAGGAATATCAATGACAGCGAAAAGAATCAAAAAAGCACTGAGTGCATCGTTAATGTTAAATCCCACCGTATTTAGTTTTTTGGCAAAATTAGCTTGTTTACGTTCAAAAAGTGGAGGAAGTCTGCGTTAGTTTTGTGGTGTGATTGACATCGATAACAAATTGCTTTCAACAGACCTTTTCAAAAAGGAATTTGTCTGTAACCTCAGTGCATGTAAAGGCGCTTGTTGTGTTGAGGGCAATGCAGGCGCTCCTGTGGAAGAAGAGGAGGTTGCTATTCTCGATTCTATTTATCCCAAGGTGAAGCCTTATCTAACAGAAAAAGGCATTCGCGAAATTGAAAAAGTGGGAACCTCTGTTGACGGTCTTGGAGAAAAGGAAACACCTATAATCGGAGGGAAGGAATGCGCATACACGGTATTCAGTAAAGATGGCGCGGCGCATTGTGGCATCGAGAAGGCCTACAATGACGGTGTTATTGATTGGAAGAAGCCCATATCATGTCATCTTTATCCTATCCGTATCGCTCGCTACACAGATTTTGAGGCGTTGAACTACGACCGCTGGTCTATTTGCTCGGCGGCCTGTTCTTTGGGTGAGGAATTAAAGGTGCCAGTCTACAAGTTTTTAAAAGATCCACTAATCAGAAAATACGGACCAGCTTTCTATGAAAAAGTGGAAATCGCGGCCGATTTAATTGAGAAAAACGGACTTAAAAAATCTTAACAGAAGAAATTTTCAGACGTTTATCGTCTCAGTCCCAATAGCAGTCTATAGCGAGGCCTGTATTCTGTAATTTTTCGTTGTTAATAACTACGGGAAAAACCCAAATAGTGGTTCTTGTTATTGGTTTAAATCGTGGCCATGTTTGTATAGGTCGTTCAGCTACGGACACGTATTGAACATCCTACTCCGCTGAAAAACCAAAAACATAATTAGCTGGAAATCAGTACATTAAAAATGATTAATGCGGGTTTCCGACCTTAAAAATTTTTGCTTTATGCAACAGGAACCAATTTTACAAGACAACAAAAACAGGTTTGTGATTTTCCCAATCCAGCACAGCGATATTTGGGATTGGTACAAGAAGCAAGAAGCTTCATTTTGGACAGCGGAGGAAATCGATTTGCACCAAGATGTTGTGGACTGGAAAAAGCTAAATGACGACGAGCGTTACTTCCTCAAGCACATATTAGCATTCTTCGCAGCTTCTGATGGTATTGTAAATGAAAACCTTGCAGAAAACTTTGTAAACGAAGTACAGTACTCGGAGGCGAAATTCTTCTACGGTTTCCAAATCATGATGGAAAACATTCACAGTGAGATGTACTCCCTACTCATCGACACTCTTGTGGATAATGATGCTGAAAAAGACGAATTGTTTAACGCTATCGAGCGCTTTCCTGCGATTAAGAAAAAGGCTGATTGGGCGTTGCGTTGGATTGAGTCTGAATCATTCGCAGAGCGTTTGATTGCATTCGCAGCAGTAGAGGGAATTTTCTTCTCAGGAGCATTTTGTTCCATCTTCTGGATGAAGAAAAGAGGTTTACTACCAGGTTTGGCAACTTCTAACGAATTCATTTCTCGAGATGAAGGTCTACACCGTGATTTCGCTTGTCACTTGCACAACAACCACTTGGTAAACAAGGTGCCGGTAGAACGTATAACTCAAATCATTACTGAAGCATTAGACATTGAGCGTGAGTTTATTACTGAATCATTGCCAGTGAATTTGATCGGAATGAATGCAAAATTGATGTCTGAATACCTTGAATTCGTAACAGACCACTTGCTAGAGACATTGAACTGTCCAAAGGTGTACGGTACTGCGAATCCATTTGACTTTATGGATATGATCTCGTTGGAAGGAAAAACAAACTTCTTCGAGAAACGTGTCTCAGAATACAAAAAAGCAGGAGTTGGTGAGAGTCAAGAAGATCACAACTTCGACAATGCGTTTGGTGGCGACATGAGCTTCTAAACGAAAAAGAACACAAGAACACACCCAAGAGAATAAGCTATGATGCGCGTACTTAAAAGAGACGGAAGAAAGGAGGCGGTAAAGTTTGATAAGATTACTGCACGTATTGAAAAACTATGTTACGGATTGAGCGAATATGTTGATCCAGTAGCGGTAGCAAAGCGTGTAGTGGACGGCGTTTATGACGGCGTAACCACCTCTGAGTTAGATAATTTGGCTGCAGAAACTGCTGCGTCAATGACTATCAAACATCCGGATTACGCGAATCTTGCCGCAAGAATTGCAGTCAGCAACTTGCATAAGAGTACTAAAAAGAGCTTCTCGGAGACTGTAACAGATTTGTACGAATACATCAACCCGGAAACCGGCAAAAAAGCACCGTTGATTGCTGATGATGTGTACGAAATCATTCAAGCGAATGCTGAATACTTGGACTCACAATTGATCTACGACCGCGATTTCTCTTACGATTACTTTGGGTTTAAAACACTCGAGCGCTCTTATTTGCTCCGTATGCACGGTAAGATTGTTGAGCGTCCTCAGCAAATGCTCATGCGCGTAAGTATTGGTATTCATAAGGACGATCTCGAAGGTGCTTTAGAGACCTATGAGTTGATGAGCAAGAAGTACATGACCCATGCAACACCTACGTTATTCAATGCGGGTACGCCAAAACCTCAGATGAGTTCTTGTTTCCTTCTGACAATGAAGGAAGACAGTATAGACGGTATCTACGACACCTTGAAGCAAACAGCTAAGATTTCGCAGAGCGCAGGTGGTATTGGATTGAGCATTCACAATATCCGTGCTACTGGATCATATATTGGGGGAACCAACGGTACTTCCAACGGTATTGTTCCAATGTTGCGCGTGTACAACGATACTGCTCGTTATGTAGATCAAGGAGGCGGTAAGCGTAAAGGCTCGTTTGCCATTTATGTTGAACCATGGCACGCAGACATCTACGAGTTCTTGGATTTGAAGAAGAATCACGGTAAAGAAGAAATGCGTGCTCGCGATCTGTTCTACGCAATGTGGATTCCAGATCTTTTCATGGAGCGCGTTGAGAAGAATGAAGAATGGACGCTCATGTGTCCAAACGAATGTCCAGGTTTGTTCGACTGTCACGGTCAGGAGTTTGTTGATCTTTATACCAAATACGAAAGTGAAGGGAAAGGTCGCCGTACTGTGAAAGCTCGTGAAGTATGGGCGAAAATCATGGAAAGCCAGATTGAAACGGGAACGCCGTACATGCTTTACAAGGATGCCGCGAACTTGAAATCGAACCAGCAGAACCTGGGTACAATCCGTTCTTCAAACTTGTGTACTGAGATCTTAGAATACACGTCACCGGATGAGGTTGCGGTATGTAACCTAGCATCTATTGCACTTCCAATGTTTGTGGAAGATGGCAAGTTTGATCATCAGAAATTGTACGATGTAACCTACAAGGTGACCTACAACTTGAATCAAGTGATTGATCGTAACTACTATCCAGTGGTAGAAGCTAGAAATTCAAACATGCGCCATCGTCCTGTAGGTTTAGGTGTTCAAGGATTGGCTGATACGTTTATCAAATTGCGTATGCCGTTTGACTCCGAGGAGGCGAAAGCGTTGAACAAAGAGATTTTCGAAACCATGTATTTCGCTGCAGTAAGTTCTTCTAAGGACCAAGCTGTGAAAGATGGTGCTTATGAAACTTACGAAGGTTCACCAATCTCTCAAGGGCAGTTCCAGCACAATCTATGGGGCGTTAAGGATGAAGAATTAAGCGGCCGTTGGGATTGGAAAGAATTACGTGAAGAAGTTGAAAAGCACGGAGTGAGAAACAGTTTGTTGATGGCACCAATGCCAACTGCTTCAACTTCTCAGATTCTTGGAAACAATGAATGTTTCGAGCCGTACACATCAAATGTATACACGCGTCGTGTGCTTTCAGGCGAATTCATCGTCGTAAACAAGCACCTATTGAACGATTTGATTGAATTGGGTCTTTGGAACGATGATATGAAGAATGCGTTGATGGCAACGAACGGTTCAGTGCAAAACATTGAAGGTGTACCAGACAATTTGAAGGCTATTTACAAGACTGTTTGGGAAATTTCAATGAGAGATATTCTAGATATGGCGGCAGATCGTGGTATGTTCATTGACCAGAGCCAAAGTCTGAACCTCTTCATGGAAAGTCCAAACATGGGTAAACTCACTTCTATGCACTTCTACGCTTGGAAGAAAGGGCTGAAAACAGGTATGTACTACCTACGTTCTAAGCCTGCGACAAGCGCAATTAAGTTTACCGTTAAGAAAAATGCGCAGACAGATATGAGTCCTGGTGTTACTTCAGGTGCCAGTTCGGAAACTGCCGATGCTGTGCCTGCTGCTTCAACAGAGCCAACAGCTGCAGAAGTAGAAGCACGTGTAAAAGCGCAGAAAGAAGCCATGGCTAAAATGAGCGAGGAAGTCACGGCTGAAGAAAAAATTGCTTGTTCAATTGATAATCCGGACGAATGTGTGGCCTGCGGGTCTTAACCACCGGAATTAATTACATCAAAAAACCCTCAGCCAACACTGAGGGTTTTTTGTGTCAAAACATCTCAAATAGTACAGGCCTAATTTTCTGGTAGTTTTTATCTAATTACTTGGTCTTAAGTAAAATACAGCATCAGTCTCTTGCGTGTTCGGAGGATTTTTGTATCTTAATGGTACACAACAAAACACACTCGCTATGTCCACTCAAGCAACGACGAAACGTCGTCGAATGAAACCTGCGAAAGAGAAGATGTCAACCGCGCAACTCTACGCACAAATTGCCTTAGTAATCGTAATCATAGGAGGTATTGCTGCCTTCGCCTATTTCGTGGTTTAATCTCGATTACAGGCTTTAGTTTTTTCCGTTTTAGCCGAGTATCTTTGAATTCGGAATGAAACGACTTTTTCAAATTTTTGGGGGCGGTTTAGGCTGGTCTTTAGGCGGTCCTATCGGTGCAATACTTGGAGTAGCCTTTGCTAATCGTATACACGACTTGGTCGAAGGCGAAAAGCCTAGCGGCACGTATACACGCTCCCAGCAATCCTCACCTAGTGATTTTCATATCGCCCTTTTGGTTCTTGCTGCGCGCGTTATCAAAGCGGACGGTAAGGTAGCCCAGAAAGAGTTGGATTTTGTTCGGGCACAATTTGTAAGCATGTTCGGAAAGGAACGTGCCAACGAGAGCTTTGCTGTTTTTAGAAAAATAGTCGATCAACAGATTCCGCTGACTAAAGTGTGTAATCAGATCAACGGCTTTACAAATCATAGTACACGTCTTCAGCTGATTCACTTTCTGTTTAAATTAGGATTGGCAGACGGTCACTTGCATCAGAATGAGGTGGAAGAGATTCGTCGTATAGCACGTAATCTTCGCATTAATCCGTACGACTTTGAATCGATCAAAGCGATGTTCTCTAAAGAATCGGATACGGGTTGGGCGTATAAAGTTTTGGAAGTAGGTGAAAACGCATCCGAAGCAGAAGTGAAAAAGGCGTACCGAAAAATGGCATTAAAATATCATCCGGATCGTACCATTGATGCGGGTGCCGAGGCACAGGCTGCGGCCAAAGAAACCTTCTTGAATGTGCAGAAGGCCTATGAGCACATTCAGAAATCAAAAGGCTGGAGCTAATGTCAAAGTTGAATTCTATTAAAGCGCCTATCGCTGAGGAGATGAAGGAGTTTGATGTACGGTTTAAAACACATTTAAAGTCTAACACTCCCTTGGTCGATCGCGTCATGAATTACATGGTCAAGCGCAAGGGGAAGCAACTCCGTCCGATCCTCGTCCTATTGACGGCAAAAATGTTGGGTAAAGTAAACGACAGTA
Source organism: Schleiferiaceae bacterium (assembly GCA_049611965.1). Taxonomy (GTDB): domain Bacteria; phylum Bacteroidota; class Bacteroidia; order Flavobacteriales; family Schleiferiaceae; genus UBA10364. The sequence goes on along the minus strand of JBMZBC010000005.1, from coordinate 22,274 downwards.
CCTACGTCGGTGCCTCTTTAATAGAACTTATGCATACAGCGACTCTTGTCCATGACGATGTGGTAGATGATGCCGATATGCGGAGAGGTTTCTTTTCAATAAATGCGCTCTGGAAAAATAAAGTGGCAGTACTCATTGGAGATTATCTTTTGTCTAAGGTGCTTTTACTAGCTGTGGACAGGAAGCAATATGAACTTCTTGGTACGGTAAGCACTGCAGTGAAGAGCATGAGTGAAGGCGAGCTCCTTCAGATTGAGAAAGCAAGAAAATTAGATATCACAGAAGAGGTCTACTATGATGTTATTCAGCAAAAGACAGCCATACTGCTAGAAACGTGTTGTGTCGTTGGAGCACAAAGTGCAGAGGCATCATCAGAGGTTCAAGAGCAGATGCGCATGTTCGGTCGCGAGCTTGGATTGGCATTCCAGATCAAAGACGATTTATTTGATTTCGAAAAGGTCAATTTGACGGGTAAACCTTCAGGAATTGACATCAAGGAACAGAAAATGACGTTACCGCTTATCAATGCCTTACAAAACACTACAGCATCGAAGCGCAAGCAGATCATACGTACCATTAAAAAAGACCACAACAGACCTAAAAAGGTGGCTGAAGTGGTAGATTTCGTTCGAAAGTCTGGAGGCCTAGATTATGCTCGTTCGAAAATGGATGGGCATTTGCAGAAAGCTGCAGAAATTCTTTCTAATTTCCCTAAGAGTGCAGAGCGTAGTGCTTTAGAGGAGGTCATTGCCTACACAGGCGCTCGTAAGAAGTAAACCAAAACCGGTTACATCATGGAAGAAATTATTGGAGTCTCAATGGAGACCATCACAGAAAACGCCCTAGTGTGGGTTAAGCAAGGAATCATTGCATTGCTCATCCTTTGGATTGGTATGCGTATCGTACGCGTTATTCTCAAAGGGTTTAAGAAAGCGATGAGCCTTCGAAATATGGACGCGAGTTTGACGACCTTTTTGGAGTCGCTCATGAAAATCACCTTGCAGGCATTTGTCATTATTGCCACCATAAATCAACTAGGAGTCGCGACGACGAGCATAGTTGCAGTTTTGGGTGCTGCAGGTTTGGCAGTAGGTATGGCACTAAGTGGTACGCTTCAAAACTTTGCAGGCGGCGCGATGATATTGATGTTCAAGCCATTCAAAGTCGGTGATTTTATTGAGGCCCAGGGCCACTCAGGAACGGTGAAGTCCATTCAAATTTTCGTGACCACCCTTACCACACCGGACAACAAGCTCATTATTTTACCCAATGGAGCATTGAGTAACGGCTCTTTGGTGAATTATAGTGCTCAGGAATTTAGGCGATTGGAATGGACCTTCGGGATTGGTTATGATGCCGATTTAGATAAGGCAAAGTCCATTCTTCTCACCTTAATTGATGGCGATACCAGAATTATTAAAGACAAACCTATCCTTGTTGAATTAAGTGCTATGGCAGACTCTTCTGTCAACATCATCACGCGTGCATGGGTGAAGTCAGAGGATTATTGGGACGTACACTACGCAATGAATGATGCTGTATATAAATCGTTCAATGCTGAGGGTATTTCTATTCCATATCCACAAATGGATGTACATTTGCATAAATAATTAAGTTCAACTCAGCTTGCTTAGAGCCGCCCTTAGGGGTGGCTTTTTTATTTAGAAAAAGTATCTTGCATCCATGGCCCGGATTCCACAAGAAATCATAGAACAGATCTTCACCACCGCTCGTATTGAGGAGGTGATTGGAGAATTCGTTCAGTTGAAAAAATCGGGCAGCAATCTGAAGGGTTTATCACCGTTTAACAACGAGAAGACGCCCTCCTTTATGGTAAGTCCTGCAAAGCAGATTTTTAAATGTTTCTCTTCTGGCAAAGGCGGTAACGCAGTTACCTTCTTGATGGAGCTCGAACAAATGAGTTATCCGGAGGCGTTACGTTGGCTAGCAAAGAAGTACAATATCGAGATTCCAGAGGCACGTCCGCAGACGGCTGAGGAAATCGAAGCGGGTAATATGCGCGAGGCAGTGTATCTGATTACCGATGTGGCTGCCAAGTTTTTTAAGGAGCAAATGCTTGAAACGGACGAAGGCAAAGCCATCGGCCTGAGCTACTTCAAAGAACGTGGGTTCAATGACGAGACGATCAATAGATTTCACCTTGGCTACAGCCCTGAAGCGTCAACCGCCTTTGCAGATTATGCGATAGCCAATCAATACAGTGAAAAGGCATTGCAAGAGAGTGGCATTTCGATGAAGAATGAACGCGGCTGGTACGATAGATTTCGTGGTCGTGTCATGTTCCCAATACACAGTGTCAGCGGTCGAGTTTTAGGATTCGGCGGGCGTATTTTGAGCAACAGTGCCAAGGCAGCGAAATACCTGAACAGTCCAGAAAATCCGATCTACCACAAGAGCAAAGTACTCTACGGCTTGTACCAAGCTAAGCAAGAAATTGTTAAGCGCGATGAGGCCTTTTTGGTGGAAGGCTATACGGATGTGCTGAGTTTCTATCAGAACGGAGTGCGCAATGTGGTAAGTTCATCAGGTACAGCACTGACCGAGGGACAGATAAGTATGTTGAAGCGCTACACGCCGAATATTACCTTGCTTTTCGATGGAGATGCGGCAGGGTTGCGCGCAAGCTTTCGTGGGCTAGACATGATGCTCGAACAAGGCGTAAATGTTCGCGTAGTGAGCTTCCCTGAGGGTGAAGATCCAGACAGCTTTGCCAAGCAGCGCACCAACGAGGAGCTAGAGGCATTCTTGAAGGACAGCAAGAAGGACTTTATCAGTTTCAAAACTTCGGTATTGAAGGAGGATGTAGCCGGTGATCCGTTGAAGTTTGCTGAAATGGTTCGCGATGTGGTAAGCAGTATTTCAAAGGTACCAGATCAGATAGGACGACAGGTATTCATCAAAGAGGCGGCTTCTATTCTTGAAATAGATCCAACAGCCCTTTATGAAGAGCTCGGCAGGTTACAAGGCATTCAGCAGCGACAGCAAAAGAAAAGACAAGCATCGGCGCCGCCGATGGAGGTCGTTCAACCCCGTGAGGCCGGAATGGTCAAGATTCAAGGCTTCGAGCAAGAGGAGCGTATCATCCATCTTTTGGTGGCCAAGGGCACTGAAGCGATGCTAGATGCAGATGTTGATGAGGAGGAAGTAATACCGGTCTCTATAGCTACTTGGATTGTAGACGAAATTGAAGAAGATCAAATAGAATTTGCAACGCCAATTTTTTCTAAGATGTACAACATGCTCGCCGACGAGGTAGAAAAAGAGCATGTACCCAATACAGATTGGTGGGTGCGCAGGGAAGATCCTGAGATCATCAAAGTGGTCACGGAAGCGTTGACGGAGAAGTATACCTTGGCGAATTGGAAGTCGAAAGAGATTTACCTCCCGGACGAAAAAAATACCATTTTCCCATTGGTCAATGAAACAACGCTGCGCTTGAAATACGTTCACGTCGAGCGCAAGTTGAATGAATTGAAGGAGTATCTAAGCATGGAAAATGCAGATTACAACTACTACATGGTGCAATTCCAGAAATGGAACAATGCGCGCCAGCACATCAATGAGAAACTAAACCGCGTCGTTTAGTAATTCTTCAATACTTTTTTGGGCGTAGGCTAGCCGCGCTTCTAATGTTGGTTGGTCGAGATGTACAACGGTGTTCGGCAAACGATGAAGCACGTTGAGGTACTCTCTATGCAAGGATGTTCTGCGCTCTGCATCTATGCGCAATCGATCTTCGCCTGCAGGAACGTTTGGATAGCACAAGAAATAAATCACATCTTCAGGAACCTTCAACAGTTCTGGGTCAATTTCACCGTATTTATCAGCTTTCCAGATGTAAAGAGTAATGCCGTCGGTATCGAATATTCGGTGTCCAAAATTGTCGAAGTATCCGTGTGATTTTTGACTTTGCAGCTGGCCTTGTTCGATACGATTGTAGTCTGCTCGAGGCATCGGGTTTACAGGGGTATCTGGTGCGATTTCCTCCAAGTATTCCCTCGCATACTCTTTGGTATGGACAAACGAGAACTGTTGGGTCAGCGCTTGGGTAAGCGTGCTTTTGTAGGTGCTCTCAGTTCCGGTTACTACTATTTTCACGACAACGCCAATTTATATATGTGAAGCATCAGTCCTTTCCAGCTGTCAAGGTCTTTTTCAGCGATATTATAGTCCTGTGCGAAATCTTCAATAGGCAAGCTTTCGTAGCGTTGCATGCCCACCTTCTCTAGTACCTTCCAACTACCAACATTTTCGGACAGTGCACGTCCGATCAGATCACTAAGCCCAAGTGCTTTGGCTTTTTCAACGGTAGCTACGGCGCATTCTGTGGCGATGCCTTTGCCCCAGACTGCCTCGAAGAAACGGAAGCCAAGATCGATGCCCCAAGGGTTATTTTTAAGTCCGCACCAACCGATCGGGTGGTCTGTTGATTTATCAATGACCATCCAGCGTCCGTATCCGTCGCGCTGGTAGTTTGGATAGCTTTTTATCAGGTTTAAGGCACTCTGTGTTGAGGTGAATCCAGCATCACCCGTGTACCGCACGACTTGTGGATTCATGTTGAGATCATACAACCAAGGCGCATCGTTTGGAACCCATTCGCGCAATACAGTTCGCTCGCTTTCGAAGGGAACGGTGGGTATTCTGTGTGTCGCCATGCATAGATAATGTTCACCAACCAAAGCGGTCTGCACCAGACATTGGAGCGGTTGGGGACGTTCTTCGCAGGTTTGTCCGATCCATGCGATGCCCCATCCTTGTCTTTTCTGGGGATCCCATTCAAAGGCGGTGATTTCAAGATGTTCCTTAAAGTCTACACTGCCGTATCCATAGAGTTTGAACAGGCTTTCCTTGATGCCCCAGATAAATTGAAGTGCAGCATGCGGCTCGCAATCAAAACGAGTGAGTTCTTCTTCCGTGGTAAATTTTGGGGCGATACGTGTGAGATTTTCGCGCTTGGTTTCGATATCGACTCCTACCTCCAGTTGTTCACTGAAGGTGGCGGCAACACCATTTTTACAGTGACTTAGGCTGATGTGCCCGTTGTTTAGGACGGGTTTCTTGCCTTGGTATTCGATGTATTTCAAATCAGCTCCGGCGCAGTTAAGAGCGGTGCGGCTCCAAAGAAATTCCTGTTTTTTCGGCTCAGATTTCAGTTCGGCGTACCGTTGATGATCGGCAGCGCTGAATTGGTCCATAATGGCCTCGCCCTGGGAATCAGGGTTGATGGAAACCTGAACGGAATCATCGAGGTATTTAAATGGATAAATCAACATTCTATTGAACTGTTTGTAAGACCCTTGTGTTGTGTATCTTTGCAGCAAATTTATATACTACATGAGTACAACTACACAGTACGTACCGTACAAAGTTAAAGATATGTCATTGGCCGATTGGGGCCGCACAGAAATCAAGCTTGCTGAAGCAGAGATGCCAGGTCTTATGGCCCTGCGTGAGGAGTTTGGTGCAAGTAAACCTTTGGCAGGTTCGCGCATCGCCGGTTGTTTGCACATGACCATCCAAACGGCGGTATTGATTGAAACATTAGTAGAGCTAGGTGCAGATGTTACCTGGTCGTCTTGTAACATTTTCTCAACCCAAGACCACGCAGCAGCGGCTATCGCAGCAGCAGGTATTCCAGTATACGCTTGGAAGGGTATGAACGAGGAAGAGTTCAACTGGTGTATCGAGCAGACATTATTCTTCGGTGAGGACCGTCAGCCGTTGAATATGATTTTGGACGATGGTGGTGATTTGACCAACATGGTGTTCGACGAATACCCAGAGTTGGTAGCCGGCATCAAAGGATTGTCTGAAGAGACGACTACGGGTGTTCATCGTTTGTACGAGCGTGAGATCAACGGAACGCTTGTACTTCCAGCGATCAACGTAAACGACTCTGTAACAAAGTCGAAGTTTGATAACAAATACGGTTGTCAGGAATCTGCAGTAGATGCCATTCGTCGTGCTACTGATGTGATGATTGCAGGTAAAGTTGCTGTTGTTGCCGGTTACGGTGATGTAGGTAAGGGCACTGCGGCATCATTGCGTGGTGCAGGTGCTCGTGTGATTGTTACTGAGATCGATCCTATTTGTGCATTGCAAGCAGCGATGGACGGCTTTGAAGTGAAGCGTATGGATAACGCTATCCCGCGCGCACAGATTGTTGTTACAGCAACAGGAAACAAAGACATCATCACAGAAGAGCACTTCAAGATGATGAACGATAAAACCATCCTTTGTAACATTGGCCACTTCGATAACGAGATCGACATGGCATGGTTGAACGGTGCGTACGGCGATACCAAGAAGGTGATTAAGCCTCAAGTAGACCTTTACAATGTAGAAGGCAACGAGATTATCGTATTGGCGGAAGGCCGTTTGGTGAATCTAGGTTGTGCTACAGGTCACCCATCGTTTGTAATGTCGAACAGCTTCACCAACCAAGTATTGGCACAGTTGGAGTTGTGGAACCACAGCGATAAGTACGAGAACAAAGTGTACACGCTTCCTAAGCACTTGGATGAGAAGGTAGCAGCCTTGCACTTGGCTAAGATCGGTGTAGAGCTCGAGACGCTTCGTAAAGACCAAGCCGATTACATCGGTGTTAAGGTTGAAGGACCGTTCAAGCCAGAACACTACAGATACTAAGAACTAGTGATAAGGAAGCCGCTTCAAATAGAAGTGGCTTCTTTTTTGGCATAGTTTTTTTGATATTTAAGGAAACAAAACACCCACATGCGCAACTTAAAATTTGCTCTTCTGTTCACTTTGGCTCCGCTGTTTTCTAACGCGCAGGCAGAATTGACTTTAGGGGAGATTGATATGGGCATTCTTGCGGGCTATCACACACTTCTCACAGATCCTACGGCATTTGTTCTTGGCGAGGAATATGAATTAGGCGGTTACCTGCACGATTTAGACAATGGGGGTGTCCTTGCTTTTACAGCTTCCTACATTCGCAATGGTGCTTTTGGCAGCAATTATGCGCTTCCTCAGTACAGCTTTAATGTGGGTCGATTTACTTCGGCAAAAGTGCGCTTCGGTAAATTGTGGGAGGGCGACGTCTTTGATATTTTTTTAAATGTTGGTTTTGGATACATTACGGGTGCAGATTATTCTGAAAAGACCGGTCTAGTGGATTTGTTGTTTATCGATCCGGACGACCCCGTGAATGTATTTACCATCCCGATCGGTATGGACATTCAGTGGTATGGCTTTGACGGCAGTATCAATGCACTGGGTTTGAAATACGAGATCAACGGGTGGAACAACTACTTGGGCGTAGGATTTACCTACCTGTTGTAGTGTCTTTGGTTCCTCGGCCGTATGCACGCATCTTTTTATGGATTCACATTGTGAGCCAATTCTTTATGTGGATGGACGAAGGCTATTATGACTTTCGCTGGATGTCCGACGGTTGGAATTGGGTCATTTATTTTGTGTACACGACTCTTATTGCCGCCTTTAGCATGGGCTTTTATCGTGTGGCCTTTGGGAAATCTAAAGGGTCTGGAATGAAAATAGCTGCTTCTGTATTCTTCGGTTTTGTGCTCATGGCTGGATTGTTACTATTGCTTTATAGGAATAGTTCTTGGAGCGTTTATCAAGACTAGCAAAGTAGGGTGGGTGGAAATTAAAACCCCCCGGTTCGCGCAGCGAACCGGGGGGTTTTAATGTGTTCTACAGATGTGATTTAGCTTCCGCAAGCCTCACATTCTGGGTTGTCAATGCTGCAGGCTTTGGGTTGCTCTGCTTGCTCTAATTCTTGAACGAAGCTTGCGAAAGAATCGTCCATTCCGAAATCGTTAGTATTCATTGCGTAGTGTTTTTGTTTAGACTCATACCTAAACTACCAAATCGATTTACAGATTCAAGACCTTCCTAAAAAGCGTTATTAACAATTTCATTTTTTGATTTTGTGGGAGTTAGCCCTCAAATTTTTAATAACTCAGTGGCCCATTTGAAAAAACTTCAAGAAGGAAAATGCAATTTGTAGTTAAATCGTATGCCCAATGTTAACGAACCGTTACTTCCACCTTCTTATAGTTAGTTTCACAGCTCTTGTGATGACTGCACAGACCAATGCGCGTACTGCTTATGTCTTAAAGTATTCGCAAATTGCTGTAGATGAGATGAATAGAAGTGGGATTCCAGCATCGATTACGTTGGCGCAAGGAATTCTGGAAAGTGGGAATGGCTTGAGTGAATTGGCCAAGAAGTCAAACAACCACTTTGGGATAAAGTGCCACGGCAGTTGGACGGGTGAAAAAGTCTACCATGATGATGATGCCAAAGGCGAGTGTTTCAGGGCATACAAGGAAGTTAGGCACAGTTACGAAGACCATACAGATTTTTTAGTCCGCGGATCGAGGTATGAGTTCTTGTTTGAATTGGACCCATCAGATTACAAGGGTTGGGCGAAGGGTCTAAAGAAAGCTGGCTATGCGACTGCCCCGGACTATGCAAATAAGCTCATTCGCATCATAGAACAAGAGGAGTTGCACCGCTTTGATTTTGCTGCCATGGCACCGCTACTAGCCTCCGAGGACACTCTATCCGCGAAAACAGAAGGACCCACCTTGAACGCGAAGGGCAAGCCCGTGACCAATGCCAAGAAGAAATTTCTAATTCACAGAATGAAGTACCACGAGAACGGAACACCTTATGTCGTGCTTAAAACAGGGGAGACCCTGGAACATTTGGCAGATTCGTTGCACATGAGGGTTCAAGTCCTACTAAGTATAAATGACGCCTCGTACGAAACGGTATTTCATTCGGGCGAAGCGGTGTACATCGACTACAAGAAGCCGCGATCAAAACAGAAGTTCGTCATTGCTTCCGAAGGATTGACTATGCGCGCCATTAGTCAGCAGCATGCAGTATCGCTCGATAAACTCTACAAATACAATGATTTTCCGGTCGGCCGTCAGCCGCAGAGAGGGGACCAAATCCGATTACGTCCTGTAGGGTTGCTTGAGAAATTCAAAGATTAAGAGCGACTGCGCAGCTTATCAATGATGTAGGTGAGAATAAATACTCCGGTACTCACAGTACCAATAAGTAGCAGTGTTGGGGCACCCATGTAGTGGAAAACCTTGAATATCGAACTCAAAACGAGTCCTGAAGCTCCCACAATTCCGCTAATTCGAACAATCTTTTTCATGAATACTAACATACGCTTTTCGTGTTATACATTTGCGTTGTCTCAAAGGGGTGCCCAGAAAGTCGTTTGACCTACGGGCTGAGAACATACCCATAGAACCTGGGCAGGTAATGCTGCCAAGGAACGAAAGCAATATTTGTGTAACAACACGTTATTGCCCCTTGACGTGGTTTTAAAAAACCAATTTTCATGAAAAAATTCATGTACTCCGCAGCCGCTGTAGCACTGTCGCTATTTGCCACTGCACAAGAAAAGGCCGATTCTGCTAAAATCGACATTCTCCTTCTTCCCAATGTGGAACTCAATGAGGTGAATGTACTGGGCACTTGGGCGCAAAAGAACGACCCAATCGCACAGATTAACCTTACAGAAAAGGATGTTGAAGCGCTGAACACCGGTCGTGACCTTCCTTATGTTTTACAAGATGTTGCAGGCGTAGTTAGTTTCTCTGATGCTGGAAACGGTATTGGATACACCAATATGCGTGTTCGTGGTTCGGACATCACGCGCATCAACGTAACGGTTAACGGCATTCCAATGAATGACGCGGAGAGCCATGGTGTGTTTTGGGTGAATACACCAGACCTCATGTCTTCTACGAATGCCATCCAATTGCAAAAAGGGGTTGGAACCTCTACCAACGGATCGGGAGCATTCGGAGCAAGCCTCGGTCTAAGCACTTTGGGTGCTGGTGAAAAAGGTGGTCGTATCACTTTGGGTGCAGGATCTTATGGTACACAACGTGCTACCATGGAAGCACGAACAGGGAAGTCGGCAAGCGGTTTTTGGATGAATACGCGCATCTCGTCCATCACTTCAGACGGCTATGTGGAGCGCGCATCTTCAGACCTACAATCGTACTACGTGAGCGCTGGTTTTGCCGGTGGCGGTCATTACGTTGAGGCAGTACGTTTTGGCGGTGGCGAACGTACCTATCAGGCTTGGTATGGGGTCGATTCTACCACTATGTACGGTGGCGCCTGGGATGCAGCACCACGTTCAAATTTTGCGGGTGCCATCTATGATGATATGTGGAATGTTATTGGCACCTATGACGACCAAGTAGATAACTACGGTCAGGAGCACACACAATTGCACTACCGCTACTCTAACCTCTTTGGCGGTACTTTCGCGGCGGCTTTGCACCACACTGCAGGCGCCGGTTATTACGAAGAGTATAATCAAGGATTCGCTTTTGCTGATTTTGGTATCGGCAATTACGTTTCGGCAATGGATACTGTTGCTTACGGTGATGTTGTTACGCGCAAGTGGTTGGACAACGATTTCTATGGAGCCACTTCTTCGTGGACCTATGTAAACGGCGGTCAGCGTGTACAGCTTGGCGGCGGGGTGCACCGTTATGAGGGCGCGCACTTTGGCCGTGTGATTTGGGCGAACAATCCTAACGTAAGTACCCTCGACGGCGATTACTATACAGGGGACGCCGTTAAAGATGATGCGAACATCTACGCAAAATATGCTTTGACTAGCAACAACCTTTTGGTCTATGCTGATGCGCAATACCGCTACGTGAACCACAGTTCAACCGGTGGCTCAGCGACGGGACCGGCAAATTTCGACCGCACGTTCAACTTCTTTAACCCTAAGGTAGGTATGACCTATAACCTCGATGGAAATCAAGTTTTCGGAGCCTACGCAGGTATAGGTCATCGCGAGCCGAACCGCACGGATTTACAATATGCAGGTGATGCCAATGCGTTGCAGGCGGAACGCATGTTGGATATGGAATTCAATTTCCGAAACTCCGGGGAGAAGTGGGCTTTTGATGTAAACGCGTACCGTCAGCAGTACCAAAACCAATTGGTCCTTACAGGTGCTATCGACGCTCAAGGATATCCAATCCGTGAGAATGTTGGACAGAGCTTCCGTCAAGGAGTTGAGTTTACGGGTGCGTATGAGTTGACTTCGGCGCTTTCAGCGACGGCCAATGTAGCTTTAAGTCAGAACGAGAATGTGAACTGGGTAAGCGATCCATTGTCTTCTTTTGTGGACAATACGCCAATTGCTTTTTCTCCTGGCGCAGTAGCTAGTGCACGTTTAACGTATGCTAAAAAAGGTTTTGAGGCGACACTTTGGAACCAATATGTAGGCAAACAATACATGTCTAACGAAGGGCTTGAAGCACATAGCCTACCGGCCTATCACATCATCAACGCACGCAGTCAATACACTTGGAACTGCAGCGATGTACAGCGATTGATCGGATTTGTGGAGTTCAGAAACTTGGGCAACACATCCTATGCAGCTAATGGATACATGTGGGGCGATTTTGCCTACTACTACGCACAAGCGACCTTCAACATCATGACTGGTTTGACTTTCGAGTTTTAAGCGAGCCAATTTTTGAAACTAAAAACCCGCGGGCCAAGCCCGCGGGTTTTTTTTATATAATCTTACCAACCTCCAGAGGCTCCGCCGCCACCAAAGCCTCCTCCTCCGAAGCCACCGAAGCTACCATTGCTAGTAAAGCCGCCAGAGCGCCCCATAGTATAACCAGATCTTGTACCTCCGATAAACGTGCCTGTTCGATAGCCACCACTCCCGCCGCCTCCTCGAGAATTTAAAATGTAATGCATGATTAGGACGAGTATAATTATAAGGAGTTTGCCGAAATTCTTTTTTCGAGATCTGTTCCCGATAGAACGCCCACCTTTGCCTTCGTAGGTGCCATCAAGCACCTGCATAATAGCATTCGATCCGGCCACTAAACCTTTGAAATAACTACCCCCTTTGAATTCAGGTAAAATGTCGTTTTCAATGATTTGTTTGGAGGTAAAATCGGTTAAATAAGGTTCAAGTCCGTATCCGTTTTGAATGGAAATTTCCCGGTCGCCTGAAGCTACTAGAATGAGGCATCCGTTGTCTTTGCCTTGTTGGCCTATTTCCCAGTTTGCTGCAATCTCCGCTGTGATTAGATTGATGTTGTCTCCGCCAGTGGTCTCTACCGTAACAACGGCTATTTGGGTAGAGGTGGTGTCTGCGTAATCCAGCAGTAGATTTTCTAGATAGGCTTCTTCCTTCGGTGATAGGATGTCACTGTAGTCCGAAACCAATTGCTTCGGTGCCGGGGCATTGAGTAAGTCTTGCGCATTTTGAGCAAACAGGGAGACGGGAAGTAGTACTAATAGTATCCAACGCTTCATAGGCTAGCCTTTAGATATTTCGTTAGATAGCTCATCAACATCATCGTCCTGACGAGGAAAAAATTGCCCTAAGGCTTTGCCTGTTTTCTCTACACCGGCAATAAGACCTTCAGAGAAATGTCCTACTTTAAATTCACTGATCATTAGGTCAATGATCGTTTGCCAAAAATTGGCAGGGACTCTTTCATTGATGCCTTCACCCGCCCACAAAGCGAGCTTGCGATCTTCAATAGCTAGATAGAACAATACGCCGTTTTTCTCAGCGGTTTTGTGCATTTCTAATTTGCCGAACCATTGTTTGGCACGCTCCTCAGCGGATGTGCTGCCAGTTGTTTTCTCTAGATGGATGCGAATTTCTCCTGAGGTATGCAACTCAGCCTGAGTAATGGCATCTACTAAGGCTTGCTCTTGTTCTTCCGAAAGTAGCGCACGTACATAATCACTCATTAGAACTGGACTTCTGGTGCTTTCTCACTTCCTGCGTCCGCCTCGAAGTAGCCTTTTTTCTCAAAACCAAAACTCGAGGCAATGATAGTTTTCGGGAACTTACGAATGGTGGCATTGAAATTTTTCACGCTTTCGTTAAAGCGGTCGCGCTCTATTTTGATTCTATTCTCGGTACCTTCTAATTGGCTTTGGAGTCCAAGGAAGTTTTGGTTGGCTTTTAAATCCGGGTAACGCTCGACAGTTACCATTAATCTTGATAGCGCACCACTAAGTTGACTTTGCGCTGCTTGGAAGTTTGCGATAGCCTCAGGACTGAGATTGTTAGCATCTACATTAATTCCAGTTGCTTTAGATCGAGCTTCAATGACTCCGGTTAATGTTTCTTGCTCAAAATCAGCATAGCCTTTTACTGTGTTTACAAGGTTTGGGATAAGGTCAGCTCGACGTTGGTAGGCACTTTCAACTTGTGCCCATTTTCCGTTGGTTTCTTCGTCTAGAGTAACTAAGCCATTATAGCTGCCGACAATCCAGCCTACAAGGCCAACAAGAATAACAGCTATAACTAAGAGGGTAATGGTCGATTTTTTCATTTTGGTAATTTGTGGTTAGGGTTTAATCTGCCTGCATGGTGCGCAGGATTTTTTGCAATTCTGACTTTACATAGCCCAATTTTTCTAGGGCTTCAACTTTGGTTACCGCAGATTTACCTTCGTCTTTCAGGTGTTTTTTTGCGCCCTCAATAGTGAAACCGCGCTCCTTGACTAGGTGATTGATAGTGCCAATAACTGCGACATCATCCTTGGAATACTTGCGTTTACCGGAAGCGTTCTTTTTAGGATGTAATTGTTTGAATTCACGTTCCCAATAGCGAAGATTCGAGGTATTCAGACCAAAGTGTTTGGCCACCTCACCAATGGTGTAATACAGTTTATCCGGCAGTTGATTCATACTATGAAGGTATGAACTTATTGACTATTAATCGAAACTCTGGTTCGAGTGAGAGCTGATTTTCAGTATTTCCTCGTACTGTTCTGCACTAAGATCGTTGAAGAAGTAGTTGATTGGGTTGATCTTACGACCGTCCTTGATGACTTCATAATGCAGGTGAGGTGCCGTAGAAGAACCGGTTGAGCCGACATAACCAATGAGGTCACCGCGCTTCACACGCTGTCCACGACGTACTTCAATCTTGTTCATATGTGCATACAGTGTTTGATACCCAAAGCCGTGGTCGATCACGATGTGGCGGCCGTAGCCCGAGCGGCTGCGCTTGTAGGTACTCACTTTTCCGTCGCCGGTCGCATAGATGGGCGTGCCAGTAGGAGCGGAGAAGTCCGTTCCCCAGTGCATCTTACGAACTTTATAGATCGGGTGGATGCGGTAGCCGTAGCCAGAAGCCATGCGTTTCAGATTTTTATTCGCCACAGGCTGAATAGCAGGAATAGAGGCAAGCATTTGCTCTTTGTTGCGCGCCATTTCAACTACGTCGTCGAAACTTTTAGTTTGTACATAAGCACGTTTGGCAACTTGATCTAACTTTTTACGTGTATCTATAAGGAGCTCGGAATTTGAGAACCCTTCCAGGTTTTTGTAGCGGTTGGCTCCCCCGAAACCTGCAGTACGCACATCTTGTGGGATAGGACCAGCCTCAAAGATGGTACGGTAAATTTCATCGTCGCGTTTTTCAATATCAGAAAGTACGGTGGCCAATTCTTCCAACTTCCCGTTCATTAGGTCGTATTGGATGACCATATTGTCCAATTCGCGCTTCATTCTACGCTCCTTTGGACTCTCAAACCACAGGTCGGCCGCTGTGTAGAAAACAAAGCCAAAAGCGGCTGCCGCGATGCTAAAAAGGGCAACTTCTTTAACTCTATGTTTCCAAGTACGCTCTATCTTTCTGTAAGACAGTGTTTTAGAATCGTACGTGTATTTTACTTTAGCCATACTTAATGCGTTATTTTTGCTAAGACGCAATATTGACGCGAATATTGTGCCACAAAGAAACGAAATTAGATAAACACTTAACCGTAGCTCTCTTTTAGAGAATTCACAATATGCTCACTTCGAAAGAAATACGTCGCAAATTTTTACAGTACTTCGAAAGTAAAGGACACGAGATTGTGCCTTCTGCACCAGTGGTAAATAAGAACGATCCTACCCTCATGTTCATCAATGCGGGAATGAATCCGTTCAAAGACTTTTTCCTTGGAAACGCCACGCCAAAGAATGCACGTATCGCAGATACACAGAAATGTTTGCGCGTCAGTGGGAAACACAATGACCTTGACGAGGTAGGGCACGATACCTATCACCATACCTTATTCGAGATGTTGGGCAACTGGTCCATTGGCGATTACTTCAAGAAGGAAGCTATCGAGTGGGCGTGGGATTTATTGACCAACGTTTACGGTTTGGATAAAGATCGATTGTACGTCACGGTTTTTGAAGGCGATGTCAAAGACGACCTGCCGCGGGATAATGAAGCTGCGGATTTATGGGGCCAATTCGTTCCTGCAGAGCGCATCCTCAATGGAAATAAGGCAGATAACTTCTGGGAGATGGGTGAGACTGGACCTTGTGGACCTTGTTCAGAAATTCACGTAGATCTTAGAAGCGAGGAAGAGCGTGCCAAAGTTTCTGGAGCTTCTTTAGTAAATGAGGACCATCCACAGGTAGTTGAAATCTGGAACCTTGTGTTCATGCAGTTCAACCGTAAAGCAAGCGGTGAACTAGAGAATCTACCGGCACAACACATTGATACAGGCATGGGCTTTGAGCGCCTCTGTATGGCGCTACAAGGCAAGCAATCCAACTACGATACAGACGTCTTTACACCACTTCTTAATAAGGTGGCGGGGATTTCAGGCATTAAATACGGCGCTGCAGAAGCGACGGATATCGCACAACGCGTAATAGCAGACCATATTAGAGCTGTGGCTTTTGCCATTGCTGATGGACAGCTTCCAGCAAGCTCAGGTGCAGGCTATGTTATTCGTCGCATTTTGCGTCGTGCCATTCGTTACGGGTTCTCTTACTTGAATTTGAAATCACCGTTCATGTTCCAATTGGTCGAAACCTTGGAAAGTGAGATGGGTGAATTCTTCCCAGAATTGACCGCCCAACGAGCGTTGGTAGAAAAGGTCATAGAAGAGGAGGAGCAGAGCTTCTTAAAAACCCTTGCACAGGGCCTAGCGAAGCTGGAAGAATTTTTGGCGACCGATGCAAAAGTGTTGGACGGCAAGCGCGCGTTTGAGTTGTACGACACCTATGGATTCCCGATCGACTTAACCGAGCTCATCATGCGCGAGAACGACCGCAGCGTGGATATGTCAGGTTTCACAGAAGAAATGACCGCGCAGAAAGAGCGCTCTCGTGCCGCTACTAAATTGAGCACAGACGACTGGGTGGAGCTTGAAGAAGACGACAAAGAGGAGTTTATTGGGTACGACTACACCGAGGCGGATGTGCGCATTACGCGCTACCGCAAAGTGAGTGCGAAGAAAAAAGAGTTCTACCAATTGGTGCTTTCAATGACCCCGTTCTACGCAGAAGGTGGAGGTCAAGTAGGGGATACAGGAACCTTAACGCAAGGCGACCGTACGATAGAAATTACCAATACCAAGAAAGAAAATGGCATCATCGTTCACTTTACAGATACCTTACCTGAAAGTCTCGGCGGTACTTGGCAGGCACAAGTGAACAATTCGGACCGTAATGAAACGGCAAAGAACCACAGTGCGACACACCTAATGCATGAGGTGCTTCGTGAGGTATTGGGCGAGCATGTCGAGCAGAAAGGCTCTTTGGTACGTCCGGACTATTTGCGCTTTGACTTCTCGCACTTCCAGAAGGTAAGCGCTGAGGAATTGGCCAATATTGAAGCGAAGGTGAATGAGCGCATTCAAGCCAACTATGCGTTGGAGGAATACCGCAATATCCCTATTGCTGAGGCGAAAAATATGGGTGCCATGGCCCTCTTTGGTGAGAAATACGGCGATACGGTACGTGCCATTAAATTTGGTACTTCTGTAGAGCTTTGTGGAGGAATTCATGTGCCAGCTACCGGTTCAATAGGTCTGTTCAAATTCATTTCCGAAGGAGCAGTGGCTGCCGGTGTACGTCGTGTTGAGGCAGTAACCGGAAAAGGCGCACTGGAGTATGTGAATGCGGAATTAGCGAAGTTGCGCGCAGCCTCGGAAGTATTGAAGCACCCACAAGATTTTGCCGGTGCACTGCAGCAGTTGAAAGACAAAGAAGCAGCGGCACAAAAAGAGATTGAAGCATTGCGCAAAGAGAAAGCGCTAAGCGCGGTGAAAGATTTGGAGAACAGTGCGGTGGACCATGCAGGTGCTCGCGCGATTGTTTCTCGCACCGCACTCGATGCCGGTAGCGTGAAGGATCTTGTGTTCAAACTAAAATCGACCCCAAATACCCTTGTTGTTTTGGGCAATGTGGCTGGCGGAAAAGTTACGCTTAGCATTGGGGTAAGCGACGACCTAGTTGCGGATAAGGGCTGGCATGCCGGCAATGCTGTTCGCGCTTTGGCAAAGCATATCCAAGGCGGTGGCGGTGGCCAACCGGCGTTTGCAACGGCAGGCGGTAAAAACCCAGAAGGAATTGATAAAGTATTGGCCGATTGGCCAAATCATTTTGCATGATGAAGAAATTTTTAAGCATTCTCGCGCTCTCATGTAGCGCATTGGCCTTCGGTCAAACCGAAGAACCTATTGAATATTTCACAGATAGCGACGTAAGTGATACACGCTTCTCTTTTGCAGCAACCTATGCACCAGCATTTGCCTCTCGCCGCCTTGCTTTGTACGAACCTCAAACGGACGGAGAGGAGATCTATGCATTGAATAGCGAAGGTGCCTCAGGGATCTTGGGACAGCGCTATGGAATCATGTCTTATTACGAGTTGCGTAGCATCTTTCATTTGGGCATAGGTTTCATGACCGAACAAACCGGGTATGTGACCAACGACTATGCGGTGTTTGATCAAAATGCGGTTGTTCAGGATACCATTGGTGTATTTGACGCTCGCACGGATATTCAGGCCATTACAGTGCCTATACAGGTGATTTTCCATACACAGATGACTGATGCCTGGGCCCTACAAGTGGTGCCTTCGTACGATCTCACGTTTTATCAAAAGATCGACCGCAATTGGATCGGTGAAGGAGTGCCTTCGTACTCTCAAGACGCTGTAGTAGGTGCACTGGGAACCATGTACCAACGCGGTACCGATATTAAAAACCATAAGGGTTTTAACGGTACCATCGGTTTCGCTTTGGGTAGTGAGTTTACCGTTGCAAGCAATCTGGTATTTACGGTTCGCGGTGAGTTTAGATTGGCGGCTTTACCGATCAACAAATTAGATATTGGTCTAAGCGAGGTGCCCTACAGCGTTGGCGGGGCGTTTGGCTTCCGCTATTATTTATAAAACATTCTTACATAAAAAAGCCCGGGCATGCGCCCGGGCTTTTTTGTTTAGGGTCGAAAATTTTATTCGCCGCTTGTGCTGTCCACTACTTCTTCTGAAGCTGCAGTAGCGTCCTCTTCACTAGGCGTTTCGCGGCTTTCGTTGAGCATATTTACCATGCGCTCGGTAATGTCGAAATCTGTGTTGGCGTAGATGATCTGTCCGCCTTCTTCGTAGAGCAGGATGAAATCTAAGTTGAGTTCATCTTTCAATACGGCGATGGCTTTGTCCATATCCTCGCGCATCATCTTGGTCAAATCTTGTTGCTTCTTTACCAGTTGTGCTTGTGCTGCCTGCTCCACTTGGAGGTATTGCTGTTGCACGCGCATGAGATCAGCTTCGTTCGCTTCGCGCTGACGAGCACTCATCTTTGGCGCCTCTTGTTGGTAGAGCGCAATGTTCTCTTGCAAGTTTTGCTGGCGACGCTGAAGATCTTCAACAAGTACCTTTTCTTCTTCAATAAGCTCAAGGGCCAATTCCTCGAAGTACTCGTATTGACTTTGTAAAGAGTCGATACGTACATAGGCAAGGCGAATGCCACTGTCTGTATTTTCTACTGCGGCAGGCTGTGAACAGCTCGCCATCATGCTTAGGCCTAAAGCGGCCAAAAAGAACTTTTTCATCTTAAAAATCTAGGTTGTTCAATACGTTTTCGTCTACGAGCTTCGGCACGGTCACCTTCAAATTTGGGGTACGCTCCATCTCGCGCTCGATGGCGAATATAGCTTCTTTATTTCTAGCCCACGACCTTCTCGCGATACCATTGTTTACATCGTAGAGCAACATGTTTTCGAGCTTGCGCTCAGCTTCGTCGGAGCCGTCGAGCAACATGCCGAATCCGCCGTTAATCACTTCGCCCCAGCCAACGCCGCCGCCGTTGTGAATACTCACCCAGGTAGCGCCACGGAAGCTGTCGCCAATCACGTTTTGGATGGCCATATCTGCGGTAAAGCTTGAGCCGTCGTAGATGTTCGAAGTCTCGCGATAAGGGCTGTCTGTGCCACTGACATCGTGGTGGTCACGGCCCAATACCACGGGGCCAATCTCTCCTACGGCAATCGCCTTGTTGAACGCACGTGCGATCTCAATGCGACCTTCGCTATCGGCATACAGGATGCGCGCCTGAGAGCCAACGACCAATTTATTTTCTTTTGCGCCTTTGATCCAACGAATGTTGTCGTCCATCTGCTGGCGAATTTCTTCCGGTGCCTTTGCCATGAGTCCTTCGAGGATTTCTTGGGCGATGGCATCGGTCTTATCTAAATCGGCCCCATCGCCACTGGCACATACCCATCGGAACGGACCAAAACCGTAGTCGAAACACATGGGTCCCATGATGTCTTGCACATAAGACGGGTAGCGGAAGTGCTCGCCGTCTGCGGCCATGATTTCTGCACCGGCGCGAGAGCTTTCCAATAAGAATGCATTGCCGTAATCGAAGAAGTACATGCCGTTTTCTACCAAAGCATTGACGGCTTTCACGTGACGCTTCAAGGTCGCTTGGATGCGTACTTTGAACTCATCAGGATTATTGGCCATCATCTCGTTCGACTCCTCGTATGTCATGCCCTGAGGGTAGTATCCTCCGGCCCAAGGGTTGTGCAAGGATGTTTGGTCAGAGCCAAGGTCAACGTGAACATTGCGTTCCACCATGCGCTCCCACAGGTCCACAATGTTTCCAATGTAGGCGATGCTTCGTGCACGTTTCGCCGCCTGGAATTCCAGGGCCATGTCGATCGCTTCATCGGTGCTGGTGGTAATCTCATCTACCCAGCCCTGCTCGTGACGCTTATAAGCCGCTTTTGGGTTGATCTCTGCGGTGATGCTCACCACCCCTGCAATATTTCCTGCTTTAGGCTGCGCTCCTGACATACCGCCCAAACCTGCAGTGACGAATAGTTTCCCTTCCGGTCCACCGCTAGATTTCATGCGTGCAGCATTCAAAACGGTGATGGTCGTGCCGTGTACGATCCCTTGCGGGCCAATGTACATGTAAGAACCGGCCGTCATTTGACCGTATTGGGTAACGCCTAGGGCATTGAACTTTTCCCAATCGTCCGGCTGGCTGTAATTCGGAATCATCATTCCGTTGGTCACCACCACGCGCGGTGCTTCTTTGGAAGAAGGGAAGAGGCCCATCGGGTGGCCGCTGTACATGTGTAGGGTCTGCTCCTCAGTCATTTCGCTGAGGTATTTCATCGTCAAGAGGTATTGTGCCCAATTCTGGAACACCGCTCCATTCCCGCCGTAGGTGATCAGCTCCTCCGGGTGTTGCGCCACCGCCGGATCCAGGTTGTTTTGGATCATCAACATGATGGCCGCCGCCTGAGGTGTCCTGCACGGGTATTCTTCAATCCCACGAGCATGCATGTCGTACGAAGGCTTGAATCTATACATATAAATACGTCCAAATTCCTTGAGCTCCTCTAAAAATTCTGGGGCCAATTCCGCATGCCACTCTTTCGGAAAATAGCGCAGGGCATTTTCCATGGCCAGGCGCTTTTCGCCGGCACTCAGGATATCTTTGCGCTTGGGCGCTCGGTTAACTTCCGTTCCAACGGTGCGTCTTGAAGGTAATTCTGCAGGAATACCCGCTATTATCTCTTGCTGAAAGGTGGTCATTTTAGGCTCCTTTAACTCTGTGTGTTCCTTTGTCATATCCGTATGGGCAATGCTTGCACCCGCTTTGGCAACAATAGCCGCGTTTGAGGTGGTATTTTTCAGTAAACACGATAAAGCCCTCTTCGGTTTTGTAAAAATCCTCAGGGTCCAATTCCTTTTTAAACATCGTATCTACAGCATTTGGGTCTGCTCAAAGTTACATCACCGTACCTTTGCGACTATGAAATCGGACCAAATTCCTTTCAATCTACCCTCACCACTGGAAAAGTTGCACCTGCAGGGGCGTGATTTATGGATAAAACGCGACGATCTCATCCACCCCATAGTCTCCGGCAACAAGTGGCGCAAGCTCCAAGGATTTTTCCAAATACTAGCACCTGGAGAGCCCATCACGACCTTTGGTGGTGCCTTTAGCAATCACTTGCCAGCCGCAGCATTCGCAGCCAAGCACTTTGGTCATCCCATTACAGGCGTGGTACGCGGTGAGGAATTGAACGCCTCGAGCAACGACTTGCTGAAGTATTGCCAGGCACAAGGGATGGCCTTGGAATTTGTTTCCCGCGGTGCCTTTAGATCCTTGCGTGATCAAGGTTGGACAGGATACAAGGGAAGGGTACTTGCTGAGGGCGGTGCTGGGCCACATGCATTGGAAGGTTGTGGGGAGATTTGGAAAGAATTGGCCCACGAACCCGACCATCTAGTGCTCGCCTCGGGCACAGGTACAACCGTTTCTGGAATTCTTACGGCGATGCCTCCACGCTGCAAAACAAAGGTCCACGTGGTTAGTGCTGTGAAAGGTGCTCACAATGAACGCGCTGCGGTTCAGCAGCTGGCCTTGTCAAAACACATCGCCCTTCACTGGGAAGATGAAACGCATTTTGGCGGCTTTGGGAAATGGTCGTCATCACTGCTCGAAGAGGCCAAGAACTTTGAGCGAATCACGGATATACCCCTGGATTCCAACTACAACGCGAAGGTGTGGGCATACCTTCAGCGTACTTCCTTAGAAGGAAAAGTGGTGTGGATTCACACCGGCGGCGTTAGATTCTAACGGACAGATTCGAACAATCGGAGTACTTCTTGCTCAACCTCGTCGCTGTCCCAATGCTCTTCGACACCATCCATGGCCAGAATTTCTTCCATGATTCGATCGTGGCGCTCTCCTTCGGCCTTTGCTTCATGGTATGGGATGTTGGTGAACTTCACCAAGGTGTAGAGCGGCGTCCATTTGTCCGGATGATTGGCCTGTACCTTACGTTCTATTTTTTTGCGCAATTGGAAGCTTGGATCGGCCACCAGGTCGCGCATTTCAATGAAATTTCTCAAGCTTAAGTCTACCAAAGCATTGCCCGCAGGAACACGTTGATCT
>JBMZBC010000004.1:69049-103549 GCA_049611965.1 Schleiferiaceae bacterium | reverse complement strand
CGCGTCGCGCTGAACGTCGCGTGGTGGCATTGGCCAATGAAGTTGAAGTGAAAGAAGAAATTCCTGTTTTCTTGAATAGATTATCGGACTTCTTCTTTGTCTTGGCTCGATTCATTTTACATAAAGAAGGTCTACAAGAGCGTATTTGGACTCCTAACTACTAGGAAGTTACATTTTTGTAAAAAAGTTGCAGAAGTGATATAATCGATTACATTTGCACGAAATACCAAATCGAGTTAATACGATAAATATGTACTGGACTTTAGAATTAGCCTCTTATTTGAGTGATGCTCCATGGCCTGCAACCCGTGATGAGTTGATCGATTATGCAATTCGTACTGGTGCACCTCTAGAGGTGGTTGAGAATCTTCAAGCTATCGAAGAAGAAGAGGAAGAAACTTATGAAAGCATCGAGGAGATTTGGCCGGATTATCCGTCCGAGGAAGATTTCCTTTGGAACGAAGAAGAATATTAAGATGAGGCCCTACTAAGGGCCTTTTTTTTGGTGCAAAAAGCACAGAATTCGGTGAGTTTGTTAATAGCTATATCATTATTGCTCTTAACAGCGAAATCCCCGGCTTTTGTGTTGTACTTTTGAGAGAATTTCCAACACACTGAAATGGACAGATTTTCATTTTTAGGTAGCGTACATGCGGAGTTTATCGACGAGCAGTACCAACGTTATCTGAAAGAACCGGACAGCACGGAGCCGAGCTGGAGGGCCTTCTTCCAAGGCTACGACTTTGCCCGTGAAATTTATTCGGAGGACGATTTACAGGGCGCCGGTGTACCTGATGAGGTCATCAAAGAATTTCACGTTCTGAACCTCATTCAAGGCTACCGTTCAAGAGGCCACTTGTTCACTAAGACCAATCCGGTACGTGAGCGTCGAGAATACCGTCCTACTCTAGATATCGAAAACTTTGGGTTGTCGAAAGACGATCTTGATACAGAATTTAACGCTGCCACAGAGCTGGGCGCAAGCGGACCGCGCACATTGCGCAAGATTGTGGAGCACCTTGAGGCTATTTATTGCCAAAGCACAGGGGTAGAGTACAATTACATCCGCGACCCGGAGCGTAGAACTTGGATCAAGCATTGGATCCATGAGAACGACAATCAGCCGGTATTATCTACCGACGAGAAAAAGCAGATACTTCACAAGTTGAACCAAGCCGTCAGTTTTGAGGCTTTCTTAAATACGAAGTTCGTTGGACAGAAGCGCTTCTCGATCGAGGGTGCAGAGTCTTTGATTCCCGGTTTAGACGAAGCTGTAAATCACGGCGCCCGCTGCGGCGTTGAGGAGTTTGTTCTCGGCATGGCGCATCGCGGTCGTTTGAACGTATTAACAAATGTTTTTGGAAAGCCGCGCGAGCAGATCTTCTCAGAATTTGAAGGCAAGGCTTTTGACGATATAACCATCGACGGTGATGTGAAATACCACCTCGGTCATACTACGTTCCACACCACCTCTGACGGCAAGCAGGTGAAGATGAATATCGCACCGAATCCGTCACACCTTGAGGCAGTTGACCCTGTAGTTGAAGGCATCGCCCGAGCGAAGATCAACAACGACTACAACCACGACAATAAAAAAGTACTCCCAATACTCATCCATGGGGATGCGGCCATTGCGGCACAAGGTGTCGTGTATGAAACTGTTCAAATGGAGCAGCTCGATGGGTATCAGACGGGAGGAACATTGCACATCGTCATCAACAATCAGGTTGGTTTTACGACGAACTACAAGGACGCACGTTCATCCACCTACTGTACGGATGTTGCTAAGGTGATTTTAGCTCCTGTACTACACGTAAACGGTGACGATCCTGAGGCTTTGGTACATGCTATGCGTTTGGCCATAGAGTACCGTCAGCGTTTTAACAGAGACATTTTTATTGATTTGTTGTGTTACCGTAAGTACGGTCACAACGAAGGGGATGAGCCTCGTTTTACACAGCCAATTCTCTATAAAGCCATCTCAAAACATCCTAATCCACGCGAGATTTATGCTAAGAAGTTGCTCGCCGAGGGGGTTGCGAACGAAGGCATGGTGAAGGAACTTCAGGCTGAATTTAAGGCCATGCTCGAGGTAGACTTTGATGAGTCAAAGAAAATTGAGCGCAACAAGATTGTACCATTTATGAATGAAGAATGGACCAATTTCCCACCCGCTGAACCGGGTGAGATGTTGCAACCTGTGGATACGTCCTTCGATCTTGGCAAGCTTCGCGATATCGCGAAATACATCACTACGCTTCCAGAAGGCAAGAAATTCTTACGCAAGACGGAGCGTTTGATGAAAGATCGTGCAGACCAAGTAAGTGAAGGGCGCAATAGCCTGGACTGGGGTATGGCCGAACTACTTGCTTACGGATCACTCTTGGCAGAAGACTTCAACATTCGTATTTCTGGAGAAGATGTTGAACGCGGTACATTCTCGCACCGTCATGCCATTTTAAAGGTAGAAGACAGTGAGGAAGAGGTAAGCCTACTGAACGAGTATCCAGGTAAAGAAGGCCGATTTGCCATTTACAATTCGCTCTTAAGTGAATATGCGGTCATGGGCTTCGATTACGGATATGCCATGACCTCGCCACAAACGTTGACGATCTGGGAGGCACAGTTTGGTGATTTTGCCAACGGTGCGCAAATCATGATCGACCAGTTCCTTAGTGCTGCTGAAGACAAGTGGAAGGTTCAGAACGGCTTGGTGTTGTTGTTGCCGCACGGTTACGAAGGCCAGGGTGCAGAGCACAGTTCAGCCCGTCTTGAGCGTTTCTTACAGCTTTGTGCGCAGGAGAACATGACGGTAGCCAACTGTACAACTCCGGCAAACTTATTCCACTTACTACGTCGTCAACAAAAGCGCCATTTCCGCCGTCCATTGGTGGTAATGTCGCCAAAGAGTTTGTTGCGTCATCCACGAGTGAAGAGCACCATGGAAGACCTCGCTGAAGGCAGCTTCCAGCACATCATTCCGGATAATGAAGTGGCCGCAGAT
Source organism: Schleiferiaceae bacterium (assembly GCA_049611965.1). Taxonomy (GTDB): domain Bacteria; phylum Bacteroidota; class Bacteroidia; order Flavobacteriales; family Schleiferiaceae; genus UBA10364. The sequence continues at coordinate 100,545 of JBMZBC010000004.1, read as the reverse complement.
AAAGTAACTAAGGTGGTGTTCTGTTCTGGGAAACTCTACTATGAACTGCTTGAGGAGCGCGAGGCGCAGAACGCAGATCATGTGGCGTTAATCCGCATTGAACAGTTGTATCCATTGGACGATCTAGCAATCAAGCAGGAGGTTGCAAAATACCCGAATGCAGAATTACACATTTGGGCACAGGAAGAACCTGCAAACATGGGCGCATGGACGTACATGCTGTGGCAGATGCATCAAAAACTGACGTTGGTAAGTCCGGCGCCAAGTGCATCAACAGCAAGTGGTTCGAGCAAGGTTGCTCACCAACGTCAACGCGAAACAATTGAAAGAGTATTTAGCATCTAAGTTTTAGAGATATGTTAGAAATGAAAGTGCCTTCACCGGGCGAATCGATTACAGAAGTTGAGATTGCAACTTGGTTGGTCAGCGACGGTGATTACGTTGAAAAAGATCAGGCTATCGCCGAGGTAGATTCTGATAAGGCAACTTTAGAGTTACCTGCTGAGGAAGCAGGTGTGATCACCCTCAAAGCCGAAGAGGGTGATGTGGTTGAGGTAGGTCAAGTGGTTTGTATCATCGATACAGCTGCCGCTCGTCCAGAGGGGGCTGCTGCTCCAGCTGCGGCACCTAATCCAGAACCAGTTGCTGAAAAGGCTGCGCCAGCAGCGCCACAAGCCGAGACATATGCGACGGGAACAGCGAGTCCTGCAGCGAAGAAGATGATGGCTGAAACGGGTGCTAAAGTGAGCAGAGGAACTGGTAAAGACGGCCGAATTACCAAGGCGGATGTTATTGATGCGGTTGCTTCAATGGGTTCTGCAGGTAATGGAGAGCGCGGTTCTACGAGCAAGAAGATGAGTAGCCTTCGCCGTAAGCTTGCCAGCCGTTTGGTGACCGTGAAGAACGAGACCGCTATGTTGACGACCTTCAACGAGGTCGACATGAAGCCAATCTTTGATTTGCGCAATAAATACAAGAATGAATTCGTGGAGAAGCACGGTGTAAAATTAGGCTTCATGAGCTTCTTTACCCTTGCAGCAACGCGTGCGCTGCAGATGTATCCTGCGACCAACAGCATGATCGACGGCGATCACATGGTGAGCTTCGATTATGTGGATGTAAGTATTGCGGTAAGTGGTCCTAAGGGACTTATGGTACCGGTATTGCGCAATGCTGAAACTATGGATTTTGCCGGCGTTGAAAAAGAGATTGGTCGATTAGCGACTAAAGTGCGCGACGGTAAAATCACATTGGATGAGATGACTGGCGGTACATTTACCATCACCAACGGTGGTGTCTTTGGATCGATGCTATCGACGCCTATTATCAACCCACCTCAAAGTGCCATCCTAGGAATGCACAACATCATTCAACGTCCAGTTGCTGTGGACGGTGAAGTAGTCATCCGTCCTATGATGTATGTGGCACTGAGCTACGACCATCGCGTGATTGACGGTCGTGAAAGTGTAGGTACATTGGTGGCGATTAAAGAGGCGTTAGAGAACCCTGAAGAAATCTTGATGGGCGGTGATGCTCGCAAGGCTTTGGGCCTATAATTGGACACGAATAACGTATATTTGAGAGCTCTGCCTGAGTAGGCAGGGCTCTTTTTTATTGAACTAACCCAAACAATCAAGCATGAAAAGATTTATTGCTGGCTTTTTGACGCTATCGTTGGTGTTGAGCACGACTGTTTCTTCGGCGCACGAAGGAATGTGGTTGCCAATGCTCATCAAGCGTTTGAATATGGCCGACATGCAGGCCAATGGTCTAAACCTAACCGCAGAAGAATTGTACGACATCAACAATGCGTCTATCAAAGATGCGATTGTTTCTTTGGGCGGATTCTGTACTGGCGAGATCATCTCAGACCAGGGATTGATGCTCACTAATCACCACTGTGGTTATGATGCCATCCGTTCACATTCTACAGTAGAAAACGATTACCTAACAGACGGCTTCTGGGCGATGACTCGCGAAGAGGAGCGCACGAATCCGGGGCTTACTGCCGCTATCCTTGTACGCATGGAGGATGTTACCGATAAAGTATTGGCGGAATTGACCGACGATATGACGGAAGCGCAGCGTGCAGCCAAGGCAAGAGAAGTGGGAGCAGCGCTTGCTAAAGAAGCAACTGAGGGTACAAAACACAATGCTTACGTACGTAGCTTCTTCCACAACAATGAGTACTACTTGTTCGTATTCAATACCTACAAGGACGTTCGCTTGGTAGGTGCTCCACCTAGCAGCGTAGGTAAATACGGTGGCGATACTGATAACTGGATGTGGCCGCGTCACACTGGTGACTTCTCTATGTTCCGCATCTATGCAGATGCTGAAGGAAACCCTGCTGATGTTAGCGCTGATAACGTTCCGTTGACGCCTAAGCACCACCTACCGGTAAGCTTGAACGGTGTTCAGGAAGGCGACTTCTCTATGGTATTTGGATTCCCAGGTTCTACAGACCGCTTCTTGACTTCAACAGGTATAGAGCAAGCAATCAACCTATACAACCCTACAGTGGTTGAGATTCGCGCACAGAAATTGGCCATCATGAAAGAGGCTATGGATGCGGATGATGCAGTGCGTATCGCATTGGCATCGAACTATGCGTCTACTGCCAACTACTGGAAGTACTTCATTGGTCAGACTGAGCAGTTGAAGAAAAACCGCGTGAAAGCGAAGAAAGAGGCTATTGAAGCGACATACCTCGCTTGGGCAAATGCCGATGAAAGTCGTGTGGAATATGCCGGAGCTTTGGATCTATTGGATGAAGCGTATGCTGCAACTGATGCCACGGTAAAAGGTCAAGTGTACCTTATGGAAGGCGGTATACGCGGTGCTTCTTTGCCGTTGTATGCTTTCCGACTAAACAGAATGCTTGGTGCTTTGGAGAGCTCGGAAGAGTTGGACGTAGACAAGCAAAATGTTCTGGAATATGCAACGGACCACTTCAGTGAGTACCAAGCAGATGTCGATCGTAAGTTGGCTCAGGCGCTTTGGGGCATGTGGATGGAAAACGTTTCTGCAGACCAGCAGCCAAGCATTTTTGCTGAGGTTCGTGATAGCATGGGCGGTGATCTAAGCGTCCTTGTAAATGATGTTTATGACAACAGTATTTATGCTTCTAAGGAAGCGCTTGAAGCGTGGTTGGAAACTATGGACTTTGACGCCCTATCGGAAGATATGGGAGGTAAAGTAGCTTCGTCGTTCATTGCCGCGTACTTTGCTTCGCAAGGTGGCAATGCAGAGGTAAGCGAAAAAATGGAAAAGGGTTACCGCCTGTTTACCGACGGCCTCCGTCAAGCGATGCCAGAGAAAGTATTCGCACCGGATGCGAACTCTACGTTGCGTATGACTTGGGGTGTTGTAGGGTCTTATGACCCACAAGATGCTGTACACTATGACTACATAACTACCCTAGACGGTGTAATGCAGAAGGAAGACCCAACGAATGATGAGTTTATCGTTCCTGCTCGTTTGAAAGAGCTATACAATGCTAAAGATTACGGTCAGTACGCTGATGAGAATGGCGATCTAATCGTGAACTTCATTTCGAACAACGATATCACTGGTGGTAACTCAGGTTCTCCAGTAATTAATGGTAATGGTGAGCTTATTGGTACTGCCTTTGATGGTAACTGGGAAGCAATGTCGGGCGACATCTTCTTCGAAGACCAGCTCCAACGTACCATCTCAGTTGATATTCGTTACACTTTATTCATCATTGACAAGTATGCAGGTGCAAGCCACCTCATTGACGAGATGACTATTGTGAAAGGCAAGAAAAAGCGCAAGAAGCGTCGTAAATAAGCCTTTGGGATCCCAAAATTTTCAGACCCCCCGCTCGCATCGCGAGCGGGGGGTTTTATATTTAGAGCATGAAATATGTAGTTCTCCTTTTTGGAATCGTCCTGTCCGGCTGCGCAGTAAAAACTGTCAATGCAGTTCCCGCCGATCCCAATTGCATTTGCACCATGGAATACGATCCAGTTTGCGTGAGGGTCAATGGGGTGCGTTACCGTTACGGAAATCCATGTATGGCTGCTTGTGACGGCTACGGCGAGGACGATTATGTAAGGTGTCCTTAAGCATAAAAAAAGCCCGGCGCAGCCGGGCTTTTTTGTGGTTTATTTCTCTAAACTCTCCTCCACGTAGTCCAAAACTTTGGTCATCAAGTGGAGCCTGTCTTTACCGCGTACGTTGTGCGGATGCATTGGGTACGGGAAGAAATCCATTTGTACACCCGCATCGATGAAGGCTTTCACCAAGCTTAGGTTGTGTTGCATCACCACTACATCATCCACTGTTCCATGGATGAGCAGGAGGTCGCCTTCCAAGTTTTCTACGTGGTTGTGGAGTCTGTTGGCAGCATAGCCGTCTACATTTTCTTCGGGGCGGTCCATGTAGCGTTCGCCGTACATCACTTCGTAGTATTTCCAATCGGTTACCGGTCCACCAGCAACGCCGGCTTTAAAGATACCTGGCTGACGGAGCATTAAAGAGGTAGTCATAAAACCACCATAGCTCCAGCCGTGTACGGCCATGCGATTTCCATCGATGTATGGCAGAGATTTTAGGTATTCAACGCCGGCCAATTGGTCCTCCATTTCAACGGTTCCAAGCTGACGGTGAATCTGCTGTTCGAATGCCGTCCCGCGATGTGCAGAGCCTCGGTTGTCGAGGGTGAAAACAATGTATCCGCGGTTGGCAAATTCATTCATCCAAAACGGACCGCCACCGTTCCATCGGTTGGTGACCATCTGCGCATGAGGGCCGCCGTAGACGTAAACCAGTACAGGGTATTTCTTCGACGGGTCAAAATCGAACGGCTTGTACATTCTAGTATAAAGTGTAGAACCGTCAGGCCCCGCAATACTTCCGAGTTCCGGCTTGCGAATGTTCGTTCCTTCAAAGGGATCTTTAGCTTCGGCCAAAGTCCTCACTGTCTTGCCTGAAACAGACGACAATGCTGTCGTAGCAGGAGTGTTTACCGACGAGTAGCTTGTGATAAAGTAGCTGCCACCGTCTTGTACGGTAGGGTTGTGAACACCACTTTCTGTAGTTAGTTGCTTTTGCTTGCCTTTGAGGCTCACGCTAAACAGGTGCGATTCTCTAGGGTCTTCGCCGGTTGCGGTAAATAGAACATCCCCACTCTTACTGCGGCCTACAATCCCTGTGGCGACAAATTCATTTTTAGTCAATTGACGCACCAAAGTGCCCTTCGTGTTGAACAGATAAAGATTCATGAAACCGTCGCGCTCGCTTAACCAAACAAACTCCTTATTGCTCACCCAATACGCAGGGAATTCTGGTTCAGCCCACTTATCATTGCTAATGCTAAAGAGCGTTGCACCGCGCTTTCCATTTTTCGCATTGAAAGCGACCACGTCATAGTTGTTTTGCGCACGGTTAACGATGGCCAAGACAATGGTTTTACCGTCCGGCGACCAGCTTAGGTTAGTCAGGTATTGGTCGTGCTCGATGCCGTCCGTCTCTAGGTATACTGCTTTCTTCTTGCCTTTGTGCAGGACGCCTACCCTGGCGTACTCTGAACCTTGCCCCGCCATTGGGTATTTGATCTCGCGCAGCGAACCTGGCGTAGATTCAATATCTAAAAGCGGGTAATTTGATACAGCCGATTCATTTTTCTCGTAGAACGCAATGGCATCACCGTTCTCGTTCCAAAACAACCCTTCTGTAATACCAAATTCACTGCGGGCGATTGCCTGGCCAGCAACAATATTAGCATCCTCGTGGAAGGTCACTTGTTGCATACTTCCGTCTTCACTCCAGTTGACATAGACGTTGTTATCCACGGTATAGGCAGCATTTAAAGCCGAAGAAAGGTGAACATTTCCAGCACCTTCAGCCATACTAAAGAGCGAGGAAGCCTCTTTTGATTCTACATTATAAGTGAACAAGTGGCCCTTCTGGGTGAAGTGTACATTTTGGCCGTCTTCAGACCAATTGAGCATCCAAGTACCGCCAATTTTTGTATCAAAATCGGCCAAAGCTTCATTGATCTCGCCTGCAGATACACGGCCTGTTTCTTCACCACTTACGGCATCAACAATGGCCAAGCCTTGGTAGCCGTCGACTACATGGGAATAGCTGTCGCTGCCAGGTACCCATTGTGGTAAAATCAATCCTTGTGGGTAGTACTTACGGCCATTTAGAACGGCATCTTGAAGCGTAAGCGTTGTTTGGGCAAAACTGGTCAACGAGACCAATAATGCCGCGGTTAAAATGAAGTACTTTTTCATTTGGGGTTATTTAGTAGTATCTGAATCTATGTTTCCGTCGACCAAACGGATCACGCGCTTCGCGTGTTGTGCGATATCTTCTTCGTGAGTAACGAGCACCACAGTGTTCCCGGCTGCTTGGATGTCGTCGAAGAGCTTCATGATTTCAATGGACGTCTTAGAATCCAAGTTACCCGTAGGTTCATCGGCTAGAATAAGGGCAGGCTTGTTCACCAAGGCTCTTGCTACGGCTACACGCTGGCGCTGGCCCCCCGAAAGTTGGTTGGGACGGTGGTCCATTCGGTCGGCAAGACCTACTTGTTCTAAAACTTCTGCTGCTCGCGACAAGCGTTCTTCCTTGCTTAATCCTGCATACACCAACGGTAGAGCAACGTTTTCAAGTGCTGTTGAGCGGGGTAGAAGATTAAAGGTTTGGAAGACAAAGCCGATTTCGCTGTTGCGAATCTCTGCCAGTGCATTGTCGTTCAGTGAGCTAACGTCGGTACCGTTCAGCTCGTAGCTACCCCTGGTAGGTGTATCCAAACAACCCAGCAAATTCATTAAGGTAGACTTCCCAGAACCAGAGGGGCCCATCAAGGCCACGTATTCGTTTTTTGAAATATCAAGATCAATGCCTTTCAAGACATGTACGGTTTGCGCACCTAATTTGAAATCGCGCGTGATGCCGCGCAATTGGAGAATGGCATCTGTGGTTGGCATATGGGTCCTTTAGGTTGGTTAGGAGGCTTAAAAATAGCTATTCGTAGTCAAACTCGCTGAGTTCGAGCCACCTCATTTCCTTTTCGTCCAATTCAGCCAATACTTCCTTTATCTCCTCAGCAGCCGTTGCTACTTCTTCCGGATCTTGCTCGGTTCCTTCGAAAACTGCATTCAGTGCATCCCTGCGGGCTTCCAATGCCTCAATCTGTCCGGGCAACTCGTCCCACTCCCGCTTTTCCATATAGCTGAGCTTGGTCTTGACCTTTTCCTTCTTGGGTTCTTCCTTCGGCACCTCTTTCGTTACCGATGTGCGTATGGCGTCAATACGCTTTTGCTCCTCGCGCCACTCATAGTAGCGCCCGTTAAAATCTCTAATGCGTCCGCCGCCTTCGAAGACAAAGAGGTGGTCACACAATTTATCCAAGAAATAACGGTCGTGACTGACCACGAGCAAACAACCTGAATATTCTTCTAAAAAGCTCTCCAAGGCTTGAAGGGTGAGAATATCTAGATCATTGGTTGGCTCATCGAGAATGAGGAAGTTCGGGTTCTTCATTAAGATGGTGAGTAAGAACAATCGGCGACGCTCCCCGCCACTCAAAGTACTAACGTAGGAATACTGCTGGTGGCTATCGAATAAAAAGCGCTCACACAGCTGCGAAGCGGTCAATTTCTGGCCCTTCTTTAGTGTAATGTACTCCCCAATCTCTTGCACCACCTCGATCACCTTGAGGTCGTCCTTATTCACGATGCCGTCTTGGGTATAATGACCAAAAACCACAGTATCCCCAGTGACTATTTTTCCTTTATCTGGGGCCAATTCTCCCATGATCATTTTCAACAGCGTTGACTTTCCACTTCCGTTAGGCCCCACAATACCGATCCGTTCGCCTTTCTTGAAAATGTAATTGAACTGTTCGATCAACAACTTATCTGGGAAGCTTTTGGCCACCTTGTGAAGCTCCAAAATCTTTCCGCCCAAGCGCTGCGCGTTCAATTCCAGGGTTACTTCTCTGTCGTCGATGCGTTTCTTCGCTGCCTTCTTAACGTCCTTGAATCGGTCTATTCTATCCTTGGCTTTTCCCGTCCGCGCGCTCGGTGTTCTGCGCATCCAATCCAGCTCTTTCTTAAACAACTGTTTGGTCTTGTGCAGATTGGCCGCCTCGTTGGCTTCGCGCGCCTCCTTCTGTTCCAAATAATAACTGTAATTCCCCTCGTACTTGTAAAACTGAAGGTTTTCCAGTTCATAGATGGTTCCACATACGCGCTCTAAAAAGTAGCGGTCGTGCGTGATCATCAAAAGGGCGCCCTTGTAATTGATCAAATACTCCTCCAGCCATTCAATGATGTCCAAATCCAAGTGGTTGGTGGGCTCGTCCATCAGAATTAGGTCCGGCTCTTCAATAAAGAGTTGCGCCATGGCAAGACGCTTGATCTCTCCTCCTGAAAAATGGTCTACGGTACGGTCCATGTCCGGTAGATTCATTCGGCCGTGCATCTCTTGGATGCGGCCCTCGAGGTGCCATCCCCCTGTGGCCTCAACTTTGTCGAGGGCCGCCTGCATCCCCTCAGTTTCGCCCGAGGCGAGGATGGCTTCATAGTCCCGCAAGGCATCAAGACCGGGATGTTCACTTTGGTAGAGAATCTCACGAACGGTCTGTCCGTTTTCAAAAGAGGGTTGCTGGCTCAGGTAGCGAATCTTAATCCCTTTGCGGAAGGTAACCTCTCCCGTATCTGCGATGGCGGGGTCCATCAGCGTATTCATTAAAGTACTTTTACCCGCGCCATTTTTAGCAACAATGGCAATTTTCTCACCCTCATGAATACCAAAGGTGATGTCCTTGTACAGCGTTTTAATGCCGTAGGACTTGCTTATTTTGTGTACCGAAAGAAGGTTTTTTGCGTCCAATTTTTGGCTACTCTTGTTCATCCACTTCCAACGAAGTGATCCAAGTTGCAATAGTAGCTAAATCTTCATCAGCCACCCAAGTGATCGGAGCCATTGGTGGATAATCTGCCCAATTTTCTGGCACAGGTTGCTTAATCAAGGCTACAATTTCCTCGGCGCTGTAGCCGCGTGCGGCAATCTCCTTGTACGAAGGGCCGATGAGTTTCTTATCAACCTTATGACAACCTAAACACGTGCTTTTCGCAAGCAACGACTTCACCTCCGAAGGAATATCTGATTTCTTTGCAGTCGCCGGCGTTTTCAACACTGGATAGGCAGGTGCAGAACTTTGCTCAGATTCTCCGCCGCAACTAACTAGAACTGCCGCGAACAAAATGCTTAGAAAAGCGTGATAGAAGTAGGTAGATTTAGAATTCATCTGCTGTAATTTTGGACTATGTTAAAGATAAACCTCAAACCAAGCGAATGGTTGAAAATTGGCGTACTTATTTTGGTCTTCGTGGTGGGCTCCACCTCGGCATATCAAATACTACAGCCACAACCTAGATTACCTATCTACAATCCTTCAGATTTAAACCCTGCGGTAGTAGACGATGATCTCGAGCGCGTAGGACGTGGCCACCGCATTGGTGATTTTGACCTTATTGATCAATGGGGCAATAGGGCCGATTCTTCCCTCCTCCAAGGAAAAATCTACGTGGCGGACTTCTTTTTCACGACCTGTCCAACCATCTGTATTGACATGGGGGCGAATTTTCAGCGCATACAGGAAACCTACAAGGACGAAGACCGCTTTCATCTTGTGAGTCACACGGTGATGCCCGAAATAGATACCGTTGAAGTGATGCACGCTTACGGGGAGCGCATGGGTGCCATCAAGGGCAAATGGCATCTATTGACCGGTGAAAAGCGCGAGTTGTACCGCATGGCACGTAGAGAATATTTCGCGGTTATGGAGCAAGGCACAAGCTTCGACGAGCACGACTTTATCCATACTGAAAATGTCATTCTCGTGGATGAGAAGAAGCGCATCCGCGGCTTTTACGACGGAACAAGCGACCTAGATGTCGACCGATTAATCGGCGATATTCAAATCTTACTCGACCGTAAGTAAAAGGGTTTTATTCCTCGCGAATACCAGTAGTGTCCTGAGCCTCTCCTTGCTCCGGAACCTCCATCGGGTCTTCTGTTGGGATGCCTTCAAACGGCATGATTTCGGGTTCCACAGGAGCTTCTTTGAGCATCTCAGGCGCTGTGACATTGGCGCTGTCCAAAACCGTGCTGTCAGCGTTCATTATGAAAAAATCATCGTAGCCCACAAGCATGCTGTCCGGCGCATCGAAAAGGGCGATAAACCCTAGGTAAGAAGTATCCGATGCAGGCATAGCGTAGTGTGCATCGCCACGGTGGAAGTCCCATATTTTCTTTGTGCTGTCTTGCGGATGCTCCTGCAAACCTGCCCAGTGCTTCCCAACAATGGCGCCGGACTCGCTTATGTAGAACCGGGCATATTTGGTGTTTTCAAAAAGGGCAGGACGGAAGGTCAAATAATCCTCCACTACGCCACGGTCCCTAATGTACTCCCCGACTTTGATGCTGCCCTTCTTGTAGTATTCAAGGGGTAGTTGGTTCTCGTTGTAGCGAGTGAGCAAGTCGTTTTCTGCCCATACGCCCAGACTGTCCATTCCCTGCACTCGGTACAATCCCAATCTATTTTTAAGGTAGCGAACGTCGTTTGGGAAATAGCTGAGCAACGCCTCTTGAGCTTTCTGCGCTTTTTCATACTCTTTCCAAATGTGCCACTCGGTATCTACCTGCTGCTCGGCAGTCATGCGCCAGAAATCTTTACCACGCTCAAAACGCATCATGTTCTCGTCGACCCATTCTCTGGCTTTATAGTAGTTCTCACGTTCAATAGAGATTCGGGCGAGCATGTAGAACGGCGTTTGTTTATCGTAGAGTTCAGAGATGTCGTAGTATGTATCGTAGGCGCTCTTTAAATCGCCCATTTCGTACTGGATCGTTGCTTTAAAAAGCATGTATTTCTGGTGATTGGCCCTGAACTCAAGACACTTTTCGAGATCGGCTAATGCTTCGCGAAGTTGACCTAATTCGTAATACGCCTCTGCACGGAAGTAATACAGATCCTCGCTATTCATGCGCTTTGAGATGGCCAGGTCATAGTGCATCAGAGCCTTGGCAGGTTGTTGCGGTTCGGTAGCCATATAAGCCCGACCCACGGTCATATTGTCCCTTCCGCTTAGTGTTGCCCCTTTGGGTGAGTACTCGATGATTTTATCATAGCTCTTGGTATTCCATAACCTTCCGATGTAGCTGCTCTGAGCAGCTAGACTGGTAGTAAGGCACGCAAACAGGATAATTAGGTTACGGCTCAATCTCATCTTCATTAGAGTTTGGTAGGGTGATGGGTTGTTCGAGTTCCCAATTGGCCTTGACTTCAAAAGATTGGCCAGAAATCAAAGGCTCGGCTGATGTGTTCAATGTCCAAGAGGGGCTGTCCCAAAGACCGTTGCCATTGAGGTCTATATATCCAAACACTTCATACTTGCCGGGCGCATAATAGTGCCCTTCGGTGGTCATAGTATCTGTTCCTGCCCTGGTGCAGAGGTCAATGAGTACATCACTAGCGCGATGTGCGTATAGGATCACAGAATCTGCTGATGGAGGTATGCTGAAGCTGATTAGGCCAAGATTTTCGCTAGAGGTGGTGTCCACAAAATTGGCCACAGAATCTATAGCAGTCGTGTCCAATTCCGGAAACTCAAAGCGCTCCGTCGAGTACGGGATGGCGATCAAAGAGGAGTCAGATGAGGTCGGTATACCCTTCAAAAAGCCAAAAGTTTCAACGCCTTCGTCCCACTGTTTGTTGAAGTTGATGTCTTCGAAGACCAAGAAATCAAAGGTATCGACGGGAAGGTAGCTGAGGTAAAAAGAACCGTCCTTACTCGGAGTAGCACTAAACTTTGGCAGTCCCACAGTATCGGCTCCTGCGGGTAGAAGCCAAATGGTGAGGTCTTCAAAAGCACCCTTACCCGTTTTATCAACCTGACCACCAATCTGCATGCTGTCAATGAAGGAGCCCGTGCTCCAAACGACCTCGAGGTTGGTGTATTTGTTGTTCTCGTTTAGGTCGCCTATTTCATCACCCATCGAGATTCTATAGGTGGTGTTTTCTGCGAGCTGGCCTTCTTCCCAGTTCAGTTTCAGTTTCTTACCAATGATCTCAAATTCCAATCCTTCTAGCGGTGGACTAGTCGTTATGTTGCCGCGCAATTTGGTCCCTTGAATGTATTCGTCGAAAGCGATCTCTGCCTTGCTTCCAGTAAAGTTCAACGCACCAAGCGTTGGCGTCATCTTCACCACAGCAGGCGGTGTTTCGTCCTTCGGCCCTCCTTGCGGACGACTTTGAACGGCACACCCCACTAGAAGCAATAGTAAGGAGGCAATAAAGAATCGTTTCATACGCTAAAGGTCACTATTTATCGGCATACATACTTAGAGGAAACGGACAATTCCCCGCTAATATTTCAACAGCATTCAATTCCGATTAAAAAAGTAAATTAGTGTCCTATTAAAATCACACGCTTGTGAAAAAACTTCTACTCCTACTTATGTCAGTTTTTGCTCTGGGAGCAAATGCACAGACGTACTGTTCGCCGACCTACACCTTGGGTTGTACCTACGGCGATGACATCAACGATGTATATATCGGGACCTTCTCTGATACAGCTACAGGCTGTTCGACAGGTAACTACTACGTGGCAACTTCTGATACCATTTACATCCAGCAGACGGCGCCTACTTCCGTTGAATTCACTTCAAACTACTCTACCCAGTACTTTGCCATCTGGGGCGACTGGAACAATGACGGCGATTGGGACGACGCTGGAGAGCACCTTTGGTCTTCTTCAACGAACCAGTGGAACGGTAATGTAGAATCGATCACTATTCCTTCTACGGTATCGCTCGGTTCTTACCGCATGCGCATTCGTTCAAACTATTCTGCAGCCATTTCAGCTACAGAAAGCTGTTCGAGCATGTCGTACGGTGAGGTGCACGATTACACAGTGACCGTTACTACACCACCGGCATGTCCAGCACCGACTTTCGCGAGCATCACTGCTTCAGATTCTTCGGCAACGCTGACTTGGAATTCAAACGACACAACCTTTGTTGTTGAATACGGAACTTCGGGATTCGTGAACGGTCTCGGACTTCAGGTAACGGTAAACGATACATTTGCTACAATCACTGGTTTGAGCTCAAACACAGCCTATGATTTCTATATCAAAACAGATTGTACAGTGGATACCAACGGGTACAGCACAAACGTTGGGCCGTTCTTCGTGAAGACGTTGTGTACTTCAGTAAGCACACCACTCTACGAGAGCTTTGATACAGATTCAACAGGTGGCTTCTCCAATCCGAATGCCCCTTCATGTTGGTACTATGCTGAGAATTCTGGTGCGGCCGGGTACGGATACATTACCGGTTCTTCTTTCAGCTTGAGTCCGCACACAGGTACTCAGATGTACTATCTCTACAACAGCTTTGATTCAGCAGTCGAAGCATTGATCAGTCCAGCAATTATTGGTCTAGATAGTGGTACGAAGCAGATGGATATTTACATGGCAAGTACAGGCTGGTCTTCAGGTAATGATGTTATCGTCGGTACTGTCAGCAGCCCTACAGATTTGAGCAATTTCAACGCGATAGATACCATCAGCGTTCCTAACGGCGCGACGTGGAACATGTACACTGTGTACTTCGATGCAAGTGCAGGGTACAACATGAGCGACCAACACATTGCTATCATTTCAACTACTACAAATACCTACACTGCGGTATACTTTGACGAAATTACCATCAAGGATGCGCCGCAATGTTTGCCACCTTCTGCAATAAGTATTGGTTCACTAGGGGCAGATTCGGCCGAGGTTAATTTTACTGCAGCAGGTATTGCCACTTATCTTGAATACGGACCAATAGGTTTCGTTCCAGATTTCCAACAGAGTACAGGAACGCTTGTAACGGCATCGTCATCGCCGCACTGGTTAACAGGTCTTGACACAAACACGTCATACGATGTGTATGTCTACCAAATGTGTGCGGACAGTACAGTGAGTCCAGCCTTTGGTCCAGCGACCTTTAAAACGCTACAGTGTGCTCCTGCCTCAATGTGTTCGTTCGATATCGAACTTACAGATACATGGGGTGATGGATGGAACGGTGCAGAAGTTCAAGTATTGAACTCGGCAGGTGGTGTTGAATATACTCTTGGAGCCGGTTTTACTACGGGTACATCGTACACAGAAACGATCATGGTTTGTACGGGCGAAACATTTACCATCTCGGTGAGCACAGCTGGTTCGTATCCAAGTGAGATTGGTTTGAATGTACTTTCAAACGGTTCAGTTGTCGATTCTTACACAGCAACTTCGGCGACTACACTAGGTACTCAAATGGCACAGTTCACAGCTTCTTGTAACACGGCTTGTCCATCACCAACGAACTTGACGTTTGTAGCAGGAAAGAACGATGCGACTTTCACTTTTGACCAGAACGGTGGCTCTGCAACTTACGTCTACGAGTGGGGTCCAGTAGGATTTGCACAAGCTACAGGTCTTGTTTCTAGCAACATTGATTCAACTACAAGCAACACGTTCTCTATCTCCGGTTTGAGTGCAGCGACGTGTTACGATGTGTTCGTGATCGGTAACTGTGGTACTAGCGGAGTAAGCGATACATTGGGTCCATTGACCTTCTGTACCAACCTTTGTGATACAACAGATTTGTGTACTTGGACCATGAGTATGTATGACTCATGGGGCGACGGATGGAACGGTGCTGAAGTTCAAGTATTGTACAACGGTGTCTTCGGTCAGTCCTTTACATTCTTAACAGGCGATTCGTCTATTGTAGACTTCCAAGTATGTAGTGGAACGCAAATCACGGTAGTAAACAGTGCTGCGGGATCGTACCCGTCAGAAGTAAGCTACGTACTTTCGAATGCCTCTGGTACACAGAGCACCTCAGTAAGTACAGGTAACTTCGCAGTGGGTACTCAGGCAACATTGGCCGCAAACTGTGTTACGGTTTCTTGTCCAATGCCATCGAACTTAACCAACACGAACATCGGCGCTACAACTGCCGACATTTCGTGGACAGGTGGTACAGGTACTTTCTTGTACGAATACCGTGCGCAAGGAACGACTACAGGTCCAATGCTTAGCGGTACTTCAACTGCAGCAACGGCTTCTATGATGGGTCTAACACCGTCTACAACGTATGATTTCTACGTGAAAGAAGCTTGTGCTCCGGGCGATACATCGATGACCATGTACCATGTATTTACCACAGATTCTTGTGCGGCAATCACCTTGGGTAACCCACAGTTCAACGTGGACAGCGTGAACGCTACAGCGGCAGCGTTGACCTTTAACTGGAACAGCACGAACACGACTGGATTCAACATTTCTTTCGGTGATGGAAATTCAACTACGGGTACAGGTGGTACAGTGTCACACTCGTATACTGCCAACGGCACGTACTCTGTGACATTAACGGTGTACAGCGATTGTGATACTGCAAGCAAGACGTTTAATGTTCAGGTAGGTACTATCGGTATCGAAGACAACGCTGGAATTACAGCCTTGATGATATACCCGAACCCAACACAAGGTTTCGTGACAATCGATGGTGAGATTTCTCATACTTCTGAGGTAAGTATTCGAATTATCAACTACCTGGGTCAGGAGATCCTCGTGGACCAATTCGACCCTACCTCTTCGGTACTAAGCAAAACGTATGATCTGAGTGCGGTTGCGGCTGGCGCTTATCTCATTGAGGTTGCGACAGATCGAGGCGTAGTACAGAAATCCATTATTGTTCGCCACTAAACCTCCAAGGCTAGTGCGAGCAAATGCAAGGGCTGCTCGGGGAACGATTCTCGAATGACCTCTGCAGCATAAAGTAACGTCGACCCAGTAGTAACGGTGTCGTCGATCAACACAAGCAGCGCATCCCGCGGGATGCGCTGCTTTATTTTTTGGCGCACTCGCAAGCTCCCGCGCGGATTGGTCCAGCGCTCAAAGGGATCCATTTCAACTTGACTTTTCTTGTGTACGTGCTTCTCGAGCAACTCGACCACCTGAGCCTTGTATCCCAGCGCGCTTAGTTTTCTTAGACACCCTTGAGCCAGTCCTTCACTTTGATTATAACCACGGTGCCGCTTACGTTTTTTTGAAACGGGCATGGGAACAAGGACGAGGTCTTTGTAAGTAGATGCTATGGCAGTCCCAAGAAAATGGTATCCGAGATGTCGTGCCATTCGAGGGTGTCCCCCATACTTGAGGTTGTGACAAAGTGTGCTTACTGAAGGACAGTTGATCAGTACAGCGCTAAAGTTAGCTTCAATGGTTGACGATATCCGTTCTAAACGCTGTCGTTCGAGAATTGAACACCTGGGTTGTGCAGCCAAGCATATTTGGCATACGCTTTGCTCTTTAGGGCGGAGAAGGCCTTCACAAAGAAGGCAATGATTGGGAAAGACGAGGCTTGTTAAAAAACTTAGCATCATTTTAAAATAGATATGCTGAGATTGAGGTAGTTTCGTTCTAATAGAAGATAAATCAAATAGGAGCGATGAGTTCAGAAGGAAACAAAGGGAGATCAGGATTAGTAATTGGCCTATTGGCTGTTGGTGTACTTGCATTGGGGGTATTGCTGTATTTACGCAGTGAAGAGAAGCATGCATTGGAGTTAGACAAGCAAGAATTGACTGTAGAACTAAGTGGTTTGAAGGAAGATTTGATGGGTCAGATTGGCGAAAACGATAGCCTGAATTCATTCATTGAGACAGAGACAGCGCGCCTAAGCTTATTGATCGACAGCATCAACGCCGTAAATGTTGACAACAAAAAACAATTAACCAACTACCGCTACCGCTTGAGCAGCTTGAAAAAGCAGAACGCGGAGTTGGTAGAACAACTAGATAGCACAAACGAAGCATATGCAGCGCTTAAGATGCGTGAGCAGATGGTGGCAGATAGCTTGAATTCAGCAATTACCGCAAACCAAGCGCTTTCTGGTCAGAACAGTGCACTTTCAAACACCGTAGCAAAAGGAAAGCAGCTCGTTATTGCTGCATCTTCAGCTACTGCAGCACGTATTACCAATAGCGGTAAAGAGCGCAAGACAAAGCGTGCTAAGAAAACAGACCGTGTGAATGTTTGTATCACCATTGCTAAGAACCGTATCGCAGATTCAGGTGAGCGTACGTTGTACGTGAAGCTTTTTGCACCAAACGGTAAAGACGTAGATGCACCAGAAAATAATAAAGCTGTTGTCGGTGGTGTGAACAGCGGTTACAACGGTATGGCGAAAGTGAACTTCCAAGGAGAAGCAATGGACGTTTGTATTGCTGCGAATAGAGCGACTGACGCACCTGTTGTATTGGAACCAGGAATCTACACTGCGGCCATCATGACCGACTCTTACGTATTGGGTACGGTAGCAGTAGAATTGAAATAATACCATGAAGAAGCTATTCATTTTTGCACTTCTCGGTGCGCTTACCACCTCTTGTGTAAGCACCAAAGTGCACAAGACCTTACAGGAGAAGTACGATCTTCTTTCGAACGAAGCCGATCAGCTTCGTCAAAAGAGCGAAATGCGTGCAGCCGAGAATTCTGAACTCGAGCGCACCTTGGGTGAAGTACGTCGCGAGGTGAATCAGCTTCAGGAGGATACAACGGCGAAGTTTGACGAACTACGCGCTTTGCAGACCAAATACGACCGCTTGTCTAAGCAATACGATTACTTGCTGGACAACAACAGTACGCTAATTGCAGCGAGCGCTCGTGAAAACAAAGCATTGATGGACGAGTTAAGCACCATCCAAAGCCGTCTACAAGCGAAAGAAGATAGCCTGAACACTGAGCGCCGTGCTTTGGAAAGGGGCCAACGTCGTGTCGCTGAGCTGGAAGGGGTAATTCGTCGTCAAGACAGCACAGTGAATTACGTTCGTCAGAAGGTTGCCGATGCTTTATTGGGCTTTACTGGCAAAGGTCTCACGGTCAATATGCGCGACGGTAAGGTCTACGTAAGTCTTGAAAACAGCCTGCTCTTTGCGCCGGGTTCTTGGAGTGTTGCGGCAAATGGACAAGTTGCTCTGGAAAACCTTGCGCGAGTGCTCGCGGACAACAAGGAGATCAGTATTCTTGTCGAAGGACATACGGATGATGATCCATACCGCGGACAGAGCCAAGTAAAAGACAACTGGGACCTCAGTGTGATGCGCGCCACGAATGTGGTAAAGATTTTGACCAAAAATGCAGGTCTTGATCCACAACGAATCACTGCCGCTGGACGTGGTGAGTTCGTGCCGTTGGTTGAAAATATTTCAGCGAGCAACAAGGCCATCAACCGTCGTACGGAGATTATCCTAACACCAGATTTAACAGAGCTTGCAAACCTGCTAGATGGGGCAGGCGAGTAATAGAACTATTTAGAATTGGGCACGGACCAATTCTTCAATTCTTTTCAATCCCACTATGGCAATGTCGTAGTGGGATTTTTCTATTTGATGATGACCGCTTATATAGATGCGTTCGAATCCAAGCTTTTCAGCCTCACGAATGCGCTGTTCCACTTTGGTCACCGGTCGAACTTCACCAGTTAAGCCAACTTCCGCTGCAAAACATACCTTGCCCGAGATGGGTTCATCTGCATTCGAGCTGAGAATGGCTGCAATCACTGCCAAATCCAATGCAGGATCGTCGACACGCAATCCACCTGTGATATTTAAGAATACATCTTTCTGTCCCAATCGGAAGCCACAACGCTTCTCTAAAACAGCCAAGAGCATGTTCAATCGGCGTGTGTCAAAACCCGTCGTAGAACGCTGCGGCGTCCCGTAAACGGCGGTAGAACACAACGCCTGCAGCTCTAGCAACATCGGGCGAACGCCTTCTAGCAATACTGCTACAGCATTACCACTCAGGCCGTCGTGTTGTTTGGTCAATAACAAGTCACTTGGATTTGCTACCCCTTGCAAACCGGCCTGCTCCATGGTATACAAACCAATCTCATGGGTAGAACCAAATCTATTCTTGTGTGCCCTCAGAATGCGGTACAGCAGGTTTGGATCTCCTTCAAACTGGAGTACAACGTCCACCATGTGTTCCAATATCTTCGGACCAGCAATACTTCCTTCCTTATTGATGTGTCCAATCAAAAGGACCGGTGTGCCTGTTTCTTTCGCGTAACGAATGAAGCTTGCCGCACTTTCTCTAATCTGAGCTACCGAACCCGGAGTGCTTTCGACATGAGGCACGTGAAGGGTCTGTATGGAGTCAACAACCACAAGGTGCGGTCGCATAGTTTTCAAATGGTTGAAAATGGCCTCCGTTTTGGTTTCGCTTAAAAGGAACAATTCACTTTCCGTCCGACCAATTCTTTCTGCTCTTAGCTTAATCTGAGACGGGCTTTCCTCACCGCTGATATAAGCTACGGTCCCACTGAACTTCAGTGCCATCTGCAAGAGCAAGGTACTCTTACCTATTCCAGGCTCACCTCCCAATAAGACTACAGATCCCGGTACAATACCGCCCCCTAAAACTCTTGAAAACTCTTCGTCGCGAATGGGAAAACGTTGTACTGTCGTGTGTTCAACCTCGTCAATTTTAAGAGGCCTACTTGAAGCATTATCACCGCTCCACGCTCTTGGATCGGGTTTGCTTTTGGTCTGCGTTTCCTCCACGAGCGTGTTCCACTCCTTACACCCTTGGCATTGCCCCATCCATTTAGAATGTTCGGTGCCACATTTGGTACAGATAAAGACGCTTCTACTTTTTGCCATGGAGATTATTTCTTCCTTGCAAAATACAGAATTAGCATGCCAATAACACCAGTAGCAATGAACATTAAACTGTTCCCGCTATGGATGATGGTGGCATAGGCAGTTCCCAGTTCTGGCGAGTATCCAATTACAGTAAGTGCTTTAGACACGAGGTAGTGGTAAGCGCCAATTCCGCCGGGCACAGGAATGACGTATCCCAAACCGGCAGCGACACTTACGTAGAACGCTTCAGAAAGTCCTAACGCTTCTAAGCCAGGGACAACCTTAAAACCAACGACAATAGTGGCCGTATAACACGTCCAAATTCCTACGCTATATGCCCAAAACAAGAATTTGTTGTCGACATTTTGGATGCTTCTTAACCCCTCAACAAGACCTTGTACGAAGCCGATAACTTTTTGCGCGAAGCTCCATTGAGACCACGTTTTACGAGTGGCCCAAAGTCCCACAAGCACGAGTAAACCACCCACAATTAACCCGCTAATCAACATAGGTGATAAGGAAGGCAGAGTGGCACCGCTTTGCGTCAAGAAAATGGAAAGTTGTTGCGCCTGGGTGATGACTGCGATTAAGACTACGATGCCAAACATGAGGGTGTCTACAACACGTTCGAGCACAACGGTTCCGAACAACTTGTCTATTGGAACGTCATCTGTCCGATTAATGGCAGTACATCGTGCGACTTCACCCACTCTTGGCGTGACTAAGTTGACCAGGTAAGAAAATGCAACGGCCGCAATAGCATTGGCCGAGCTCACTTTATATCCGAGAGAGGCTAAGAGCTGTACCCAACGGATGCCACGGATGATGATGGCTATGAATCCAATCCCTATAGCGATAAAGAGCCCAAATCCATCCACCGATTGTATGTTGCTCCACAATTCGGTTGGGTTGGTGTTTTTGAATGTAAAATAGAGTAACAGTACCCCGATGCTTAAGAAAAGCACATACTGCAACACCTTTTTTACATTGGCTGTCACTATTTCAAGAGATTAGTTGATTCGTTCGGGAATACAATTTGAGGTTTAAACGTCTTTGCTTCTTCAGGAGTCATTTGTGCATACGCGATGATGATAACGACATCACCTTTTTGAACGCGACGCGCTGCCGGTCCATTTAGTACAACACTTCCTGTGCCGCTGCCTCCCGAGATGGTGTAAGTGTCAAAACGCTCACCATTGTTGACGTTGACGATGTAAACGCGTTCCCCTGGTATAATACCAGCAGCAGCCATTAAATCATCATCTAAAGTTATAGAACCCACATAATCAAGGTCAGCTCCTGTGACCTTTACGCGATGAATTTTACTCTTTACGACCTCTATTTGCATGGCGCAAAAGTAGATTAAAAAAGAGGAAGGTTATCGATAAGGCGAACTTTTCCGCACATAACAGCAGCGAAGACTCTTGTAGGAACATTTAAATCGAAGCGCTCTACCGGAATTAAGGTATTTGAGGCGCTAAACTCTAAGTATTCCACCTCGAGGTGGTCATTGCTGTTGATTTGTTGGACGAGGTCTTTTTGAACAGCTTCTGGTTCTAAAGAAGTGAAATCAGCACTTTCAATCCACTGTGAAATAATTCGGTATATCTCCTTGGCTGCGCTTCGTTGTTCAGCAGATAAACGGAGGTTTCGACTGCTCATTGCCAGGCCGTCTTCTTCGCGAAGTGTGGCACAGGGTATAATTTCCACGGGCCAATTCTCGTCTGCAACCACTTGCTTAATGATGGCGAGTTGCTGGTAGTCCTTTTCCCCAAAAAATGCGCGATTTGGTCGGATGATTTCAAAGAATCGAGTGACTACCGTCGCCATTCCTTCAAAGTGACCTGGTCGTCCAGCGCCTTCCATAAATGTGCCCAGAGCACCGAAATCGAAATTGCGAGAATGCAGTCCATTTGGGTACAAATCGCTCTGAGTGGGCAGGTATACAATCACTTCGCCTGTGGCGCTAAGAAGGGTTAAATCTTGCTCGAGGGTTGACGGGTACTTCTCTAAATCCTCCGCATTGTTGAATTGGGTTGGATTCACGTATATGCTCACCAGGGTATGATCGGCCATGGAAAGACTTTGCTCGACCAAACTAATATGACCTCTGTGCAAGGCACCCATAGTTGGTACGAACCCAAGGGTTTGCTCGCCAATCTGTGCTCGATACTCGTTTAATTCTAAAAGACTTCTTAAAACGGTCATTTTGGGCTGTAAAAGGGCTCAAAACTAGGCTATTCTTAGGAAAAAGCGCCAAAAAAAGGTATCTTTGCCAACTAGTTTTAAAACATCTAATCCGTATGGATAGCAAGAGAGTATTGTTTATCTCACAGGAGATTCACCCGTACCTACCAGAGAACAAGATTTCAAGCACAACTTTAGCCCTAGCTAAGAAAACGAATAACTGTGGTCACCAGGTTCGCGTATTCATGCCTCGTTTCGGGGTAATCAATGAGCGTCGTCATCAGTTGCACGAGGTTATTCGATTGAGCGGTATGAACGTAGTGATTAACGACATGGACATGCCGTTGATCATTAAGGTAGCATCAGTTCCTGGAGCGCGTATGCAAGTTTATTTCATTGATAACGAGGAATACTTCAAACGCAAGTTTACCTATACGGATGCAGATGGCAAGTACTTTGATGACAACGATGAACGTACGTTGTTCTTCTCAAAGGGGGCTATTGATACCGTTGAGAAACTAGGATGGAAGCCAGACGTTATTCACGTTCACGGCTGGATGTCTGCTCTGGTTCCGATGTATTTAAAATTGTTCCAAAGCGAGAATCCTATCTTCAAGGATGCGAAAGTGATTTTCTCTGCTTACGATAACGGATTTGATGGGACATTAGGTCCAAAATTGAAAGCTGGGATGGAGTTTGATGAAATCGATTCTTCACTAACCGAGGGCTTGGAAACACCAACGAGTGTAGACCTGCAAAAATTGGCGGCAAAGTATTCGGATGTACTTATCCTCGGTGAGGAAAACACAGATGAGGTTGCAGAATATGCAAAATCAATTGGTGTAGACGTTATCGACGGTTCGGCATTCATGGATCAGCCGGAAGAAGCCATCAAGGTGTATGAATCTCTCCTGGTTGAAAGTGATGCCGAGTAAATTCCGTTTAGCCCTAAGCCTATTTATTGCTGCTGTACTTTTTTCCTCGTGTGAGAAAAGCAACGGCTCCATTGGTTCAGGTAAGTTTGTAGATGACCGCCCTGAATTAGGAGAGAAGCTGACCTTTCCAGTAGTTTCGTACACCCAAAGTTGGGACAGTATTAGCACAAAGAACCCTGCACAGGTAATCCTAGGTAATTACGACGACCCTATTTTCGGTCGTACGAATGCCTCTTTCTTTACACGTATTCTCTTATCTAAATCTTCGCCAGACTTTGGTGAAGGAACTATTTGTGACTCAGTGAAGGTTCGCGTTGCGTACTCGAGCTATTATGGCGTGGAGGGTGATGAAATTGATTTGAAAGTATACCCGCTCTTGGAGGAGCAATACGATACCATTTCTTATTATTCGAACCGAGCCATGAACTATGGACCCGCCATTGCCGATACATCCTTGGTTCTAGGTCCAAGAGATACGGTATATAATGGTGTTGATACTTTGGTAGGCTACCTGTCTTTTGATGCGGATCCGTCGTACTTCCAAACCAGCGTTTTTGATGCTGCCATTGATGGTGCGAGCCATTTCGCTGATAACGAAGACTTCGTAAAGGAAGTGCCAGGACTCTATTTTACGGATGAAGGCGTAGGCTCCTCTATAGCAGGCTACTTCAATTTAGAAGCATCTGGTTCGTTGATTGAATTGTACTACCATACCGGAGAAGATGATACCATTGCTAAGGTGTTTAACCTGACCTTTGGCCAGAACTTTAGCGACCCTAGTTTGAGCTACAACCTCTTTTCGAACGACTATACCAACGCACAGTTCGATTTAGATATGATGGATACGGTAAACGGTGAGGTTCTTACCTATGTACAAGGCGGTTCGGGTGTGCGTACGTTTTTGAAATTTCCAGGTTTAGACACTCTTATAGGAAAAGGTTTTTCAATTAATAAAGCGGAACTGTCTTTTGATGTACTGCAGGGTACAGCGGGTCAATACCGCTTCCCGGGTTCTTTGATTGTTATTCAAGATCAAGATACTGTTCAGCGACTCATAAAGGACTACCAGTCGGACATCAATTCTACCGGAGGGACGGTTGCTAGAACGGATGTTCGTGAGTTCAATTATACGTTTAATGTGACTCGTATGGTGCACGATTTCGTAAACGATCGAGAAGACATTTTGCCTGTATTCTTAGCACCTTCTTCGAGCAGCGGTAACATTCACCGTGTGGTTTTAGGAGGCGGTATGCACCCTTTAATTCCTGCCGAATTTAACGTCTACTATACGCGCAGTAATTAAGAAGCATTACTTTTGCGTAACCAACCAACTAAACCAATTTCATTATGTGTGGTATTGTAGGATACGTAGGAGACCGTAACGCGTTTCCCATTCTTGTCAACGGCCTAAAGCGCTTAGAGTATCGTGGTTACGACAGCTCAGGTGTAGCACTTGCGCAAAACGGCGAAATCACCCTATTCAAAAAGCAAGGCATGGTTAAGGCCATGGAAGAACTCGCCCTTGCTGGTGATACTTCAGGCTCTACAGGTATTGCACATACCCGTTGGGCGACCCACGGTCAACCTTCGGATGAAAATGCCCACCCGCATGTCAGCAATTCGGGTAATCTTGTGTTGGTACATAATGGTATCATCGAGAACTACCAAGCGCTGAAAGAATTGCTCCAAGACAACGGTTTTGAATTTCACAGTGAAACGGATACTGAAGTTTTGGTCAACTTTATCCAATACATCCAAGATCAGGAAGGTTGTAAACTGAGAAAGGCGGTGCGTATTGCTTTGACTCAAGTGATCGGAGCTTATGCAATCTGTATTTACGATAAAAACACCCCGGAAGAAGTAGTAGTTGCCAAGCTAGGCTCTCCACTGGTTATCGGTTTAGGCGTCAACGAGAAGTTCATTGGTTCTGATGCAACTCCCTTCCTAGACTACACAAAAGATGCCATATATCTGGAGGACGGTGAAATGGCCTCTCTTACAGCTGAAGGTGAGTTAGATATTCGTTTGATTCAAAGCGATCAGGCCGTAAATGCTCAAGTACACCAGCTTCAGATGGACCTAGAAAGCATTGAGAAGGGCGGGTACGACTACTTCATGATGAAGGAGATCTACGAGCAGCCGCGTGCCATCTACGACACCTTCCGTGGTCGTCTTTTGCCAGAGCAAGGGATGATCAAGATGAGCGGTCTAGAAGAATATGCCGACCGTTTCCGCAATGCCGACCGTATCATTATGACGGCCTGTGGAACCTCTTGGCACAGTGCACTCGTTGCGGAGTATTTGTTCGAAGAATTTGCGCGTATTCCGGTTGAGGTTGAATACGGCTCAGAGTTCAGATACCGCAACCCTATTATTCGCAAAAACGATGTGGTGATCGCCATTTCTCAAAGTGGAGAAACTGCCGATACACTCGCTGCCATCAAAATGGCTAAAGAAGCCGGCGCAATGGTCTTTGGTATTTGTAATGTACCTGGTTCAACTATTGCTCGCGAAACGCACGCTGGTGCATATACCCACGCGGGACCTGAGATAGGTGTGGCTTCAACGAAGGCCTTTACTTCTCAAGTAACCGTACTTACTATGATGGCGTTGGAGCTTGGTAAGATTCGTGGCGAATTTTCAACTTCGCAATACCGTGCGCTTCTAAATGAATTGAGCATTATTCCTAAAAAGGTGGAGAAAGTACTCGAGTCGAAGGAACTCGTGGAAGAGATTTCTGCCCTTTATAAGGATTCTAATAACGCCTTGTACTTAGGTCGTGGGGTCAACTTCCCGATTGCCCTAGAAGGTGCCTTGAAGCTTAAGGAGATTTCATACATCCATGCAGAGGGTTATCCAGCTGCTGAAATGAAGCACGGCCCTATCGCGCTTATTGATGAAAATATGCCGGTAATCGTAGTTGCTCCGAATGCCGGGCATTACGAAAAGCTGGTAAGTAACGTTCAAGAGGTAAAAGCCCGTCACGGTAAGGTGATCGCAGTAGTGACTGAAGGCGATACAGAGGTGCTTCAGAGTGCCGATCACGTGATTGAAATACCGGAAACACTCGAAGCACTTACCCCACTTCTAACAGTGATTCCACTGCAGCTCTTGAGCTACTATATCGCTGTGATGAGAGGGTGTGATGTAGACCGTCCACGTAATCTTGCAAAAAGCGTAACCGTAGAATAGATGTTCGCTTAATGCGCGTAAACAACAAGGGCGGTGCCATCGGCACCGCCCTTGTTGTTTAAGGATTTTCTTTTCCTACTTCAGCGCATAGGTGAAGCTCAACAAGTTACTGCTTCCGAACAGGCTGAAATACGAGGAAGAAGTAGCTTCACTATTCGCATTCTGCGACCAGCTGTATTCAAACGAAACGGGTGCTTCTAAGGAAATTGTAAACTTTTCATTTACACGGTAGGCACCTCCCATGCGGTAATGTGTTCCGAGGGTTGAACTTTGATAGTTAGTACCGGCGTAATAATTGGCTCCAATTTCGGGTCCGTGAATGAAGTAGAATTTATCGGCGATTTGCTTTCTCCATTGCTGACCAAAAAAGATTCCAGTACTCATGCTGAAGTAATTTTGGTCGTTGTAGCTCGAGAAGTTCATTGATGTGCGGTCCAATCGTACTCTTCGTACACTTTCGAAACTCTTTCCCCAGGCCACCATAGGGCGGATGTCATAGAAGGTTCCATAGCCAATCCCAATAGCGGCAGCTGTAGTTGCGCCTACCTCAAGGCGTTGTGCACTCAATCCAAAACTGAACATAAGTGCAGCGAGTAATAGCAGTTTTTTCATGTGATTAAAATTACGTTTTTAATGTTGTAACTTCTTCAGCTACAAAACCAAAAAACATGAACAGAAGGTCCTTTTTGAAAGGTGCTGCTGCCGCTACTGCGGGTATCACCATCGTTCCAGCGCATGTGCTTGGAAAGTCAAAGACCGCACCCTCAGATACTTTATACATGGCCGGTATCGGCGTAGGTGGTCGTGGGTACGGAGTACTAAATGCGTTACATAAAACAGGAAGGGTAAAATTTGTAGCACTGGCCGACGTGAGCGACAAGCAAGCCGCTAGAGCCCATGAGCTTTTGCCCGATGCAAATAAATACCGCGATTTCAGGGATATTTATGACAAGCACCTTGGTGAGATAGATGCATTTTTCTGTGCAACACCGGATCACACACATGCCGTAACCTCTTTACCATTCATGCGTGCCGGAAAGCATGCCTTTGTAGAGAAGCCATTGACGCACAATATTCTTGAGGCACGCACCATGACTATGGTCGCAGAAAGCAGGGGTTTGGTGACCCAAATGGGAGATGTCGGTGCATCCTCGGACGGTATCCGAACAGCGCAGGAGATTATTGAAGCAGGCATCATTGGGAAAGTGAACAAGGTAGATTGCTGGACCAATAGACCGGTTTGGCCGCAAGGATTACAGCCGCCGACTTCGGCAGATCCAGTTCCGGATTATTTATCGTGGGACTTATGGCTGGGGCCGGCTGCAGATAGAGATTTTAACCACCGCTATTTGCCATTTAAATGGCGCGGCTTCTGGGACTTTGGGACCGGAGCGATGGGCGATATGGGGTGCCACATCTTTGAAACACCGTATGTTGCGTTGGGTCTAGGCTATCCAACCTCGGCGGAGGCAAGTTGTACCACAATGTGGTCCGACGATTTTGTCGAGGCCGATTACACCGGAGTGTGTCCACCGTCTTCAGTCATTCGTTTGACTTTTGATCATGCCGATTTTGGTGAGATTAAGTTGAACTGGTACGACGGTGGTTTGATGCCTGAGCGACCAGCACTTTTGCCGGATGACGATATGCCGGGCAATGTGGACGGCGGGAGCGTATTCTACGGAGAAAAAGGCATTTTGGTTACAGATACCTACAGCGGCAACCCGAGGGTGTACTTAAATGACGGTACCAAGGCTGAGGCACCAGCGAAGACACTGGCAAGGATTAAGAACGATACATCGGGACACATCGCCAACTTTGTCGACGGTATTTTGGACGGCGTGGAGACGTCATCGCCATTTTCTATTGCGGGTCCATTGACTGAGAGCGTTTTGATGGGTAACTTGGCCGTCCGCGCTTTTCAATACAAACAATTGAAGCCGGGGAAAACCGCCAAGGATTGGGCTCCATATAATTACCCCGGACGAACTCGACTGAATTGGGACGGGGAGGCAATGAAAATTACGAATTATAAACCCGCCAACGCTTGGGTCGGTCGTGAGTACCGCAAGGGTTGGGAAATCTAACAAACACAACACGTACGAATATGAAGCTAATGAAGCTCTTTGCCACGGCACTCCTAGTGGCCTTCTCTGTTTCTTCCTATGCCCAGGAAGAGCCAAAGTCCACCTTAGAACAGGTTATGGAAAAGATGGAACCGCGCAATATCGGTCCAGCAGGGATGAGTGGTCGTGTGACCTGTATCGCTGTGCACCCAGACCGTCCAACCACTATTTATGCGGGAGCGGCTAGTGGTGGTTTATGGGTGAGTGAGAACAACGGTCAGACTTGGTCGCCTATTTTCGAAAATGAAGCTGTTGCTTCTGTGGGCGCCATTGCCATTGATCCGAAGCATCCAGACATCATTTATGTAGGAACCGGTGAAGGAAATCCTCGTAACTCACAAACGAGCGGTTACGGTTTATACAAATCCTACGACGGCGGGACCAACTGGGAACTACTCGGCCTCGAAGAAACGCGTACTATACACCGCATCATCATCAACCCAGAAAATACGGATGAAGTATACGTAGGCGCTACAGGTGTTGCTTGGGGCGAAGGACCGCGCGGTGTATTTAAATCGACCGACGGCGGTAAGACTTGGGACAAATCACTGTACATCGACGCTAAGACAGGTGCAGGTGACCTCGTGATGGATCCAAGCAATCCAAAAAAGTTGATCGCAGCTATGTGGGAATACCGCAGATGGCCGTGGTTCTTTAAGAGCGGTGGTCCATCTTCAGGATTGTACATCACGCATGACGGCGGTGAAAACTGGAAGAAGATGACCGATAAGGAAGGTCTTCCGAAAGGCGATTTGGGCCGTATGGGTCTAGCCATCTCACCATCGAACCCGAACAAAGTATATGCCCTTATTGAAACGGGCAAGAAGAACGGTTTGTATGCAAGTTCAAACGGCGGTGCGAAGTGGTACAAGGTGAGTGAAGACGATCAGACGGGTAACCGTCCGTTCTACTACGCCGACCTTCGTGTAGATCCTCAAAACGAAGACCGCATCTACTCGTTGTGGACGTATGTAACGCGCAGCGACGACGGTGGAAAGTCTTGGAAGACAATCACGCCATACAGCACAGTACACCCGGATCACCACGCCATGTGGATTGATCCAGTAAATCCGTCTCACGTAATTGAAGGAAACGACGGTGGTATGAATATCTCGTACGACTATGGAGAGACTTGGTATTTTGTGGAGAACCTGCCGTTAGCGCAGTTCTACCACATCAATGTGGACGATCATCTGCCGTATAATGTATACGGCGGTATGCAAGACAACGGTTCATGGATGGGCCCAGCGTACAGTTTGACGGTTGACGGTATTCGCAACGAAGAGTGGAGCGAGCTGTTCTTTGGAGATGGCTTTGATGTGGTTCCAGTACCGGGCCGTACGGATGCGGTATATGCACAAAGCCAAGAAGGAAACGTAGGTCTAGTGAATACCAACACAGGGTACAGCGAGCTGATCAAGCCAGTACATCCTGAAGGCGAGAAATTGCGCTTCCACTGGAATGCGCCAATCGCCCTTGATCCATTCGCACCAGAGACGTCATTGTACTTTGGTTCGCAGTACATCCATAAGAGTACTGATAATGGGAAGAATTGGACCATTATAAGCCCAGATCTGACGACCAACGATCCTGAAAAGCAAAAGCAGCTGGAGAGTGGTGGTCTAACCTATGACGTGACCGGTGCGGAAAATCACACATGTGTCATTGCTATCGCACCATCACCGCTGGATCAGAATGAGATTTGGAGCGGTTCGGACGACGGTAAGTTGTACGTAACAACAGATGGCGGGGCCAATTGGACCGACCTAAGTAAGAAACTTAAGGGCCTCCCAGAAGGCGCTTGGATTCCACAAATTCGTGCCTCGGATTATGAAAAGGGAACGGCTTGGGTAGTGGTGAACGACTACCGCCGCAACAACTGGAGCGCGTACCTCTATAAAGTCGAGGACTACGGTAAGAAAGTAACGCGCGTAGTGGACGACAGCGACGTATTCGGTCCAGTCCTAAGCGTCTTACAAGATCCTGTGGAGCCTAACTTACTTTGGGTAGGTGGTGAATACGGCTTGTATGTGAGTACGAACGGTGGTGGCACCTTCCAGAAATGGGACAAGAACATGCCAACCGTACAAGTCATGGACCTTGCCTTCCAAAAGAGAGAAAAGGACCTTGTACTTGGGACTTTTGGACGTGGCGCATGGGTGTTGGATGATGTAGAGCCGTTACGCCAACTAGCAGCAGCCAACGACTTCAGCGAGCCAACCTTCTTCACCCCACCAACAGCCTACCAATGGGAGCGTAAGCAAAGCCCAGGTGTGCGTTTTGCGGCAAGTGCGACCTTCCGCGGCGAGAACCGTCCTTTCGGTGCCCGCTTCAAGGCCTACTTGCCGGAGGTTGCTGAGGACAACAAAAAGAAGATGCGTGTAGACTACCAAGATGCATCAGGTGATACTATCTACACACAATATGTAAAAGTGAGTGAAGGATTGAACAGCTGGCGCTGGGCCATGTGGCAAAGCGGTCAGCGCTACCCACAGTTCAAGATTCGCCAGGAAAAGGAGCAGCAGAGCGATCCTCGCGGTGCTACTGTGCTGCCAGGAACCTACACTGTGACGATGAGCTTCGGCGATGCTGTTGCATCGCAAAATGTTGAGGTTCGTCAGGACCCACGCATGACTTCTTGGGTGAGTATGGAAGACCTTGCTTCGCGCAGGGAAGCTTACAAAGGCATTGAGGCTATCGAAGCAGATTTGGATGCCGCTGTGCAGAAATTGGCTCGTGCGAATCAAAATATTGAAAGCCTTCAGAAGTTATTGAAAACAGAGGCCTACAAGAACGATTCTACTTTGGCTGATACAGTAAAGGCTACGGCTAAAGCATTGGAAGAGGTGCGTCACGGAATCTTCGGTAAAAAGGAAACAAAGGGCTACTTCGAGCAGCCTGAAGTATGGTCGAACCAATGGGGCGGCTCTTTGTGGCAGCTTGTAAGTTCACAGCGTGCTTGGGAAAGCAACGAACAAAACTTGTTCAACAACCTCAAGAAGCGTACGGAAGAGGCAACTGCTTCAGTGAACACCTTCCTAGATGAAGATTACAAAGCCTTGATGGAGTACCTCGAGGCCAACCCTGTAGACTTTATGATGCCACTGGCAGATTAAGTCTAGTTAACGGATAATAAAAACCCCCGCGGGCGCAGCCCGCGGGGGTTTCTTTTTTAGGATGCCCCAGCGCCGCTCTGCGGCGCTGGGGTTTTTTATTTTCTCTTACTGAATGACAATTGGCTTACGCACTGTACCTGCCTGGAAGATGTAATATCCTGTGGCAGTGTTAATGTCGATAGTGCGCTCCGTGTTCAATTGA
>JBMZBC010000004.1:65258-68950 GCA_049611965.1 Schleiferiaceae bacterium | reverse complement strand
GCACCTTCATAGAAGTTGTAGTTGTTGCGTTGCCATCTGATGTTGTCGCCATCTGGGTTTTCTACGTGCCAAGTCCCGTTGGGTACCGTATTAAATTCAAATCCTGATTTGAATCCGTTGACCCACATTCCGGGATTGTTGCGTCGAACGCTTACGTACCCCGTTTGAAGAAGGGTGCTATTGCCGTTACTGTTTGTTACTTCGAGCTTCACGTTATAGTTGCCCGGGTTGTTGTACGTCACTGTCGGGTTCTCCGCAGTAGAACTGCTTGGCGTACCCCCTGGGAAGTTCCATTGCCAAGACGTTGGATTCCCAAAGGTGCTCTTGTCCATAAATTGTACGGTTGCACCCGAACAGAACACGGCCTGGTCGGCCTCAAAGTTTGCCTCTGGTGCACACGGCAGGACTGCATTAGCAGCAATACCAGTGTTGCTTGCATTTGTGCTTGTCACCAAGTAGCCGCGACGATTTGAGATGTTCAGGTTGCTACGCATGATGGCACGCTGATCTTCTGTGAACATATTCGTACACACGTCGTCCGCATAGTCCATGTAGTTTTCTATCTGATCGGGCAGGTTAGGGTTGTCATTAGAACAAGTGTTGGCGTTAAGGTTGCAACCATAGCTTGCTTCACTCACCGGTGGGGTATCTGAACAATTGTCCCCTGCAAAACATCCGCCTTTAAATGGATGATCCAGTCCAAGGTAATGCCCTACCTCATGAGTAAGTGTACGACCTGCAGAATTACTTGTACCTATTCTACCCATGCGATCGTGACGAATAACCACGCCATCAAAAGTGGTGCTTTGCCCTGGGTTCGGCTTGTAGGCGTACCCCAAGACGGTGCCTTGGCCTGAGCTTCCGAGGTCGATGCTGTTTACTACCCAAATATTGAGGTATTTATTGTTCGGCCAGCTTCGTAATGCTTTCACGTTATTACTCGCATTTACACTAAGTGCACTTTGTTTCCTTGTGATCCCTGTAGTACAGTTTCCTTGGGGGTTAAGTTTGGCCAATTCAAATTGAATTTCACAATCCGTAGCCACGCCCAAGAATGCAGAACGCGTATCTACTGTGTCGGCATTTAAACGTCTAAAATCTTCGTTAATTACTGCGATGGCATCCTTCACTTGCTTATCGCTAATGTTATCTCCCGCATCGTCGTAAATAATGTGTACGACTACAGGGATTTTAAATACGGTTGCTTCGGGGTTGTGAGCGGCATCAAAATCTATGCTTTGAATGAACTCTTGTTCTGCACTTTCGTAGTTGGGATAGAGGCGCTTTACTTCTTCTTCTAGGTGGTCGTGTCCACATTTCTGTCCGTAGACAGCGCTAGAAATCAGTGCTAAAGCAATAATTAGGGGTCTTCTGATGTATTTTTGCATGACGTGCAATTTCGCAATTAATCTTATTGTTAACAACACAAAAACCGTGCACAGTTCTTCGTGTCGATATTTTGTTCTTAGATTTTTGGTTGTTAGGCAAATAAAGATGTATTTTCGCAGCCCTTTTGGGGGTTGTGAAGAGCAACCACTTTAAACTTTAAAACGCATTAGCGGTGAATACATTAAGTTACAAAACAGTATCAGCCAACGCGGCAACAGTTGAAAAGAACTGGGTAGTAGTAGATGCAGAAGGCCAAACTTTGGGTCGTCTCGCTTCTAAAGTTGCATTGCTTCTTAGAGGTAAGCGCAAGCCTAACTACACTCCTCACGTAGACTGTGGTGATAACGTAATTATCCTAAACGCGGAGAAGGTTGTATTGAGCGGAAACAAAATGACTGAGAAGACGTATGTATGGCACACTGGTTACCCAGGTGGTCAGCGCACGACTAACCCAGAGAACATGATGGCGAAGTTCCCAGAGCGCGTCGTTGAGAAAGCGGTTAAAGGCATGTTGCCAAAGAACCGTTTGGGTGCACAGTTGTTCCGTAACCTTCACGTTTACGCAGGTGCTGAGCACAAGCACGAGGCACAACAGCCAACTGCGATCAACATTAACGAAATCAAATAAGTAATAATAAATGGCAAAGTTTCACGCAATTGGAAGACGTAAAACTTCTGTAGCTCGTGTTTACATGGACGAGGGTGCTGGTAGCATCACCGTAAATGGCAAAGACTACAAGGACTACTTCAACACTGCGCCGTTGCACTACAAGCTAGAGCAGCCTTTCACTTTGACAGAGACTACTGGTTCTTACGACGTAAAAGTTAACGTTGTAGGTGGTGGTATCACTGGTCAAGCTGAGGCGATCCGCTTGGGTGTTTCTCGTATCCTTTCTGAGATCGATACAGAAAACCGCACAGCATTGAAGCCTGCCGGACTACTTACTCGTGACCCACGTATGGTTGAGCGTAAGAAATTCGGTCAGAAGAAAGCACGTAAGAAATTCCAGTTCTCTAAACGTTAATCGAGATTTAGTATCCAAATGCGCCAGACTCTTAACAACAGGCTACTGGCACATTGCTTACTAGGAAAGTAAACTCAAGAAAATGGCAGTAACAGACAACATTAAAAAACTCATGGATGCAGGTGTTCACTTTGGACACTTGACCCGTAAGTGGAACCCAAACATGGCGCCTTACATCTTTATGGAGCGCAATGGTATCCACGTAATCGACCTGCACAAAACAGATGCAAAATTGACTGAAGCGACAGAAGCGCTTTCAAAAATTGCAGCATCAGGTCGTAAAATCCTTTTCGTAGCAACGAAAAAACAAGCAAAAGAAATCGTAGCGAAATACGCTGGCGATGCAAACATGCCTTACGTAACTGAGCGTTGGCCAGGAGGTATGTTGACGAACTTCGTAACTATCCGTAAAGCCATCAAGAAGATGCAGAGCATCGACAAGATGAAAGAAAACGGTACGTTCGAAACGCTATCTAAGCGTGAGCGTCTACAAGTAGATCGTCAACGTGCGAAGCTTGAGAAGGATTTGGGTTCTGTAGCAGATATGAACCGTCTACCAGCTGCACTTTTCATCGTTGATATCAAGCGTGAACACATTGCTGTAGATGAAGCCATCAAATTGGGTATCCCAACTTTTGCGATGGTAGATACAAACTCTGATCCTCGTCGTGTAGACTACGCAATTCCTGCGAACGATGATGCTTCTAAATCTATTGCTGTTATTATGGAAAGAGTAACAGAAGGAGTTAAAGCAGGTCTTTCTCAGCGCAAGAGCGATAAAGCAGCTGCAGAGCAGGCGAAGATTGAAAAGAAGGCTGCAAAAGCGTAAGCTTAGCAGTTCCTTAACTAGACTTTATACTTTTCAAGAGAGCCGTGGGGATAACTTTACGGCTCTCTTTTCAATTAAAACAACAAATTAAATTTCAATATCATGGCAAAGATTACTGCTGCTGAAGTAAACAAACTCAGAAAGCAAACTGGTGCTGGTATGATGGACTGTAAAAAAGCTTTGGTTGAAGCGGAAGGCGATTTCGAAGCTGCAGTTGACATCCTAAGAAAGAAAGGTCAGAAAGTAGCTGCTAAGCGTGCTGACCGTGATGCTACCGAAGGTGCTGTTATCGCGAAGACGAACGGTGCTGATAAAGGTGTTATCGTGAAGTTGTCTTGTGAGACTGACTTCGTAGCGAAAAACGAAGACTTCGTCGCTCTAGCGCACAAATTAGCGGATATCGCTTTGGCTTCTGGTGCTTCTACCTCAGAAGAATTAGGTGCTACAGA
>JBMZBC010000004.1:7520-65159 GCA_049611965.1 Schleiferiaceae bacterium | reverse complement strand
GCGGATATCGCTTTGGCTTCTGGTGCTTCTACCTCAGAAGAATTAGGTGCTACAGAATTTGAAGGTGGTTTGACTGTTGCTGATAAATTGCAAGAGCAGACTGGTGTTATCGGCGAGAAGATCGAAGTAGCAGAATTGGCTACAGTAAATGCTGCTTACGTGGCATCTTACATCCACATGGGTAACAAGATCGGTACTTTGGTAGGTTTGACTGCTGAGGCTGCTGAAGCTGGCCGTGACGTAGCAATGCAAGCGGCTGCAATGAACCCAGTTGCATTGAACCGTGATGCAGTATCTCAAGATGTTATCGATCGTGAGTTGGAAGTTGGTAAAGAGTTGGCACGTCAAGAAGGCAAGCCAGAAGAAATGTTGGAAAAGATCGCTACTGGTCGTCTAAACAAATTCTTCAAAGAGAACACTTTGGTTGACCAAGCTTTCATCAAAGACGGTAAGATGAGTGTTGCTAAATACCTAACTAGCGTTCAGGCTGGTTTGGAAGTAGTTGACTTCAAGCGCGTTTCTCTATAATCGAGAACAAGCTCAAGATAGTAAGGCCCTCACTGATAAAGTGGGGGCTTTTTTTATGCTGTAAACTGTGAGGAGTTGGTGTAAAAGTAACCGCAGCGGGATAGACAATGGAACCCAGTTGGCTTATATTTGTGTTCAAACCTATGTAAGATGAAATACAACCGAGTGCTGCTAAAATTAAGCGGCGAGGCATTAATGGGGGACAATGATTTCGGAATTGACCCAAAAAGAATCGCGGAATACGCAGAGGAAATTAAAGCCGTAGCCGAAAAGGGTGTCCAGGTGGGCATCGTTATTGGCGGTGGGAACATCTTTAGAGGTATTAGTGGTGCTTCGCAAGGTATGGACCGCGTACAAGCGGACCATATGGGTATGCTTGCCACCGTAATTAATGGTCTGGCATTGCAAGGAGCTCTTGAAAGTGCGGGTGTAAAAACACGTCTTCAGAGCGCCATTGAAATGGACAAAGTTGCGGAGCCTTTTATCCGCCGTCGCGCTATCCGTCACCTAGAAAAGGGACGCGTTGTCATCTTTTCAGCAGGAACGGGAAATCCATACTTTACGACAGATACAGGAGCAACACTGCGCGCTGTTGAGATTCAAGCGGATGTCATCCTAAAGGGTACGCGTGTTGATGGAATTTATACTGCCGATCCAGAAAAAGACGAGAATGCCACGAAATTTTCTGAGTTGAGTTTCAAAGAAGTGTATGACCGTGGATTGAACGTTATGGACATGACAGCATTCACTCTAAGTAAAGAAAATAACCTGCCTATCGTTGTTTTCGATATGAACACGAAAGGAAACTTGATGAACGTGGTTTCTGGGGTTGAAGGGGTAGGAACTTTAGTAAAGAACTAAGAATATAAATCTCATGGAAGAGGAATTAGAATTAGTATTTGAATCGACCAAAGATGATATGGACCGTGCGATTACGCACATGGAAAAGTCATTGCTTAAAATCCGTGCGGGACGTGCAAGCGCCTCTATGCTAGACAGTGTTATGGTAGAGTACTATGGTGCTCCGACGCCACTGGCTCAGGTGAGTAATGTCAACACACCGGATGCTCGCACCATCAGTATTCAGCCTTGGGAGAAGAGTATTATTCCTGATATCGAAAGAGCCATTATGAACGCAGGCTTAGGCTTTAACCCGATGAACAACGGGGAAAGCGTCATTATTTCTGTACCCCCATTGACGGAAGAGCGTCGTCGAGACTTGGCAAAAATGGCCAAGGCAGAAAGTGAAAGTGCTAAGGTGGGTGTTCGTGCGGCAAGAAAGAGTGCCATGGACGAGCTCAAGAAAATGGGCAACGATGGATTGAGTGAAGATATGCGCAAAGACAGCGAGAACGATATCCAGAAAATGACCGACGAATACATCGCAAAATGTGATGCGATGTTTGCCAAGAAGGAAAACGACATTATGACGGTTTAATCCTGAAGAAGATATAGCAAATGACCCGCACCAATTGGTGCGGGTTTTTTATTTCTGATTGTTTGTTTGAACAATTACCTGTATAATTGTTTAGTGTTTATGCGCCTCGAAGAAGAAATCAAACAAAGTACCTTTACAACAGAGCAATCAAAATTGATTGTCAATCTCATATATACCTCCAACAGGTTGAAAGAGAAAATCACGGCACGCCTTAAATCAAATGGCCTAACAATGCAGCAGTACAACGTTTTGCGTATTGTTCGTGGCGCTGGTGATACGGGCTCTACTACTTCAGAAATACGCGAGCGTTTGTTGGATAAAATGAGCGACGCCTCTCGAATGGTTGATCGACTCGTGAGCATGGATCTTTTAGAGAAAGTACGAGACAAGGAGGACCGTAGAATCGTCTTTATTTTCTTAACGCCTAAAGGGCGAACCCTAGTCAATGATTTGGTGGCCAAAGAAGAAGTGGAATCTCTTGCTGCAGGTATTGACCAAAAAAAAGCCCAACAACTCAATGAGCTGTTGGACGTTTTCCGTTCGGAACTCTCCGAATAAATTAGCTTTTCAAATAATCGATAAGCGCAGCGGTAGAGCTGTCGTGATCGTGCTGCGCACCGCCTTTCAGTTCATTGAGGACAGCCTTCGCCAATACCTTACCAAGTTCCACACCCCATTGGTCGTAAGAGTAAATGTTCCAGATGTATCCTTGGATGAAAATCTTGTGCTCGTACGCAGCAATCAACTGACCCAAATGGTACGGGTTGAGTTCATCGAGTACGATGCTGTTGGTTGGTCTATTGCCTTCGAAAACTCTATATGGAGCAATCTTATCAATGTCCTCACTGCTCAATCCAGCTTGACGCATTTCAATCTCCACATCCATTCTTGACTTTCCTGTCATCAAGGCCTCAGTCTGGGCAATGAAGTTGGCAAGAAGAATAGGGTGGTGTTCAGGCAAACTGTGCTGGCATTTTTTGGCAGCGATAAAGTCTGCAGGAATGAGGTCTGTACCTTGATGGATGAGCTGGTAGAACGCGTGCTGTCCATTTGTTCCAGGCTCGCCCCAAATGATGGGGCCTGTTGGGTAGTTCACGCGGTTACCACCACGGTCTACATACTTCCCGTTGCTCTCCATATCTCCCTGTTGGAAGTAGGCTGCAAATCTGTCTAAGTATTGATCGTAAGGAAGAATCGCTTGTGAAGGTGCGTTGTGGAAGTTGCGGTACCAAATGCCGAGCATTGCCATAAGGGCTGGAATGTTTTCGCTCCAATCTGCCTCGGCTACATGCTTATCCATAGCATGTGCACCGCTCAAGAATTCTTGGAATCCTTGGAATCCGATAGCCAATATCACTGGAAGACCAATAGCCGACCATACGCTGTAGCGTCCGCCGACCCAGTCCCAAAAACCGAACATGTTTTTTGTATCTATCCCAAAACCTGCAACGCCCTCTGCGTTGGTACTCACAGCAACGAAGTGTTTCGCCACGTCTTCTTGGCTACCGCCGTTGTTTAAGAACCAGTTCTTTGCGCTATTGGCGTTCTGCATGGTTTCTTGTGTGGTAAAAGTCTTGGAAGCGATGATAAATAGCGTGGTTTCCGCATCTACTCTCTTGAGTACCTCGTGCAAGTCTGCACCATCCACATTGGCAACAAAGTGGAAATTCATTTCGTCTGTAACGAATGGCTTCAATGCATTTATGACCATTCTAGGTCCTAGATCAGAGCCACCGATACCAATATTAACTACATCAGTGATGCGTTTACCGCTGTGCCCTTTCCAGTTTCCTGAACGAACTTCACTAGAGAAGGTGGCCAATTTTGCCCATGAGTCGCGCACCCCTGGCATCACATCCTCGCCGTCCACATAAACAGGATCCTCGCTCATGTTGCGAAGCGCCGTGTGAAGTACTGCGCGGTTTTCTGTGACATTGATTTTCTCACCGCCCTGTTGCTGCTTGATGGCAGTGCGTACATCTGCCTCTTCTAGTAATTCCTGGAAGAGAGCGAATGTTTCGCTCCCCATGTGGTTCTTAGAGAAGTCGAAGAGTATACCGTCCCACTTAATGTGGTATTTCTTAAAACGCTCTGCGTCCTCATAAAAACGAGTTTTTAGCGTTCTCTTGTCGTAGATAGAGTTCTTTTGAAGCTTGTGCCAAGCTTTTAAATCTGTTGGCTTTAAATTTTTAAGCATCTGAGATATTCTTGAATTCGCTACAAAACTAAACTATGTGCGTCTACTTGTTGTTCTAATTACTAAATTCAACCTTTTATTTACAAATATTTTATGTTGCGATTCAAAAGCACGAGTGATTTCCAAAAGGAAGTACGTAAGAGAGTAAGAACGTATCTTAAAGAAGAAGGGAAATCTGGAATGGCGGATTACCGCTACTACAGCAAAGCAATATTGAACATGGCGATGTACCTCGTTCCCTTCATTTTATTCTTGACTGGCTACACCTCATTTCTAATGACAACACTCCTATGGACCGTTACTGGTTTAGGAATGGCTGGCGTTGGTATGAATGTCATGCACGATGCAATTCACAACAATGTGACTAAGAGTGAATGGGTAAACCGTAAAATAGGTGCAGTGATTTACATGCTTGCAGGTAATTCTTACACATGGAAGGTACAGCACAACATCAAGCACCATACGCATACTAACTTAGACGGTCACGACGATGATATTGATACTGGATCTATGTTCCGCTTTCACCCAAGCCAAGAGTTGAAGCCGAAGCATAAGTATCAGCATATCTATGCGCCTCTTGCATATAGTTTAATGACTTGGAAATGGTTGATTGAAAAAGATTTCACTCAAGTAGTCAAATACAACAAATCGGATTTATTCAAAGCGAAAAATCAGAGTCTTGGTATGGTATGGACAAAACTGATTGTAGGCAAAGGGTTCCATTTTGGTGTATTTTACGCTTTACCTCTTGCGCTTGGTCTGCCCTGGTATATGATTTTATGGGGCAATATGGTGATGCATCTGGTAGCAGGGCTCATCCTATCGTTCACGTTCCAGTTGGCTCACGTGGTAGACAAAGCCGACTTCCCAACCGAAGAAGAGGCGAAGAACCACAGCTTACTTGAGCACCAGTTGAAGACAACAGCGAACTTTAGTACCAAAAGCAAATTTGTGACTTGGTATACTGGAGGTTTGAATTTCCAGGTTGAACACCACCTGTTCCCAACCATCAACCATGTACACTATCCAAAGATTGCTGAAATTGTGCGTAAAACTGCAGAAGAATTTAAGTTGCCATACAACGAGTACCGTTCTACTGTTGCAGCATTGAGAGGGCACTTTGCACACTTAAAACACATGGGTAGAGCAATGGCTTAATCTAGAATGATATTAAAGAAAAAGGGCGACCCGCAGGGTCGCCCTTTTTGTATTGTAACTAGCTGATTTATAATTATTAGCTTTGTTTGTATCACTTTAAAAGAGGATGTAATGAAAAAGGTAGCGACTGTTTTTAGTCTTGTTATTTTGTCGCTTCAGATGGCGGGACAAAGCACCTTCAATGATGTCGCTCCTCTTTTGTATAAAAATTGCACCAGTTGTCATAGACCTGGAGGTGGTGCGCCATTCTCTATGCTTTCATACGCTTCAACAGCGCCATGGACGACCAGTATAGTTCACGTATTACAGAATAGCGAGATGCCTCCTTGGTCAGCCGATACTTCCTACATTCATTTCGTTAATGAAAGGCAGATTACACAAGCAGATAAGGACTCTTTGTTGAAGTGGATTTATGATGGTGCCGCACAGGGCGATCCTAATTTACAACCACCTACACCAGCATACCCAATACGTCAGTTAGGAGGTGCACCTGATACCGTCCTGCAGATGATGAAGTTCAAGAGTAATGCGACGACATCCGATGCATACAATACACTTGTCGTTCCATTGAATCTTGGTCAAAACAGATTTCTTCGAGCTATTGAACTGGTGGCCAACGATCCCCAACTAGTGCACCATGCTCTTATAATGGCCGGAGATGTTGGTGATATCAATGTTGATACGACAGGGAGTTCTTTTTCTACTGATGGAGAAATCTCGATTGGTACTTGGGCCCCAGGCTCGATGCCAATTGTTTACCCGAATTCATCATTGATTAAAATGGGTATTGCGCTGCCTGCAAACGGTGAAATTGGCATGCAGATACATACCCCTAAGGGTACTGCTGGTCAATTAATCGATATTAAGCTTCGAATGTACCTCTATCCTGTAAATGAATCTGGAGTACGCCAAGTTCACGATACAGTACCCCTTCAATATTGGGCGAACGATTTCTTTATACCGGCAGGGCAAGTCAAGAGTTTTTCTGTAGAAGAAGTTTGGCCCCCGCAGAACGTATCCATTTTCTCCGCATTTCCTCATTCGCACCAAATTTGCTCAGAGATTTTGAACTACGCCTACAAGCCACAAACGAACGATACCATCCCGTTGATGAAAATCGATCGTTGGGATTTTGAGCACCAGGAATACTACTACTATAAGAACTTAGTCAAAGTACCGGCAGGATATACGGTGCACTCAACGCATAGTTTTGATAACAGGAGCACTAATCACCACAACCCTAACTCTCCACCGCAATTAATCACAGTAGGATTCAGTACGGATGATGAAATGTTGTTTGATGGATTCCAATACTTGTCTTATCAAGCCGGTGATGAATACATCAATATAGACTCTATTCTGAAAAACGATCCGTTGCTATTATTGGATATCAGTGAACATGAAAAACCTGTCGCCTCTCGCTCAGTAGTGGTTCCAAATCCTATAAAGAGCCACGCTAGAATAGAAGTTGTTCCTCCCCTAAGCGCATCTGTAGATTATCAACTGAATGTTTACAATAAGCGAGGTCAAGCCGTCAACATGGAGTACTCGATAGAAGATGGAGTCATACATATCCACCGCTCTTACGTTTCAAGCGGTGCATACTTCTATGAAGTGGTAAGTGGTGTGCAGCGAATTACCGCGGGCCGTTTGATTTTCAACTAGTATCTCTAACCGTTCACGGCTACCACGTCGTCAACCAACGTTGGGAGCATTTTTTGCAAAATACTGAGGATGCCGTTTTTCAGCGTCATCGTTGAAGACGGACAGCCAGAACAAGCTCCTTGTAGCTGAACTTCAACAATCTTATCCTTGTAGCCCATAAAAGCAATGTTTCCTCCATCTTGCGCTACTGCAGGCTTGATATATTCTTCAAGAATGTCTACGATTCGTGCCTCAACTTCACCCAAATCTTCCGGGTTCAGAACAGGGCCTTTGCCCTCCTCTGCCTTTTCTTCTTGCGCTGGTTTGAGTTGGTCCTCATGAACAGCAACGCCGCCTTCAGTCAAAAACTCGGTAATGAATACACGAACCTCTTGGGCTACGTCGTCCCATTCTACGACGTCAAATTTTGCAATCGCGATGTAGTTTCCTGAGATGAATACCTCCTTTACAAATGGAAAATGAAAGAGCTTCGTTGCTAGTGGCGATGGCTTTGCCTCTTCAATATTTCTGAATTCTGCAGAATCTGTTTGAAGGAGCAGTTTATTGCTTACAAACTTCATGACCTTCGGATTTGGGGTCATTTCTGCGTAAATACTAACTGGGACTCTTTTAATTTCCATAATTGGGGTATTTTCAGGGTACAAAAGTACATCACAAAAACAACACGGTATGCCTATTGTTCGCCCTGTTCTCGGACACCATCCTGAGATTGGAAAAGATTCATTCATCGCTGAAAACGCAACCATAATTGGGAACTTCTCCTGCGGTGAAGGCTGTAGCTTTTGGTACGGTAGTGTCATCCGAGCAGATGTGAATGCCATAACTATGGGAAACAAGGTCAACGTTCAGGACAATGCAACTGTACACTGCACCTATAAGAAGTTTCCGACGACCATTGGCGATAATGTAAGTATTGGGCATAACGCTATAGTTCACGGCTGTACGATCAAAAACAATGTCCTTATTGGTATGGGTGCCATCGTGATGGACGATTGCGTGGTAGGCGAAGGATGTATTGTTGCTGCCGGTTCGGTGGTTACCCAAGGGAAGAAATTAGCGCCTGGGACGCTTTGGGCGGGGGTGCCTGCGAAAGAAATTGGTCCGGTACCGGAAAGATTACGCACCGGGGAGATCGAACGCATTGCGAACAACTATCTCAAATACAGCTCTTGGTATTCGGAAGATTAGTCTCTATGAGCGCTGAAGCTTGGTCTTGAGGTTTGAAAGCATGGCTTCAGTCATGGAATCTAAATCATAACTCGGTTTCCAATTCCAATCTGCCTGAGCGGCAGAATCGTCAATACTTTCAGGCCAACTTGCCGCAATCTCTTCGCGGAAATCTGGCGCGAAATCCAATTCAAATTCCGGCATCACCTTCTTGATGCTTGCCCCTATGGTTGCGGGATCAAAACTTATACCTGCCAAGTTGTACGAAGAGCGAATCTTCACCTGGTCGGTTGGCGCTTCAGTGAGCTCAATAGTTGCGCGGATGGCATCTTCCATATACATCATAGGCAGTGCCCTGTGTTCGCTCAAGAATGAAGTGTATTTACCCTCTTCAAGTGCCTTGTAGTAAATCTCCACTGCATAGTCTGTAGTCCCACCACCTGGCTGTGATTTCCATGAAATGAGTCCAGGGTAGCGAATAGAGCGAACGTCTACGCCATGCTTGTTGTGGTAATATTCGCACCAACGCTCTCCGGCTAGTTTGGAGATGCCATAAACGGTTGAAGGTTCCATGATGGTCTGTTGCGGT
Organism: Schleiferiaceae bacterium; assembly: GCA_049611965.1. Classification (GTDB taxonomy): domain Bacteria; phylum Bacteroidota; class Bacteroidia; order Flavobacteriales; family Schleiferiaceae; genus UBA10364. The sequence goes on along the minus strand of JBMZBC010000004.1, from coordinate 56,417 downwards.
GTATTGCGCTTTGGAGTGGTAGGGCCAAAAACGGCAATGGAGGACGGCCAGAAGATTTTATCGATGACTTTTTCTTTGGCCAATTCCAATGCGTGCAACAAACTTTGCATATTCAAATCCCACGCTTTCATTGGGAATTTCTCGCCTGTGGCGCTGAGCATGGCTACAAGGTGGTATACAGTGCCTACATTGTACTTTTTGCAAATGGCATGTAATCCTTCAGCATTGCTGGCGTCGAGAATTTCAAAAGGACCGTCCTTAAGTTCAGCCAGCGCAGGCTCTTTGATGTCGGTGGCAACAACAACGTCATTGCCGTATTTCGCCCGCAGCGTGAGGGTGAGCTCGGTGCCGATTTGGCCGCAAGCGCCTAGGATTAGAGTGGTTTTCTTCATGCTCTGATTGTGATAAAAGTCAGATTTGGGTAGGTCAAAGATAACTTATCTTTGCAGTAATAAATTGCCTTCGAATGGATCCAAATGCTGGAAAAAGAGATTTAGTTAATAAGCTTGATAAAGAGCGCCTAAGAGCAAAATTGGAAGCGGAGACGTTTAAGCGCATTACGCTGTCTTTTTACAAATACGTCATTATTGACAACCCTCAAAAACTCCGTGATGCGCTTTTTGAGAAGTGGATGTCGCTCGATTGTTTGGGCCGTATTTATGTGAGCAGGGAGGGTATTAACGCACAAATGAACGTTCCTGAGCACCACTGGGAGGAATTTGAGCAGCACTTGTACGCCATAGACTATTTTAAGGACGTGCCCTTTAAAATTGCTGTTACAGATAAGACTGATGGAAAGTCTTTCTTGAAACTTAAGGTTAAGGTACGTGGTCAGATTGTAGCTGATGGATTGCAGCCTGAGGATTACGACGTGACCAATGTGGGTGCCCATTTGAGTGCCAAGGATTGGAACGAAGCGATAGAGAACGAGGATCCTATCGTCGTGGATATGCGCAATCACTACGAAAGTGAGATTGGTCACTTTGAGGGCGCTGTTTTGCCAGAGGCAGAGACCTTTAAGGAGGAATTGCCGATGGTATTAGAAAAGCTCAAGGGCCAAGAGGACCGCAAGATTCTACTTTACTGTACCGGCGGTATTCGTTGTGAAAAAACTTCGGCCTATTTAAAGCACCACGGATTTAATGATGTGAACCAGTTGCACGGTGGAATCATTGATTACGCTCGTCAGATTGAAGAGGAAGCGCTCGATAACAAGTTCCATGGGATAAATTTTGTCTTCGATGAGCGATTGGGCGAGGAGATTTCGTGCGAGGTGATTTCAGAATGTCACCAATGCGGTGAAAAATCGGCCCGTCATACCAACTGTGCAAATAAAGCATGTAACCTGCTCTTCATCCAGTGCGAGAGCTGTGCGGAGAAAAACGAAGGCTGTTGCACACCGCAATGTGTCGAGATCATACACCTTCCAGAAGAGGAGCAATATGAAATTCGCAGAAAAGCCAAGGAAACAAAGCGATTCCACAGACATTCTAAAGTAAATTTACGAGACGCCTTCAAAGAGGAATAGCGTAAGTACGAACCTTCAGAACAAAAGAACCACCATGCAAGACAAGCGAAAGCACCTATCCGACCTTAAAAAGCAGAGTCAAGAGGGCGGCGGACAAAAGCGCATCGATGCGCAGCACGCCAAAGGCAAACTAACCGCACGTGAGCGCATTCACTTCCTTTTAGACGAAGGGAGTTTCCAAGAAATGGGTGCATTGGTCCAGCACCGTAGCGACCTTTTTGGATTGGATAAGCAGAAAATTTTGGGCGATGGTGTTGTGACCGGTTACGGAACAGTTAATGGTCGTTTAATCTATGTGTTTGCACAAGACTTTACGGTATTGGGCGGCTCTTTAGCGGAGGCTCATGCTGAGAAAATCACAAAAGTGATGGACCTGGCAATGAAAACAGGAGCACCATTGATCGGATTAAACGATAGTGGTGGTGCCCGTATCCAAGAAGGGGTCGTTTCCTTGGGTGGATACTCTGATATCTTCTACCGCAACGTACAAGCCTCAGGGGTCATTCCCCAGTTTTCAGCGATGATGGGTCCTTGTGCAGGTGGTGCGGTGTATTCACCAGCGCTTACAGATTTCATCATGATGGTGGAAGACACTTCGTACATGTTTGTGACTGGACCTAATGTGGTCAAAACAGTGACGCATGAAGAGGTAACGGCTGAAGAGTTGGGCGGTGCGAGCGCACATTCTACCAAAAGCGGGGTGACACATTTTACCTATCCGAACGAGATCTCCCTTATTGAAGGCTTGAAGAAACTGTTGAGTTATGTTCCTCAGAATTGTGACGAGGAGCCGCCATCACTTCCGTACGAGCCAGGCGATGAAATGCGCCAAGTACTTAAAGACATCGTACCTGAAAATCCAAACCAACCTTATGATATGAAGGAGGTTATTGCGGGTATCGTAGATGAAAATACTTTCCACGAAGTACATAAGGACTTTGCGGAGAACATGATTGTTGGGTTTGCACGCCTCGCCGGGAAGTCGGTGGGCGTTGTAGCTAACCAGCCGGCGTATTTGGCCGGGGTACTAGATATTCATGCATCCACCAAAGGGGCCCGTTTTGTGCGCTTTTGTGATTCCTTCAATATCCCATTATTGGTGCTTGAAGATGTTCCAGGATTCTTGCCAGGTACGGACCAAGAGTGGAACGGAATTATTACTAACGGTGCGAAGCTGTTGTATGCCTTTAGCGAGGCAACAGTACCGCGCATCACCGTAATTACTCGAAAAGCTTACGGTGGTGCCTATTGTGTGATGAACTCAAAGCAGATTGGTGCCGACATGAACTTTGCTTGGCCAACGGCGGAAATCGCTGTGATGGGCGCAAAGGGCGCTGCGGAAATCATCTTTAGAAAAGACATCAAGGCTGCGGAGGATAAAGCGGCAAAATTGGCCGAAAAGGAAGCAGAATACTCTGATGCTTTTGCCAACCCGTACCGTGCCGCCTACCGCGGTTATGTTGATGACGTAATACTGCCGGAAGAAACTCGTGACAAGTTGATAAAAGCGTTCTCTATGTTGGAAAATAAGGCAGTAAAATTGCCGAAGAAAAAACACGGTAACCTCCCTCTTTAGATGTTTGTAGATACGCACTGTCACTTGTACGACGAACACTTTGCTGATAAGAAAGCTGAGATCCAAAGTAGGGCCCTAGCAGCAGGCGTTACAACTGTATTACTCCCGAATATCAATGCAGAAAGTATTGCTGGGTTAGATGACGTTGAGGCCGATTATCCTCAGCTGAAAATTGGGCGAATGATTGGATTGCACCCTTGTTATGTAAAGGGGGATTGGAAGGATCAATTGGATCAATTGGAAGCGCACTATAAATCCAACCCCCAGCAATATTTGGCTGTAGGTGAGATCGGCATGGACCTGTATTGGGATACAACTACCGAGGCGATACAGGTGGAAGCTTTCAACAGACAATTGGATTGGGCAGTCGCTTGGGATTTGCCCATCGCGCTTCATGTGAGAAGTAGTTTTAAGCAATTGTTTCCGGTTCTTGAGGAAGCTCAAGTCCGTCATGATGGTAAGTTACGTGGGGTATTTCATTGCTTCAGTGGCGGTAAGAAACAGGTAAAACGTGCCTTGAAATTGGGAGACTTTTACTTCGGGATTGGTGGGTCTTATACCTTGAACCGTTCGGCGACGGATATTGTCATCAAGGGTATTCCAAAAGACCGATTGATTTTAGAGACCGATGCGCCGTATCTTACACCGAAAGCACTGCGTGGGCAGAAAAACGAACCCTCTTTTATGGTGGAGCCTGCCAGAGTGATGGCTGAAGTTCTAGAGATGGATTTGGATGAGGTTGCTGCTATGACCTCTGAAAACGCAAAGCGACTGTTTGGATTAGATGCGTAAAATAGCCCTCATATACACCGGTGGTACCATCGGTATGCGACAGAACCAGCGCGGTAAACTGGCCCCTATGGATTTCGAATCTGTGGCTGAGAAAATCCCTGCGCTACAATTACTCCCAATTGAAATTTTACCGGTAACACTTGAGAACCCCATTGATAGTTCAGAGATGGTTCCCAAAGTTTGGCAAGAGCTCGCTGAGGTCATTGATGAACTTATGGATAGGGTAGATGGTATGGTGGTGCTGCACGGAACGGATACTATGGCGTATACGGCTTGTGCCTTGAGCTTTATGATTGAAGGTCTTCAAAAACCCATTATCATCACTGGATCACAGTTGCCGGTAGGGGTTTTGAGAACCGATGCTGTCGAAAACATCGTTAGCGCATTTGAATTTGCTGCCCTGGCAGATGAAGATGGCTCGGCTGTTATTCAAGAGGTAGCCATTTACTTTGAATACGAATTGTTGCGCGGCAATCGCGCATACAAGAGGTCTTCGAATGAATTCAATGCCTTTAGTTCGCCGAATTATCCACCACTTGCCAGTAGCGGGGTACGCCTAAGCGTGAATAAAGAATTACTCTGGCGTTCTGAAAAATTATATCAACTTAGATCGGGTATTGATACCAACGTCGGTGTCGTTACTCTTTATCCTGGTCTTGATTTTGACCAATTGCCTCATTTGCCGCATTGGAAAGTCTTGGTTTTACGGACTTTTGGAGCAGGAAACGCCCCAAAATCGACTTCCTTCTTGGAATTTTTAAAGCGGGTAGAGAAAAATGGAACCATTATTGTCAATACATCACAGTGTGTGAGCGGTTCTGTCTTACCGGGGCTTTACGACAGCTCTAGCGCGCTTGAGGAAGTTAAAATGCTGAATGCCAAGGATATGACTTTTGAAAGTGCCTTGGTTAAGTCGATGGTCTTATTGGGTCAGAGCAACTCTGTAGCAGATTTTCACATTAAGTTTCCGTTGTCTCTAGCAGGAGAGGTTTCAGAATAGGAATTGGACACCAATTTTTTGTATTTTCGACGCCCGGAAGGGTTTTTGCGTAAATCCACCGACAGATAACACTAAAAAGAATTAATTCTTAAGAAAAATGAAAAAAGCACTCTCTTTGCTTGCAATCGTTGCCCTTTCAATGGGTACCGTAAACGCCTACGCACAGGACGAAATGGCGGCTACTGAAGAAGTAGTAACAGATTCTGCTGCTACTGAAACTATGGACTCTGCTGATGCAGTTGTAGATTCTGCTGCGGCAGCTACAGATTCTGCAGCTACTGAAGAAGCTACTGAAGAAGTAGTTGAAGAGGTAGTTGAAACTGAAAAAGGATTCACTCAAATCTTGAAGGAGAAATTCATCGAGGGTGGTGCATTCTTCATGTCGTTCGTATTGTTGGCCTTGGTATTGGGTCTAGCACTTGTAATCGAGCGTATCATCTACTTGACTTTCGCACAAACAAACACTGAGAAGTTGCTGAGCGAGGTTGAAGGTGCATTGAACAACGGTGGTATCGACGCTGCTAAAGAAGTATGTCGTAACACTCGTGGTCCAGTTGCTACAATCTTCTTCGAAGGTTTAGACCACTACGATGAAGGTCTTGACATGGTAGACAAATCAATCATGAGCGTAGGTTCTGTAGAGAACGGTAAGCTTGAAAAAGGTGTATCATGGATTTCATTGTTCATCGCTTTGGCACCAATGCTTGGTTTCATGGGTACGGTAATCGGTATGATTGGCGCATTTGACGCGATTGAGGCAGCAGGTGATATCAACCCTTCTCTTGTAGCGGGTGGTATTAAAGTGGCACTTTTGACAACAGTATTTGGTTTGATCACTGCGATCATCCTACAGATTTTCTACAACCTTATCGTTGCAATGATCGACGGTATCGTGATTAAGATGGAAGATGCATCTATCTCTTTCTTGGACTTGTTGGTAGAATACAAAAAGAAAAATAGCTAAGAACTATGGCTGATAAACTCCCATTAATCGGACGTGTCCTAGGCATCGTTCTTGGTCTAATCGGCGTTGTACTATTTATTATGGTAGCAGCGAACGAGGATCAAGCGCCAGGGTTCGTATCGTACGGGATGGTCATTACTATCGTTAGTATGATTATCGCCGTATTGAGCTTCGTCCTTGCACTTGTGGTGAACCCACAAGGTATCAAAGGCGTAGGTATTGGTTTAGCGGCAATTCTTGTTATCGGTTTGATCTCATGGGTCACAGCTGATGGCTCAGATTTCGCACAATACAAAGATGTTACTGAGGCTACTTCTAAAGCATCGAGCGCAATGTTGACTTCGTTCTACATTTTGTTCTCAGGTGCAGTTTTAGCTGTTGTTTATTCTCTAGTTGCTAGAGTAATCAAATAAGGAGCGCTATGGCAAGAAATAAAAGAGCCATACCAGAAATTAATGCAGGTTCGATGGCGGATATCGCCTTCCTACTATTGATTTTCTATCTCGTAACCACTACCATGGATACAGATAAGGGGATCAACAGGAAGCTTCCACCTATCGAAGATGAGTTAGTTCAAGATCCTCCACCTATTAAGGAACGTAACATTTTTACGGTCCTAGTAAACTCGAACGATCAGTTGCTAGTAGAAGATGAATACCTAGAGATTAACGAGCTTCGTGCTAAGGCTATGGAATTCATCGACAATAACGGTGACGGTTCGTGTGAATACTGTAAAGGTTACGGTGTTTCTTCAAGTTCTGATAACCCTGTTAAGGCGGTTATCTCGCTTCAAAATGACCGCGGTACTTCGTACGGCATGTATGTAAAGGTTCAGAACGAACTGGTTGCAGCCTATGAGGACCTACGTGAGCGTTATGCTGAAGAGGAATACGGTCGTTCATACCGCGGTATGGATCCGGAAGAGGACGAAGAAATCATCAAAGAGATCAAGAACGCTTACCAGCAGAAAATTTCTGAGGCAGAACCATTAAATATTGGTGGATAATGGCAGTAATTAAGAAAAAGAAGGATAAAGCGTTGCCAGCGGTAAACACGTCGGCACTTCCTGATATTGTATTTATGTTGTTGTTCTTCTTCATGGTTGCCACGGTAATGCGTGAAGTAGATTTGAAGGTGAGTGTAAACAAGCCTCAAGCAACAGAAATTCAGAAGTTGGAACGCAAGTCTTTGGTAACTTACATCTACGCGGGTTCCCCACGTGCTAAGTACCAAGACAAGTTCGGTAAGACGCCTAGAATTCAGCTCAACGATGCGTTTGCATCAATCGATGACCTACAACCGTTCGTTGTCCAAGAGCGTGAAGCTAAGGCTGAAGAAGACCGCCCAATGATGACCATGTCTATCAAAGCTGATAAGACGGTTAAAATGGGTTTGATTTCTGATATCAAATTAGAGCTGCGCAAGGCGCAAGCTTATAAGATCAACTATAGTTCTCTGCAGCCTAAAGATGCAGAAGCATTGTACAGCTCAGACAACTAAGCAAAGAGAACGCTATATAGCGAAAGCCGGTCCCCTTGGGGCCGGCTTTTTTGTTGGCTTTTATTTTTTTTCTTCGAGCTGTTTCCCAATACGTTCATATTCATCCATAGTAAGGACCTCTGTCCATACTGTCGGTGCACTTCCATATACAGCGATATAGGAAACATCCTCATCTAATGAAGAGGTATGGAAATGCTCTACTTCTTTCGGACACCGTATTACATCACCTTGATGTATAATCATCGGTTCTTTACCGCGTTCTTGGTAATATCCTTTACCCTCTACAACAATAAGCACTTGATCTGTCTCGTGTTTGTGCCAGTTTAAGGTGCTGTGCGCTTTAAATGTTGCTTGGGTAACATTGTAATCAAATGTGCTGTCCGAACGCGTCAAAAAGTTTAGCCAGGCTTCGCCTTGGTAGTTTACTTCAGGAGCTTTCCAGCCAGAATCGTGGAACGAAGCCACATTGTATTGATCGTTTTGCGCAAAGGCCGAGATACCTGCACAGATTGCAGCGGTTATAAGTATAATATTCATAGCAATAAGATAGTCGTTTTACGACTTAAGCCAAGCGGTATGTTTGCCACGAATGTTTCTCAACCACAGGATTCCAAAGACCAATGGGACAAGACCCACGATGCTCCATCCGAGGGCCATGGTACTTTCTGTCTGTAGTTCTCCGCCTGCTGCGTACGACGATAGTAATGCAAACCCATTATTTATCGAGTGGAGTAAAATAGGCGCCCAGAGACTGCCTGTCCAGTATTTGGTGTAGCCCAGAAGAATACCCATAAACAGCAGCGGAATGAAGCTTAAAGGCTGTTGATGAGCGATAGCAAAGCATGCTGCACTAGCGAGGACTGCGCCACGTACCCCAATGCTTCTTTGAAATAACTTTTGCAGTACGCCACGGAAAAAGAACTCTTCGCCGAAGGCAGGTACCAAAACCATTACTACAGTATTGGCCAAAAGAGCGATTAGTGAAGTGTCCTGCAGCAATGTTTTAAGTGAGTCGGTTACAAGCGCTTCTTGGTCTTTAAGACCTTGGAAGTATTCGGTATCAGGAACGATGTATTGGTTGAATTGTGCCAGAAGGTCTATGGCGAAAAAGGCACCTACACATGCCAAAGCCAAAGCCGCATAGGTATGGCTAGAAGGCGGGAGCTTCTCGGCATTTTTTCTGGAATGCGTGGCGGAACCATAGCTTGGCAAAAAGACCAGATTTAGGAAGCGTGAAGGGTTACTGGCGACAATCTGAGCGAATATGAGTGGTGGCATTAAAAACAGCCCAAGCGAGACAGAGAATTGGAACCATCGCATGCCTTCTGGAGATGCGACACCATAGGTAGTGTTGACAAAGGTTAAACTAATGCCTCCGAAGAAGACAAGGCTCGCTACGGTGATGAAAAATAGCGTCATTGCAGATCTCGCATTCCCCCATTCTAAAGTCTTGTCAGTGTAGCTCATCCCGTCGTATTTTTGCAGCATGGTAAAGATAGGTGATATCGAATTAGGGGACTTCCCTTTATTGCTCGCTCCGATGGAGGATGTGAGTGATCCGCCCTTTAGGAAACTCTGTAAGGATCACGGAGCAGATGTGATGTACACCGAATTTATCTCTTCAGAAGGATTGATACGAGATGCTGCGAAGAGCGTCAAGAAATTGGACTTCTACGAATATGAAAGGCCCTTAGGGATTCAGATTTTCGGGAACGAAATTGAAAGCATGCGCCAGGCGGCCGAGGTATGTGCCGCGTCCAATCCGGACATCATCGATATCAATTACGGTTGCCCAGTTAAAAATGTAGCGTGCAAAGGTGCGGGTGCAGGTATCCTACAGGACATTCCAAAGATGGTGAAGATGACGGCTGAGATTGTTAAGGCCGTTGATAAGCCGGTGACGGTTAAGACCCGTTTGGGCTGGGACGACAACACTAAATACATAGTTGAAGTCGCAGAGCGCTTGCAGGATGTTGGAATCCAGGCCATCTCCATTCACGGTCGTACGCGCAAGCAGATGTATAAGGGAGAAGCCGATTGGTCGTTGATTGCAGAAACGAAGAACAACCCTCGCCTGCACATTCCTGTTTTTGGAAACGGCGATGTGGATAGCGGTCCAAAGGCTATGGAGTACCGCAATAAATACGGTGTAGATGGTATCATGATTGGTCGTGCGTCTATCGGATACCCTTGGATTTTCAACGAAATCAAGCATTATTTTGAATACGGCGTTGAAGCGAGAAAGCCCTCTGTGAAGGAGCGTGTGGCGGCAGCGCGGGAGCACTTTGAATTGAGTCTGAAGTGGAAGGAAGAGCGTTATGCCATTATGGAAACCCGTAAGCATTACACCAACTATTTCCGCGGTCTAAGTCACTTCAAGCCGTACCGTACGCGTTTAGTGACCATCGAAGATCCATCAGAAGTTCTGGCTACTTTGGACGAGATTGAACAAGAATACATTGCGAAATATGGCAATGAACAAGACTTAGGCGATCTGAATAATCTGCAGTACGGCCGTACTTCGGAGAAGCAAACTATTTAATAACACGACGCGTTGCCCAGGCGCTCAGACTGCTGCCGATGCCCAAAACGATGGCACTGGTCAATACAATATGTTCCCATTTTAAGCTGACGGGATAATATTCTTGGACATATCCAGTTCCCAAGGGCACTATGCCCACGTAATGTTGTAAGGCAATGATTCCAAGACCTACAACCAATCCACTGAGCCATCCGGTGGCGACAATCAATAGCCCGTTTTTAAAGAAGATGCTGCGCAAATCAGCTTCAGATGCCCCCATAGCCCATAATGTGTGTACATCGTCCTTCTTCTCGAGCGCTATGATGATCAGTGCACTGACGACACCGAAGCTGGCAAGAAGTACAATGAAGGCTAAGATGAATACTACTACCACTCTTTCCGAGCGCATCACCTTGAAGAGGGTGGCTTCTTGTTCCAATCGGTTTGCAACTGTCATTCTACTTCCAAAATGCGCTTCAATTGCATTACGTACTCTACGCTCCTCTGCGGTGTGGATCTCAACAAAAGACGGGGCTTTGGCACCTGTGAAGTCTTTGAACCAACCTTGCGGGGCCAAGGCGTACTTCTGATCGTAATCCGGTTGTACGCTATGTATGGCCGTTGTAAATGCATTCTGACCTTCGATGGCATCACTAAGATTTAAGACATTCGTTTTTGACGTAATCTTTGGAAGATACACCGATACAATAGGAGGCGGATTTGTGGAGCTTAGCCCGAGGTGGTAGGCAACCCCAGCCCCTAAGGTCAACGTATAAGTTCCATAGTCCATCCCTGGGTCTGCCATGGTGAGCAAGTGCTCGGATAAATTGTGCCGTTCCGCATAGTCTTTTGGTACGCCCAATAGGTAAGCGATGTGTTGGTTTTCCCCATAGGTGAGCAGCACGCGCTTCTCATAGATCGCCATTGTCGTGGTTTCCTCGTAATTAGCTTCAAGACCGCTTAAAAACAATGAATCCTCTGATGTAAGCTCTACAAAAGGACCTGTGGCCGATTCAATTTTTAGTGTCGCGTTGGCATCCTCGAATTGGGTTAAAATAAGATCCTCGAGTCCAGCAAAGGCGCTCAAAACTACGGTCATGGCTGCCGTTCCTAAAGCTAAACCTACCAAAGCCGCAAGGGACATCAGTCGAATGGCTCCCAGTTTACCTAGGGAGAAGAAGTATTTCTTAGCTATGAAAGACGAGAACGACGGCAAGGGGTCTTATTTAATCGGGCTTTCTCCTTCCCCGCGAAGTAGACGTTCGATGTTCTCTTCGTATTCCAGACTGTCGTCAGTATAAATCATGAGTTCTGGCGTCACGCGAAGTTGATTGCCTACACTGCGACCTAGAGCGCCACGAAGTTTGCTTTGGTTCAATGCGATAAATTCTTCCACTTCTTTAGTTTTCGCCACCGGAAAAATACTGACGTAGATTTTAGCTACCCCTAAATCAGGACTCACGCGAACCTTACTTACACTGAGCAGTGTGCCAGGGAAATTTTCGCGAGCCATTTGTTGCAGAATAGTCGCCATTTCTTTCTGAAGAAGCTTGGCAATCTTAAGTTGTCTTGTACTTTCCATGCCACAAAGATACCATTTGCGTCAATTCAATTAAATTCGCTTCGAAGTGCTTTTATGAAATCATTCGCTCGCATCTTATCGCTTTTAAAGCCCTACATGCCTTTGGTCGTGTTGGCCGCTGTGTTCAACATGCTCACAGTCATCTTTAGCATTGGGTCAGTAGGGGCCTTGATTCCCATCTTAAATTTGATTTTCGATACCCCAGGCACCGAGTTATCGAGTGCCGCTGGATGGAAGCTGGCCCTCGCCGAACTGGTCGAATCCTATAAGGCACAGCACGGCGCTAGCAAGACCCTACAAGCAACTGTCGCTATCACCTTCGTCATCTTCATCCTCAAGAACATCAGCCGATACGCGGCCCTATTCACTCTTGCTCCTGTTAGGAATGGGGTGGTAGCGTACCTCAAGCAGCAATTGCACGACAAGTGGATCGCCCTAAGTCTACGTAAGCATAGCGATCTTAAAAAAGGAGATATGTTGACGCGAGCAACGGCCGACCTGAACGAGATTGAATGGTCGATGCTCAAGGGCATGGAAGGCTTCGTTCGAGATCCCCTGATGATTGTCGGAACCTTGGTGCTGCTCTTTACTATGAGCCCAAAATTGACGCTATTGGCCATTGCTATTATTCCGATTTCTGGTGGACTCATAGCGACCGTTGGGCGCAGTCTGAAAAAAAGCGCGAAGAAGGCGCAGGAAGAATTGGGGCAGAACACTTCTGCATTAGAAGAAGTTTTGACCAACCTACCCATCATCAAGGCCTTTGTGGCTGAAGAGGCGATGTCGAAACGCTACGAGCAAAGTCTCTCGGCATGGACAGCTCACATGGTGAGCGTGTTTCGAAAGCGAGATCTAAGCTCTCCCATAGCTGAAGTACTGGGTGTAAGCGTACTCTTGGTCGTCCTATACCTCGGAGGAATGGAAGTTATAGGGGGCCGCAGCCTTACCGGTGGCGAGCTCATCGCGTTTGTGGTATTGTTTTACCAATTGATCCCTGCTTTTAAGAACGTGACGAACGCCCTATACGACATTCAAAAAGGCAACGCTTCTGCCGCCCGTGTTTTTGAAGTGCTGGACATGGAGGAGGCAGAGAATGGAAGCGTTGCTCCAAAAGACAGTCAGTGGCAAGAGGACATTACGTTCTCCGGTGTCCAATTCGCATACGACGAGCACCCCATCATTAATAAACTAGAACTCATTATTCCAGCAGGGAAGACCACCGCTCTTGTGGGGCCTTCAGGATCTGGAAAAACGACCTTACTTCACCTTTTGGCAGGGTTTGCACACCCGCAGCATGGATCGATAGTATTAGGTGACCTCAATTTAAAGGACGCGGAGCTCAAGGCCTACAGAAGAAATTTAGGCTGGGTGCCGCAGCAACCGTTGTTGTTCAATACCTCTTTTGCTGGGAACGTTGCCTTGGGCAGTAGGCCAGACCTAACCAAGGTTGGTGAAGCATTAGAGGCTGCCTACTGTACAGAATTTGCCGGGGGTTGGGCCACGGGTAAAGCCATTGGTGAAGGTGGATCTACCTTGAGTGGTGGTCAGCGTCAAAGGTTGAGTATTGCACGTGCCTTTTATGCCGATCCGAAGCTATTGTTGTTGGATGAAGCAACCGCCGCACTCGACAATGAAAGTGAAGCAAGGGTGCAACAGGCACTCGAGGGGTTGATGAAGGACCGCACGACTGTGGTTGTGGCGCACCGATTAAGTACCATAAAGAACGCCGACCAGATTGCATACATCGAGGAGGGTCGTGTGGTAGAATTGGGCACACATTCAGAACTGATTGAGAAGGGCGGCAAATACGCTGCATTGGTTAACTTAGGAGACCTAAACGCAGAATAATGGACCACCACCTCACCAAGATAGAACACCTGGGCATCGCCGTGAAGAGCCTCGAAGACGGCAATGCCTTGTACACCAAAATTTTGGGTGTACCTCCCTACAAAGAAGAGGCAGTAGAGAGCGAAGGGGTACGTACGAGTTTCTTTAAGGCCGGTCCGAATAAGATTGAACTTTTGGAGGCGACCAATCCGGACAGCCCAATCGCCAAATTCATTGAAAAGCGCGGCGAAGGCATACATCATGTCGCTTATGCGGTAGAGGATATCAAGGCAGAAATGGCGCGTCTCGAAGGTGAAGGATTCACTTTGCTGAACAAAGAGCCTAAGGCGGGTGCAGATAACAAATGGGTGTGCTTCTTGCACCCTAAAGGCACGGGCGGTACGTTAATCGAACTTTGCCAGGACCGCGGGTAATTCCTTGGCTAAATCTTGCTCTTGAAGGTTGAACAGGAAGGTGTTGATGCCTAAGGCTTCTGCAGCTTCGATGTTGGCTGAAGAATCGTCCACGAACAACACTTCTTCTGGTTTGGCATCCATATGCTCAAGTACGTAGTTGAAATAGCTTGCATCTGGTTTTCTGTGGCCAATTTCATACGATAAAAACAACGCTTCAAACTTCTCTACGAAGCTGTTCCACAAGAATGGACCGGCTTGTTTACGAATGTGTTTGATGTGCGCTTCGTTTGTATTGCTTACCAGACATAAATCATAAGACTTGCCTAGTTTCTTTAGGAAAAGCGTAGGGTCAGTCATTTCACCGAGCAGCACATTCCAAGCATGTGCTATGGCGGAAGAACTTTGAAGGTATTTACAACTCGAAGCGATCTCCTGGAAGAATTGCGCTGAGGTAATCTCGCCTACTTCGAATTCGTGGTTGAGGCGCTGAATGCCTTCCTCAGTGAATTGGACCCCACGATTCTCAAACGCTTCTTTTGTGCGTTCAGGGAAGATGGGAATGAAGACGTTTCCGAAGTCGAACCAAATTTGCTTTATCATGGTCTGGGGCTTAAATCTTGCTGCAAGTTACAGTTCATTTAACCTGAATGCCGTGACCAATGTTTGCTCAATTAGTGAACGGCAAATTTTACAATCGACGCCTTCTGACCATCCGTGAGCTTCAATACATATTGCCCTGGACGCAATGCAGTAATGCTGACTTTATGATCAATCACAAGTCCAGTAAGTAATGTTCTGCCTAAGTAATCAGTGATCTCATAATTGAGATTCACACCACCTTGAACATGCAAAACGTCTATGGCAGGATTAGGATACACAGCCACGTTTAATGCATTTTCATCAATGCCAATTCCGTAAACGGTCACACTGATACTCGCGGTATCCGACATGCCGTAGGTCCACGCAATAGCGCTGAGTTCACCAGGCCCGTTACCGCTCACTCCCCAAGCGATTTGAACGCTGTCGATGCCATAAGTCATCTCGACGGAGCCGTTAGTCACCATCCATTGCACACTGTCTACATAACCGCTGTGTTGAAGGGCGTAGGTAATAGTGTCGTTGCCATAGATGGAATCTGTAGGAGCAGCAATCAGTATGATAGGAGCATCAACGGTGAACGTGGTACTGTCCACCAAAGCACGATTACAAGCGCCCATGAAAGAAACAGAATCTACATTGTAGTCGAACACCAAACTCCATGTACCTGGGGTCAATAATGCCGAACTAAGCAGCCTAAAATTCTTGAAAGAGTTGTCCGTTGGCTGTGCCGAAAGTACATAAGCTGTAGCTCCCATTGGATCCGTCAACCTTACTTGAACGGAATCATAATTTGCACCGTTTGGATAGATCGGATGCGATGTACTTACATAGATAGTGTCACTCAGGAAGTTGGCCGAGGCAGAGTCTACCGTAGCATTTGCCAAGTTTGATGAAGCATTGTTGTGGAAGTTGAAGATGAACTCCTTTTCTGTGATACCCATGAACTTGTAAGTCCCGGTAGTATCCTTGTCCCATTCAGTTACTTTGATGCTAACTACAGCGGTTTGTTGTACAGAACTTTGTGCCACCATCGTACCGCTTACAGGGTCAATGGTTAGTGATCCGTTAGTACCTAAAGGCGCCGCATTGCTATAGCCAGGCGCATATGCAATATTCGAGGGCGTCAAAAAGTTAGCGCTACCGCCTTTTACATTAGTGATTTGGTACGAGAGACTATCACCGTCGGCATCAGGGTAGTTCAGTATAAACGAGGAAGGCGTATTTAGCGGAGCCGCCATGATTCGATTGTCAAATTCCACACTGTTGTTGTATTGACGTCCTGATGGACGAGAAGTAACGATTCGAGTAGTTAAATAAATACTTTGAGATGAAGGGTTGCTTAGGTTGGTGGCCGTCATTGGACGACAACACGTTGAATAGGCAAAATCGTACACGCTGGCTGCATTCAAAGTAACATTTGCACTGTATTTGTGTACCGCGTAATTGATGGTTGAATTACAAGTATTGGTTGGAGTGGTAACACTGGCCTGTGTTAATGAAAGCGTAGATATTGTGCTTTGGTTGGTCTTCTTGTAATAAATAGTAGCGGTGCTTGGAAGGTTCACACCTGTAACATCCCTAAACAAATAGAGGTTGATTTTATAGGTGCGCTGATTTCCACTCTGACTTACAAATTCATAAGTGAAGTTTCCGCTAATTAGATGACTAGCTGAGGCTTGAAAGCCAAAAAGAAGTACTAGGGCGATTAGGATTTTGCGCATGGTTCGTCAATTTGTTACGAAGATATGCTTTGATTTTAATGTTGTTCCCAATAAATGAGTGAACCAGAATAAAATTCTTAACTTCTTGAAAATTACGGGGATGGACAGGAGGAAATTTCTTTTAAATACTGGATTATTGAGCTTGTCGGGCCTATTGCCTTTTGGGGCAATGGCAAATCAAAAACCGCCCAGCTGGCAGGAGTTAGTCGAATGGGCACGTTGGGCACCTAGTGTACACAACCTGCAGCCGTATCGACTCAAGTTAATTTCTGAGGAAAAGGCTCTGCTTTGTTACGACCCTAAATTTCTATTGCCCGTGGGCGATCCAAAATCTGAGTTTGCCACTGCTGTAATGGGTGTCTTTGCAGAAAGTTTATCCATTGCAGCCGCACCTTTTGGATATAAGGTAGAGGTGTCGAATATTCTCCAGACGATTTCCACTGAATATGAAGAGGTACAGCCCTTCGCGCAACTACACTTAGTTCCAGCTTTTTCAAAGGAATCTTTAGCACCTGAGCTGATGCTTAAGCGTAGGACTTCCCGTACCGATTACAACGGCGAGCCGCTTTCCTCGAGCACTATAGAGCGCTGTGCGGCAATGGTGTCCAACTTTGGGGGAAAGCTGTTTCATACCCACGATGCTGAAAAAGTAGAGATGTTGGTGAAAATAAATCAAGCGACGCTCTTTGAAGATCTTAGTCACGGGCCTATGCGAGAAGAGCTTGATAGGTTGTTTCGATATTCAAAAAAGGAGGCGGAAGAGTCTCGCACGGGTTTGTGGACCAAGTGTATGGGGTTCCCTGGAAAACTGGTAAAATCGGTTTTTAGGCATCATGAAAGATGGACGAAAGGCACGAGGAAAAAAATGCTATCGAGTTATTACGGCAATACCTACAAGGGTACGGCGAGTATTATGTGGATACAACATCCTTGGTCTAAGCCTGAGGATCAGGTCAATTTTGGTCGCATACTTTGCCGCATATGGCTACAGCTTGCTAAGGACGATGCGTATATGCATCCCTTTGGAAGTCTTATTACGAATCCGACCGCCTTTGACAGCTTATCAAAGAGTTTAGAGCTAGATGAAAGCAGTGATGCTCCTTTAGCTTTCATCTTTAGAGCGGGCTACAGTAAGGAGCCCCCGAGAAGCTATAGAATTAACACAACCGATCTAATACTGCGATGAAAAGATTACTCGTATTCTATTATGCCCGATTAGGTGGCGTTTACCGTGAAATGTTCCTCACTTTTCCTTGGGCAATTAAGTTTCTTTACGTTCCAGGCTTTAATGGATTGAGAAACTTTAACAGTCGTGCAAGAGCTTATTATCAGTTTCGATTTGCTAAAAAGCGCGTGCCTGCGTACCGCGATTTCCTTCAGAAAAAAGGTTTTAGCGAGCCTTCTTTTTCTGGAATGGTTCCAAACATTGAAGAGATTCCTTGGATGGACAAAGAGAATTACGTTAAGGCCTACGACATGGATAGCCGTTGTGTAGATGGGAAAATTCCTGAGCGCAATATCATCTTTGATGAAAGCTCAGGTTCTTCGGGTACGGCGACTAATTGGGTTCGGGGAAAAACGGAAAGAAAACGCAATGGGAAGATCATACGATTTGGGTTTGAAACACTTTTCGGCGCCGATCCGCATTTTATCATAAATGCTTTTGCCTTAGGTCCATGGGCTACTGGAGTGAATGTCACCATGTCCTGTGTGCCGTTTTCTATGCTTAAATCCTTGGGGCCTGAGAAGGAAAAGATTGAGAACACTCTGCGTCAGTTTGGGACGAAATACAAGTACGTTATCATGGGCTATCCGCCGTTTTTGAAGCAATTGGTGGATGGTAGCGACATTCCTTGGGCAGATTACAACATCTCGTTCATTTTTGGTGGAGAGTCCATGTCGGAGGGGATGCGTGATTTCCTTTACAGCAAGGGTATTAAAAAGGTATATAGTTCTTTGGGGGCGTCCGATTTGGAATTGAACCTAGGCTCAGAAAACGACTTTACTATTAGCCTTCGAAGGTTAATGCGCTCCAACCCAGCTTTGCGTGAGCGAATAACTAAACACGAGGGTGCTCTACCTATGATTTTTCAATACAATCCTTCGGATTTCTTGATACACAATACCGATCAGGGCGAACTGATCATTACTGTGTGTAGATTCCACTATGTAGCACCAAAGGTGCGCTATAATATTCATGATAGAGGCCATCAAGTAACCATCAAAGAGATGTATTCAATCTTTGAAGAGTTGGGTATTGACAAAAATGAAATTACCGCCCCAAGAACAGATTTGCCGCTCTTGTTCCACTACGGCCGTGCAGATATGACTGTTGCCTTTTTTGGCGCAAATGTGAGCCCGGTGGATATCCAAGAATCGATGTTTGAGATTCCAACCCTCGTGGAAAAGTGTAATACATTCCAGATTAGAACAGAAGAAGATGAAACGGGCGATAAAACCCTTCAAATCCTATTGGAAGCGAAAGAGGGAATGGACTGGCAAGGTGAAAACGCCAAAGACTTAAAGACGCAATTAACCAAGCGACTCACAGAGATTAATCAGGATTTTAGAGCTGCCTACGCCATGGCTGGCGCGGAAAGAGTCGCACTAATACTGTGCCAACACAATGAGGGCGATTTCGCCAACAATGACATTCGAATTAAAGCACGATACTTGAGTTAAAATTATTGACTTCGCTTATGAACTCTGTACTATATTTGCCCTCCCGGGCTCATAGCTCAGTTGGTTAGAGCACCTGACTCATAATCAGGTGGTCGCAGGTTCGAGCCCTGCTGGGCCCACTTTAAAGCACTTCCATTTGGAGGTGCTTTTTTGTTTAGTTAAGCCCCTACTATTCCTGATATATGCGCTGTTGGTTCAAATGTTAAACAATAATAAAAGCCCCATCCGGATGGACAGGGCTCTGTTTTAAGTCTGAATTAAAGTGTTATGCTGAACCCTTACTTTGGGCTGGATTTTCTGCTGGATTACTACAAACCCTATTACAGGTTATAGTATGGGACAAAATGGGCTTCAGAACATTCAAGGATGGAGCTTTAAACAGAATATGGCTTGGCGCCATATTAGCTGGAATTCAGAACTTAAACGAAGCTTCAACTTATTCAGTGTTTAACGCAACTGACGCAGCTTTTACTAATGTAGTTATTTACAGCAATCTCTGGAGGCGTAATAGCTTGGGCTTTCTCAAGAGGAGAAAAGGCTGCTGCCTAAATAAATAGGTTGTCATTTTAACCAACGGCCCTCACTTTGGTGGGGGCTTTTTTATTTCATTGAATACAATTGTTTAATAATGAGTTGATTAGGGTCAAAATGAAACAAAAGAACATGATTTAAATGCTATATTCTCGGTTGAATTAAAAAATCATGTCATGAAAAAATTACACATTATTCTTCTTTTTGTTGGGGGTTTTAGCTTGAGTGCTATAGCCCAAGATTATGCTGAGAATTCCTTTGGAATTTACACTTCAGGACCGGCTCAGGCTTTCGGTCTACAATGGAATCATCAAATAACTGAGAAAACAACATTTAGTGCTCACTATGGACAACCCGTTGAGCAATCATGGGATGCTGATGCTCCTTATTATCCAAATGACGACCAAACAGGCCAAGGATATGTTGGAACCACCTTCCAA
Source organism: Schleiferiaceae bacterium (assembly GCA_049611965.1). Taxonomy (GTDB): domain Bacteria; phylum Bacteroidota; class Bacteroidia; order Flavobacteriales; family Schleiferiaceae; genus UBA10364. The sequence continues at coordinate 36,737 of JBMZBC010000004.1, read as the reverse complement.
GGTTCCTGGACTGGAGTTTTGCTTCATCATCGTCCTTTTGAAAACTATGATGCTTTTAGAGTATACGTTGGAGCAGGAGTTGTTCGTTTAGGCGGAAATCTTGAGGGATTGGACGATGGACATCGCTATTTTATTAATGGACATGGACCATTTCAATCTATGGGAGTTGGTTATGGCTTGAAACCAGTCAAAGGATTGCAGTGGGGTGTTGATGTCGGCTTGCTTCGTGTGCCTGGATTTACTACTCAGACAGATGGTATTGATGCGGCTGCTGCACAAGCTAGCATGGATTTGACGATGCGTAATCATGAGTTACCTTTCTTTCCAAACGCACAGATTACGGTAGCCTGGGGATTCTAAATTCTACTAAAAAAGGAGTACTTGATTAGTCAAGTACTCCTTTTTTAATAAGGGCCTGTATTTAGTATGCAGGCCCTTTTGTTGTTTATTGACAGTCGTCACATGAATTAAAGCAAACCGTTTTTAAAGAGGTCGCTTGTTCAATCGTTGCGATTCTATTTGTGTAAATATCGGTGGTTCTGGTGCAGTTCGTACCAGCATCAAAAGTCTCTTCAATATTCTGATTATCTAAAATGAATTTATATTCTAGGGAGCCAACGGGTATGGTAGCAGTTCCTTCATAAATAAGATCACCGTCTTCATCTAGAAGTTCGTTACAAGTTCCACACCAATCATTGAAAGTCCCAAAAACACCAACGGAAGAAAATTCACCTTCATAATTTGCCATATTAACAGAGAAGGTAACGTCAACAGCTTCTTCGTCTGTAATTTCATGGGTGTAAACTTTAATATATTGGATTAGACCTGCCTCCATATATACGTTGACATGATTATCCTCAGTATGTACGTTGTTTCCACTTTTAACCACAAGATTATGACCACTGACTATCCATGTGCCGTTATCAATAGTGTCAACATTATTTACATAGGTTAAAGGAACACCCCAGTTTTGGTTTATACTAACTTTAGAATTAGCCATCCAGTTTATGAGCCCTTCTTTAAAAGCTTCTTTACCCTCAAACTTTTGGCCGTCAGTTAATTCAACAAAGATACTATCGGAACAAAGATTCATCATAGCTTCGATATCCTTTGAAGCATGAAGCTCACAGAACTCAAGCCAATTTTCCATGCTTTGATCATTACTTTGAATGAAAGCGCCACCATTGTTTCCTACAAATCCCATTTTCATTAATTCTGGAGATTCTTTTTTCGGTTCAATTTGACAACTTACCAAAGCTGATAAACTAATTGCCACTATTAATAAATTGATTTTCATATAGTTATGTTTATAAAGTGTAAAATAGAAAACCCAAACTATTTTGACTTTAAATAAAAATAGAATTAGTGTTAACTCTTGATATTCGAGCTAAGTTATACAATCCTTAATCCAAATTCCATTTTTCCCAGATTTCTGTATTAGGGACATTGCCTTCAAAAATCACCGGGCTCCCATTTACAGGTTCTGGAAGTTGTAGAGATCTTGCATGAAGTGCGATTTGAAGTTTTTGGTAGGGCGCAGTTGAGCCGTATTTTTCGTCCCCAATTATAGGACAGCCCATGTGGCTGAGCTGTGCGCGGATTTGGTGGAAGCGGCCTGTTTTGGGATTTATTTCGAGAAGGTAATGGTCATCAAGAGATGATAACACCTTGTAGCTCAGCTCAGCTTTTTTGGCACCCTTCACTTTCGGGTCAACGACCAGCGCTTTTTTACTTTTCTGATTTATTAGTAGATGGTGGATAAGCACGCCTTTTTCCTCTTTTGGTGCTTTGGAGGTAATTGCCCAATACGTTTTTTGAATTTGGCGCTCCTCGAACCACCTGTTCAGGGTTTTCAACGTTCCTCGCTTCTTTGCGAAGATGACTACGCCACTGGTTACTCGGTCTAGCCGGTGCACAACTCCAAGGTAAGGATCGTTAATTTTCTGCTTTAGGTAGGCGCGATAGTTGGCCTCTAGATTATTGGCTTCGAAGGGGTTGTCTTCGGTAATAATTCCTGCAGGTTTTTGAACGACCAACAATTGGTTCGATTCAAACAAAACGCCTTCTTTTTCTACCATGCGGGCAAGCTACTGATTTCGCATGAATTTTACAGCTAAGTGCTTCCTTTTGACAAGATTATGTTGCATCTTCAAGCCAATGAAACGTTGGGGTCTGATATTACTTTTTTGCATTGGTTACCAGTTAGTTACAGCGCAAGTAACTACTGTTCGAGTGATGACTTACAATATCTTGAACTACAGAAATTCCACTAACGAGTGCAACGGCAATACAAATTCAGCCAGTAGCAAAGAAGTTGCCTTGGATACCATCGTGCGCAACATGCAGCCTCACATTATTTGTTTCCAAGAGGTTGGCGCATCCGCAAACAACGCTACCTATTTGCTGAATAATGCATTGAACACTTCAAGTGCGACCAACTGGACGACGACGAATTACACCAACAATAGCTTTTCCTCCTTAACCAATGTCATTGCCTACCGCAGTGACATTTTTGGTTTGATTTCACAGGATGTTATCACGAAAGACGTGAACAACAATAATCTAGTTCGTGTGGTAGACGTGGCTCGATTCTATTACAAAGACCCCTTATTAAACGGCCAGAGTGATACAGTAACGTTTACAGTTATAGGTGGACACTTCAAAGCAGGTAGCGGAACGTCGAATTCTTCACAGCGCAACGCTATGGCCGGGGCAATCATTGACTACATAGAGAACGATGCAGTCGATGCGAACATCATGCTCATGGGCGACTTTAATATGTATGCATCTTCCGAGAGCGGGTACCAGACCTTGATTGCAGGAACGGGATTCCGTTTTGAAGACCCAATCAACAGCTCAGGAAGCTGGAATAACAATAGTTCGTTCGCCGCCATTCATACACAGAGCACAAGAAACGGTGGATCGAACAGCTGTTTTTCAGGAGGGGGATTAGACGATCGTTTCGATCAAATTCTCTGCTCTGAGGATATCATCGAAGGAGAAGACGGAATGGTGTACGTACCGAATACCTACTTCGCCGTTGGAAATGACGGCAACCATTTTAACGACCCTGTAAATGCGGGCACAAACTACAGTGTGAGTAGCACAGTTTTATCTGCACTTTACTCCTTAAGCGATCACCTTCCTGTAATTGCAGATTTCGACATTGACCTCCAAGGATTGAATACCGCAGAGTTGGAAGTACCGGTTTTAGAAAACCCGATGCGTCAGCCGGCTCAATTGACCGATTATTACCTGCGCTACGGTCTTGTTATCTACACATTGGATGGACGAAAAGTATTTGAAAAGTCGGAAGGAGAGCCTGCCACAGTGCAAGGGCTCCCAACAGGATTATACATTGCTCATTGGTCAAAAGGCGCGCACAGCACAACTACAAAACTGATGCTATGGTAAGAAGAGTACTCGCTGTTTTGTTATTGCTGCCTCTGCTGAGTGTCGGTCAGGGATTTGAAGAATTCCAAACGACACGTGCCAATGTGCGTTTGAGCGCGACCAATGTTGGAACTTTTGGTAATGCCTTCCGCGGGTACCGCGACGGCTCAGGGACACCTTCCATGGAATATCCTGCCGGTTCAGGTATAGAACACCTGTTTGAAGGCGGTCTTTGGTTTGGCGGTCTCGATAATGGAATAGTTCGTGTGAGCACTTCAGCCTATGATGCGCCACAGGGCTATGCGCCCGGTCGCGGCGGCTTTGAGTTTAATGCAACCCAAGGTGCAAATGTCGTTGAGAAAAGCTCTCTTCGCTCTTCGCCGAATTACCGCGCGGATGCCGTGAGCCACCAAGATTTCATCGCGAGCTTCAACGACAGTGAAATATTGGTTCCCGGTACCAGTATTCCGATCAACAACCACCTAAACCCTATGGACCTGCAAGTGGATATGGCAGTGTACAATTGGGAATATTCGTTTACAGATTTCATGGTCATTGTAGACCTCACCATCACCAACGGGTCCAGCAATACCTATGAAGATTTTTATGTGGGTCTATGGAACAACACCGTGGTGCGTAACATCAACATCACACCGGCAGGTGCTGGTGGTGCCACCTTCTATTCACAAGGTGGAAATGGCTTTATCGACAGTTTGAATTTAGCCTATTGTTACGACCGCAATGGAGATGTTGGTTTTACTGATAGTTACGTAGGTCAGATGTTCTTGGGTGCTGAGAATAAGAACGGGTTCCAACATCCTCAGGTAAGCACGGACACCAAGGTGAACTACAACGCTTGGGTATTCAACAACAGCGGTGCCAACACCTTCTTCTTTCCAACCTCAGACCAGCAGCGCTATTTGAAGATGTCGGACGGTTTTAACCAGCATCCTTGTTGGAACGACCCTACAGGTGCGGCTTGTGTTACAACTATGGACGTTGATTTGCAGTCCGAGCTGAATGCTTTGGGCAATCGTTCAGATTTAGTTTCAGTGGGTCCTTTCGACGACTATCAGCCAGGCGATGAGATCAAGGTAAGCTTTGCCTACGTCGTGGCGAAGAAATTTGAAGACGGTTTGCCGAACGGTTCCAATAACGCCACACAACAGACGTATTTATTGGACGCTGCCAACTGGGCACAACGTACTTACAATGGAGAAGATGCCAACTTTAACGGTGTGCTCGATGAAGGTGAGGATAAGGACGGCAATGGTGTGATTACACGATTCATTCTACCCTCGCCGCCAGAAACTCCTATTATCCGCGTAGAGCCAGGCGATGGCGAGTGTACTATTTATTGGGCAGATAATTCGCGCCAAAGTGAAGACCCCATCTCCAAGAAGAAAGATTTCGAAGGGTATAATATTTATGCAACCCAAACCGGTTTTGATGTCTTTGCGACGCCGGATTTACAGAACGATTTGGAATTGGTGGCAAGCTTTGATTCTTTGGCCAATGACTACGGCTTCAACAATGGATTTCTGCCTGTGAAATTGGCCACGCCTGTGACTTTCGACGGCGATACCAATGAGTATGCCTTTGCGTATACCTTAAGTCCTCTTCCCAACGGTTGGCAGACGGCAGTGGCGGTAACGGCATTTGATAAAGGTGATCTGAACAGCGGTCTAGAGTCCCTTGAGAGTGCTGTGTTGTCGAATGCGGTAAGGGCCTTCCCGGGTGCTGGACCAAGCAACCTAGACAGTGTGGAGCCCTATGTGTACCCGAATCCCTATTACCTCGGCGCGAGCTGGGAAGGGTCGAGTAACTTCCAAGAGGAGAGTCGAAAATTGGTCTTTTCTAACCTTCCAAGAAATTCAAGAATAACCATCACCACCGCTGGCGGTGATTATATAGACAGTTTTGAGCATCACCAGGAGTACGATGGAACGGACATTCGCTGGTTCCGTAGCTTCGGGTCAGAAGATCCATCGCGAAACGTATTCTCAGGTGGTGAACATGCGTGGGATTTGCTTTCTAGAGAGAGTCAAATTATTGCGCGCGGTATGTACCTCTTTACCGTGGAGGATTTAGAAACAGGAAAATCATTTACAGGAACCTTTTTAATCGTGAAATAATGAAAAGAGTCGTTTTACTTTTTGCAGTGCTTTTTGGCTTGTCGGCCAATGCACAGAGCTATGTGTCCATTTCGGACATTAACTATGTAAGCCCAACAGATTTGGCTGCATGTAATGATACTTCGTCCTACTTGGGACAGACAGTGATTACTCGCGGTGTTGTAGTGACACCAGGGAATGTAACAGAGGTTGCTTCAGGTTCTGTAACTGGAGGCTTGCGTCCATTTATCTTCATTCAGGACACCACAGTAGGTGGTCAGAGCTCGCCATTCGCAGGAATCGAGGTGATGGGGGTATATACGAGCAGCACAGGTTCTTTGCAAGTGCCTGCAACCTTTACTCAAGCGCTTCCAGGAGATATCGTGGAGGTAAAAGGTGTAGTTGGCGAGTACAATGGTTCAAACCAATTGTCATTGGCGGATGCCAACTCATTTAGCATTGTGAGTACTACTACTGATCCTGTAGTGAGCGATACTATTGCTGTTGGTGATCTTAACGACGCACAGTTCGTGAATAACGTCACAACAGGTGAGCAGTACGAGGGATCTTTTGTGACTTTGACCGATGTAACTGTTACGCAGGTCATTCCTTTTAGCGGAAACCGTGTGAGCTTCAACATTGTCGATGGAAACGGGAATGCAATGAACGTGAGTGATCGATTCCTTGCTCAAAAATTGAGCTCATGGACAACGGTAAACCCAAATTCTCCGCAAACTCAAGGTTCTTTTGTGCCACCGGTGCCGGGAACCTTCTACAACTCTATTTCGGGTGTAGTTCGTCACGATGCGAACGGATGTACAGGAGATAACGGTCGTGGTTACGAAATCAATCCGTTTGCCGCTTCACACTATGACATCGGCTATGCGCCTCCGTACATCGCGAACTTTGAACGCGATCCTTCGATTCCTACCTCAAACCAGGATGTGGAGATTGTATGTACCATAACAGATTTTGACGGCAGCGTAGATTCTGTAGCCTTTGTATGGAGTGCTATTGATACGCAATCGGTGGCTAATTTCACGGTAGCCCCGATGACGCTGGTAACCGGTACTACGGATGAGTTTGAATTTGAGATTCCACAGCAGGCCAATGGTACGTTGGTGCGTTACTACATCTATGCAAAAGACGACGACGGCAATGAAAGCTACTTGCCTTCGAAGCCGATCAATCAGGCAACACCAAACTTCGACTTCTATACTGTTCGTGATAATGGTTTGATCATCCCGGATATTCAGTTCACCTATAACTCAAACGGTGCTTCTCCTTTGAACGGTGCAGAGGTCACCGTGAAAGGTATTGTGACGGCTTCGACTAAAATTGGCGACCTAGGGTTCTTGTACATCCAAGATGAAAATGCAACATCATGGGCGGGTATCTGGTGTGTAGGAATTGGCCTTAACACCTATTACCGCAATGAAGAAGTTGAGGTTACAGGTTTTGTAGAAGAGTATTACGGAATGACCCGATTAAATGTGACTTCTTCGAGCAAGACCGGTAACTTAGGTTCTATTACACCTTTAGTGATTGATCCATCGGATTCAGCGAGCTATGCAAACTTCGGTTGGGAGCCTTACGAGAGTATGTTGGTGCGTTACGAGGATCCGAACAACAGTTCTTTGTATGTGAGTCAAACCAACCTTGGATTTGGGGATTATGCAGTAAGTAATAGCGCCTCTGCACCGGTATGGAGCAGCGGACGTGTATTGGCTGGTCGTCAGTCGACCACTGCCTATTCTTCGTTGAACGTTCAGTTGGTAACAGATACTTCGTATGCTTCGATTGATGGCGAGATGGACGTTACACCAATCGTAGTGGACAACACAATGACCTTTGATGCTATTGAAGGTATCTTGTTCTATGGCTTCAGCAACTACCGCTTGTTGCCAAGAAACAACAATGACTTTATCAACCCGTCCGTAACGCTAGATAGTGTTACCGTTGCAACATCGCCTATTGGTTTAGACGAATGGGCTACTTCAAACCTTAAAGCTTATCCAAATCCGGCAAACGATTGGATGCAGCTGGAAAGCTCAGCAGCGGGTACTTGGACTATTGCTAATGTTTTAGGTCAGCAGATTGCCACTTACGAGAGTGCAGGTTCATTGAGAATATCGACTACTGCACTAGCAGAAGGAACCTATGTGGCTCGATTCAGCGGCGCAGAAGGTGCAGGAACCATCATCTTCATTGTTCAGCGATAGATCTTGAAGCGAGTAGCGGTCATATCTAGCATTTTATTTGCAGCCTTGGGGTGTCAGAAGCCCCAAGGATCTGTGGATAACCTAGCGCCGGAGACTACCATTAGTGTAGACAGTATCCAGCGTTCTGGGGACCTGCGATTGAATGCGAATGTGCATTTGAATTGGTACGGGTCAGATGCCGACGGCTATATAGATTACTTCAATGTACAGGTCAATGACGAGCCGGTAGGTAAGACCCGCTCCAACGACAGCATCTTTACGTTTGTGATAGATGCAGGCTTAGATTCAGCTGATGTCCTTATTCAGGTAAGCGCAGTGGATCACGAAGGGCTGGAAGATCCTACGCCAGCAAAGTTGTGGGTGCCGCTAAAAAATGCTGCGCCTTCATGCCGCATTGATGCCGACGAGATTGCCCCAGACAGCGCAAAGATTGTTCTTACGCTTCGCTGGGATGCAGAGGATATCGACGGCAATGAAACTATTGTTGAGGCAGAGGTGCGTCTAAATAATGGACCTTGGGCACAGATAGACCTCGGTCAAGGACTGCTGAGTTTTACCCTGAATCCAAGCGGAACCTCAGCAGCAGTTTATCAAAATGGATTTTTAGTAGATACTGTGCTTTCTGGCGCTGCTGCTAACGATACCAACAGAGTTTTTCTTCGTGTGAAAGACTGGGCAGGTTCGTACTCGGAGGTGGATACATCGAGTACTTTCTATTGGTCGTCGAAGGCTGCCGATATGTTGGTGTTGAATAGTCAACCGGCATACATCGGAGCACAGTATAAAGAGTGGCTAGACACCATTGGTGATGCCTATGACTATGTGCAGATGGATGCGATTACTGGAATTGGTATTCCTACATATTGGAATCCATCTATGAAGCTGCTTTTTGAACAATACGAGCGCGTACTTTTATTTACGGATGCTACTCAGTTTCCGAACAACGGCGGAACAGATTACTTGCTTAATATTCTCAGCCCTTCGGTACAGTCTTATGTTCAAGGGGGCGGAAAAGTGTTAACGAGTGCACAGATCACTAGTTCCATGGATATGGGTGCGATAAATGACGTTTATCCAGTTAGCGGTTCGATCACTTCTACCGGTCAAGCGCGTCTGACCAATGACAGTTCTATAGTTCCTGTAGATACAACAAGCGGGGCTCCTTCGGTGCGGCCAAAAAATATCGTTCTAGGGGTAACTCCGGTAAACCCAGCGGCAGATGCCAACGCTTACTATACGGCGCAGTTAACCAAGATAGCCGGTTGGACAGGCAGCAATACCGTAGGCACCATCCGTTCGAGAAACGGTGAAGTGTATGAGGTGTTCTTCTCAGTTCCTTTACATCAATTTTCAAGGTCCAACTCTGCCAATGGCGGTGACCTCATTAAACATGTATTAGAAAATGAATTTTAGAAAGTTCTACATATTCATTTTCATTGTCTTGAGCCAGATGGCCTTTGCTCAGAACAAAGGGGTGCTTAAAGGTGTGGTGATTGAAAAGGCGACTGGTGAAACTTTGCCGAATGCTTCGGTGACTATTGTAGGTACCTATTATCAGACTTTGACCGATTTCTCCGGTGAATTTGAAATCAAAGACATTAAGCCTGGAACCTATACCATTAAGGTTCAATTCATAGGGTTTAGTCCAACACAGATTAATGGGGTTAAAATCAAGAAAGGTCAAAACAAACCCCTGCGCGTAGCTTTGGTTGAACAGAATGAAATGCTCAATACGGTGACTGTTGTGGGCCGAAAAAACCAGGTAGACCTTGAGCAAGCTTCTTCGGCAATCACGTTTTCTTCAGAAGAGATCAGTTCTCTAGTCGCAAAAGGCGTAGAGGATATTGTGGCACAGCAAGCAGGTGTCCAAAAAACTACGGACGGTATCCAAATTCGTGGGGCACGTGTCTATGAAACCGAGTATTTGGTGGACGGCATCTCGGCGCAAGATCCTTTGGCCGGCACCGGGGGCGGTGTGAGTGTAAGTTCGTCTTCACTGCAATCCATCAATTTGATGACCGGTGGTGCTAGTGCAGAATACGGTGGCGGATCCTCTGGTGTCGTGAATACCACCATTAAAGAGGGTGGACAGAAACTTCGTTGGAGTGCTCAGTACAGTTCGGATAATTTTACGCCCGCAAGCTTCAATACCGACCGAGCTGAGGTCACTCTAAGTACGCCTATTCCATTTACCAAGAAGAAATTGACGCTATTCACCAGCGCCAATGCAGATATTACGGATCATTATTTTGGCGCTACCGCGTCTCAGTTAAACAGCTCTTTATTTCCGGGTAACCCAACACTTTGGGCACCTCGACAGAGCAACGATTATACGCACACGACTAAATTGACTTGGCGTTCAAAAGCCGTGGGTAAGATCAGCTTGACCAACAGCCACAGTCTTAAGGTCAATCAAAATTCACGTACACTTCAGATTGTTGGGTTTGACGCCTTACTGGCGCCTGGGTTCCAATACAACCGCTCCAACAACCTTGATAATGCGACTACGTATACTCACCATAGTAATTTGAGCGTCCTGCAATGGCAGAAGCGTTTGAATACAAAGTCAGGATTGAATTTCTCAGCGGGTCGTCTGTTTACCAACCTTCGCGCGGATGCAAACGGTCGTCCGTTCCGAGCAGAAACGGTAGATCAGATTTACGACGAAGATTACATCTACACGGGGCAAATGACCTTGTTCAACCCGGAGGATGCTTCCGGCACCTATTACCTCATCCCTGGTGATGGCTTGGTGAATAATGGCGGTATTACACCGATTTGGCACGACCACTACGCCCAAGAATACACCTTAAAAGGCAAATTCACCTACACACCAAACAAGATTCATCAAACCTCGGCAGGTTGGGAGCATGCATTTACAGAATACCAGTGGGTTGACGTATTCCGTCCATGGGTAGGTGCCCCGATTGTATTAAATGATAGCACAACTACTCCTTCGATCTCCATTGGATCAAGTAATGATATTTGGAAGGTGAACCCTCAAAAAGGCGGCTTCTTCGTGCAGGACCGTATTGAATACCAGGGGATTAAAGCAACCTTAGGGATGCGTCTAAATTATTGGGCACCGGGAGCATTCGCTGATGAAGCCGTGAATGATCCTACTTCACCGGTTCTAGAACAAGTTCGCCAAGATTACATGGGTCAGACCATTGGAGTCGCTGGGCTTCGTTGGAAACTGCGCATGTTGCCGCGTTTGAACGTAAGTTTCCCAGTCACGGAGAACAATGTCTTGTATTTCAACTATGGCCACAGCATGCGTACGCCCCACCCGCGCTTCTTGTACGCCGGCCTCGATCCTGAATACCAAGACCGTTCTTTCCTCTCTAATCTCGGGAATCCAAACCTGAATCCAGAGGTCAACATTTCATACGAGATTGGCTACAAGACCCTTTTAGGAACTCGCCTTGGTTGGACGTTGAATGCATTCAACAACAATCGCTTTGATTACATCGTGGCGCGCCGCGTCATTACTACGGACGCGACGGGTCGTCCTGTGACCAAGACCATGTACATCAATCAGGATTACGCGAAAGTATTGGGGGTAGAGACCCAGTTTAATGCCCGCTTGGGCGAGAGCTTCCAGACGTTTGTCAATGGTAGTTACCAGCAGGCGCGCGGTAAGAGTAATTCGGCTCGAGAGAGTGCCTTACAGATTGCTCAAACCGGAGAGGTACCATTGTCTCAGGAGCAATTCCTAGCTTGGGACAGGCCTTGGAAATTCAATGCGGGTATCACCTATGCAAACGACAGCAGTAAGTGGCGTGCTACAGTAAGTGCTCGCTATTCTTCAGGATACAGGTATACCCCTCAGAATTTGGTGGGCTATAATGATTTAGGTCGCCCTCAGTTTGAGGTAGACAACAGTCGATTCCTGGAAGGTAGAGGTGCCTACTGGTTCACTATGGATGCTAAGGCAAGCTACCAGTTGGTCACGCTTGGCGGTGGACGAGGGGTGGCCTTAAATGCTGAGGTAACAAACTTCACCAACAGAAGAAATGCACAGATCATCAACCCGATTACGGGAAGGGCCTACGAATATGGAGACGATGTGCCCTTAACATGGCGCGATCCTAGACCTGAATTTAATGGCCCGCAAGAAAGCGGGACGGATCCTCGGAATCCTGCGCGGTACGCCGCCCCGATTCAATGTATGATTGGAATTCAAATGTCATGGTAAAGCGCTTAGTACTTCTCTTGGCATTCGCCTTTGGTCCGTTGCTTCATGCACAGTTGCTTCCTAACTATGGGGAGGAGCGTGCAGGACTTAGTTCCTTTACCTACTTGAAATCACCAGTAGACCCGTGGAGTGCCGGTTTGGGTGGTACTGCTTTGGCCAACACCTCTTCGTACGGGTTAGTAACTAACCCAGCATTGCTCTCTGCGGGCATGCAGCAGGGCGTCTTTACAGGTTCAAGAATGTTGGGAGGATCCATCGGTCACGACTTCTTTAGTATTTCGAAGGCGCGCAACCCGAACCAAGTGGTTGGCGTTTCCCTAAACTCTTTGACTTCCGGAGGAATTGTTGAACGTACCGTTTGGCAGCCAGAGGGAACGGGACGAATTGTAAACGGTGCTTTACATTCTGTCGGTGTTGGTGTGAGTCAACGCTTTTCGGATTATTTCAATGCTGGTGTTCAACTAAAGTATGGGCAAGAGCAGTTAGGAGCATTCACCGCACATTCTGTGGCCCTTGATCTTGGATTCCATTACGAGCTGGACTATCGTGAACTGAGCTTCGCCGCGGCTATATTGAACTTTGGTCCTTCAACGTCCATTGTTCAGACCGGATCCTTGCCGACGACCATTAATACCGATACGACCGCCTCTTCGGTGGCTGCACCTCCGCAGGTGTTTGCTATGGGGATGCGATTTAACGCCTTGGACAAGGGTGATCATAAGGTTTATACTTCGTTCCAATTGAACCACCCTTCGGACAACAACGAGAACTATAGTGTAGGCGCGGAGTACTGGTACAAAGAAATTATTGAGGTGCAGTTGGGTTACCGCATGGTGAGCCGCTGGGGAGCTCCTAGTTTTGGGTTCTCAACCAAGACCCAAGTGGGTGGTTGGCCGATGAAGATGGGCGTTAGTGCCATTCCATCGCCAGCAGGAAATTATCAAACGGTATTTGGCTTGACCATTACCCCATTAAACTGGATGTTATGAGAAGAGTAATCGCATTATTTGTCGGCGTCATTCTGCTTTCTTCTTGCGAAAACTACTGGGGAAAGAAGACCGACATCAGCTTTATTGACATTCCGAATTATGAGGTTCGCGAGATCGCCTATGTGCCCGTGGAGCCCAAGCTTTATGATGCTGCCTCGCCGATCGATGTGACCATTGGATACGATGAATTCATCTATGTAGTGGACAGCACCACCTCGGAGATTGCACGATACGACATGGCGTTCCAGCCTCAAGGCCGCTTATTCGTACCTGGGGTTACTAAAGTGGTGCAAGACCGCCGTTTGAATCTATTAGCCATTGGCACCTCGGATACGACAGTGAACGGGGTGGATTATGATTTAACGACGATTTACAGAATCGATTTTGAAAACAACGGCATCCTGGACTTCACACAAGCTTCTATGGAAAAGGTGGCGGTTCACCCGTTCTACTTCAAGAACTCATTTTCTTCTTCAGACGCTTTTGTGAAATTTACAGACATCGCCGTACAAGGGGGCGTGAGCGGTCAGCTCAACAACCGTTATTACGTCAGCAGAACTGGAGAAAATCAAAACAATGCTGGTTTTGGTCCAGACAATGCTGTTTTGACCTTTTCAAATACGGACGAATTCGTTTCGGGCATTCCGGTGACAGCCGCGGGCGCTGTTTATGGCGACTACTTTAAGCGTCCCTTAGCATTGGCAAGTTTTACCCAGCCGCCTCAGATTGCTGCTCGTCCTTCCCAAGATTTTTGGGTAGCCAACAGCGATCCCGACCAAGCCATTCAGATTCAACACATACAGTTTGAAGAGGGGCCGTTTGGCGCAGTGTACCAACCGATCTTCTATTCGACTACGGATCCAAACACCACGGGTTACCTGCAAACAGCCAATAGATTTACGGAGCCTTGTGACCTCGCTTTTGCTGGTGATGCAAGCCAATTCCTCTTCGTAGCAGACGCCGGTGTTGATTCGGTATACCAATTCACCTCGACTGGATTAGAAGGTGTACCGCCACCTCCTGCAAGCACAGCGGAACAGAATGCTATATCTACTTTAGGCGGCTTTGGAGACCTTCGTGCTGTGGCTTATTATGACCGGATTCTCTATGTAGCTGATGCCCAAAGTGGAACCGTTTCAAGATTTAAACTAACCTTAGACTTTGAGTAACAAAAGAATGAGGTTTTCTATGTATATTCTCCTCGCTAAATTTTAGCAACCACAAATAACACTCAATCAAAAAAAATCATGAGAAAGTATCTAGCGATAGTACTGGTTTGCCTCTCTTACGTGGGGTTCGCACAGACTAACTATGTGGTCACATTTAAAGTAAACACCGCGAACATTACGGTAGGGTCAAACGGCCTTTATCTAGGTGGCGGTGTCATCGGTGGAGCAAACGCCGTTCAACTAAGTGACCCAGATGGAAATGGTGTTTATGAAGGCACCGACACATTAAGTGGAGCAGGTGGAGGAAACTTCATCTTTTTGAACAGTCCCTCTTGGAGTGGCGACTGGGGAACTAAAGAAAATCTCGCAGGTCTTTCTTGTGCAGATGCCAACAATTACAACGACCGTATCCTACCAAGCTTTACGCAGGATACTACCTTGTTGTTCTGTTTTGGATCATGTGCAACGGATACAGTATGTCCAACACTGCCAACCAACCCTGATGTAACATTTAGCGTAGATATGAATGGAGTGACATCTTCGTTCACCAACGTTTATGTTAGTGGGACACTAAATAGCTGGAGCGGTAACGCTAACCAGTTGACTGATCCAGACGGTGACGGTGTGTATGAAGGCGATATCAACCTTGCCGCTGGTAACTACGAGTTCAAATTTACATACGACAACTGGGTAGGTCAGGAAACTCTTGATCCTGCAACGGCAGATTCTGTGTGTACGTTAACCACGGGAACTTTCACGAACCGCTACATCACAATCGGTTCATCTGATACAACTTTACCGACCTACTGTTGGGAAGAATGTACTGCTTGTCAGTCGACTTACACGCCGACGGCATGTGGTGATTTGTTCTTCTCTGAGTATGCAGAAGGTTCTTCGAACAACAAATACATCGAGATTTACAATCCTACAGCGAATCCTGTTTCGTTGAGCGGTTATACAGTTTATGCAAGTGGTAATGGCGGTTCATGGACCAATTCATTTACTTCAAACGCAACAATCGCTTCAGGTGATGTGTACATGATTGCCAACAGCTCATTGAGCAGCACAGTAATCGGTAACGCAGATACAACATTATCTTACCCTTCTATCGTTCACTTCAACGGTGATGACGCCTTGATATTGATGAACGGTAACGATACTATTGATGTATTGGGAGTTCCTGGTGTAGATCCAGGTTCAAGCTGGACTGTTGGAACAGGTTCTACAGCGAACCACACCCTAGTTCGTAAAGCAACAGTTGATATGGGTTCTACAGACTGGACTACCGGTGCAGGCGAGTGGGATGTATATGCAAGCAATACTTGGACATACTCAGGTGCACATTCAAGCAACTGTGTGGTTACTCCTAACGACGTAACCTTTCAGGTTGACATGAATAATGTGACATCATCGTTTACGAACGTTTACGTGAGTGGTACAGTGAATAACTGGAGCGGTAACTCAAACCAGTTAACCGATCCAGACGGTGATGGCGTGTATACAGGAACGCTCTCTTTGATGCCTGGATCTTACGAGTACAAGTTTACGTACGATAACTGGGTTGGTCAGGAGTCACTAGACCCAATTTTGGATAGTGCATGTACCTTAACTACAGGTACTTTTACAAACCGTTACGCGACGTTCGGCAATGCTGATACAACGCTTCCAGTAGTATGTTGGGAATCTTGTGCTACATGTCCGGTTCAAACCAACTTTGTAGTAACCTTCATGGTGAATACAGCGAATATTACGGTTGGTACAAACGGTCTCTACCTTGGTGGCGGGGTTATCGGTGGTGCAAATGCAGTTCAACTGCTTGATCCAGATAACGACGGTATTTATGTAGGTACAGATACATTGAACGGTTCAAGCGGAGGAAACTTCATCTTCTTGAATAGCCCGGCCAACTCTTTTGATTGGAACGCGAAAGAAAATCTAACCGGTCTATCTTGTGCAGATCCAAACAACTACAACGACCGTATTCTTCCTACGTTTACTCAGGATACTACATTGATGTTCTGTTTCGGAACGTGTTCTACGGATACTTCTTGTACAGTAACGTCGACTAATCCCGATGTAACCTTTAGAGTAGATATGAGTAACGTTAGTGCTTCGTTCACGAACGTATATGTAAGTGGTACGTTGAACGGCTGGAGCGGTAATGCAAACCAGTTGACCGATCCAGATGGTGACGGTGTATACGAAGGCGATATCAACCTTGCAGCTGGTAACTACGAATTCAAGTTTACCTACGACAACTGGGTAGGTCAGGAAAGCCTTGATCCTGCAACAGCAGATTCAGTTTGTACGTTGACTACAGGTATTTACACGAACCGTTACATTACAATCGGCTCTTCAGATACAACACTTCCGGTATACTGTTGGGAAGAGTGTGTTTCTTGTGCGCCTACAGCAACGGGATGTGATGAGCTATTCTTCTCTGAGTACTCAGAAGGTTCATCAAACCACAAATACTTTGAAATTTACAACCCTACAGCGAATGCAGTTTCATTGAGCGGTTACACAGTTTACTTGAGTGGTAACGGTGGTTCATTTACGAATTCATACACTACAACGGCATCTATTGCATCTGGTGATGTGTATGTGATTTCAACGAACCAAGCAAACTCTGCGATTCTTGCAGAGGCAGATACAGCGATGGCATTCCCATCGGTGGCGCACTTCAACGGTGATGATGCCTTAATCCTTGTAAACGGTACAGATACCATAGATGTGATTGGTGTTCCTGGCGTTGATCCAGGATCAAGCTGGACAGTTGATACTGGTTCTACGAAAGACCATACGTTGATTCGTAAATCTTCAGTAAGTGCTGGTCAAACAGATTGGACAGTAGGTGCGACAGAATGGAACGTACACCCACAAAACACTTGGTCGTTTGTAGGTGCACATACATCGAACTGTATCTATACTCCACCTGCACCAACATTCCCAGATGTAGTTGCGATCAACACATTCAATAGTATGGATGCCAACGGCGTTGCAGATTCTATTGGTGCAATGAAGTGGGTGAAGGTTATTGTGACTTCAATTGACTTTGACGGTAATGCCGGGTACTCGTTCTACGCAGAAGATGCTACAGACGGTATCAATATTTGGAACTTCGCAGACAAGAGTGGCTACACCATGCCGATGATGGGAGATAGCTTGTACATCCACGGTGAGGTTGCTCAGTTTAGAGGTTTGACAGAATTAGAACCAGATTCAATTTACCTAGTAAACCAAAACAATGCGCTTCCTGCAGCTTCAGTAGAAACTGCATTGGATGAGACTACAGAAAGTGAGTTGATCCAATTGATCGGTATGTCTGTAGTAGATCCTACGCAGTGGCCAGCTTCTGGTTCTTCAGCGAACGTAGATATTACGAACGGTACTGATACGATGACTATGCGTATTGATAGCGACACAGACATTGACGGCTCAACTGCGCCAGCAGGTATGTTTGACGTTACGGGTCTAGGTTCACAGTTTGATTTCTCTTCGCCATACGATGAAGGTTACCAAATATTCCCACGTATGTTGACTGATATCTATGAATATCCAACAATTCCATTGTACCAGATCAGCGATGTGACGTATGTGGATGCAGCAGGTATGCCAGATTCATTGAACGTAATGTGTAAGCTTGAAGGTATTGTAATGGGTGTAGACATGCAGGGTTCTGCTTCTGCAGTTTCGTTCACACTACATGACGGTATTGATGGAATTGGTACTTATGGATCAATTTCTAACTACACAGTGACCGAGGGTGATTCAGTAAGAATTATTGGATCGATTGGTCAGTACAACGGTTTGCTTCAAATGTATTTGGATAGCGTTGTTTTGATCAGTTCAAACAATGCGCTGCCAACGACGCCAACAGTAGTTACCTCTTTAGGTGAAGCTACGGAGAGCGAATTGATCAAATTTGAGAATGCAACAATCGTTGATCCTTCTCAGTGGTCAGGCGGTTCAGGATATTCAGTAGATATCACCAACGGTACGGATACTATCGTGATGCGTATTGATGCAGATACAGATATTTACGGTACTGCCGCTCCTACGGGTGCGTTTGATGTAACAGGTATTGGTGGTCAATTCACCTTCAATGCAGGAAACTTTGACGGTTACCAAATCTTGCCACGTTACCAAGCGGACATCGTTCCTGCAGCAGCAGTATACGTTCCTAAGATTGTGGTAAGTGAGATCATGCCAGGTTCAAATGCTTCTTCATGGGACGCAGACTGGTTTGAAATCTACAACTACGGCGATACAGCAGTGGATCTAGCAGGTATGTCTTGGGATGATGAAAGTGGTATCTCAGGTACGTCAACCTTCCCATCGGTAACTATTGCTCCTGGTGAAGCAGTTGTTGTTTGGGACGACGTAGCAGCGAATGAGGACAGCTTATTAGTAAGCTGGAAATTGTACCCAGGTTCAGTTCAAGTGATTTCTACGGATGAGCTTACAGGCTCGTTCCCATCATTGAGCCAGAACGGCGATGGAGTATACCTCTTCGATGCAGCAGGTATTGAGTTGACGAAGAGTGAGTACATCTCGGCTACTGCTGGATACTCCATTGAATTTGACACTACTGGTGCTTCACTAGGTGATGCAGTTGACGGTGTGAACGGTGCATACACTTCATTGAATGGAGATGTAGGTTCACCAGGTAACCTCACGCCTAATACAGGTGCTGGTGAGTTCACGTTGAACGGACGCATTTACCCGAACCCGAACACTGGTCAGTTCAATATTGAAATGGACCGCACAGACAACTACACTGTTGAGGTGATGGATGTTCGTGGTGCAGTTCTTTCAAGAATGACCGTAGAAGGAAATACAATCTCTGTGGACGTTAATGTGAGTGCAGGTATGTACTTGGTTCGCGTAAGCTCTGCAAGAGGTACAGTAACTCAGCGTGTACAGGTGCTCTAAGCCCTCTAGCTGAGAAGCGGATATGAAAAACCCGCGGCCCATTGGGCCGCGGGTTTTTATTTGATTGAATATTTGGGAACTATCTTGGGACAGTAGTGCCGCGAGATTAATTCTCGGTAGACTTCGAGCTGATGATGCTCTTTTCTGGGTATACGAAGTTGTATTCCGGGCCTTTCAGCATGCGCGTTTCAAACTCTAAATCCAGGTAGTTACAGATGGTTTTAAGTGTTCCCTCTGGGTCGCCAACAAGCTCTTTAAATGTAATATTTAGTGCACGGTCGGTCACCTTGTTGATTTCATTAATGACCAGGTCGTATTCACGGCTCGCTTGCTTCTCGCTCATCTTGGTGCGCTTCACAATAGAAGAAACTACTTCTTCCTTCTTTCGAACGATGGTGATGATTTTGGCATCGCGATCGATGTAATCTTGTAAAGTGAGTCGGCCGGTTGGGAAAGGACGCAACTTGTGCGGTTTTGGTTCCCGGCCGAAATTTAGATTTACAATACGGTTAATGAGGTGTCCAAAACGCGAGGCGCGTTGGTTCATACGAATTTGACGGTACGCCAAAAGCTTGTTACCGTTGTAGCGCTTGCCAATCAGTCGGAACGTATCCTTGGTAACACTCTCAAAGAGCATGTTGATCTCTGAATGGCCTCCAAGCATGGCCGCAAGCAGGGTAGTACCGCTGCGCTGACAGCCTAACAGAAGAAGAGGTTGTGACTGATGGTTTTCCATTATCCGAAGATGTTGAAGTTCTTTTTGACCCAATTGGCCCCTACGTAGGAGGTCACAAAGTAAAGGACTGTTTTTAAATCTAGGGGTGCCTTGCGCAAGAATTGACGTGCCTGCTTCATATCCCCAATGAGATAGAAGTAGCGGGCCCTAGAACCGTGCAGACGACGGGCTGCCAATTTATAAAGTGCTGGGTAGCGGTCTTTATACTGTGCAGCAAAAGACATGCTGTAGTTGAAATCGATCTCTCTGTAGCGCGGGTTTAAGCTAAGGTTAGACCCTTCTACGATACGTATATAGAGACTTTCTGCAATTTCTGCAGAGTGTTGCTCTTCAAAGAGGCGAACGACCCAGTCGAAATCGACCATGCCGTATTCTTCTTCAAAGAGAATATGCTTCAAAGAACTTTTGTAAACGATGGCACCGAGGTAGGTGTTTTGGCCTTGCTTCGATTTAGACAACTTGCTAGCAAAGGTGGCATTCACCGGGAAGTGTTTGATGGGCTCTTCCGGGAATCTCACGCGCACAGTTTTTGTCCCCTTTTGTTCATCGATCAATGTATAGCCGCTCGTTAGGATAGGGGCTGCGTCGAGATGCGGCAGCAGTTTTTGCAACTTAAAAGGTTCCCAAAGGTCGTCGTGGTCGGCAATGCAAATCCAATCGCCAGTGCAGGCTTTAAGACCGATGTTGCGCCCAGTGTTTGGGCCTCCGGTATTTGCCTTGGTTTGTAGGACTTGAATCTCTTTGTACGAAGCTAGAACTTCGAGGGTATTGTCTGTGCTGTGGTCGTCTACAACGAACACTTCGAGTTCAAAATCGGTCCCCCGTCCATGTTGGTTTAAAATAGAGTCCAAGGCAGCACCAATGGTAGCACTTCCGTTGTAGGTGGTCATGATGACAGAGAAGCGAATCATTAGGCACGAACCTTTAATTCTTGGGCAAGTGCAAGCACAGCATCGTACTCTTTCTGATGCGTTGAAATACACTGGTCCAATTCATTTTTTTCCTCCTGCGTCAATGTTTTCTTCCACTTCTCTAAGGAGTTTCCTTTCGTCGTGGTATTGATGTTGGCCATTTTGGCGCGCGCAATTTTCGCTGTTTCGGCAGAATGCTTTTCATGTGTTCCAATGAAGTCGAAGATTTTATTCATCAATGCTTCTTGATCGGCAATGAGGTCTTCGTATTGGACAACCATCACCTTTTCAGGTCCAAGTCGTTTGGCAGTTTCTAGGCCAATCTTATTCAATCTTATCCACATCTCGGGAATGAGCCCGAAGGTCGGTGGGTAGCTGGTATGCCCCAATACCGTTTCGGGGGTCTCATCAACGAGCGACCAGCAGTCTTTATGATCCTCTGGCAGGATGGCGACCTTGCCTTTCTTGGTGCGGTAGAAGTTGAAATGTACCTTCATCGAGGCGCTGTGGCCGCGAATATCACGGATGATATACACAAATTTGCTCGTGGGGAAGAGCTCAAGTACATACTCCATCTTGTTGATCAGATGTGGGCTCTTATTGACAGGGATAATGTTTTCCCAGTCGTGAAAGATGCGGCCAAACTCCTTGTTGTACTTATTCGCCGCACGCATTAGGTGGCGTTTGAGTCCTTTACTTTCTTGAATGAAGTTGAAGAAGTAATTACTCATCTGGTAGGTATACTGTCCAGAGGCGTCTTCTGCCGTCTTGTGGACGCATTTAGTGCCTATTTGCGCTCCACCGATATGGTTCCAAACCTTGTCGAGTTCGTCGCCTACCTTAAGCAATTGTGGGTGGCTAACTACCTTACTTACCAAGAAGGTGGTGCCGCTTCGCATCACTCCAGTAATGAAAAGGGGTGGTTCCACCTCGCGCGATGGCGGCTGAGGATGCGTTTTAAGTGCTTTGCGAAGAAATTTAGGTAATCTGATCATCGTTTACTTTCCGAGCTTCTTCAGTCGGTTGATCACCTTGGTCACTTTGCTCTTCTTATTGGTGAAAGTATCGTTCTCAGCATCGGGACGCTGTGCCCACAAGGTGCGATGGTCTTCTTGGCTGTGTGCGAACTCATCGGCTGGACGGCCATTGCTGTAGTAATACAAAGCCAGGGATTTGCGACTCATGCCCTCAGGACATTGTAGTGGGTCCGGATGGCCGTGGTAACTCTTGTCTGTCGTAGAGAATATGGCCATGCGGTTAAACAGTGGAAGGATCTTCGTGCCACATTCGCTCATGTCTGTTTTCCACAGTTCGAAGTGTCCGCCATAGCTCTCATCCCAATCTTTATTGAGGTAGACCAAGACGTTAATGCGACGGTCTAAGCCTAGGGTTTTGTGCTTGTTGAAATCCACGTGAATTTTCAGAAACCCACCCGGCTTGATCTCGTGTTGTCCAGCACCATGGAAATAAGGGTCATTTACCAAGGTCTCTTCGATACCTGTGAGTTCTTGCAAGAAATTCAGGAACGGCTCTGAGTTCAAATAATGCATGAACGCTTTGGTCTTCTCTCCGAAAAAACGCTCGCCTTTGGAACCAAATTTAACTTGAACGTCATCCGCGTAGTTGGTCGTATCCTTCTTGCTGAGATCGGGGAATTCTGCGAGAATTTCGTTGAGTTTGTCCTCGTCGAAGACGTTGTCAAAATATATCGAAGGGAAGGGCTCCGCGTTGTTATACGCGTCCTTGAATTTGGCTGCAACTGCCTGCAGGTCTCTGTATTCTTCGCTTAAAAATGCACTCATGCTATTCTCCGTTAGAAGGCTAAGATACTAAACCTACCCTAAGGGTAAGGTGGCTAATTCTGCACTGTGGCGATGATGAATTTGCGGTTCACTGCCAGTACTGCTAAAACAATTACTCCACGGATTAAGGCACCTAAGAAACCTGTGACCGGCAAGTACATCACGATGCCGAATACAAGGGCACCGACTACAATGATTTTCACATAGGTAGCACTGAAGGGGAGCATGCCCGATTTGCGGTAGATGAGTACCGCTTTCATCGCATTGAACAAGAACATGGAAATAACCCCGCTGTAGGCAACCCCAACAATACCGTAGGCCGGAATGAAGTAGAGGTTCAGTGCAATGACCAGAGTGATGAGGACCGTTGAGAAGTAAAAGTTGAACCTGAAGTAGGGACTGTTTCCTATGATCTCGCCGTTTGAGCCAAAAGAGGAATCGATGAATCGAGCCAAAAGCACCCAACCGACCACGGGAATGGCAGCATTAAATCGTTCGCTGTTGGGAATGAGTGAGAAAATCCAGTCGATATTGGATAGAATCATGATGACCATTAAAACGTTCACAAGCACCTGTATGGTGGCTGTTTTCTTGTACAATTTTGACAGCATGGAGGTGTTGTTGGTATTCCAAGCCTTTGCAAACTGGGGGGCGAGCATTTGGTTGATTGGGCGTTTTATACCGTCAATAACTGAACCCATGAAAAAGGCAATGCCGTAAATACCCACGCTGCTATAGTCGGTGAGTAAGGACAGCATTTGTATGTCGATGGTCGATAGCCCGAAGGTAACGACAGTAGTCATTACGCTGTAGCGCATGAAAGTGCGTACCACTGACGGAAAGGCTGTGAAAGTGTGTTTTAAATGGAATTGGACACCGACTCTTCTCCAAGCATAATAAAGGCCTCCTAAACCGAGTGTGAGGGTGCCTACACCGAAGAACAGCATCCAATGGATGAAGCCAAAGCTGGACCATAAGACGATCAATCCGCCCACGAGCATTACGCTGCGCAGTCCAATGTTTTTGAGAAAAAGAGGTACGGCGATGCGCTTGGTAGTGGCGCTCACGCTAGTAGCACTCAGAAGCGCCATATTCCCCGCCACCGTGAATCCAAGCACAGGCAATAACCACGTGTAGGTTTCCAAATGAAAAACAGGAGCTAGGAGTGGCCCACAAAGCGCCATCAACGCTCCAGACCCGAGGATAAGCGCGGTGTTTTTGCTGAAAATAGTTTGCTTGAAATGATGCCCTGCGCTTTCGTCTGCGTGAAATTTGGTGTACGCGCGATGGTTCCCGAAAAGAAGTATGTTGGCCAATAATATGGTAGTTCGCTCAATCCATCGGTACACGCCTAATTCGCCCGTACTGAAGAGTTTAGGCAATAGCCAGATGTTCAAGATAACGCCGATGCCAATCCCCAGCAGGTTGATCAGTGCTCCTTTAGATATCTGTCGTTTTTGCGTGTCCATCTCCTTGGCGGTGAAGTTAGGCCAATTTTGCTCGCCTATGTAACGAGGTAATCACTACTTATCTTATCGAATGTGGCCAATTCAGCCTGTATCCAATTCTCATCCTTGCCCAAGTGCTTCGCCATGACAGCTGCTACCTCGGGTGCAATGCGGCGGGCTTCTTTCGCATCAAAAAGCAATGCACGGTGCCTGCGCGAGAGCATATCTTCCAAGGTCATGGCCATTTCCTTGCGCACCGCCCACCGAATCATGGCGGGATACAGCTCAAACTTTTCGCTTAGGCTGTGTTCCGCGTGACGCTTGATACGCTTGCGAATTTTCTTACGTACCGTTCCATATACGTGTAAAGGATCCGACCAATCTGCATTGGTTTCAAAACCGTGAATGGGCAAGTTTTCCGTTTGGCATTTTCGAGGGGGTAAGGCACCTACAATAATTGCATTATCAATGGCATCTTCACCCATCTTACGGTAGGTGGTCCACTTGCCGCCAAGCACGGAAATAAGTCCTGTAGGACTCACCAATACTTTATGATGTCGACTGACTTCTTTAGTACTTCCTTCTTCGCCTCCAGCTGCCAATGGACGTAATCCAGCGAATGTACTCAGGATATCATCTTTCGTGGGTTTTTTGGCCATGTAATGCCCTGCATTCTCCAAGATGAAGTCAATCTCTTCCTCGGTAGGAACAGGGTCATTGCTACGCTCGTTCAATGGCGTATCCGTGGTTCCGACCACGACCACATCGTGCCACGGTACAGCGAAGAGTACGCGCCCGTCGGTGGTATGTGGAACCATGATGGCTTCATTACCAGGGAGGAAGCTCTTGTCCAAAACGATATGCACTCCTTGTGAGGGACGTATGGAAGGCTTAGCCTGTGGGTTGTCCATCTTCAAAATATCGTCTGCAAAGACCCCTGTACAGTTGATGATAGCTTTCGCGCGCACTTCAAATGTGCTATTGCCAATGCTATCATGGGCGGTAACACCGACCACATGACCATCTTCCTTAACCAAATCGGTGACCTGGCAATAATTCGCCAAAGAGGCGCCGTTAGAAGTAGCGGTGCGGGCCAGGGATATAGCGAGGCGTGCATCGTCGAATTGTCCGTCGTGATACAAGACGCCACCGCGCAATCCTTTGGTTTCAACATTTGGGATTTTTTCCAATACTTCGTTCTTTGAAATCATCTCCGAAGGACCTAAGCCGAGACGCCCTGCCATGAGGTCGTAAATCTTTAAGCCAATGCCGTAGAAAGGGCTGTTCCACCAATCGTAGGAGGGGATTACGAACCCTAAATTTTTGACCAAGTGTGGGGCGTTTTGACAAAGAAGGCCACGTTCTCGTAGTGCTTCTATCACTAAACTGATGTCGCCGTTTTGCAAGTAGCGCACACCCCCGTGGGCCAGTTTGGTACTTTTTGATGAGGTTCCCTTGGCAAAATCGTCCCCTTCTAAAAGCCCAACTTTATAACCGCGGGAGGCGGCATCGACTGCAGCACCTAGACCGGTAGCACCGCCGCCAATGATGAGGATATCAAATTCTTCCTCTTTGAGGTCAATGATGGATTCTGCTCTATTCATCTGCACCGGCTTCGATCCAGCCCTTGCTTGAATTAATTCCTTTGTTCCATTGCTGACGTAAAAGGGTGAAGTCTCCATCAGCTGGAGCAAACGTTTGGTCGATTTCGGCCAATTCTTTAAGCTCTTCCAATCCCGACCAAATACCGGTCCCTAGACCCGCCAATAGTGCTGCGCCAAGTGCTGTGCTTTCTGTTTCCATAGGTCGAATAACGGGGCACCCAAGCAGGTCGCTCTGAATTTGCATCATGGTATCATTGGCACTTGCACCACCGTCTACTTTAATGGATTTGAGGTCTTCGCCCATATCCTTAGCCATGGCTTCTAGTACGTCTGCTGTGCTCAGAGCAATAGCTTCTAATGCGGCATATGCAATGTGTGAGGTATTCGTTCCGCGGGTGATGCCCATGATGGCGCCGCGGGCGTAGCTGTCCCAATGCGGCGCACCTAATCCGGTGAGGGCTGGGATGATGGTAATACCGCCGTTATTTCCTTCTTGTAGGGCCAATTCTTCAACGTCGGCACTCTGTTCTATGAAGCCCATACCGTCGCGCAACCATTGTACCAAGGAGCCGGCAACATATACCGATCCTTCGAGCGCGTAAGTAAGTTTTCCGTCCATTTGCCAAGCAACAGTGCTCAACATTCTATTCGTACTACGTACGATTTGATCTCCTGTGTTTGACATGGCGAAACAACCCGTACCATAGGTGTTTTTAGCTTCCCCAATACTGAAACAGAGTTGGCCGAAAAGTGCTGCCTGCTGGTCGCCGGCGATGCCTGCAATAGGCACTTCGGCGCCAAATACCCCTTTGTCGGTGGTCGCTAAATTTCCACTGCTGTCCACTACTTCTGGAAGTAGGGCCATGGGTACCTCAAAGAGGTCACACAGTTCTTGGTCCCAGCCGCCATTGTTGATGTTGTAGAGCATGGTGCGGCTGGCGTTTGATGCATCCGTGATGTGGCTTGCACCGCCTGTTAATTTATAGATGAGCCATGAGTCTACCGTTCCAAAACAAAGTTCTCCTCGCGCTGCGCGTTCGGCAGCGCCTTCTACTTTGCGTAAAATCCAGCGGATCTTACTGGCAGAGAAATAAGCGTCTACAATGAGTCCGGTTTTTTCTGCGACTAAGGCTACATTTTCGCTCGACAGCGAGGAACAATAGTTCGAGGTGCGACGGTCCTGCCAGACGATGGCATTATAGATGGGTTCACCGGTTGCTCGATCCCAAATGATGGTGGTCTCGCGTTGGTTAGTAATGCCTATGGCTGAAATGCCAGTGGCTTTAATTTTTGCTGCTTTTAAGGCGGCGGTGATGGCTTTTTGCTGAGTGGCCCAGATTTCATTCGCATCGTGCTCGACCCAGGAGTTGTCTGGGAAATACTGGGTAAATTCGAATTGGCCTAAGCCGATCTTTTTAGTGTCTTTATCAAAAACGATGGCACGCGACGAAGTAGTACCAGCGTCAATAGCGAGGATATATGGAACCATAAAAGTGTCAGTGTTACTGCTTTCAATATATGGAGAATGTGGGACGAAAAGGAGGTGCGACTCAATTAATCCTTATCTTGGCAATGAACGAAACACACAACACTCATGAGCGCATTTTGGGCAGAATTTGTCGGAACTTTTCTATTGATTTTTATCGGAAACGGTGTCGTTGCCAACGTGGTTCTCAAAGACACAAAGGGGAGTGGGGATCCCGGTTCGTGGATCATGATTACTTCTGCTTGGGGCTTTGCTGTTTTTGTGGGCGTTGTTGTGGCTGGTCCGTACAGCGGGGCACATTTAAATCCTGTCGTGACCCTCGCCTTGTGGTTGGATGGAGCGCTCAATGGCGCTCAGGTTGGCGTGTATATGTTGGCTCAGCTTCTAGGGGCGGCGGCCGGTACTACGACGAATTATTTTTTCCATAAAACGCATTACGACATCACCGAAGATGCAGCATCCATCAGAGGTTCTTTCTGTACTTCCCCAGCGATCAAAAGTACCTGGAATAATTTCTTCAGTGAGCTTGCTGGTGCCTTCGTGCTCATGTTTGTCATCTTCTATATCTCTGACGGTGCCTTTGAAATGGCCGGCGAAGAGGTGCCGGTAGGATTGGGTAGCGTAGGCGCTTTGCCGGTTGGAATATTAGTGTGGGTTATTGGTTTAGGATTAGGTGGAACCACGGGTTATGCGATCAATCCAGCGCGCGATTTAGGCCCGCGCATCATGCACCAATTACTGCCAATCAAGAACAAGATGGATTCGGGCTGGGACTATGCTTGGATTCCTGTGATCGCACCACTTTGTGGTAGTGCACTAGCATTTGCTGTAAAAGAGCTTTTATTGACCACGGTTTAGAAATTCAGTAAAACAAAACGCTTCGTTTACATTCAAATAATCTTGACTCTTCATTTTTGCTTTGGATGAAGACAAGTAAGCACTTTCACAGGCTAGGTGTTCAGCCCACACCGGGCTTAGTGGTTGTATCTACACTTATATGGCTTCTCCCTTTAGGCACCCTTTGGTTGGTGCTTTTTTTATGGATTAGAAAAGCTTTTCTGCGTTCTATCGGTCGTCCCGTTATTGTGGCTAGAATTCATTAAAAAACGCGCGCCGATTCCTATCTTCGGCTCATGCAAGAACGCTTTCCAAATCTCATCATTGGTGGTGCCCCAAAGTGCGGGACCAGCAGCTTGTATTTTTGGTTGAGCGCGCATCCAGAGGTCTTTGGTTCTCCTAAGAAAGAAACCTTTTTCTTCGCGGATAAAGTGAACAGATTCAATGCTTCGGCGAATGTGCACGAGCATGAATTGGACGCGTACTTACAGTTCTTTAAAGACGCGGGTGATGCGAAAATTCGCTTTGAAGCGACGGCGCATTATCTATACGAGGAGCAGGCATTAAAGGCGTTTTCACAGGCTGAAAATCCGCCGAAAATGATCTTCTTGTTCCGCGAGCCTTCCAAGCAGATGTACAGCCATTACAAGATGGAGAAGTACCGTACCAAGCGCGTAGACATGCCGCTGGAGGACTACATAAAGCTTCCGAAGATTGAGATGTATGTCGATTATGCTAGGTACGTGAAGAAGTGGGTAGATGCGATGCCGGAAGGTCATGTACGCATTTGGTCCTTTGAGGATTTTATGTCGCGTAAGGTGGAGGTAATGCAGGAAATAGCGGATTATTTGGGTATTGACCCGTCCTTTTATACCGATTTTGATTTCGAGCACCGCAACGAGAGTGTGGCCATTCGCAGTGGCGCTTTGCACCAGTTGGGACTGCGTTTACAGCCGCTCATTCCACATTTTATTCAAAAAATGTTGCTTCCGGTATACATGATACTCAATAGTGGAGGTCGTGCGCCAGACAACGAAGCCGATGCGCCTGTAATCTCAGCTTTTAAGAGCGCTCATGCACAAGTGGGTGCTGATCTGAAAGCATTGTTTCCAGAGATTCGTCTCGAGAAGTGGGGGTAAGACTACCTTCTGTGGCCAATTGGTATAGAATCCCCTTCGAACAAACCTCCCCTTTTTGCTTGTTGACTTTATAACCTAAAGTCTATCAGTATGTTAGAACACCATAACCTATTCGTTGGAATCCTCTGTATTGCAGTTGGAATCTATGTTGCAGCTACCGGTCAGTCAACGGTAATTTTTGTCGTTGCTAGCACTCTAGGGCTGGCAAATCTTCACGTCTGGAACATTGTTGTG
>JBMZBC010000004.1:0-7423 GCA_049611965.1 Schleiferiaceae bacterium | reverse complement strand
TACGCAAACCAGGGCTGCGAAGAAAAGAGCAAGAATTGGAATAATATTTCCGACATTTAGGGCATGAAATTGAACAACAGATTCACCCTATTCCTTTTTGGTCTTCTCTTAACCATAGGTGCTTCGGCACAACCTTTAACCTACTACCAGGACGCTTGGAATGAAGATGGCGACGACCTCCGTGAGGCATTGTATGACATTATTCGAGTCCATACGAAACTGCCGTATTCTTCCTCTTCTACAGATACATGGGATGTTTTGAAAGCCTCCGATGTAGATCCTTCAAACTCCTCAAACGTCCTTTTGGTCTACGCCGGTATTTCTGTCAACGGTCCACAGGAATACAACAATGGCCAAGGCTGGAATCGCGAGCACGTATGGCCGCGTTCTTTGGGCGGTTTTGGAACGAGTGCTGGTGTTGGTACGGATGTCCACAACCTTAAGCCAGCAACGATTTCTCTTAACTCTACACGTTCGAATCATGAATACGATGAGCTCGGCACTGGTGGTAATGCTGTAAACTACAACGGCAATGCGACGGGAAATAGATTGAACGCAAGTGCAGGGATCTTTGAGCCGCGCGATGATATTAAAGGCGATCTAGCGCGCATTATCATGTACATGGACCTTCGCTACGAGGGCCAACAAGGCGAACCGGATTTGGTCATGCGAGAGGCGTTGAACTCTGGCGGGAACACCTTCGCGGTGATGTCCACGCTTATAGATTGGCATTTCCAGGATACTGTGGATCAATTTGAATTGGACCGCAATGACGCCATTCACAACATGCAAGGCAACCGAAACCCGTTCATCGATCATCCTGAGCTTGTTCATTATGTCTATGGAGATTCTGTGGGTGTTGCTTGGAACCCATTTATGGATGTTATAATTATCGAATGCGGCTTCGGAGAACCCATCAAATATTACCCGAATCCCGCCGATACTGAATTGCACCTTGAAACCCCTTTTACAGGGACTGCACACCTAACTTCCGTGGACGGGAAGCGTTTTGAGTTTGAGCATATTCTGGGCACCAACCGCATCGATGTAAGTCATTTGCCTTCTGGCCAATATACCCTCGGCTTTAGCGACGGCACCAAAGAGAAAGTAGTGATCGTTCACTAGCATTTAGGGCGCAAAAAATTGCATGAAAACAAACACCCCCGGCGCACTGCGCCGGGGGTGTTTTCATTTAATCTGTTTCTGTAATTCTAGCTCAACAGCTTGCGAACAATGCCGCTGATAACCTTGCCGTCCGCTTGGCCGGCCATGGCGCCGGTGGCTTTGCCCATCACTTTGCCCATGTCCGCCATGGACGAAGCACCCGTTGTAGCAATGATTTCTTTCACTTTAGCCTCAATGGCTTCTTCGCTGAGCATCTCTGGAAGGTAGCGCTCGATAATTTCGATTTGTGCCTCTTCCGGTTCAGCGAGATCCTCGCGTCCTTGCTCACGGAAGATTGTAGCGCTTTCGACGCGTTGTTTGCGCAGCTTTGTCAAGAGCTTTAGTTCGTCAGCCTCTGTCATTTCTGTAGCTCCCGCCGCAGTTTTTTCGTTCAGTAGGGCTGTTTTGATGGCACGGAGTGCTTCCAGGGCCACTTTATCTTTTGCCTTCATTGCGGTCTTAAGGTCCGCCATGATTTGTGCTTCTAACGCCATATTAGTCTACGTTGTCGTGTAAAAATGAATTATTTGTTCTGAGATTTCCTTCCCCATCAACGCCTATGTTCGAAGGTTGTTCGTCGGACTTGTGGTCCATCTCTACATCCAAACCTTGACGCATGTATGCTGGAATGCGCTCCGCCTCATCAATCTGATGCGCACTCTTGAACTGGTATTGATAGCTCGATAAACGCGAGATGCGTTCTTTCACCTTTTTTGGAAAATCTCCGGCATTGGCAGCTTTTACTGCAGAGATGGGACGATCCATATCGTCAACGCCTGGTAGCGGTTCTTCCACTGGGGCTTCAATCTGCTCTGCAGCTCGAACTTGGAACTGCATTGCAGGACCTTCTTCCTCGGCCTCTTCGACTTCTATTTCAGGGCTGTTAAACTCCGGAGCAGGCACTTGAAAACTGTTTTCAATGCTGTCCTGTTGCGCTTTCACTTTTAGACCTGGAACCTCGCTTAGGCTTAAGTCGAAGGCTTCGTAGGTAGTTTCTGTGGCGGCTGCTTCAGACTCCTGTGGTGCAGGTCGCTCGCTAGCTTCAATCTCTTCGAGGTTAAGTGCAAAACCGTCTCCTTCGATATCGTCCAATGTAAAGGTCGAAGTGGCTAGGGTTGGTGCTTGTTCTTCAAGGGTTTCCGGCATAGGCTCTTCGAATGCGGCATCCGTCGATTCTTGCTGTTCCACCATGCCTTGTGGGCGCTCCATTGGTGCGGGGGCAGGGGCATCAAATTCTGAAGCTACCTCTGGTATGGTAACGGGTGCCTCAGGCTCTTCTTCTACCTCGTCTACGATAACGAGTTCAATCTCTTCTTCTTCAGGTTCAATGGCCTGAGAAAACAGATCCCATGCAGCTACTTCAAGGCCGCTTTGCGGCTCTTCAGTCTCCTCCTCTTGTGCCTCTAGGACGGGTGTATCTTCTTCAACCTCGTCTTCTAGGGTATGGATTACAGGAACAGTATCCTCTGTTTCTGCTGCGATTTCTGGGATTTCCTCTTCCAAGGTGGTTTCCGATTCTACGAGCTGTGGCTCATCGCTGGTATCTTCTGCAACGATCTCTTCTTCATCGAGTTCGTCTTCCATATCCCATTCAAGAACATGAACCATGGGCTGCTCGTCCTCGAATTCTTGTCCTTGCAGACTAGATTCAAAGATGCTTTCGTCTTCTTCAGGGATCTGAGGGAAACCGGCTCTAGGATCTTCTTCAAGTAAGGCTTCGGCGGATATTGATTCGTCTTCTTGTATTTCTTTTTCGGTAGTTTCGGCGATGGGGTCTTGCTGAGTCTCAGCAATAAACTCCGATGCTTCGTCAGCCGGGAATTCCTCCTCCTTTTCCGCTCCGAAGTATGGGGTCTCTTCCTCTTCGAAATCACCAAGGTCCATAAGGATGCGATCCTCGGGTTCCTCTTGTTTTTCGGCAGCAGGCTCTTGAGGGGTTTCAAAAACCTTGTCCTGCGGTTGAGCCACTACAATCGGCTCTTCTTTTTTCTCATCCAATGTGTGTACTACAACTTCCGGTACATCTGTTGGCAATACTTGCTTGCCTGTTGGGAACCCGGTAGCGATAATGGTACATGTGATTTTACTTCCTTCTTCTTGTTGACCGCCAATACCCATGATGACGTTGGCATTGCCGCCTGCTTCGCGTTGTATGTGGTCCGTAATCTCACCTATTTCATCAATAGTGATCTCGTGCTTTCCTTCTCCTGAGGTGAGTAGCAATAGGATGTTTTTTGCACCCTTGATGTGATTGTCGTTGAGAAGGGGTGAATCTAATGCGGCACTGATGGCAAGGGCTGCGCGGTCGTCGCCTTCGGCAGTTCCCGTTCCAAATAGTGCTGAACCGCTGTTTTCTAGTACGGTCTTCGCATCGCGTAAGTCAATGTTTTGTGTGTAGTGGTTGGTAATGACTTCGGCAATACCCTTTGCTGCTCCAGCCAAGACTTCGTCGGCTTTGCTAAAGGCGTTGCGGAACCCAAGATCACCGTAGACTTGGCGCAATTTATCATTGTTGATGACGATCAGGCTGTCCACAGATTCACGCATCGCTTTGATGCCTACCTCTGCTTGTGTTGCACGAATGTTGCCCTCAAAAGAGAATGGGGAGGTGATGATACCTACTGTTAGGATACCCATGTCTCTCGCTGCTTTAGCGATTACAGGAGCTGCTCCTGTACCGGTACCGCCGCCCATGCCGGCAGTAACAAAACACATTTTTGTGCCGTTCTCAAGCATCTTGGTGATTTCGGCAATGCTCTCTTGTGCTGCTCGATGGCCAATTTCTGGGTCTGCACCTGCACCCAACCCTTCGGTTAGCGAAGCCCCTAACTGTACCTTGTTGGGCACGGGACTGTGGTACAAGGCTTGTGCATCCGTGTTACATACGATGAAGTCTACGCCATTGACACCAACGTGGGTCATATGGTTGACAGCATTTGAGCCGCCGCCGCCAACTCCAATTACTTTGATCACGGAGCTGCGGTTTTTGGGAAGGTTGAATTGAATTCCGTCTTCGATCATGGTGTTGTTATTCTATATCGTCGTCTTCTAACCATTGTTTTATGCCGCTCACAAAGCCTTTCCAAATAGGGTCTTTGCGCGGTTTAGCTTTTGTGGAGCCTTCTTGTTCTGGAGCGCCTTCTTCCAATATTTCTTCTGGAACAGCCTCAGTTGTTGCCTCAGATTCTGGAAGTACGATCTCGTTCGGGTCGTAGGCCATAGGGTCTGTAGTTTCCGACAGTGCCATGGAGAGTAAACCTATCGAGGTGGCGTAGACTGGGGAGGCCAATTCTTTTTGGTAGCCACTCGCAAGGTGCTCGTTCGGGTACCCGATACGTGTTTGCATTCCAGTGAGGTACTCGACCAGTTGGCCCATGTGCTTCAATTGAGATCCACCACCGGTTACTACGATACCTGCGATTAACTTCTTGCGCGGGTCGTTTTGTTGGTAGTTGCTTATCTCGCTCACTACGCTTTCGATGATCTCCTTCACTCTAGCGTTGATGATCTTTGAAAGGGTCTTGAGACTAATTTCTTTAGGTGCACGTCCACGTAAACCTGGGATGCTAACAATCTCATTGTCCTTGTTTTCTCCCGGCCATGCAGAGCCAAATTTTACTTTCAAAAGCTCGGCTTGCTTTTCGATAATCTCACAGCCTTCTTTGATGTCCTCAGTGATCACCTTACCGCCGAAGGGAATAACTGCCGTGTGGCGGATGATACCGTCTTTGAAAATAGCTATATCAGTAGTACCCCCACCGATATCTACCAACACCACACCTGCGTCTTTTTCATCTTCTCCCAATACAGCATCAGCCGAAGCAAGTGGTTCCAGTGTGATATCCCCAACTTTGAGTTCGCTCTGTTCGACACATCGTGCAATGTTTTTGATGGAAGCGATCTGACCTACCACGATGTGGAAGTTGGCTTCCAAGCGAGAACCATACATTCCGCGAGGGTTGATAATGTTGCTGTCCCCGTCAACGCGGTATTCTTGCGGCAGCGCATGAAGAATTTGCTCTCCAGGCATCATTACGAGGTTGTTCACATTTTTCTTGAGCGCCTCTAGATCGGTAACATCAATAATGGCTTCAGCATCGTCGCGCATGATGTAATCTGAGTGTTGCATGGAGCGAATATGTTGACCGGCAATACCCACCATCACTTCAGTGATTTTGAGGCCTGAAGCTTCTTCTGCCATTTTAACGGCCGCTTGAATGCTTTCGATAGTCAGGGTGATATTGGCGACAACGCCGCGCTGAACGCCAAGGCTCTTGCTTTTTCCGATGCCTAAAACGTCAATTTTTCCGTGCTCGTCCAATCGTCCGACAACGGCAACAATTTTTGTTGTTCCGATGTCCAATCCGACGGCTAATGGGGCATTTTGTGTCATCTCGATGTTGTTACTACTTGGTTCTTGTAGCGCAAGTCAATGCGCTTTATCTCTTTTAATTCTTCTTCTGTGTGGGCTGCGTAATACGCCGCCAGTTTTTTAAGCTCCCCGTCCAAACGCTCATCGCTGTGCGCTTTCGCTACGTGTTGGTATGCTCTCGGGACCAATTCCACGGTCCCACTGTCCACCGCCAATTGCGCGATGCTATTTTCATGGACGATGTTGGCCATCTTTTGAAGCATCATACCTGCTTCAGCCAGCATTGAACTATCCGCAGTTCCTGTGATTACAGGAAGGTCCAACCATTTGCCTTTGGGCTGTTTCAAAACCTCGTGATTCGCGGTGATGAAATAGTTGTCTTCGCCGGCATACGCCAGGGCAACTGCAGTCTTGCTCAATACTTCAACAACCAAGCTGCTGTCCATATTCCAATATACCTGCGCTTCTTGCACGTATGGCAAGGCCTCAACAGAGGTTTCTAACAAAAAAGCATCGATGTTTAGGGCGATAGAGTCACTTTGTTGTTCCAAGAATTGCGCAACGGTCTTTTTCAGCTGTTTTTCTGTTGTAAGGCCTTGTTTACTAGGGTCTTCAATAGAAATCTCCAGTTTACTAAACACCGTATTTTGAACGTATTCTTCACTGGCAAAACCGGCCAAAATGACCCCGATTAGCAGAATGAGTAGCACAAGCATGCCTAAAACCTTTCGTTTCTTCATGTCAATTCTGCTTTAAGAGGTTCTACTAAATCTCCGATATCACCTGCTCCTACCACGAGCACAACTTCGGGCTCAAGCGCTTTGATACGCTTTGTGAGAAGGTCTTTCTCAACGACTTCAGCGTGGGGTATTTTCTCGGCAAGTGCCGCACTAGTTACACCCGGTATCGGTGCCTCTCGGGCAGGATAGATCGGCAGCAGTACGGTCTTAGTAGCTCGGGCCAGCTGTTCTTGGAATCCGGACATAAAATCCCTTGTTCTAGAGTACAGATGGGGTTGAAATACCAACACAATCTTTTTCTGCGGGTATAAAGCCTCAACACTATCCAGTAGCGCTTCAAGCTCTGTAGGGTGGTGTGCGTAATCTTCAATAATGACCGGCTCCTCACAGTGGAATTCAAACCGGCGCTTGATGCCCTTAAAGCTGCTCAGCGCCTCTGCGATTTTTGCTCCATCCACTCCAGCGTAATGCGCCAAGGCGGCCGCTAGGGTAGCATTGTACACATTGTGTGTCCCAGGCATCTTCAAACTTGTGGCGTGCTCTACGCCATCAACCACCAAGGTAAATTCATAGGCGCCATTTGCCGGACGCACGTCTTTCGCGTGCACCTTAGCGCCCTCGCCCAATACACTTTCGCTCGACGGTAAATCGGCCCCGGTGAAAGTGGGTCCACTGACTTGGCCTAGGAAGGCTTCAAATGTCCGGGTCAATTCCCCTGCATCTCCATAGATATCCAAATGATCCGCATCGACCGTGGTTACTGCAGCAGCCTCTGGGTGCAGGTGCATAAAACTTCGGTCAAATTCATCGGCCTCCACGACCACCCAAGGTCCTTCGCCCAGGCGGTAATTGGTGCCCGATTCGCTCATGATGCCGCCAATAAATCCTGTAGGGTCCTCGCCCGCAACGGTCAAAATGTGCAACAGCATCGCCGAAGTGCTCGTCTTGCCGTGGGTTCCAGCGATGGCGAGACAGCGGGCAGAATTGGCCAATAATCCCAATGCTTCAGCGCGCTTGATCATCTCAAAGTCTTTGAAAAACGCCAACCATCCCAAACCTTCAGGCATCGCAGGGGTGTAAATGACTGTCGTTTGCTCAGCAGCCCAACCCGGGTAGTGTACCACATCGTCTTCGTAGGTAATAATTG
>JBMZBC010000003.1:94190-108634 GCA_049611965.1 Schleiferiaceae bacterium | reverse complement strand
ATCTATTGTGGATGTCCCAAGAACTGCTCCTTTGGTCAACTACCAGCTGCAACACCAATGGTCCAGCGCTCAATCTTTCTCTAGTGGCAGGCTTTCCTACCGCACAAAACAATGGTCGCTTAATCTGGTCAGCTGGAACCGGTTCGTTCGCGGTGCTCTAATCCATAGCGCTGGGGAAAATCATCTGGAACTCGGGCGACAAAACTTTCAGGCGTCCTCTTTACTAAGACCTCGTGTCCAATGGTATACTGAAGGTGCTTACCGCGGTATGAAGGGCTTTGTCAGTGAGCATGACCTCGGAGCTCACAAGCGTTGGGTATACGGTAAGCACTCCTTTTCAGCGGGAGGTCTGTACCTCGATGGAAGGATACTGCCGCATCTAAAAGCAAATGTTGACCACGGCCGTAATTTCATTTCGTATAAGGGTGTTGGCGGGCTCCAAGAAGCCGCTTGGGGCCTGCAAAGTGGTCCATGGAGTTCCCACGGAAGAGTGCTCTCCGCTCCAAAAAATTGGCAAGGCCGAAGCCTTCAGCAAAGCAGTGCATTGATTGGTAATTCACTGAAATGGGGACTTCTGAAAATCCACCAACAAAGCGCGTTTTACCGCCACGAAAACAGCTTGGTTCAACTGCATAATGCCCAAATGCAGCTACAACTACACAAGTTTCAATGGAACCTACGAGGCATTTATTCTTCCACTGGATTTGCCCAATACGCTAGCCAGGCGAGTTATCGAATGGGGCAGCACAGCATCGTATTCCGCCAACAAAGCAGCGTCAAAAAAGCCGCTGTCAACACCAATTGGATGGGACAATATTATTGGCGCAGTGGCCATGGTAATCTGTCGGTTAGCGCACAAAAGCTGGCGAGCGGATGGGCTTTTCGATCGTACGGCGGGTGGTCCGCGGGAGCCTATTCGTTTCACCTGCAAGGGGGCTACGCCAGTTCGCCATCAATACCTTGGTTTTACCAGGCAAGCATATCTAAAAGAGTAAATCATCAGGTGATTGCTCTGGTAAGCAGTCGAAGAATGCCCGTACAATTGGCCATCCAAGGATCTTTATTTTCTAGGAATACGAGTAAGTCCTTGGAAGGCCTTGTTGTGGACATTGACGGTCACGGCCTAAAAGATGTAATAATTCGTTGCAACGATCGGACCGTACAAACGGATGGCTCCGGATACTTTAGGTTCGACGGATTGAAATCCACCGCAACGATCGAAATTGATGCGGCCAGTATGCCGTTTGCTCAGTTTCCTCTTGCCGGCTATGAGCAAGTGTTGACCCTAGAAGCTAAACTAAACCGAGTTGCTATTACCTGTTATAAAACTGGTGGCATTCAAGGGAATATCGCTACCCGATTTTCCAATGCTATCGGTCTAAGAAACGCCATTGAACTGCCCTCTTTAAAGGTCTTTCTTCAAGGGGAGGCGGATTCCTATCAATGTGCAGTAGACGCCTCTGGCGCCTTTCGCATAAGTGGTGTAACACCGGGCAGTTATGAACTGCGTATCCATGGACTAAAAAAAGGGTTTAAGTTCTCCCCAACTTCCGTAGTAGTTACTGATGGAAATGTCTTGCCTGTAGCCCTACATATCGAAGAACTTGAAGAAACTATACCCATGCAACAACTATGAAAACGATCCTCGCTTTTTGCCTACCCGTCCTTGTATATGGACAATCGTTTGTGGTATCGCAAAACACCTCTTTTACTCTTGAATACGCGCCCATTGCGTTGATTCGACTTCAATCATCTATTACTAGTACTACAGCTGAAGTTCCTGCAGAGGCCGGCGAATGTCTTTTGAATACTCCTTTAGAAGCGGGTACTGCCCAATTATTTATGAGTGTGTCGCGACACAATCCCAAGGAGGTTCGTGCTCTAATAGCCGCAAATCAACCCCTAAAACTAGAATGTGAAAT
This sequence comes from Schleiferiaceae bacterium, assembly GCA_049611965.1. Taxonomy (GTDB): domain Bacteria; phylum Bacteroidota; class Bacteroidia; order Flavobacteriales; family Schleiferiaceae; genus UBA10364. Next base: position 106,712 of record JBMZBC010000003.1, on the reverse strand, counting down.
AGCACAAACAGCGGTGAATTTTGGTACCTATCAAAATAACGGTGTAATAGGTTTAAGTCCTTTCGATCAAACCATTTTACACATACCCGAAGGCATTTGTACTGGCCTAGTTCAGGGAGTACCTGTTGAGCTGAACGTTTTAAAAGGCGATGACTACGGGACGATGCGAGCCGGCTCCTATTCTTTCAACATCCAATACCACTTGTTATGAAACAATGGCTCCTTTGCTTCTTCTATGTTCTCAGCGTTCCATTAATTGGCCAAAATTTATGGGTGGATATTTCATCTCCACTCAATGAAGTAAGTGAAGCTTCGCTGGATCCGCCTTTTACTGCGGGCGCAGATTATGCCAACGAACTGCTATTGGAATCTAAGGCCTATATCAGCGTAACGGAAGTTCCAAGAAGAAGCCCATGGTGTTTAACCGTGCAGGGACAAAACCCGTCGAGTTCAGTTGCTTCCATTCTTGTGCGGCCCGATTATACGAGCGTTTCAAGCCAACCTTGGAACAACAATTTACCCACTACCATACCGCTAAGTACGGCTCCACAACCTTTGTTCTCTGGGGAAGGGTCCTTGGAAGGACTGATTATCGAATTCCTTTTGTCCGGTGCTCAACTAGAAGCAGACTGGGAGCCTCGCGAGGTTTCTATAGAATGGACCGTAGTTTCTGGAGAATGTGTACTTTGAGACTTTCTTGGTTTAGGAGTCGTTTCAACACCATTGGTTTATACCTTAGTGGCATCAATAAATCTAAGCGTACTTGTTGTGTGTACCACGCGAACGATTTCTGCCCCGGCCTTACGAGTGTCGGGGTTTTTTTATGCTTTAAAGATGTGGATAGTACCTGTCGAAGTCGATTTGGTCGTACTCTGTGGCCAAGCTGTCCCAGTAATCTCTGCTGAAACCGATGCCTCGCTTAGTGCGACCCAGTCTGGAGGGCATTCGAAGGCAACATCCTTGGCCCGTTTAAAGACATCGCCCCAAATACCATAAACACCGCCTGACGATTGCAATACCCCAGAGTCAACAGATCCTATATCTATCCCTATACTCAAGGTAGTTTCAAGGCCTCCAAGTTCCGACTTCCAGTCCTTAATAGCCTTTTGCATGGCAAGTGCTGTAGTGAGCGTCATTCTTGGTGAAGTAAACTTTTCATTAAATCCCCCAGCGGCGATAAAGCTGCATTCCTCCGTTCGTATCTTTTGCAAGCCATATTCGTCGCAAACATCCTTAAGACGTCGGAATCCATCCTCAAGGGTAGCAATGAATTTGTCGGGATCTAGTTGAGACGAAAGGGCGTTAAAGTCATTAAAATTGGCCACCAATACGATAATATTATCGTGGCGCTTATTCATTGGGGCATTCGAGTTGTCCGGGGTTCCTATCGTATTATCCGGAACCATGCTTTTCAGCATCGCTTCTTCACGCCTTTGTAAGGTCTTCAAATCTTCGATCAGCACACGACGTTGTTGGTACGTCTGCCACGAGCGGCGTAGGACATAAAGAAGTAAGATTAAGAATACACCGGCAAGTACCAGCGTGTAAATAAGGGATTTAATCCCTTGAGATGTCCGGTCTGAATTATCGACACTTCGCAGCAGTTCCTCTCGTCCAATAGCAGCAATCAACCGCTTCAATTCACCCGTTGACAACAGATTGTCATTGATGTCTTCTTCCAAGGCAAGCTCAGCAGTAAGCTTGAGGCGGTATGCGCTGTCTATTGAAAGCATCTGCTTCATCGCATAGAGCGAAGAGTCTGGCTCGATCAAATCGTACCAACGTTTGAGCAAGTAGTAGGCGTCCCTATTGCTTTGCCATTCGCCCTCAGTATAAGTAATCTGACGCTGTAAAATTTGGCGCACGATACGCTCGTTCTCAGCGGTGCGTGGAAGGATTATTTCCTTGAGCCCCTGGATATCGTACAAAGCTGAATCTTGCCAGTAGGTAAGTGTAAACTCCGCCTTAGCCACTTCAATAGTTTGGTAGTAGCTGTTGTAGTATTGCATGGCCTGTTCGTCCTTGATGGCGTTGTAGGCTTCCAAGAATTTCTCACTATCACCCAGCTCCAAATAGGCCGTCAAGGAATTAAACCTCGGCATCCAATTCCGTACACCATTCGCTTCGTACAAAGCAGACGCACTGTCGTAAGCCGTAGCCGCTTCGCGGTAATTTTCAGCCATATTGTAGGTATTGCCCAGCTGATTGTAAACCGCTGCACGAAGCCTGCCCTGAGCCCTTCGCAATGCCGCGTTTGACATCTGTAAACTGTGCTCGTAATCTTCGAGCTTGTACAGGATGAGCGCCGCCCGGTCTTGGACTGCGCCTTCGTACGGCCCCAATTCATGTTCAATGTCAATCTTAAAGGCCTCGTGGAGGTAGTAAGACGCAGAATCAAAATCTTCCTTGAAGATCAAGGTGTTTCCAATCTGGTAATTCGAGAAGAATCGAAGTTTTACGCTGTCCCTTGGTGCCCAGCGTTGGACGTCTTTCAGAATGCCCGAGTAAATCTCGAAGTCGGCACGTTTGTCCCAGATGCGGTAAGCACGGTAACTAGCCATACTCTTAGAAATACTGTCCGCTGAGGAAGTATTAATCGCCTCCAATAAGCTCCTAACCTCACCGCGGATTTCAAGCTGTTCTTCAGGGCTTTGAGCATACCTAAAGTTGGTGACCAGGGAGCCCAATGAATCGACCCAGTGGCCTTCTTTTCCATTTATTTCAAATGGGGACTGCTGGGCGAATCCGAAGAGGCACGAGAGCATCAATACTATGGACGATACTTTTCTCATAACTCGTATCGACCGTCCTCGACCTCTTTAATAAAAAATTCATTCTTGTTCAAAGAACGTGCGATGTATTTCGTGGTAGAAATAGCCCCGAGAGAAGACGCTTGAGTAATTTCCTGAACCTCCTGTAGCGGCTGGCCCCAAATATCAAAGCTCGATTTATCTCCTGCCTTCGTCAAGCCCGCGACCACATCTCCGTAAGTAATGCCCGCTTTCAAGGTGAGACCTGATGCCTCTTGAGTCTCCATGGTAGAGCGCAACTGATTTAAGCAACCCGCCGAAATATTGGCCTGTTCCATTGGCGTGAGATTCGAGGCTTTACAAACGGCTAAAATCTTCTGTCCGGTATTCTTTACCTGTATGATACCGTGGTTCTGAGAGAGGCCCTCACACGCTTTAAAAAGACTGTCCATTGCGCTTATGCGCTCGGCCGCACTGCCAAATGTTTTGTTTTCTATGATATCGACCTGAAGTACTGCGCAATTCTTCCACACCATTGGGGAAATGGTTTCATCGTGGACCAAATCACCGATCAGGTATTCTGGAATATGTCTTGAAAGGTTCTTTTTGAGGAGTTGCTCACGATCTGACAACTTGCGTACAAGTTTGTTCTCGCTGATCCTTACTATTCCAAAAATCAACAATACACCGCCAGCAAAAAGAATTGAACCTATAAGCACTGACTTGCCCGACTGCATCTGGTTAAACAAATTGAATTGTCTTACTTCTGCGGCTTTGATGGCTTCAATCTCGTCTAAGAATTTACTCAGCTGCTCCGGTTGAACTTCAACCATTGCACGGATAGAATCCTGACTTTGCTGGACTCTGTGCTCCAGGGCTTGTACGTCAGTTGATCTGTTCTGGGCTTGAATAAATGAGGTGCACAACAAGAGCAACATTGCAAAGAGTGCATGAATTCTCCGTGTTGTTAGCTGGTGCATAGTGCGAGCGGCATTGATTGGTTGGTCCTACTAAAATACCATTTTAAACGAAAAAACCCCGAAGCCTTTAAGTGCCCCGGGGTTGTGAAAATATTAATGGGTAATTATACCAACTGTATATCTACGCTCACCAGGTTTTTAAAGGCCTCAAGGCGTGCATTAATCTCTTCTGTGGTCAATTCTGCAATGCGCTCCGTCCCGAATTTTTCAACCGTAAAACTCGCCATGGCTGAACCCCAGATCACAGCGCGTTTCATGTTTTCAAAACTGATGTCATCGGTCTTCGCTAAATAACCAATGAAGCCACCTGCGAATGTATCGCCAGCACCTGTTGGATCGAACACTTCTTCCAATGGCAATGCTGGTGCGCTAAACACCTTATCCTCGTGGAACAACAAGGCACCGTGCTCGCCCTTTTTGATGATGAGGAACTTTGGTCCCATGGTCATGATCTTCTTGGCACCTTTGACCAGGCTGTATTCGCCGGACATCTGACGCGCTTCTTCATCATTAATGGTCAATACATCAACCCCTTTCAAAGCTTCGACAAGATCGTCCCAACAGTTGTCCATCCAGAAATTCATGGTGTCTAGAACGACCAATTTTGGACGCTGTGGCAACTGGTCTAAAACCTGCTGCTGAATAGACGGCATGAGGTTACCAAGCATCAAATATTTCGCGTCTTTGTAGGCCTCGGGAACAACAGGATTGAAATCTGCCAATACATTGAGTTGAGTGTCAATAGTATCGCGGGTATTCATATCTGTATGGTACTTCCCGCTCCAGAAAAACGTCTTGCCGTCCTTAATAATTTGAACCCCGTCGAGATCCGCTCCTTTCGACTTCAATAGGTCAAGGTGTTGCTGTTCAAAATCGGCCCCTACAACGGAAACGATATTGCTTTTTTCTACGTGGTAACTCGCGCTCAAAGCGATGTAAGTAGCTGCACCGCCTAGGATGCGATCCGTTTTTCCAAAGGGTGTTTCCAAGGCATCGTACGCCATGGTTCCAACAGTTAATAAGCTCATCTTCTGGGTTATTTGATGGGGCAAAGGTATAGGGGTGTAATTGGTTACACAAGGTGATAAACTAAAAAAGCCGCGCAATCGCACGGCTTTCAATATAGGTTCGAAGTTTTCTTAGTCTGCGTACACAGAATGAATGCGCTGATAGACTACTCTAGCACCAAAGCCCTCTGGCATAATTTCATCCATCTTGCTACTGTTTACAACGTCTTCCCAACCGTCTAAATCGTTAGGCAACAAGACTCCTCCACAGTGCTGTATGGCATCAGAATAGGTGTCAAAACCATCTATCGTTAAAACCGTGGCGTGCTTAGACGTAGCCGGGGCCAGAACGCGGTATAACTCCCAACTTTTAGTAGGGATATTACCTTCCTGAGAATGACGTTTAAACCATGGGCCCCAGAGCGTTTTGTTTTCATCTATAAAGCCCTGAACATCATCCGGTTGGCCGTAGTTCCATACCCAATATTTATTTCCGCCATTGAACCAGTACGCCTCAGACCTTACAATCATATCTCCGACCGTACTTGACATACCTTCTGTTGAAGCTTCTTCAACGGAAACTGGAAGTGCCTCCATCACATCGCTTGTCCAAATGTTCTCATCAAAGTCTTCAATACTTGAGAACACATTTGCAAAGACATAATTATGGTTTCCTCCTTGATCCATTCTCTTTGCTAGGACCCAGCCCAACATGTCGCCTTTATCCATAGCGGCTTTTGCCACTTTGGACCAATATTCAATTTCTCTACGCTCAAATTCTGCGGATTGAGAGGGGTCTACTTGTCTATACTGCATGTAGATGTAAACTGTTTCCTGCGCTATAGCGGGAATTGCCATTGTCAGAACAATGGCGAGTAACATGATTCTTTTCATATCTAATTGTTGTTGGTTACGAAACAATTAGGCTAGCGGTTTATAGGTATGACTGAATATACAAATAATTGAAATGTAATTGTTTAGATGACTATTATCCGAACATTATTTCTCGAAGCGTGTTATAACAAATATGAAAATCGGCGTGCTCCTTATTACCCTAACCTGGTTCACAATTGCCCACGGACAAAGTGTCGTAGAAATTCCGGCAGGTAGCCGCGTAACCATAGGCTATCCGGATTCGGAAGATGCGGCACTGGCATTGAAAAATAAAAGCAGTCAAGGAATTGACGTAGCGACGATCAATAAAGTAAGTGGGGTGCAGCAGAGTGGCTTTGGTTTGGGTCCATTTGGAAAGGCTACGGTGGCAGTTAGTCCTCTAGACCTTCTAGAATTGCGTAACACATCGAACGAAGCCGTTCGCTTGAGTTATGAAATCACCAAAGCTGTAAAGAATGAAGTGGGCGAAGATGAGCGCTACATAAGCTTCACGTTGCGAAACGAAACATTGAAATCCATTCCGCTGGTTATTCCAGGGGTAATGAATCCGAATTTGAGCCCACAATCGAACTCTGGGGTGCGATTAAAGATTGGGCAAGAAATAAAATATAAAAAAGGCGGCAGAGCCCATCTGCTCTTGATTGTGGACAATTCCATTAAAGAGGGTGATGTGCTGTTTATCGGAGAACGTATCGCTCAAGTTAACGATTAGACATAGTAGATTTTACTAAACTTCAGCTTGCTGGTGCGGAGGGCCTTTGGTTCTCCGCACTTTTTGTTTGTAGATAGGGTGGCAGTATTGCTCTTTATTGCGGCAGTTGAGGCCTTCAAACATTTTTAAAGCCAATTCCAAAAAAAAATTCTCAAGTATTGTGGGAAATTGGGGATTGCCGTATTATTGCAGCCCGATTTGAAACATTCGGAGACATAATTCCTCCTTAGCTCAGTTGGTTAGAGCATCTGACTGTTAATCAGAGGGTCCTTGGTTCGAGCCCAAGAGGAGGAGCAACTAAAAAAGCCCAGCACAAAGTGTTGGGTTTTTTTTATTCCTCAATTTTCAAGAAAGTTTTATGCTCGTTCCTGCTTTCGTTTTTTACTTCGATGATGAGCAATTCGCAATATCGAATTTGATAAACTGACTTTAACAGATTAATAATCAGATTCTTATTTGTCTTAGGGGTGTATAAAGAATATATTTAAGAAATTTAAACACTCTAAAACATGGAAATCTTAATTGTTGCAATTGTAATCTCTGCCATAAGTATTTATGGTGCAGTAATGCTTAAACGCTTGTACTTCTTATTGGGGTACTTCCTATTCTCGCTTCTTGCATTAACCTCATTCATCCCAATCTATAATGATGATAAAATGCTCGCGCTCACCTCCATTGCACTCTTTTTAGTGATGGGTATCATCTCGTTCCCTGCAAAAAGAAATATCTCAGACTACGAGATGAATGAAGAAGCCAAGCCTTTAGTAAAATCTTTTATGCTGAAAACGCTGCTCTCTTTAAGTGCCATAAACCTCATTGCTATTTTGTTGGTGAAGTTTGATCCTAATATGCCTGAGGGCATCACAGAATCTATGCGAATCTACCCAATGATCATGCACGGTGTGCTTGGGGTTCTTCCGCTTTATGTCATTGTGAAAATGTCACAATCAAGCAGGTTGAAATGATGGATTAGTATGTTTTAAAATAAAGTAACTAAAAGCACTTGTTAGCAATAGCAGGTGTTTTTTTATGCTCAAAAGTTAATCTTCGGGCGATGAAGCCTTTTCTGAGTTTCTTGTGTACCTTTCCTTCAGCCAAGCCTTAGACATAAATAGAAGGTGGGCTACTTAAAAATCTTCTCATGAAACATTTATTGACTGTGCTATTCGCAGCGACCACTGCCCTTAGCTGGGGACAAACACTTCCTTTTGATTTTGAATCTGCCACCTCTGGTATGACGGGGTATGACGGTGCGACTTTTACCATCGTCGACAACCCTGATACTGCAGGAAACAGCAGCAGTAAGGTTGCGAAAATTGTAAAAGTCAACGTAAACGACCTTTGGGCCGGTGGGAAGATTACTTCGATATCCTCGTTGGACTTTAGTACCTCAGCAAGCAGTGTGCTTTCGATGAAGGTATATACCACTGAACCTGTGGGAACGGTTATCAAAATAAAATTGGAGTCGCCATATACCTCTGAAGTAGATGCCGTGACTACGGTAAGCGGCTCATGGGAAACCTTGACTTTTGACTTTGGTATTCCGGCTCCTGCGGGAAGTGTAGATCTCGTAATTATGCCACAGCCACACACCAACGGCGGTGGAAATACTTTTTACTTCGATGATATCGAGCAGAAGCCTGGACTTATTGCCACGCCTAGGCTCGGTCCTCCAATCACCTTTGAGTCAGGCACAAACCCGAGACACCTGTTTGACTTTGAAAGTGCCATTTCAGACGTGGTGCCTAACCCGGACATTAGTACCGCTAATGGAAGCGCTATGGTTGGGAAAATCACGCGATATCTAGGCGCTCCTTGGGGCGGTAGCAAGATTGAATTTATCAATAATCTAGATTTTACCAACCACCCGCAGATTACGATGAAAGTCTGGACCAATGCTGCCATAGGCACCTATGTTACCTTGAAAGCAGAGAAGCCGTTTTGGGGCGAAGAACGTAGTGTTCAAACGACCAAAACAGGAGAATGGGAAACCCTTACGTTCGACTTTACAAATGCCCCTACGGACATGAATGTCCTCGCTTTTATGTTTGATTTTGTTGCAGGCAGTAGCAATGTTGGAGACGGAAGTGCCGGTTCTACCTTTTACTTCGACGAGGTGAAGTATGCCAACGTACCCTTAGGAAGTGATGAGGGGTTAGAATTGGCCACAATTTCCGTGTATCCTAACCCGTCTTCAGGCCGCTGGACGTTGTCTAATCCAGCACTCACCATAACCAAGGTTCTTTTATTCAGTATTGACGGCAAACTTTTGGAGGAGGTTGAGCCAAAAGGCGACGGTGTGGTAGTAATTGATGCAAGCTTATACCCTGCTGGTCTCTACCTGGCGAAGGTCATCACAACTACTGGCGAGGAAGTGCTCAAACTGTACAAGGACTAATAAGGGGCTCTTCGCCCCTGAGGATGGAACGACTGAAGCTGCGATTATGCCTACTAATGTTCTTCGCTGCGCCTACCCTGGTTAGCGCACAGGACTCGTTGGCCGAAAAGTCGCCGATCTACATCAGGTACCTTGAAAATATGCTGGGTCCACAGAAGGATCCGTCAGCGCCTCAGCTGATTAATTACCCGGCCATTGCCTATGCCCCTGAGACAAGTTGGGAGATTGGGGTGAGTAGCCTTTATGTCTATTCCGCGAATCGGAACCTTGAGAACCGCCTGAGCGAGGTAAAGGCCTACACCTTTTTCACTCTTGAAAATCAATACGGCTTCTGGCTTGATCATGCGATATATACCGATTTGAACAAGTGGTTTTTCTACGGTCGCGCGCGGTATCAAAACTTCCCGCTCTTCTACTACGGGATAGGCCGAGAAAGCCCCTCGGAATACACAGCGCTGATCGATGGGTCGTATACACTATTTCGCGAGCGGTTGCTGCGCGAAACCTTACCGTCGCTGTACTTTGGACTGGAACTTGATTTCCAGAGCTTGAACCGAGTGAGCTATGTGGATACACGACCTGATTTTGAGTTTCCGGAAGTAGGTACCATGGGCTCTACCAATCTAGGTGTTGGCCTCGGTTTGCTTTACAACAACATTCACAATGCCATGAACCCCCGTGAAGGGCTGTATAGCGAATGGGCCTTTATGAATTACAGCACCTCGATGGGCAGTGATTTCGATTTTTCCAGCTACATCGTCGACAATAGAATTTACCGCCCAATAAAGGAAAATACTGTGTTTGCCGCTCAGGTTTATGGCCAATTCACCCGTGGTGATGCCCCTTTTAATATGCTAGCCCTGATGGGTGGAGAAAGCTTGATGCGGGGATATTATTTAGGACGTTACCGCGATAAAAACCTACTGGCCGGCCAGATCGAATACCGCATCCTACCCTTTTCTTTCTCCAAGCGCTGGGGAGCGAGCGTTTTCCTTGCCGCAGGTCAAGTTTATGGGGATGATTATGGATTTGAATGGGATGCATTTCTACCCACGGGCGGAGCAGGCATTCGCTACCTCATCTTCCCCGACAAGGACATCTACACGAGGATTGATGTTTCCTACACCAGAGAAGGAAGTGGTGTGTACTTCTTTATAGGCGAAGCATTTTAGAATAAAAAGCGCCCCGAAGGACGCTCTTTCATCACAGCTTATAATCAGTCTTGTATCTCTATCCTTTGTACCTTGAGTCTCATGAAAATCACCAGCCCATACTTGCTTTTTGCTGCTTTGCTTTTTTCAATCGGCTTAAACGGACAAAAACTAGTGGTCCTGGGCACGCTTCAAGATGCAGGCTCACCTCAACTGCTGTGTGAAAAGGAATGTTGCGCCCACCCAAAACCAAACGACTATGTGGCCTGCCTTGGCGTGATAGATTCAACACGAGCGCTTCTCTTCGACGCTACCCCAGATATTGTTCCTCAGCTATCCGAACTACTGGCGCGCTCAGGAACAGATCGCTTTTCCATTTTCTTGACCCATGCACATGTAGGGCATTACACCGGACTCATGCACCTCGGCAGGGAAGCGGCTAACACCAACAAAGTGCCTGTATACGCCATGCCAAGAATGCTGGATTTTCTAGCTAAAAACGGTCCCTGGAATCAGCTTCTAAAACTTCAAAACATCGTGCTGAACGGTTTAGAAAATGGCGTACCTCGAACATTAGACAACGGGGTAAAAGTTGAGCCTATCCTAGTGCCGCACCGTGATGAATACTCAGAGACGGTAGGGTATTACATCAAAGGGCCAAATAAAACAGCCTTGTACATTCCTGATATCGACAAATGGACCGAATGGGAAGAGAATATTCTTGGTCTTGTTCCTACAGTGGACTATGCATTTATAGACGGTACCTTCTTTGCTGATGGCGAGATTCCGAGACCGATGTCGGAGGTACCGCACCCGTTCATCTCTGAAAGTATTGCACTACTTAAGCACTTGCCCGAAGCCGAACGAAAGAAGGTCTACTTCATTCACCTTAACCACAGCAACCCCGCACGAGAGTCGGGTTTTGAAGGTCGAAAGGCCGCAGAGGAGCTTGGATTTCACTTCGCTGAATTTGGTCTAGAGGTTAATTTATAGATCTCTTCAAAGCAATCACAAGAAACGCTTGGTTTAGTCTAGGTGGCCGTTTGTCCGAGGCGCCTTCAAAAAACGATATGGCCTCGAATTCATTTTTCGAGGTTTTTAAGCCCGCTACGTTAAGTTCTTCTAAAACAAATTTCTGATTATCAATATGTTACACTCATTTTGTGTATCTTAAAGAGAATAAAACCACGTAATATGAAAAGATTTATGATTGTATGTATGACGTTTGCGTTATGCATTGGAGCTTCGGCTCAAGACAATTTTTCCTTCTGGAAAAAAGACCGTGCTTATGCTGAAAATGCATTTAGCATTAACACTGCTGGGCCTATTCCTTCCGTAGGATTTCAGTTTGACCGTCAACTCTCCAAGAAAACAACCCTATCCGTTTTCTACGGGGAAGCCGACCCTGTTGACGGTATTGAATGGGAAGGGGATGATGGTGCCACCTACTCGGGGACATTTGCAGATGAAAGTAGCTGGTCGGGAATGATAATTAGTTACCGCCCAATTGAGGCGCTCCAAGCTTTTAGAGTAAGTGCTGGATTAGGCGTAGGCTCTTTGAATGGCTTCTTGGACGACTCCGATGGCAATAGCTATCACTGGGCCAATGGAGGAACTTTTACCTTCACAGGTATTGGGTACGGTCTCAGACCCGTGAAAGGTCTTCGTTTAGGAGTAGACATTGGAGTAATCCAGACTGGAGGCGGTTTGGTTTCTACCAATGGTCTAACAATGGAATCGAGCTCTAGAGCATTTGATCTTCAAAGGGATTTTGCTGGCGGATGGTTTCCAAACCTACAGTTTACTGCAGGCTGGGGATTCTAATCTTTGGAAAACAAAGCCCGGCGCGATGCGCCGGGCTTTTTCCTATTCTTTTTTACAAGCACCTAGGCTGTTACTTCAATCTTATCTGAAAGAATCAAGTATATCGCTATCAGCGGCAATACTGCTAAAAGCCCGTGAATGTACATGGCGAATTCCGGTATATAGTCCACAGTTGTTGCATAGTAAACAGCAAAACCATTAATCACAGAAAGAGAAGCGTTAATCTTCACCCCTGCACTCTTGGCGAGCTTGCTTCCATCGTACTTAACTTTGTTTGGGATAGCGACGATTGCCTGTATCATCCAAAGAGAGGCCATTGCCAGGTTTTCCGCATTATTTGTTTCAGAGAACAAAGCGAACTGGTCCCAAACAACAACAATACCGAATACAAAGTATCCTACATTGTATAGGACGCGGTTCTTCGTAAAGACCCCATATAAAGTAACCAAGACTCCAAGGAGCACAATTATCATTGTAATCATAATAATCTGTCCTTTTAGCTCTTAAATCTTCCCAATCCAAAGCCACAAGCAGCGCCTAGAACAGCACCCATGACCGCAGAAATTACGGTATCTAAAGCCGCAAAGTTTAAGTCCATGGTGTTGTACATGGTAAGCATCTGTGTGTTGAATGCTAAAAACAGCAATCCCATAAACCATGCACCTGCTTTTGCGCCAGATGCGGGAGTAGAAATACCCATGCGATCAAATGAAATTGTAGTCAACAGTGAGATGACAATCATATTAGCTAATCCCATAGTCATGTCCGGTTCGGCCTTCATTGCATCAGGAAATGCTGCTGCCATT
>JBMZBC010000003.1:92578-94091 GCA_049611965.1 Schleiferiaceae bacterium | reverse complement strand
TCTGCCATGGCGTCCATGTAATACAAGGCGCCGCCTACGGAGAACATCACGAACCCCGCAATTACAACCACTAAGGTGGTAAGTACAATTTTTTTCATAGTGTAAAGAGTGTTTGTTTGAACGATAAGATACTGATTTTTAGACATTAAGTGTTATGCCAATGTTGTTTTATAGACAGCCACTAAGTTTTCGCGAGTTTGTACCTTAGAACTCTCAAAAAACATACGCTATGAAAAGCTTGAATGAAAATTGGTTTGCATTTACTCTAATTGCCGTGATTTTCGGGATTCTCGGATTCTTATTAGGCCGCACCACAGGTCATCACGGACCCAAAGGAATGCCGCACATGATGATGGGCGAAGGACACGTTATGAAGAAAGCCATGTTCATCACAGACGAAGGAGAAGTTCATGATCTTATGGGCGATCTTGATATCGATGTGATCGACAAAATTGACGTTGTAAAAGGAGAAAACGGTGAAATCACTGTGACTATTGATAGCCTCGATGTAGAAGGCATGGAAGGTGAGGCAAAAGCCAAGGTTCGTGTCATCACAAAGAAAATCTCGAGCGAAAAATAGTGCTCAGCTATTGGGAAAAAACAACATTACGCCACTTTGATTTAGTGGTTGTGGGCGGCGGTATTGTAGGACACTTTACCGCCTTGTTTTATGCCCAAAAAAACCCTACACACCGCGTTGCCATTCTTGAACGCGGCCTTTTCCCTAGCGGCGCCTCTACAAAGAACGCCGGCTTTGCCTGCTTTGGCTCCATTTCGGAACTCGAGCACGACGTCGCATCGATCGGTAAAAAGGCTACCGCAGCACTAGTTATGAAGCGCTACAATGGCCTTAAGCTACTTCGGGAAACATTGGGAGATGAGGCTATTGATTACCGCGAAGTTGGTGGATACGAGATGTGCTTCGAGCCGCCCAATCAAGAACGAATTGACTTCTTTAACGACCTACTTGAGCCCCACTTAGGCGCCCGACCTTACGCCATAGAGCCGGCTAACGGTTATGGGTTTTCGACCAAAGTCACCCATTTGATCAAAAACGCTCTTGAGGGCACCGTGGATACCGGTAAAATGATGGCAGCCTTGCAGCAGAAAGTAGCGCAAGCCGGGGTACTGACATTCACTCAAAGTTCCGTTGAAGAAATCGAGAATACCAAAGAGGGAAAAGTGGTCCATATCCAAAAACCGAATGGCCCTGTTGGGTTTTTTGCCCGCCAAGTTGCCCTCTGTACCAATGCCTTCAGTCGCAAGTTTCTCGCCGACGAAGAGCTTGAGCCTGGAAGAGGATTAGTCTTAGTAAGTAAGCCTCATACTGCTTTTCAGTGGGAAGGTTCCTTCCATTACCACGACGGATACAATTACTTTAGAACCATTGATGGAAGGCTATTATTGGGGGGAGGACGTCATCTCGATAAGACGGGTGAAACCACCCTTGAGCCTGGAATAAACTCTACGATCGAAAAGGCCCTTAAAGAAGATATTGCCTCACTTATAGCTC
>JBMZBC010000003.1:86996-92480 GCA_049611965.1 Schleiferiaceae bacterium | reverse complement strand
AACATCTTTTTATTGGTCTCTAAACCGACTCTCAACCGGCGACTTAAGTTCCCGTTTACCGATCCCAAGTATTCCGAATAGACAGTAGGGTCCAACTTCCAATCCTTAATATTCTTGGTATATGCAGCGCGAATACGCAAATCCGTGCGGTCTGTACCGCCTCCAGAAATAGTGTTTCTTTGTTGAATTCCGTAGCGCATAGAAATTTCATCTCTACCTACATCGTAAGACTTATATGCATTCACTCGAAATCGGACGCTATGACGTATCTCTTTTGTTGGACCTACATCGTCGAATATAGCGTAATACCTAAATTCAGTGGCGTAACTGAATGATTTGCTTTTTTTCTTCGTTACCTGTAGCTCTGTAATCCAGCGGTCCATGCCCTCGTCTCCTCCGACACTTCGGTACAGTCCGCTGAGGTCTACATCAAGTCCTTTTGTGGGCTCTATTCTATAGGTCAGTTTAGTCCAAACACGATTGTCTGTTACTGTTTGCGCAGTGGCTCCAAAAGCAGCCAAGGCAAACCCTATGATGAAAAGATTCTTACACTTCATATACCACGATAATTTGAGCCTTCCCTTCAGCGTGGTCAATCTTCGAAATGTGGTGCTTAACAACTACAACTCCCATGTTTTTCGCGAATTCACCTACACGATCTTCAACGACCTGCTCGGAAAGATTCTCCGAAGGTACAACCAGTGATACCTTCTTAGTCGTGCGTTTAGTCTCACTTGGCTTTGCTAACATGAAGCGTTCAAGTATATAGATACATCCTAATACTGTTCCGTTGATCAGTACAAGTTCAACTAAGGTTATACTGTCAGTACTCAAAGCATTGATAACCGCAACCCCTAACGAAGCAAATAAATACGTCATTTCTTGAGGGCGGAGAGGCTCTGTTCTATAGCGAACAATGCCGAAAATTGCGAACATACCTATAGCCAGTCCAATCTGCATTTCAAACGTACTTAGCACGTAGGACAGAAAGAACACTACTACTGCGATGATGAAAAAGCTGCTCACGTTGGTACGCGTGGTCTTATTGTGTCGACGAACGATACTCATCTGAATAAGGTTGTAAACCACAGTCATGGAAAACTTTAAAAACAGTCCAGAAGTAATGTCCAATTCAGGCATAGGCAGTTGTTTATATCAGCGAATATAAGTTTAATAAAACCAATGTATTTTGGCATTATGCTTAGACGTCTTCCATTGTTTGTGATAATGGCTATAACCCTCGGGTTGAATTCCTGCACCCAAGAATACACTTCTGGTCAATTACCCATGGTGTATTTAGACGTTGATGGACAGATTCGGCCGGACGATAAAAAAGACGGCACATTCTCCATTGAAGTAGATAATCGTAGGGTGGTCGGTGGTAAAATGGGTGTTGAATACCGCGGCAGTACCTCGTACCGATTAAGCGATAAAAAGTCCTACGGTTTTGAAATCCGAAAAGCCAACGGGGACGGAACGCCAAAGGCGCTATTAGGAATGCCGGCTGAGAGCGATTGGATCTTGATGGGACACGTAGTTCGTTCTAACGGTCCGGATGAGTTGTATGCCTTCGACCCCACGCTTATGCATCATTATATTGGCTACGAACTTGCTCGAGGAATAGGCATGTATGCCGCCCGTTGCCGCTGGGTAGAGCTTACTGTCAACGGCGAATATCAAGGTGTTTATGTGCTCATGGAGAAGCCTAAAGCTGACCGTATGCGCATAGACGTAGGAACACCCAACGGCAGGAAAGAACCCGGTATTACAGGGGGATATGTACTCAAGATTGACAAAACCGCCTCTTATGCGCCTTCAGGCCGAGAATTGAGCTATTACGACAATAATTGGGGAGATGATGCGAATTACACCGGGTACATGAGCTTTAGAAGCGAATACGACATCGAAGGAGCGCTGATGGATGTCGAGCCCTTCCGTCCGCCGTACCACGATCAACAATACAGAGAAACCTATTTCTTATTTGAGCACCCCAAGCCTAACGGCCTGAACGGTGAAATGCGGAATTACATTGAAGAATATGTGTTCGATTTTGAAACCGCCCTGCTCAATGACGACCTAAGCTCAGCAACACGCACCTATACCGATTACATCGACCTTACCTCATTCGCCGATGGATTCATTATGAATGAAGTCGCAGGCAATATTGATGCCTACCGCATCAGTACTTTTTTGCATAAACCGCGAGGCGAAAAGCTGCGCTTTGGGCCCATATGGGACCTCAACATAGGCTACGGGCGTCAAGGTCGTGTGCCTTGGGAGGATTGGATAGCAAACTACAACGACTACGTCGAAGAAGATGCTTGGATGGTGCCGTTTTGGTGGGACCGCTTGTTGGATGACCCACAATTCAGAGCCTTGGTTAAAGATCGGTGGTCAACCTACCGAAGTGGTCCTCTTTCTGATGCGGCCATTTTTGGGCTCGTCAATGACACCGAAGACAGACTCTTAAGCACTGGGGCGGCTGAGCGCAACTATGACCTTTGGCGGGCTGAAAATCGCACCATAGACTTCGAAGGAGAGGTAGATTTCTTGCGCTATTATCTCGAGCAACGCCTCGCTTGGATGGATGGAGAGATTTCAAGCTGGTAAAGCAAGAGGTATTCGAAAGAAGTCCACTATTTTGCAGGCTCAAATTAGTGGGCGTTGTACAACACATTTTTATATATCGGACCGGGGCTTGGCGTAGGCGCAGCAGTGTTAATTGTGCTCATACTTCTGCTCATTGTGTTTTCCTTTGGCTACCGCCTTTGGTACAGCCTAGTGAAGGCACCGAAACTTGTTGCGAAGCCTTCGGAATCGTCAAATTCTAAGAACTCTTTTTCGTGGGAGTTTTATGCCACAGTTTTTGCGGCCCTGTTAATTATTACCACGTTCAACCCTTCGTGGTTGGGAGCAGAAAGCAGTGGTAAATACAATACTGGGCTTCAAGGCATGCCCTTGTGGGTGAGTATCGTTATCGGAGCTCTAGTCCTTGGTTCTCTTGCACTCATAGTTCGTAATAGACGTAAATCAAATGCTGCAGAGGCGAAACAAACAAGGGTTGCTAGCTTGTCTCTTACTCCATTGAATGTCTTTTTAATCTGTGCATTGGTTGCCCGAGCCGCAGTGATCGCGTTAAATGAACCATTGAGTGATGCCCTGTTGGTTTTTCAAGGAAATAGCGTTGCTGCTTTCTGCTTCGTCGCTTTGGCTGGCCTTCTATTGGGTCAAGCCGTGTTGTGGATGAAGGATCTGTTCTTCGAAACAGCGACTTCGAGCGTTCGTCTTTTGAACGTTCTCTTTGCCCCAAGCGAGGACCCAGAAAAAATTAGCGCCATGAATGCCGCTTCAAGCAAAACCACCGGAGTTCTAGCTCGATTGGTGGCAAGTCTTGTTGTCGTCGTAATTACGACCTATGGTTTGGGCTGGGAACTTCCTCATTGGTTGCTCGGTAACGAGTTTTCTGCGAATTGGACCCTTATACTTCTTAGTGTAGGGTCGATCGTACCCTTCTTCTTTACCAAGGATAACGGCAGCGCCTATTCCGATCTCTCACAGCTATTTCATCGCTTGGTCTTGGACAATTACTTCTTGGGTAAAAAGCTTTTAGGGTTACAGATTAAAGGCGTTGACGCGCAATTAGGCGGTGAAGGCAAATACACCAGAGTACTCGTTACAGGGCTTGCTCGAGCAGGGACCACTGCATTGACAAAATCTCTTGCCGAGCGCGGTTCGTTCGCCTCGTTAGACTATAGCAATATGCCGGTGCTGCTTGCACCTCGACTGTGGAGCAAAATATACAAGCCGAAAGCTACAGAGGATAGAGAGCGCGCCCATGGCGATGGCATCAAGGTTGGTCTAGCAAGTGTTGAAGCATTGGAAGAATACTTTTTCAAGGTCTTAAAGAACGATGCTTATATCAAAGAAGATGGGCTCTATGAACACGCGCTTTCTTCTGAAGAAAACGCATTGTACCGCAGGTACCAAAACAGTATTGCCGGCAATGATATTTATTTGGCCAAGAACAACAACGCTATACTGCGATTGCCTTCGTTGGTTGAGCAAAACTCCGATCTGGCCGTATTTCTTTTGATAAGAAGTCCGCTCCAACATGCCTACAGCTTGATGAAACAGCACGAACAGTTCTCCGCCCAACAGGAAGGGGATCCATTCATCAAGGAGTATATGGACTGGCTGGGCCACCACGAATTTGGTATCGGGCAAAGACCTTTTATACTCGATGGAAAGGGCCATCATGAGGGGAATACTAGCGACATCAATTATTGGCTTGAACGTTGGGTCAATTACTACGAAAACGTACCTCAATCTGATCAAATCACGGTCTTGAGCTACGAAGGCTTTCTGGCAGATCCGAAAGGAATGCTGGCGCGTATTGAAGGAGTACTTGGCAGCTCTATCGACACCTCCTCGCTGTCTAAATTCGAGAAAAAGCCTCAGGTGGTCGAGGGTGCTAACCCAGAATTATTAGGACGTGCAGAGGCGCTTTATACAAGGCTCATCGGCTAACAATGCTTTTTTTGTTTGGGTAATTAGGACATGGAGAAATGTTCTTATTTTGATGGTCCAATTACACACTGAAGCCATGGCCTTATCTTATTTCGATCACGAAGGGTTTAATATCCTATCACCAGCGCTCAAAGAGCACCTCACAGAACTTGGAGAAGTAGTGGAGTATGAGAAGGGCGACCTCGTCCTTGATTACGGTCTCCACGCGGACTTTATGCCCATTATACTTGAAGGTAGCGCGCGCGTAATGCGAATTGCCGACGACGATCCAAGTAAGGAGTTGCTGTTGTACTTCTTGACCCCCGGAGAAATCTGCCCGTGTGCCGCCTTTTCTCAATTGCCCAACGGCAATATGCCCATCACTGTAGAAGCCGAATCATCGGCGAAGATCTTGCATATTCCCCTGGTTGAATTAACCCCTATTACGGAAGCTTTCAGCGAATGGCGGATCTATGAATTAGGGAATTTCCGCCGCAGGTTTGAAGAGCTGCTGAGCTTGGTCGATAATGCGATTTTCAATCAACTCGAAGCACGTTTGCTAGCGTATATCGAAAAACGCTGCCTGCTCAACAACCGCAGAGGAGTGTCGCTGTCAAAAGTAAAAATGGCCTCAGAGCTGGGCACCTCAAGAGAGGTTGTCAGCCGATTGCTCAAAAACCTTGAACATAAGGGCGTGCTCACACAGGACAAAGAAGGTGTTCACCTTCTTGGCTAATCCACCTTATTCAATCAACAGACGTTCGTTGTACACGTTAGATCCCACTTGAATCTTTAGCACATAAGCTCCCGACGGTAAGTGATGAAGATCAAGTTCTTCGATGCCGTACAACGCCGCGTTAAAAGCACCGCGGTATACTGATCTGCCCGTGATATCGTAAAGCTCGTAGTGTACTTCTGTGCCTTCTGCAACATCCACGAGAAGCTCCACGCGTCCATTTGTTGGGTTCGGATATACTG
>JBMZBC010000003.1:0-86901 GCA_049611965.1 Schleiferiaceae bacterium | reverse complement strand
GCCTTCTGCAACATCCACGAGAAGCTCCACGCGTCCATTTGTTGGGTTCGGATATACTGCTGCATTACTTGGTGCCAATTCAAGTTCCTCATCACCAATAAAGGCCGCTTTGTTAAGCTTGACATCCGTATACACGTGCCACTCGCCCGGTTGGTAGGTTAATGGTGCCGTTGCGTTGGTCACCACGATACTGTCGCCAGTGAAGTAGTCGTACCACGTACCTGTGTGCTGGAAGTTAGGATACACATCGCCCGAGTTTACTCGGAAATTCCCCACTACAGTTGCATTGGTGTCGGTAACTGAAAGGTTGATGCGCTTCGCACCGCCGTTGAGTGCATAGGTGAAGTTGTTCGTGTTAAAGACGCCATACTTTCTGCGCATATCTATAAGCGCCGCTGTGTAGAAATAGACTTTCTGGCGGTGCTGATTTTCGTAGTAGCTCCATAAAATTGGCTTTTCACAAATACGACAAGGGTTGTTGATGGAGATGTCATAAGCCAATTCTTCGAACATGTACATCATCTTCGGGCCCGGAATGGTGTACAAGAACGCATGGGTCAAAATCTTGCGATCAGCAAGCGTGGCCAAGGTCTTGGTGTCGTAGCTACCGCTAGAGTTCCCGTAGGTCTTCACCTTGTATGCTGCACGCTCCTCGTCGTGACTTTCCGTGTAGGTAATCAGGTGCTTGTCGTTCCAACCGCGCTCCTTGTAGATGCCCCATTTAAAGTCGCTGTTGTTGGTATATCCCATTGCGGCTTCGTAGTACTGGTGGGTTGCGTTACCCCAAAGCATCATGCCGTAGTCGCTCAGCTCCTTTTCTTCGTTGTTCGGCCCCCAGTGCTCTAGGATGACGTAAAAGTCTTGATCAACATTCCATAAGGTATCAGCCATGCGCTTCAATGCCGCAATTCTCGAGGACGAGTAGTTGTCAGCATTTGAATTGTTGGTGAAACCTTTGGTGAAATCGAATCGGATTCCGTCAATTTTAAATTCCTCAATCCAGTACGTATTAATACGATCCATGTAATTGCGGGTCGGCTGTACGAAGTGATCAAAGTCGTTCCCCCAACAGTTTGGCGGGTGTGGGCAATTTTGGTTCATGTACGGATTGTTCGCTGCCGGTCGGTTGTTCACACCGTCCCACCACATCTGAGCGATAGGATTCTGCCCATAGGCGTGGTTGAACACTTGATCCGTAATCACAGCAATGCCTCTAGAGTGGCAGCTGTCCACAAACTCTTTGAACTTATCAGGCGTACCGTAGTACTTGTCTACTGCCATGTGGAACGAAGGGTTATAGCCCCATGAAGAGTTGCCTTCAAATTCGGAATTTGGCATCAATTCAATGGCGTTTACACCCAAGCGCGCAATATAATCTAGGGTATCTATGACGGTCTGGTAGTTGCGGGTAGTCACAAAGTCACGGATGAGCAACTCATAGATGACCAACTCCTCTTGCGGCGGCGCTTGGAAGTTGGTATTCTTCCATTGGTAGGGCGTCTTCGCGGTTTCATACAAGGAGACGTTACCCGTAGTTTTTCCTGCCGGATAAGCCGGTAAGTTGGGGTAGGTAGACGAAGAAATGTACCCGTCGTTCCAAGGGTCCAAGATTAAGGTCGAGAAAGGATCCGCCACGCGAAGTTGTCCGTCAATCAGGTACTGGTAGGTAAATGGCTGGCCTGCTGGCACAGTGAGCTCCTTAAACCACCAAGCGCCCCCCGGCGTTCTAGTCATTGCGTTTTCAGGCTCTGGCAAATAGTCGTTCACAGAAGTGAGCACATACACACGGTTCTTGCCCGGTGCGTACAGCTTAAAAAATACAGTCGTGTCGTTCAGCTCATTAAGCCCCATTTCCATACCGCCCGGCAGGGTTGCGACTTGTAGCGGCGGTTCTACCGCGTATTGGATGGTGTCGTAAACCGTTGTTGAGCTGTCGGTTGCTTCGAGAATAACAGTGTGCATGCCCGGCACTGTGTCGCTCAGGTAGAATGTTTCTTGCTTCGAGGAATCCTGGAAGACCAAGGTGCCGTTATCATAGACTTTTAAATCACAAAAACGTGAAGCGGCTACGACGGTCTCTAAAGAATCTGTAGGAGCCATCAAAAGTGTGCTTTCGGGCTTCATGAATTGAGCGATAAGCCCAGCATTGGCTGGATAAATGTCGTAGTAGATGTCCGAACCGTCTGCTGCGCGACCTACCACAGTTCCGTTGGCGTTACGGAATACAAAGGCTAGTTTTTGAACGGTTACGTTGCTGCCAAAACCGTAATACGTTGGGATGTGGTATTCTAACTTGTGGAGATTGTTCCCCAGAGAAGTCATCAAGACATTGGGATCAGCTGTACCCCAGTTTCCTTGAACGTGCTTCCAATCTGTAGGCGTTGTACTTGCGTTGGTTATCAAACCGGCATGTGCATACACCGGTGTGTAGCCCGTTAACGCACCATTTCCTTCCGTTGCGTCGTAGATGACCGTAATGGTATCGTTCTGTGACGGAAATGCAGGAGTAATATTCAGAATCTGTCCTTGGACAAAAAAGGACATCGCAGTAAAGGCTGTAATGGCAAAGGCTCTCATCTCAACTTTTTAGTTTCAGTAGTCGTTTGACGTTGGGTATAAAGTTACGGCA
The DNA here is from genome assembly GCA_049611965.1 of Schleiferiaceae bacterium. Classification (GTDB taxonomy): domain Bacteria; phylum Bacteroidota; class Bacteroidia; order Flavobacteriales; family Schleiferiaceae; genus UBA10364. Next base: position 84,272 of record JBMZBC010000003.1, on the reverse strand, counting down.
TCTTTGCTTGTGCGACCCCCCGACTTATGACCGGGACTTTCCTCTATTTATCTTAAATCGGTAGGTCAGTTACGCAGTCCGATGCCTTAAAAATCAATAGCGTGATTGCCAATATCTATAAGAAGGCCTTGAGCCAATACATAGAAGCTATTACATTTGGAGCAAAATAACAGACCTATGAAAATCCCCTTTATCAAGCATTTGGTTGACTTTGTAGAGAAGAACGATGTGGATTATATCCACGAAACCATCGAGGTTTTAGAATCTCTAGCAGATGTACCAACGTTGAAAGACGAGGAAATGGAAGTCATTGGCGAATTGATCTCTAACCTTTACGGAGCGGTAGAAGTACAGAAAGAAATCGCACAGGGCACTGCCAAAAAAGATGCTTTAAATGGATTTATGAAGCGTGTTTTGGGATCAATTAACTAACTTAATTGGACCAAAAAACATACATCATGATTACCACAACCACCTCCTCTGTTCCAGGGAAAGAAATTTCTGAAATCCTAGGCATTGCCCGCGGCTCCACCGTTCGCGCCAGAAACATTGGCCGAGATATTTTCGCCGGCCTAAAGAACATCGTCGGTGGCGAAATAGAGGAATACACGAAGCTTCAAGCTCAAAGCCGTGAACAGGCCATGCAAAGAATGCTGCAAGACGCGGAGCGCTTAGGTGCGGATGCAGTCATCAACGTTCGTTTTGGCACGTCCATGGTCATGCAAGGCGCAGCTGAAATGCTTGCTTACGGCACTGCGGTAAAACTTAAATAATGCCCGCGGCATTAGCAATCAACATCGCTGTGTGGGCCTTTATCCTTATCGCTTGTGTTGTTTTGGGCATACGTGCCTACAACAAGCGCAGTGAAGAAGATTTCGAAAAGCGGGATAATTAGATTACCTCGAAATAATCAGCTCCTTAAATATGAACTTGCCATCGGTGCTGAACTTCAAGAGGTATGGACCCGACGGTAACGCCGATACGTTCACTTTAGAGTCTTCTAGCCTCCCGGTTAGTACAGTTAATCCTACTGGGTTTATAACTTCGTATTGGACGCCGTCATTCAATCCTCTAACTTCTATCTCGTATGCTGAAGGATTGGGGTATATAGAAACGTCATTCGCCAAATCCTCCAATGAAAGTCCATTAACATCAACGGTTAGCGAATCTCGGCTCACAGATAATATGAAATTTGACCCGTCTTTGAGTTTAACAGCCTCCGCCAACAAAAATCCTGGACCGTTAGATGTTGCTCCCCACTCAACTTGAATGGAATCGTGTTGACCTGCGGTAATTGTACCGTTGGTGCATGTCCAAGAAATAGAGTCGTAAAATTGTCCGTTTACCACATAATAGTCTCTTGGCGATCCAACATAAACATACCCTGTGTCTCCCACTAGATCAATGTCCGGAATAGGGATGTTGAGCAGCACAGTATCTATTAAAGGCTCGCCACAATCTCCTCGGTTTGCAAAATTGCCGTGTTGCGTAAAATAGACCTTCCACACTCCCGGGAGGTCTATAGAGTCTGTACGTAAAAACAGTTCGCTGTTTGAGCCCGAATAATGAATACCGCTAATCCCAGATGTATCGCCATTTGGACTAACAAGACAAACGATGTTTGAGTCAAGACTGTGTGAAGTGATGCTTATGTTTTCCTTGAGGTTGACATAAACGCTGTCAGAATACAATGTCGACGACGCATAATTTGCGCTTATACCGTACATGCTGGGCGTATAGTTGTCTGTAAAGTCTACCATTATTTCCCTGTTAGTAACGCCCATAATTTTCGGCACATTATTCGTGTCTTTTGCCCATTCAATAATTCGAACCGTTAGAAGGTTAAACTGTGCTGAATCGTTTTTAACCATCAATACCCTATTGTTTGTATCAAGGGTATATTCTCCTCCTGGACCTAATGGGGTAGCGTTCGTATACCCGTTGGTGGTGTCGTAGTCGATATTGTTCATGTTCAAGAAATACTGACTAATCGAGCCCTTCTTGCTAGGTATGATTGTAAATGAAAGACTGTCTCCATCAGGGTCGGGTGAACATATCTCTATAGGAGTCGATGTATTTATTGGGGCACTGTAATACTCGGCCGAGTATTGTGGACTGTTGTTGTAAGCTCTAACGCCCGAACGCCCCGTTAAAATGATGGCCCGTACATACTGATTAGGAACACCGCCAGTCGTGTCAATATTTGCAATGTATGGCACACGACAGCACCAGTTGTGGACAAATTCATATTGAGAATACGGGTCCAAATCTATAGTCTGTTTCCAACGCATTCTATTGTAGTTGTAATCATCATTACAGTTCGATTGTTTGCCTACCTGAAGTACAGAGGACATAGAAACCTGGGGATAAGGCGCGGCTTGGCTCACTTTTCTATAACGGCCAAAAGAGGTAGTCATCGAGCTTGACCAACTTGAGTCTGACGAATAATTGAAATACACATCGTATTTAACTGTTCCGTCCGTATTTAGACCAACATATTCGAAAGAAAACGCTCCACCGAGATCAACTTGGAGTTGCGCGGAACATACATGAGAAAAGGAAAGGAGTACAACTGAAAGTAATAGCTTCTTCATAATTGCACTTTTAAGTAGAGAAAAGTTACACTTTATGAAAACGTTACTTGTTTCATTTTGACCCTAATGTGTTAATAATAAGGTATTTGGGTTTTAACTAAATGTAAGGCACCAAAAAATAGAAATCGGAATCCCTCTTAGGAAAGCTGCTGAATGCGGTCGCACATGTACCGAATAACATCGGGGTCGTGAGAGATGAAAATCATACTCAGGCCCCGATTTTTTTTGATCCCATTCAGAAGATTAAGTACCTGTGCTTGAACGCTCACGTCTAAGGCACTAACACTTTCATCACATATCAATACTGTTGGATCTGCTGCCAAGGCTCTAGCAATGCCTATGCGCTGTCGCTGGCCGCCAGAGAAGTCCTTGGGCTTTTTGCTGAGGTCGGAAGGGTGCAAGCCGACTTCTTGCAACAAAGCAGATGCCTTTTCCTTGCGCCCCACAGCGGAGAGCTCTGGCGCGTGGTGGGAAAGGACTTGGTCAAGAATGCGACCTATGGTATGGCTTCGGTTTAAGGCGGATGATGGGTCTTGGAAAATGAATTGGACCCGGCCTTCATTGCCTTCAAAATTTCGAATGGAAAAGCTCGATGGAACGAGGTCTACTACTGCTCTTCCAATGCTGCTCTTGCCGCTTCCCGAGGGCCCTATAAGGCCTAGTGTTTCACCGGTGTTCAGTGTTACATCAAGGTCTTGTACGACCCATTTTGTCGATTTCTTCCAGCCTTTTCGTACCGTATATCCTATGTTCAGCCCTTCAATGTGTAGGGCCTTAGAATCGGTTTTTGGAGCAACTAGTTTGGTCGCTTTGGGGGCGCCGTTGCCTTCCAAGAAATCCGAAAGAACAGGCAGTGGATACGGACGACCGCTCTTAGGAGGACGACACGCCAGTAGGCCCTTGGTATAGGGATGCTTGGGCGCATTGAATACTTCTTTTGCAGCGCCCTGCTCGACCGTTTTGCCTTTGTACAGGACCACGACACGATCGGAGAATTCGGCGACGACCTCAAGATCGTGGGAGATAAACCAAAGCGCACAACCTTTGTCTTTGACCAAGGTGCTCAGCAGTTCGAGAACTGTGGCTTCCACCTCCTTGTCTAAGGCTGTGGTGGGTTCGTCGGCAATAATGAGTTTAGGTTCCAAAAGCATCGCCATGGCAATAACCACGCGCTGGCGCTGCCCGCCGCTCATCTCGTGCGGGTATTTCTTAGCGCTTGCCTCGGGATCAGGGATGCTGACCTCATCCAATGCCTGAAGAACTTTGTCCTTGCGCTCCTCTGCAGACAGGTTAGTATGTGTTTCCAATACCTCATCGAGCTGCTTTCCGATGCGCATAGACGGGTGCAAGGCAGTCATCGGATCTTGGAAAATCATAGCGATTTCTTTGCCGCGTAAGGATTGCCAATCGGACGTAGACAACTTTGAAATACTGCTGCCAAGGACCTCAGCGTGGGTGCTAGTTATAGAGGCTTTAGGGCTCAGTAAGCCCACGCTCATTAAGGCACTAACCGATTTTCCCGAGCCGCTCTCACCAACGACTGAAACGATCTCCCCTTCCTCGATTTGTAAGTTAAAATCACTGAGTACCTCGGTCGTGCCGAAGGAGATGTTTAAGCCTTGTATGTTGACCAGCGGTGAAGGCATAGAAGCGTTTTAGTTTGCTTGCCAGCGTTCGGCTTGTTTGATGAGTTCGCGACCAATAGACCTGAAATCACTCTCGTAGCGATCGCCCGCTTTCTCACCAACGCGCATGATCACCATGTCGTAATCCGGCAATATGATAATCAGCTGGCCGCCAAGGCCGCGGAACGAATAATTACGTGCTTCAACGTCTGGATAGATCCAAAAGCTGTGGCCGTAGTAGGGGCTCTTGTAGCCTACTTGGGCAGCTGCGATGAAGGCAGAGTCTATCACTGAATTTGAATCAATGTATCCGTGGTTGTTTACGAGCATACCGAGCTTAGCAAAGTCGCGCACAGCAGCATTCAAACAGCAATACCCGAGCTCGAATCCACCGGCGCGGTCAAGGTGCCAAGTCGTTGGCACTTCAAAACCCACTTTGGCAAAAAGCTCGCGGTTGGCGAACGAAGAAACGCTCTCTCCAATGGCGCGCGAAAGCGCAATGGTGAGCAGTTGTGTACAGGCGCTTTGGTACTCCCATTGCGTGCCCGTTTCGAACTTCCCTGGAGGGATGCTTAACGCAGTAGCCACCACATCATCGCTGTAGTAGAGCTTGGCTGTTTTGTTGAATGGGTCCTTGTAGTTCTCGTCAAACTGAAGACCGGCGGTCATCGTACTGAGGTGGCGCAGTGTAGGTGTGGTAACGCCTTCCGGGATTTCATATTCAGGGATGTAATCGGTCACTAGGTCGTCCCATGAACCAATGTAGCCGTCTTGAACAGCAATCTGCGTAAGTAGAGTAATGACCGATTTTGCCGTCGAAAAACTGTTCGAAACAGCTGTGGTATCGTGCTGGTCCCAGTATTCTTCGTAAACAATCTCGTCGTTTTGGAGTACCAACATTCCTTTGGTGCCTACGCGCTCCAGAGGACCTCTAAGCTCGTCGTCGATGGACAACGAAACGGAATCGGACACCGCTAATTTTTTAGGAAGCATCACCGGGATTTCGCGTTGGTCGAAGTATTCACGGTCGTACAGATGGGCAGACGTGTAGCCTTTGAGGTACGTGTTCTTCACACCCTTAATCAAGTATTCGTATGGAGATAATTTTACCGCTACAAGGAGTACAACAATAACGGCAACTATTCTTTTTAAGATTTTCATTTAAAGGGATGTCTAGAGGGTATAAATTGGCAATGAAACTGCTTTTGAAAGTAAAATTTAATCTTGTCTTTGACCTCTTGGAGGTCTACTTCTCGGCCCAATTCTACGTGTAATGAGGTGACTTTTTTATCCGAGATGCCACAAGGTACGATATAATCAAAATGGCTCAGGTCTGCGTTGACGTTCAAGGCAAAGCCGTGCATGGTCGTCCACCGTGATGCTTTGACACCCATGGCGCACATTTTACGTGCGAAGGGGGTTCCTTCATCCAGCCATACGCCCGTCTCACCATCGCTGCGACCGGCTTTAAGGCCGTAATCTGCGAGTGTAGAAATGATGACATCTTCAAGGTATCGCAGGTACTTGTGAATGTCAGTAAAGTAATGGTCGAGATCGATGATAGGATAGCCAACGATTTGGCCGGGGCCGTGGTAGGTGATGTCGCCACCGCGGTTCACAGGAAAGAATTCAAAACCGTCCTTTTCGAGCTGCTCCTTGTCCACGAGAAGGTGTTCCATTTTTCCACTCTTACCCAAAGTAAATACAGGTGGGTGCTCCACAAAAAGAAAATGGTCCGAGGTTTCCTGAGCGGTTTCCGGATATTTTCTATTGGCCAATTTTAAATCCACCGTCTCCGTAAAGAGCTCCGTCTGGAAGTCCCAGGCTCTACCATAGGAAACGCGGCCGATATCTTGGAATTGGACCTTTCTCATACTACTTGTTCTATTGCCAACTTACTTGCAACCCTACGGGTGCAATCATTTGCCAATCCCATAACCCGCTAGGACCGCTGTTCGTTCGGTTCATCTGAGGCCAGAGGTAAATTCCGACGCTTGAGGTGAGCCAATACGTGTATTGTGCTCCTACGCCGAGCGCAGTAGTCTGACGGCCAAACATGTCTCCGCTAAGCGTAGTGTTCATGTTGTTGCCGAAAGTTGCGTGAAGGTCGAGCAACAAGGAATGCGGGGTGTTGGATGCGCCGTACACTAAATTTTGAAGTCTAACCGAGGCCTCCATGCTCTGCGACAACGGTGCCCAACGGTATTTACCGCCGAAGCCGACGGCCCATTTTTCATCGAGAAAAAGCGCTTTGCCTGCCGCCGCATTAAAGCCTGCGTTGGTCACCCCGCCCACCAATCCGTCAAGATTCGAAGTGCCGCTGAAGGTCGCTAATCGGGTGCCTTTTTGCCAATAGGGTTGTGCGTAGCTCGCCCCTGCAAAGAAGAGGGTGAGGAAAAGTGCATAAAATCGGCTGCGAGTCATACTGCTAAGCTACTAAAAGGCAATTATCTTTGCGGTCTTAATATTCATCTAGCATCATGGCAAGACTATTATCTGAACAGGAGGTACTTAGACGCGAATCCTTAGGCAAATTAAAAGCCTTGGGGATCGATCCGTACCCGGCCGCCGAATACGTTGTTTCACACAAAGCCGATGAATTGGCCGCTACTTACACTGAGGGCGCTGAAGGCTTTGAAAAGGTGCGCATCGCGGGCCGGTTGATGACTAAACGCATCATGGGTAAGGCTTCGTTCGCAGTCTTGGCGGACTCTACAGGCGAGATGCAGATATACGTGAACCGCGACGAGATTTGTCCTGGTGAGGACAAAACCATGTACAACGACGTGTTCAAAAAGCTCCTAGACATCGGTGATTTCATCGGTGTAGAGGGCCACATGTTCACCACACAGACGGGCGAAATGAGCTTGTACGTGAAGGAATTGGTCGTGCTTTCTAAGAGCTTACGCCCGCTTCCTGTCGTAAAGAAAGATGCCGATGGAAACGTATACGATCAACTCACCGACCCGGAAATTCGTTACCGTCAGCGCTACGTTGACCTCGTCGTGAACCCTGGTGTCAAGGAGATTTTCCGCAAGAGAAATAGAATCATGAGCACCATGCGCCGCATTTTTGACGATGCCGGATACATGGAGGTGGAAACGCCCATTTTACAGCCCATCCCAGGTGGCGCCGCAGCTCGACCATTTATCACGCACCACAACGCGCTTGACGTGCCGTTGTACTTGCGTATTGCCAACGAGCTCTACCTCAAGCGCCTCATCGTAGGTGGCTTTGAAGGGGTGTATGAATTTGCCAAAGACTTCCGCAACGAAGGGATGGACAAGACGCACAACCCAGAGTTCACTGTGATGGAAATCTATGTGGCCTACAAAGACTACCACTGGATGATGCGCTTTGTAGAGAACATGCTTGAAGAAGTAGCCATGGCCGTAAACGGCACCACAGATGCAACGATTGGAGAAAACACTGTAAGCTTCAAAGCACCATATGCTCGAGTGCCTATCCTTGAAGCCATCAAAGAGCACACCGGTTTAGACTTGAACGGTAAGACGGAAAACGAGGTGCGTGAAGCAGCGAAATCAATCGGTCTTGAAGTGGACGAAACCATGGGTAAAGGAAAACTCATTGACGAGATCTTCGGCGAGAAGTGTGAGAAGCACTACATCCAGCCAACCTACATCACCGACTACCCTGTGGAGATGTCGCCGCTGTGTAAGAAGCACCGCGACAACCCCGAACTCACAGAGCGTTTCGAGCTGATGGTCAACGGTAAAGAAGTGGCGAACGCCTACTCAGAGCTCAACGATCCTATTGATCAGCTAGAGCGTTTCGAGGACCAGTTGAAACTTTCTGAAAAGGGAGACGACGAAGCAATGTTTATCGACCAAGACTTCGTTCGTGCCCTTGAATACGGTATGCCCCCAACCTCAGGTTTGGGTATCGGTATTGACCGCCTCACGATGATGTTGACCAACCAGGATAGCATCCAAGAAGTCTTGTTCTTCCCGCAAATGCGTCCTGAAAAGTTTGAGACAGTTGCAGATCCTGAAGAGTTCCAAGCCATTGGCGTTCCTGAAGAGTGGTCGCACCACATTGCACAAGCTGGTTACCACACCATTGATGCCTTGCGCGACAACAAACCTGCTGCGTTGCACCAAAAACTCAACGGTTACCGTAAAAAGAATAAATTAGACGTGGCAGCACTCTCCCTAGATGTGGTAGAAGGCTGGTTCAACTAAAATTCGCCGCCATGAATAAATTCCTTTACGCCCTACGCTCTATCGGTATCACCATCGTTGGAGTAGTCATTGCTGTGCTCGTCACTTCGGGCCTCCACCAACTGTTTTCACTTTTTCTTGATGCCCTTCCCATGGAAGATCTAATGGCTGCCGATTGGGCAGGCCGTTCAAACATCATGGAAAGTTACATGGCTGCCAACCCCTTTGCCATCTACAGCATGCTCATCGCTCATTCCTTTGGATCGGCCTTGGCTGTATATTGGTATGTGCGCGCCACCAAGGTGCCTTCTTGGAGAACGGAAAAAGGAATCAAGCCGGTTACCGGCGCGATTGTCTTGCTCGCACTTTGGATCTGGGGCGATGTGCAAAACGATCTTTACGACGTGCCTGTAGGCGTATTTTGGACCACTATTGATGTAATCATTACCGTTGCAATGACCGCACTTGCCTTTGTAATTGCAGGTGGATTGCGTAAACATGAAGGGCCTGCCCGTGTTACTAGCGAAGAAGAGGTGTACCGCGGATAACATCGGTCCCCAAGAGACGATTTGAATACCTACCCGGAAGATTTATTTGAAAGCATAGAATTCGACCTTGTAAAAAAGGCCGTGGCCAAGCGCGCCGTTACAGAACGTGCCCGCCAGCGCATCTATGATCTCAAACCTTCGAGTGACTTTAAAGTCGCCACGCGCGACCTTCAAGAGGTCCACGAAATTCTTGGGCTTTACCTCAGCGAATTCCCCGTTCCTGCTCTAGCCGCAGAAGATATCAAGCCCTTCTTAGTCCGATTAAAAATCCAAGGAGCCACCCTCGAGGGCGAAGACTTTCTCATCATCAAAAACATGATTGAGAGCTTCAACCGAGTCTACACCTTCTTTAAAACACACGCCGACCGCACCCCCTCCATCCAAGACAAACTGGCCCACCTCGAAAAGAACAAAACCGTTCCAGACGAGATCGATCGTGTCCTCGACAGACGTGGTGTTGTGAAAACTTCGGCTTCGCCGGCCTTGGGAAAGATTCGCGCCAACCTAGCTAAAAAACGTGCCGCGGCCGACCGCATCTTCTACCGCGCTGTCAAGAAATACTCAGGTTCCGGCGTTCTTGCCGACACACAAGAGAGTGTCCACGACAACAAGCGCGTACTCGCTGTAGAAGGGGCTTTCAAAGGCCAAGTCAATGGGATCTTCCACGGATCTTCTTCTAAGGCGACTATCTTCTATGTAGAACCTTCTGAAACCCTTGAGATCAATAATGAAATCTCCGTTTTAGAAGACGAAGAGAAACGCGAAGTGACCCGCATCCTACGCCTCTTAACCGCCTTCGTTGCTGGGTACAGAGACCAGCTGCGCGACTATAGCACGGCCCTTTACCAAATAGACTTTGTTAATGCGAAGGCACTATATGCTTTAGATGAGGAGGCCTGCCTCCCGCAACTTCTAGACAAGCCACACGTTCACCTAATCAAGGCGATCAATCCAGTTCTTCGCGACTTCAACAAGCAGAAAGGCAAGGGTGTCGTTGCTCTTGATCTTCGACTGGATACACACAACCGTATCTTGGTCATCTCAGGACCAAACGCTGGGGGAAAGTCCATCACCCTAAAGACCGTTGGATTGCTTCAACTGATGCTCCAAAGTGGACTTTTGGTTACCGTTCACCCGGACAGTACCATGGGCTGGTTCAATGGGTTGATGGCCGATATTGGCGACTCACAGAGCATAGAGAATGAGCTGTCCACCTACAGTTCAAAGCTGACCAAGATGAACTACTTCTTGAATGCTGCCTACAACAAGACCCTCGTTCTCATTGATGAGTTTGGCTCGGGTTCAGATCCTGATCTAGGTTCATCCATGGCACAGATATTCCTCAAAGAGCTCAACAATAGCAAGACCTACGGGGTAATGACCACCCACTACAACAGCATTAAAGCGCTGGCTAGCGAACTGCCAAGGGTGGATAACGGATCGATGCAGTTCAACTCTACCGACCTCACCCCAGAGTATGTCTTGAACCAGGGAGTTCCTGGGTCTTCCTACACCTATGAAGTAGCTCAAAAGGTTGGGGTTAGCCCTGCCTTGATTGATCAGGCCAGAGACGTACTCGATGAAAGCACTGTAGCTGTGGACCGATTGCTGGTGGGTATTCAGAAAGAGAAAAATGAGCTGACCAGGCAGCGTGAAAAATTGGCCGAGCGTCTTGAAGAACTTGAGAAGCTCAAAGAAAAACAAGACCGCAAAATTGACCAGCTCGAAGACAAAGTACGTCGTCAAAGCGCGATGAATGAGCAGCAAAATGCCATGATTACTTGGGGTAAGAAATTCCAGAATTTGGTCAACGAATATTCCGAGCAGCGCACGAAAAAAGGCAAAGACCAAGTCGTCGGTCGCTTCAAAGTATATGCCGGTGAGCGCGCCTCACAAACTCAAGACGAGCGCGATCAGAAGAAATCAAAGTACCAGAAGCAGAAAGAGCGCAAGATTAAAAAGCTCATCTCGGCCCCTGCGAAAGTGGGTGATCGCGTTAAGCTAATCGGTTCGCGCCAACCTGGTGAGATTGTAGAAATTAAGAAGGATCAATACCTGTTGTCTATTGGAGCGTTGAGCACCTGGGTGACTCGGGATAAATTCATTCCGGCCGAAAGTCTTCACGGCGAGCAAGGAACCGTAAAGGGTAAGGCAAAAGGTGGTGTTCAAGAACCGCAGAAAAAAGAGGCTGTAAAAGAGGTCGCTCCACGGACCAAAGCAGAAGAAACCGCTGAAAAGAAAAAAGCCAAAAAAGAGGCAAAAACAGCCAAAAACAACCCAAAATCGAGCAAAAACGCTTCAAAACCGAGCAAAAACGCCCGAAAACGGAAATCTGTACCTCAGGCCAAAAGCACCAAAGAGAAGCTTGAAGAAGCAAGCAAAGGCACTCCTTTGAAGCAAGCTCCTGCGAAGAAATCTAGCGGGAAAAAGAAAGAAGAATTGACCCCTGAACAGAAAGCGCAACTCGCTGAACCGGTTCGTAAAGCGGGCTCGCCAAAGGCAAAAGCAGCGAAAGAAGAATCTAGAGAAACGACGGATGCCGACCTCGAAAAGTTGAAAGCATTCTTTGGGAAGAAATAACCCTACTCTTTGATAATGCGCGCGTATTGTGCGCCACAACGTACCACATAAACACCTGTTGGTGCTTGGCCAAGATCCAGCTTATCCTCTACGGTCGTTGAAAGAATCGATTGACCTGCAAGGTTACTTACCTCAACATGTTCACCCCTCCAGTTAGATGGTATCTGTAGTATGCCTGAAGTTGGGTTGGGGTAAAGCAGCACGCAAGTAAATTCTTCAATACCTATTCCCTGTACGCTCACACACTGGGACCAAAGTGAACAGCCGTTCGCCGTAACTATCACCGCATAATCACCATTAGAAGTAGGCACGAAAAAGGACTGCGTTGCGCCTGCTACTGCTGAAGAATCGCTACAATTCACCCATTGATACATTGCGCCCTGTGCATTAGAGCTAATAGTTGGTGGCGTGGAAAGAGTAACACTTATAGAAGTGTCCACTTCATTGACCGCAAGGTCATAGGATATCACACTATCACATCCATTCATATCGGTAAACGTATGTCTGTACACTGCCGTACTGTCCCAATACATTGTACTATCAGGAGACCACATTCCGTTACAAACGGTTATCGCAAGCGTGTCGTAGTAATTGGGGTTCATGTCCCGGCCTACGGTCCAGTTAGACGAAGACCCGCTCAAACTAAAGTTTGTCAATGTACCTGTATTGGTACCCGCTTGATCGGCCAGCGTAGTATTTGAAATATTGCTACCGTTCGCATTCCCCTGGTTGAAGGTGTAGTAGGCCTTTAAGGTTGTGGGATTGCCACAGATTTCTTGGTTTGCATGTGCTGCAATGGTTGCATCGCTGAGTACTGCACTCCAAATTCTAACCTCATCAATATCGCCTTCAAACGGGTTCACTCCGTCCACTCTGCGGCCAATCTGAACGCCGCCGCTTGAAGTGTTTACTGAAGTGGTGAGGTTGCCCGAGGCCTCCAAGGAACCGTCAATATATATACGATGCTTTGCTGTTGAAGAAGATGGGTCGTACACTGCTGCAATGTGGTGCCACAATGAATCGTTGATGGCTTTAGAGCCGCTAAGGCCACCGCCGCCAACTTCTATCCTTACGGAGTTGGACCAAAGTAAACAAAGTGTATATCTCGTGCCTGTTCCAAAGGCGCCCATGTCTACAACCACTTGCTGCTTTCCACCTCCAGAGCCGGGAATACAATTAGCATCTGTACGCACCCACGCTTCAACGGTTCGTGCATTTCCGCTTGTAACATTTCCGCCAGATGTGGTTATGTAATCGTCTGTGCCGTCAAAATGAATGGCATTGTGCGGTTGCTGCGCGAACAGTCCGAGCGGCAACAATAAGGTTAGGAAAATGCGTTTCATTACGCTTTAAGTTTTTTGATTTCGGCCTCGCGCTTCTGCAGTTCCGACTGTGCCTGAATGAGGTCTCCCTTGATGACTTCTACATCTGCCTTTGCCTCAGTCAAAGATTGCTGTGTTGTGGCCAGTTCTCCTGAAAGTCTATCGTTGTTTTGACTTAGATCGTCCACCTCGCCTCGCAGGTTTCGAACATTGATAAAATTGTACACTACAAAAACGACGAATGCCAATGCAATCACCATATTCGTCAAACGATAGGTATTTGCTTCAGTGGCGAATATGAAATACGCCGATGCAGCGATGGCTAATAACCCTATGAATATGGCGGCCAATTCAGCCGGCTTTGAAGATTTTGCAGCGGACATAGTAAGCGAGTTTTGTTACCCTTAATGTAGCATTATTCTCCGTAATAAGGCTCAAAATCAATCTGTTTGCGTTCTAAATCGACATTTTTAACACGAATGGTCATCGGATCCCCGAGTTGGTAGATGCGTCCAGAGCTCTCGCCCTCGATGCAATAGTTCTTGCTGTCAAACGTGTAATAATCGTCGCGGAATGCATTAATGCGAATCATTCCCTCACAATAATTATCGGCCAATTCTACATATACACCCCATTCGGTAACGCCAGAAATCACTCCCATAAAGGTCTCCCCCACATGTTGCTCTAGGAATACAGCTTGCATGTATTTGATGGACGCACGCTCCGCGTCACTTGCCGCCTTCTCACGTTCTGAGCTGTGGTCACACAGCTCTTCGTAAGGTCCAAAGTGCGGTGATTTTCCACCGTCCAAATAATGTTGAAGCAAGCGGTGCACCATAACATCAGGATACCTACGGATAGGTGAAGTAAAGTGCGTGTAATATTCAAAGGCCAACCCGTAATGTCCAATATTCTGGGTCGTGTACTTCGCCTTGCTCATCGTTCGAATGGTGAGCGTCTCAATCATGTTCGCCTCCGGGGTGTTTTTCACCTTGGACAACATCTTGTTCAAACTACTGGTTACCGCTTTTTTGCTGTTTAGTCTCACCTCGTGTCCAAACTGTCTCACAAAAGTGCTCAGGTCCTGCAGCTTCGTTGGATCCGGGTCATCATGGATTCTATATACAAAGGTGTTTGTCGAAGGCTCTCCGCTCTTAGAACGACCAATAAAGGCGGCTACACTGCGGTTCGCTAACAGCATAAACTCTTCTATAAGCTTATTGGCGTCCTTACCGACTTTGAAGTAGACCCCTTGCGGTTTATTGTCTTCGTCCAAGTGAAACTTGACTTCCTTTTTATCGAAACTCAGCGCCCCTGAATTCATCCGCTTCTCGCGCATGATCTTCGCCAACTTATCAAGGAGTCGAATCTCCGTGTAGAAATCTGCCTTCTCACCTTGCGGATGGACATCTTCGATGATTTCTTGGGCCTCCTCATAGGCAAATCTTCGGTCGGAATGAATGGCTGTACGTCCAAACCATTGCTTCAAAACGTTTGCCTCTTCGTCCATTTCGAAAACAGCAGAGAACGTGTACTTATCCTCGTTAGGACGTAAGGAACATGCCCCGTTGGATAAAATCTCTGGCAACATTGGCACCACGCGGTCCACCAAGTAAACACTGGTGGCACGTTCAACGGCCTCTTCATCTAAAATTGACCCGGGAGTTACGTAATGGCTCACATCCGCAATGTGTACACCTACCTCCCAATTGCCGTTTTCCAACTGTTGTAAGCTCAAGGCATCGTCAAAATCCTTAGCATCTGCTGGATCGATAGTGAAGGTCGGAACCGCTCTAAAATCTCGTCGATTCTGAACAATCTCCTCTTCTTTAATTGAAGTATCTAGCGTATTGGCCTCTTGTTCTACCTCTTCTGGGAACTCATATGGCAATCCAAACTCTGCAAGTACTGCATGAATCTCTGTGTTGTGCTCTCCTGCATTCCCGAGTACCTTAATAATCTCGCCAAAAGGAGAGCTGGCCTTCTCGGGCCAATCCACAATGCGTGCAATCGCCTTCTGTCCGTGCTCAACGCCGTTGAGCTTCTCTTTTGGAATAAAGATGTCTACGAGCATTTTTCTCGAAGACGGTACTAAAAACCCGAAGTTTTTACCCATTTCAACGGTACCCACAAAATCGGTTGTTTTGCGCTCAACGATTTCGACGATCTCCCCTTCGAGTTTCTTTCCGCCCCGACGAGCAAATAAACTAACACGGACTTTATCGCCATTTAGTGCCTTGTTCAGGTTTGCGGAACGAATGAGAATGTCTCTTTCTGTATCTGGGCTTACCACATAGGCATTCCCGTTGCTCGCCATATCTACGACTCCTTCGGTGTAGATCGCGTTGTATTTCAATTTGTACCTCCCGCGGTCGACCATGATAATCTTGCCTCCGCGTTCCATGTCGCTCAAGGCCATCTCAATCTTGGCCTTCACCATAGCTGGTTTGTAACCGAGTTGAGCTGCGAGTTGCTTGTAGTTGAATTTTCGGGTAGGGTACTTGCGAAAAACAGCTTCAAGAGCATGAGCATACTTCTTAACGTCGATGCTCTGAGAGCGCTTATTCGCTCTCCTGTTGTGTTTTCTTGCCATAATCTAGAGGTAAAAATACGGCCTTTCCTTCACCCCTTGTTCCCCCAAGGTTAATTCTTATTCGCAATTTGACCGGGTAAAAACACATCTTGGTATTGTTATTGTGTTGTAACAACTAAGTATCCCTAATTTCCTCATGCGGTTACAACTCAAAAAAGCCATTCGCTTCGTATCCTAACCTAGTTAAATTTTTGAGTTGGCCGTAATGAGGATTTTTTTTGAATACCTTTTCAGTCTCATCAAAAGATTCGCCAAATGAAACAAACATTAGCTTCGAAAGCCTTCAGCGTTTTATTCTTTGTATTCGGACTTTTTGCGTCCGCTTCAACCTATCACCCAATGGATGCGCATTTGATGGAATCCGACACCAATGAAGTACAGGTTGAAATCGAAGGGATTGACCCGGATAGCGGTCTTATATCTGCTTTGAGCGAAATCATTGCTGTCAGTACCCAAGAAGCTACTAAACTAGCCGCCCGCATCGCAGAAGTGGAGGCCTTGGTAGAGGCGGGCACTCTTACCGAAAAGGAAGGTGAGGCGCGCGTTGAAGCGTTGGAAGCAGAGTTCGAGGCTAAAATGGAGCGCTTCGGCGAAAGCATGGAGGCGTGGAGCAACGAATTCGGCGATAGAATGGACGCTTGGGGCGAAGAATTCTCAAAAAAATGGGAAGAACGCGCTGAAGAACTTGACGAAAGTATCGCCGATCGAGTTGAGAGTGATATCGAGTTAAAACTTGACTTTGACAACGAAGAAGAGGAAGAAGAGGACAATTCAGGAAAAGTGAAATTCGATTCTTTCGAGTTTCACATAGGTGCGAATTCGTTCAGAACCATGGACGGGAATGACGCTGCGAGCAACGCATACTTATCTCCTCTTCAAAGCTTGACAGGACGTTCGTTCCTTGGTGTGAAGCGCCGCATATTTGGGCCTAAAAGTCCTTTGGTTATTCAGTCGGGAATTGGCTTTGAATCTTTAGGATGGAGCTTTAATAACGACAGGACCATTGTGAAATCAGTTGTAGATCCATCTTCGGCCTCAACCTCTGAAATTGTCCCTATCGAAAATATCAGTGGGGTTCGAAGAAACCGTTGGGACCAATTCTACATAGAACTTCCTTTGATGTTGCACCTTGACTTCTCGAAAGGCAACACGGTAGACCAGGGCCTATCATTGGGCGTTGGAGGTTTTGCCGGGCTACGAACAAGCAGCCGAAGCATTGTGCATGGTGCCGATTCTGATGGAGACCGTGTGATCAACAGAACGATAAGCGGATACAATACTCACTTAGTACGCTATGGACTTCAAGCCCAAGCCGGCTTCAAAAAGCTCAAACTCACGGGGCGTCTTGATGCACAAGCTTTCTTTAAACCTGGAACCTTTGAGGAAGAAGTTGTTGTTGGGTCACTCGCACTAGGTTTCGTGCTGTAAACACCAATGATTGCGAATCTTGGCTTCACCGAGTAAGCTCAACATAGGGTATAAAAAAAGCCCCTCACTCTCGTGAAGGGCTTTAATCGTTACCCGACTAGGACTCGAACCTAGAATAACGGTACCAAAAACCGGTGTGTTGCCATTACACTATCGGGCAATCTTCCCCTTTGGGGACGGCAAATATAGTCCAAATGGCAAAATGCGAAAAACAACCAAGGAAAATTTTGTGGTTTAACATTCATTTCAAGGCTGCGGGGCTGTGTTTTTCTTATTTTCGAGCCAATTACTGAATACGGGATGCCCATTATCCCGCTAAACAAGCAGAATACGTGAATTACAATAAGCTCAATACAATCGCTGGGTGGGCGGTATTTGCCATCGCAACGATTACTTATTTCATGACTATCGAGCCTACAACCAGCTTCTGGGATTGTGGGGAATACATCGCAACATCCGTGAAGCTTCAGGTGGGCCACCCTCCAGGGGCGCCTTTCTTCCAGTTGATGGGTAACCTCTTTGGCCAATTCGCCGGTTCCCCAGAGAACCAAGCCTTGATGGTAAATGCTTTGAGTGCGCTTTCAAGCTCATTCAGCATCTTGTTCCTCTTTTGGACCATCACTGCACTTTCAGCGAAACTCTTGGGTGGAAGAGAAAACCTCGACAACGCAGGCATCGTTGCTGTACTTGGTGCAGGTGCTGTAGGCGCTTTGGCGTACACGTTCTCAGACAGCTTCTGGTTCTCCGCTGTAGAAGGCGAGGTATATGCCATGAGCTCATTCTTTACCGCAGTAGCCTTCTGGGCCGTGCTGAAATGGGAGCAAGCGGTTGATACAGATCCTAATGCCAACAAGTGGTTGCTGCTTATTGCTTATTTGGTGGGTCTTTCAGTAGGTGTTCACATCCTTGTGTTCTTGACCATTCCTGCCATTGGCATGATCTACTACTTCAAAAAATACCCGAACCCAACTCGCAACGGCTTCATTGTCGCTAATGGTGTAAGTATCGCTGTTTTGGGTCTTGTGTTTGCCTTTATTATCCCGATCGTGCTAAAACTATTTAGTACTCTAGAGATCACCTTCGTCAACAATTTTGGCCTGCCGTTCCACTCAGGAACAGTAGCTGCTACGCTCATCTTGGTGGGTGCTGTTGTCTTCGGAGTGCTTTGGACAGCTCGCAAAGAGAAGCCTTTGGCACAGCAAGCGGTGTTAGCTGTGATGCTCATCGTAATGGGGTATTCAACGTTCATCATCTTAGCCATTCGTTCAAATGCGAACACGCCTATTGACGAGAACAACCCGGAAGACGCGATGTCGCTATTGGCCTACTACAACCGTGAGCAATACGGTGATTGGCCTATTCTCTACGGTAAGTCGTTTAATGCGCCTTACGACCGCACGGAGCCGTTTGACGACGGCAAGCCGGTCTACCAGAAAGGATTTGCCGTGATGAAAGGTCCTAAGCAGGTGACTGCATTCAAACTTCGCAGCGAGGCCGAAGCGTATGTTTCGGAAAACGGCGGCAATTTGAAGATTGATGCCAAATACTTGATGACCGACGACAAGAAGGCCAGCAAGCCGAATTACGACCCTAAGTACATGGGCTTCTTCCCTAGAATCTGGAACGACGACCCGCAGTACAAGCAGAACTACATCAACATCATGGGCATTAAAAACCCAGATGCGCCGATCTCGTTTGCACAACACGTGAAATTCTTCTTCCAGTACCAAGTAGGTACTATGTATTTCCGCTACTTCATGTGGAACTTCTCGGGTCGACAAAACGATGCACAACACAGAGGAGAATTAACCAAAGGAAACTGGATTACCGGTATACCGTTTATCGATAGCATCCGATTAGGTGGGCAAGACAACTTGCCAGAGTCTTGGAAAAACAACCCAGCGCGCAACACCTATTTCATGCTGCCGTTCCTGCTAGGAATCTTCGGTCTGTACTACCAATACAAGAAAAACAACAAGGATGCTTGGGCTGTAACACTCTTCTTCCTACTCACAGGTTTAGCTATTGTAGTCTACACTAACCACAAGCCGTACGAGCCTCGCGAACGTGATTATGCCTTCGTTGGTTCCTTCTATGCCTACGCCATCTGGATTGGTATAGGCGCCCTAGGTTTGTGGGATACCCTACGCACAAAGATGAGCCCAATGGTAGCCTCGTACCTCGTTGTCGGCGTAACCATGCTTGCTGTTCCTGTTCGTATGGCAGCAGAAAACTGGGACGACCACAACCGTAGCAACAGATATACTGCTCGCGATATTGCCAAGGCATATCTGGACAGCTGTGAGCCAAATGCGATTCTCTTTACCAATGGTGATAATGATACATTCCCGCTGTGGTATGTACAGGAAGTTGAAGGCTACAGAACGGATGTTCGTATTGTCAACTTGAGCCTTTTGAATACCGATTGGTACATCGATCAGCAGCGCCGTGCCGCATACGATGGCGAGGCTGTACCGTTCAGCTTTGAATGGAACCAATACGTTCAAGGAACGCGTGATGTGCTTTACTACCGAGACCTTGGCGTGAAGGGGCGTTGGGACGTGAA
Source organism: Schleiferiaceae bacterium (assembly GCA_049611965.1). Classification (GTDB taxonomy): domain Bacteria; phylum Bacteroidota; class Bacteroidia; order Flavobacteriales; family Schleiferiaceae; genus UBA10364. The sequence continues at coordinate 64,835 of JBMZBC010000003.1, read as the reverse complement.
AGACTTTGTTCAGTTCACCAAGCGCGACGATGCTCAGGTAAAATTCAAAACTTCTGGCAACAAAGAACTGCCGTTGTACCCACAAAAGAAGTTACGTATCAACATCGACAAGGAGGCTGTGTTTGCCAACGGTGTCGTCAACGTTAAAGACAGCGCAAGCGTAGTGGATTACATCGACTGGAACTGGAAAGCAAACGTAATCACCAAGCGTGATTTGATGGTCATTGACCTCATTGCAAACAACAACTGGGAACGTCCTATTTACTTCTCAATCACTGTCGGAAACAACCCTAAAGCCTACTTCTGGCTCAACGATTACTTCCGACTAGAGGGTATGGCCTACCGCTTTGTGCCGGTATACACGCCGAACAACACTCAAGGCATCGACTACGGTAAAGTGGATACGGATATCATGTACGACAACTTGATGAACAAGTTTGCCTACGGAAACATGGAGCTTCCAGGTGTATATCTCGACGAAACCAACCGTCGTCTAAGCTATAACCTCCGTACTATTTTCGGCCGCCTAGCGAACGAATTAACGAAGGAAGGTCAAAACGCTAAAGCGGTTGAAGTACTGGACTTCGCTATGGAGAAAATGCCAGCAGAGAAGTTTGGATACAACTACTTCCTCTTCGGAATTATTGATTCGTACTACCGCGCTGGAGCAACGGAAAAAGCACGTCAGTTGACCAACGAATTTGCAGACTTCCTCGATAGCGAGCTAACCTACTACGAAGGTTTGGACCGAAACGATCGCAAGCGTATGAGAAACGAATGGAGCACTGATCTTCAATTCTACCAGATGCTTTTCCGCAACATACAGATGCACGATCAGGAGAATCAGCAAAACTTCTACCAGCGCTATGCTGCCATCGCGCAGAGCTTTCAGTAAGAGCTAAGAAAATTTAATGACTACCCCCGCGCCGGAGGCGCGGGGGTTTTTTATGCCCAAAATTTTTTGGGCCTCTTTACCCGAAGTCGAGTTGCATGCGCTTGATGCGCTCTGCAAGGCTCTCGTTGCCCATGGTCTCGCGCAGTCGGTCGACAAGGATTGGAAATGCCAAAGGGGTGGGCTTGTCGATATGGTTGAAAACAGTCTCCTGGTTGGCGATGCGCTCTAGGGCAGCGCGCATGCGCGCCTCCTCCAACTGGAATTCGTGTACCTCTTCATAGGCTTGGCGCAGAAGGAGGTTGTCCGGATCGTAATCGCGGAAGACCTCATACATCAGCTTGGTGCTGTTAATGAGCTGCTTGGTGGTAATGTTTTTACCCGGATATCCGGTGAACACTAAGCCTGAAATTTGGGCGATATCTCGGAATCGGCGCTGCATCATCTCGCTCTCATTGAGGCTACTCACCAAATCTTCTCGCAAGTGCTCTAACGAGAATATATCGCTGTCCAGACCGTCTTCTATGGGTATGGGCTGATCGCTGTAGAGCTCGAAGCCGTAATCGTTCATGGCGATGCTAAAAGTCTGCTTCCCGAAATGACCGAGGCGGTAGGAAAGTAGCGAGGCCAATCCTTCGTGCACCAATCGCCCTTCAAAAGGGTATACGAACAAGTGGTGGCCCTCTTTGTCCTCGAGATACTCAATCAGGAATTGGTCCCTAGTAGGCACAGTAGAGCGCTGTTTCTGCAAAGAAATGATGGGCTGCACAAGGGCAAGCTCTGGATCTTCAAAAGAATCTCGCGTGGCCGATTCCTCCAGCTTCTCCCTCAAAAAATAACCCAGCTCGGCACTGAGCGGCATACGTCCGCCCATGTACGAGGGGACCTGTCCTTTCTTTTGTTTAGAGAGCCTAACGGTGGCCTCCACCCCTTTGAACCGAACGAGCTCCAAGCACCTTCCCGCAAACCAAAAAGCATCGCCGGGAATAAGTTTGGAGATAAAGTACTCTTCAACTTGGCCCAAGAATTTGCCTTTCTGAAGCTTCACCTTGACCATAGTGGAGCTTACAATAGTACCGATGTTGAACTTGTGGCGCATGCTCACCTTTCGCGAAATGACTTTGTACACGCCCTCCTCGACAACCACTTTATGAAAGTCGTCGTAACTCTCGAGGCTCTCCCCGCCGCGAACAATAAAGTCCAAGCACCAATTCCATTCCTCATCACTCACCGAAGCAAAACTGGTCGTTCCACGAACCTCAGCGAGCAATTCTCCGCTTCTAAAGCCGTCGCTCACCGCGAGGGTGACCATGTATTGGATCAACACGTCCAAGCTCCTTAAATAGGGCATTCTGTCCTCGTTGGCCTTCTCATCGACCGCCTTCCTAAGTGCCGCGCATTCCAACAGCTCTAAACTGTGCGTCGGCACAAAGTGAATCTTCGAAGTCGCCCCCGGCCGGTGGCCCGATCGACCCGCGCGTTGCACAAACCTACTGACCCCCTTAGGCGAGCCTATTTGCACGACGCAGTCTACCGGCCTAAAATCGACCCCTAAATCCAAAGAAGAGGTACAGACTACGGCCTTGAGTCGGCCATCGTATAATGCCTCTTCTACCCAAGCGCGTACTTCTTTCGAAATGGCGCTGTGGTGCATGGCCAAGATCCCCGCCAACGAGGGGTCGGCAGCCAATATCTGCTGGAACCAAATCTCTGCCTGTGCACGAGTATTTGTAAATATCAGGGTACTCTGGTTCTCGTGAATGAGCGGCACTACTTGGTCCAAAAGTCGGATACCCAAATGCCCGGCCCACGGCAAGGTCTCCACCTCCTCAGGCAACACGGGCTCAATGACCAATGACTTTTCAATATTGGCCTTAATGATCTGCGGCTCCACGCTGGGTTCGGCGCCCATAAGGATCTCCATGCTCTCCTCCATGTTGCCGATGGTGGCACTAATGCCCCACGTCCGAAGCTCCGGCTGGAGCGCTCTTAACTTGGAGAGGAACAGTTCACACTGCACCGCTCTTTTGCTGCCCATCAGCTCGTGCCATTCGTCAATAACAACGGCGCGTAAGTTTTTGAAGAGCTTCGCGTAGCCTTTGTTACTCAGCATCACATGGATGCTTTCTGGCGTCGTGATTAATATCTGGGGGAGTTTCTTCTTTTGCGCCTGCTTGACCTTTTGAGTACTGTCTCCGGTACGCACACCTACTTCCCACTCTGCGCCCAAAGCCTGAACGGCTCGCTCCGCGCTCTGGTGGATCTCCTTCGCTAGTGCACGAATGGGCGTGATCCAAATCAGTTGAACGCCATCGCACGACTTAGGGTCCGTTTTCATGCGCTCCACACCTTCGGCGATTGACGGCAACAGCAACGAATAGGTTTTGCCGCTACCCGTTGGGGCATTGACTAGGCCACATCCGCCGTCGAGGTAGGTGCTCCATGCTTGCAATTGAAACGGGAAAGGCTTCCAACCTTGGTCGGAAAACCAGCTGCGGCATCTATGAAGCGCTCCCGCAGAGGACATCTAGCTTTTAATTTTTGCGACGAGCCACTGGAATTGGTCCAAAAACTTTGGGTAATTCAGATTGAAATGCTCTTCAGAAGGGTTGCCGCTCTCGTCAAAGAGGTTTCCAGCGCCACTCACCTTGAGGTTGTTCGGCAGCAAAATACCGCCCACGTAAAGCGCCCAAGAGTGGAAGGCGTGCCATGCGTTTAGCCCGCCAAAAGGACCGGAACTCACCGTAACGGCAGCCATTGGCTTTAGATCATATTCCGGTCGAAAGTAATCCAGGACATTCTTCATAGCGCCGGGCATCCCGCCGTTGTATTCTGGGAAGACAAACAACACACCGTCAGCATCCGTCAATGCTGCACGCATCATGGGAATCTGAGGAATGTCACGACCGGTATCAAAATTTGGGAAATCTAATTCGCGCAAGGAAATTACCGTAGCATTCACGCCGTCTTTGGCATTGAGTGCGTCGCATAGGAATTGTGCAATCTTAGCAGAATTGGACCCGGAACGCGGGCTTCCTTGAATTACTGATATGTTCATTGTAGAGGCTTTTGTTTTCAAACAAGCCCTTAAAGAAAAAGGTTCTAAACCTTCTTTCCGAATTTTGGAACGCGGAAGTAATCAGAATTTGCATCTGGAGCGTTTTTCAGCGCCTCTTCCTTTGGCAGCATGCCTTTTGCTTCGTCCTCACGCATCACATCCGTGCTCTCACTCATCTGGGTCAAAGGCTCCACACCTTCAAGATCTAAGGCGTCGATCTGTGCAACAAACTCAAGGATTTTGCCCATATCACCCTGCATCTCCTTCAACTCTTCTTCGCTGAATTCGAGGCGGCTCAAATGTGCCAAATGTTTGATTTGTTCTAGACTGATGCTCATGCTTCTTACTTTACTCCAAAGGTAAGGCAACTTTCCCCTCGTGGCCCCAATTTTTCAAATCTTTAGCCAGTGCGAGGTAACAGCGATCACTTAGTTCATTTACCGGATTGTCCGATTCTAAATCGGGCCAAAACTCACCCAAAACCTTAGTGTCTACAACGCCCAGCGAAGATTTTTCGCCCCAATCGCCTAAGCGAAACTTGTTTTGATAAATGCTCATCAAGACTACGGGTACATTATTGTCCACAGCCAGCTTGAATGCTCCCGCCTTGAAGGGCCCAAGCAAATGTTTTTGCGGCGGAATGCCGCCCTCGGGGTAAATCACTACGCTAAAGCCGTCTTTAATGCGCTGGTCAGCATCACGCATGGCTTGCTTGCGGCCCGCAAATGAGCTGCGGTCTACGGGTATAGATGTTTGCTTGAAGAAGTACCCGAACAGCGGTAACTTCAAAAGCTCAGCCTTGCCCATGAAAACGGCTGGAGAAGGCGCTGCCAAGAAGGTCATTGGAATGTCGAGATCCGAGCCGTGGTTTGCGGCTAATACATACGGTCCCTTGTGCTTCAATTTGTACTGCTTTGGGCGGGGAATAATGCCCATCAAAATCAAGTAGATACGGGACCACAATTTACCTACGCGAAAGAAGGCATCGTATTTCGCCCCGGGACGTGCAAATACCAAAAGAAGCGGCAACAACAATAGGATGGAAACCAGTGCACAGACGTAGTACCAAAGATGATGAATATAGCTTCCGAGTGTTTTCACGGCGCTAATGTAATATATGTCACATAGTTATCCGAGGTCGCTTGATAGTTTTGAATGCGTTAAATATCCACATAACCGCACGATGAAAAATATTACACTCGCATTCGTATTCTTATCAACCTTCGTGAATGCCCAAAGCACTTTTCCCTTTGATATTGTTTTAGAAGCTGTAACTATTGCCGGTGCCCCGGGTTTACAATCCTACAGCAAAGCGGAACATAATGGGGACTGGCTCATTCTTGGAGGAAGAACCGATGGGTTACACCAGCGACAACCTTGGCAGGCCTTTGATGCGGCAGGGCACCATTTGAATGCTGTTGTTATAAATCCAGATTCGTCCACTGTTCATTGGGCGCCGTTAAGTGGACTCAACAATGACACATTAGTGGCTCAATTGAGTGGAACAAACGCAAATTTTACGCAGGTTGGCGATTACCTATATATTGTCGGGGGCTACGGCTTGTCCGCTGGCTCCGTTCACATCACACACCCTATGTTGACTGTTTTAGACGTGCCTTCTGCCATTGCTTCAATCAAATCCAAAGGCACCTTAGACAGCTCAGACTTTGCCGTCTTTTCGGATGAAGACTTTGCGGTAACCGGAGGAAAACTTATGCACCTAAACGGTACATTTTGGTTGGTTGGCGGCCATCGTTTCGACGGTCAATACAACCCTATGGGACACAACACCTACACCCAAAGTTATACTGAAGAGATATTGCCTTTTACCATCAGCGGCTCCTTCCCTAATTTGACTGTTTCGAAATTGGTCCCTATCGAAGATACTGACGAGTTGCACCGTCGGGACTACAACGTGACTTACATGACGGACGGTTCGGACTACTACTTCAATATTTGGTCGGGAGTGTTTCAAAAAACTGCGAATTTGCCCTACCTCAATGCTGTAGAGATTCACGACACCACATTAACTTCCGTTCCCAATTTTAGCCAATACCTCAACCATTACCATTGCCCGTCGCTGTCGCTTTACGGACAGAGTCAAAGCGCTATGTACACTGTATTCTTTGGAGGTATTGCACAGTATTATTATTCAAACGGGACCATGATGCAAGACAACAATGTTCCGTTCGTCAACACCATAGGTATCGTTGAAAAGCGAGGCGGCACCTATTCGGAAACGAAGTCTTCGGTCACAATGCCTGGACTCTTGGGTGCAGGTGCAGAGTTCTTTTTAGACGAGGAGTTAATGCAAAATCACCACATACTGCAGGCCGACTCTATTGGAACAGACACAACGTGGACTGGATACATATACGGCGGCATCTCTTCGCCCGCAGCTAATGTATTCTTCGGCGGAATGACCAACCAAAGCACTGCAAGCTCCACGATCTACCGAGTTGGACTGGTGCGCAACAGCGGTTTAAGCTCTAACGAAGAGTTGCCAGAATCAACCCTAGAATTATTGGTTGCACCAAACCCTTCGAAAGACCTTCTTATGGCACAATTCAGAGCTGTTAAAAATGGTACCGCCAACTACAAGGTTATTACCCCCCAAGGAAAAGTGATTGCTAAGGGTTCTCAAAAAGTTGAGGCCGGCAAAAATCTACTGAACCTAGGCGACTTGAATGCAGCTGCGGGCAACTACATTCTTCAGGTTGAAGCTGCTGGTCAGAGCCAACAGATTCAGTTCAACTGGAACTAGAAGCCTAGCTTTTCGCGTACTCTCGATAAGGTGGCTTGTGCAATTGGTCGTGCTTTCTCTGCACCAACCTTCAAAGCGGCCATAACCTCATCCGGGTTGGCCATGTAGTGATCGAATTTCTCACGGGCCTCGCCAAATTCTTCTAATACGAGTTCAAGCAATGCTGTTTTAGCATGTCCGTAGCCAAAGTTCCCGCCGCGGTATTTAGCCGCTAATTCTTCGATCTGCGCTTCTGTTCCCAAGAGCTTGTACAGTGCAAAAACGTTACACGTCTCTGGATCTTTAGGGTCTTCGAGCGGTGTAGAATCTGTTTGAATGCCCATGATCTGCTTCTTCAGCTGCTTCTTTGGCAAGAAGACGTCAACCACGTTTCCATAGCTCTTGCTCATTTTGCGACCGTCCGTACCTGGAATGGTCATCACAGATTCCGAAATCTTCGCTTCGGGCAACACAAAGGTCTCGCCGTATTTGTGATTAAAGCTTGAAGCCAAATCGCGCGTGATCTCCAAATGCTGTTTTTGGTCCTTCCCCACAGGAACAACATGTGCGTCGTACAACAAGATGTCCGAAGCCATAAGCACAGGGTAGTCAAACAAGCCCGCGTTTACATCGCTCAAGTTGTCGCTCTTGTCCTTAAAGCTGTGTGCGTTGGCCAGCATCGGATAGGGCGTAAAACAGTTCAAGTACCAAGTCAGCTCTGTACATTCCGGCAAATGACTCTGTGCGTAGAAGACTACTTTTTCAGGATCCAGCCCACAGGCCAACCAAGCGGCTGCAGTGGCCAACAAGTTTTCCTTACGAACATCGGCGTCCTTCACAGTAGTCAAGCTGTGCAGGTCGGCAATGAACAAAAAGGCCTCGTTCTTTGGGTCTTTGCTCATTTCAATCGCTGGAAGGATGGCGCCCAAGATGTTTCCTAAATGTTGTCTTCCAGAACTCTGGATACCTGTTAATACTCTCGCCATTGCTGGTAGCCTTTCTTATTTAATCAGGGTCAATTCTAAATCAATATCGGCCCAGTAGCTACTATCTGCTGGAACCTGCATAAACGATGTTGTCCATACTTGCTGTGTGGGCAGCCCGCTTACCATTACAAAATTGAAGCTCACGCTATCGTTATCCAAAACTAAGGTGCTGTCGTTGTTGGTGAGCGTCCACGAACCAGAACTTTTCAAGGAAACTGGAACTTGGATGGAATTCAAATCGGCCACAAAGGCAATGTCAATATTGCCCGTATCTGGCATCTCATAAATATTCACTGAGCCAATGAGTTGTGTCCCAAGTCCCGAAAACTGCACCAAGGCAGAAGGGTTGAGCGGATTGGGCATTTCGCCGCTGTATGCTACTTGACTCAACGTCCATTCGCCTAAAATATCCTGGCGTATAAACTGCGTTGATGGCGTCGGTTCGTTCGTACACGCTACTGCTAAAAACAGCGTGCTTACCATTAGGGCTAATTTCTTCATGATAAAGGGTTTATTTGTGAAATAGGAAAAACCACGCTTGGTTTCTCCTGGGCTTCAATCACATACAACAAGCGTTCAGCCACGGTGTTCGGATCGACAAGGTTGCCCGATTCATATTCTTCAATAAAATGTAATACAGAAGGGAAGTCTTCTGAGGTGGTATTTCTAATCTGTGCCTGCATCGGGGTATCCACTTTCCCTGGTTTAAAGGCATGGATGGCCACATCAGGATACTCTTGTGCAGCGACTTCAGTATACATGTGAATGGCTGCCTTGGAAGCGCAATATGCCGACCAACCTGGAATGGAATATTGGGCAGCGCCTGAGCCTGTAAAATACACTTGCCTCTCTCCCTCAACCTCCTTGAGGAAACGCGCGGTTAGGCGCATTGGAGCGGTTACGTTCAATAGCATACAAGCGTTGATTTCTTCAGCGGTGGCATTCTCGCTCTGGGCAACCGGTCCTAGTGTTCCGGCATTGTTGACAAGAACGGTATGTTCTCCTGCCTGAAATTCGAGGCAGTCTACTGCAGCTAAATCTGTTAAATCACATGGGGTGAAGGTCCAATTTTCTTGGCCCTTTAACTCGTTTGGCGAATTACGGCCTACCCCTTGAACGACATAGCCCTTTGCCAACGCTTCGCGCGCAATTGCTAAGCCGATGCCGGAACTAACCCCGGTAATAATGATATGCCTGAGCGCAGACACTATACGTTAATCTCAATAAACCTGTTGACGTCGTTGTTCAAGCCAAAAAGTACAAGCATGTCGCCTTCCGCAATAATGCTGTCCGGCTCAGGTACACCGTAGATATGGTGCTCCGTCTTTTCCTCATCGCCCTCTCCGCTGGTGGTCTTTTTCAAAACAGTTACCATGTTGAGGTTGTACTTTTTACGAAGTCCAATGTCTTCTAGCGTGCGTCCAATGATTTTAGTCGGCGCCTCAACTTCAATGATCTCGTAGTTGTCTGGCAGCTCAACACACATTTTCACGCCTGGATTAGTCAGCTGCTCAGCGACGTTATTCGCCACCTCAAGCTCGGGGCTTAAGATTTCGTCAACGCCCATTTTGTCCAAGATTTTACGCTGAACAGGCCCCTGTGCACGGGCAATAATTTTCTTTACACCAATCTCTTTAAGCTGGAAAACACACAGCAGCATTTCTTGGAAACTAGAGCCTATACTCACTACCGCGGCATCTACTTCTTTCAGGTTCTGGGACTCAAGTGCTGCCGAATTTGTTGCATCGAGCTGTACCGCAAAGGCTACATCTTGTGCAATCATTTGAACGCGCTCTTCACTTTCGTCAATCGCCATTACATCGGCGCCGCGCTCGGATAACTTTCTAGCAATGGCCGAGCCAAATACGCCCAGGCCGATTACCGCAAACTTATTATTCATAACTACTTATTTGTCGAGGGCTTGCTCGAGGTCGGCCAACAGGTCGTCCACGTGCTCTATGCCCACAGAGAGTCGGATGAGATTATCCGTTACTCCTACTTTTTCTCTTTCTTCTTTTGGTATGGAAGCGTGTGTCATCGACGCCGGGTGACCCGCCAAAGATTCTACACCGCCCAAGCTTTCTGCCAAGGTAAATACTTTAAATGCACTTACAACCTCTGCTGTTTTTTCAAAGCCTTCGTCCTTCACGGTAAAGCTCACCATGCCGCCGAACTTCTTCATTTGACGCTTGGCTACCTCGTGACCGTTGTGTCCCTCAAGTCCTGGCCAAAAAACTTGGTCTACTGCCGGGTGCGCGTCCAAAAAATGCGCTACGGCAGCTCCGTTTTCACAATGTCTGTCCATGCGTACGTGCAGCGTTTTAATGCCCCGCAGGGCTATAAAACTGTCCATAGGCCCAAGAATGGCGCCTGATGCGTTCTGGATGAAATACATCTTTTCAGCAATGTCCTTGTCCGCTGTAGCCAACAAGCCTAAAACCACATCACTGTGGCCGCCGAGGTACTTTGTTCCGCTGTGCATGACCACATCAGCGCCCAAATCTAAAGGTCGCTGCAAATACGGTGTGGCAAACGTATTGTCCACCACCATCATTGCTCCGGCCGCCTTCGCTTTCTTCGAAACCGCCTCGATGTCCAACACATTCAGCATTGGATTGGTTGGGGTTTCCATCCAAACCATTTTGGTATTGGCGCCCAAAGCATCTGCCCAACTTTCATCAGACATGTCTACAAAAGTGAATTTTAAGCCGTAGTCAGAAAAAACCTTGGTAAACAAGCGGTACGTTCCGCCGTAGAGGTCATTACAGGCAACAATTTCATCACCCGGTTTTAAGAATTTCAACAAGCAATCAATGGCTGCTAATCCAGATCCAAATGCCGCGCCATATTCACCCCCTTCGAGTGATGCAATGGCTCTTTCCAAGGCAAAACGTGTAGGGTTTTGGCTGCGGCTGTATTCAAAGCCCTTGTGCTTACCAGGATATTCCTGAACGTAGGTTGAGGTCTGGTAGATGGGCGGCATTACTGCCCCGGTGGTTGGGTCGGGGTGCTGCCCGCCATGAATGGCAAGGGTCTCAATGTTTTTACTTTTTTCCATGATAAGTGGTTGAAGTTACTTGCAGTATTCTTCAAATGCGCCGAGCAAATTTCCAGCGATCATCTGTGCTGTGCGGCCTTCAATGTGGTGACGCTCAATCATATGAACGAGTTCACCGTCTTTGAACAACGCCATTGCTGGAGAAGATGGCGGAAACGGAAGCATGTGCTTTCTCGCCTCATCTACTGCCGCTTTGTCGTTTCCGGCAAAGACCGTAATCATACGGTCTGGTTTGACTTCAGATTTAGCCGCGGCCATTGCTGCAGGACGCGCTGAACCGGCAGCACAGCCACATACAGAGTTCACAACGACCAAAGTGGTGCCCTCTGCTGTAATCGCAGCGGTTACTTCTTCAGGTGTTTTTGTTTCAGCATATCCACTATTTGCAAGCTCTGCGCGCATTGGCGCAATCATATCTTCTGGGTACATATTTAGGATGTGTTTATTAAACAAAGTTAGTGTTTCCTAATGGTTTAAGCGATTGTACATTTGCACCAATTCAAATGACAGAATAATGAGTTCAAACGTACGCGTTCGTTTCGCACCATCTCCTACTGGACCCCTTCATATTGGTGGGGTGCGCACTGCATTATACAACTACCTGTTCGCTAAGAAACACGGCGGCGATTTTTTGTTGCGCGTTGAAGACACGGATCAAACAAGATTTGTACCTGGTGCCGAGCAATACATCATTGAAGCTTTGGCCTGGTGTGGCATTAGCCCTGACGAAGGGATTGGCGGCGAAGACAGAGGAAACGGCCCGTACCGCCAGAGTGAACGCAAACCAATGTATCGCGAGTACGTAGACCAGCTTTTGGCCGACGACAAAGCATACATCGCTTTTGACACCTCGGAAGAATTGGACACTATGCGTCAAATGGCCAAGGATGCAGGTGCTGCAAACTGGCAGTACAACTACATCACTCGCGGCAATATGAAGAACTCTTTAACCCTTCCAAAAGAAGAGGTTGATGCAAAAATTGCTGCTGGTGAGCCATACGTTGTGCGCATAAAACTGCCGCGCGACCACGAAGTTCGTTTTGAAGATACTATCCGCGGTTGGGTGAGTGTAAACACCAACAACATGGACGACAAGGTACTTTTCAAAGCAGACGGTATGCCAACCTACCATTTGGCCAATATCGTTGACGACCATTTGATGGGCATCACACACGTAATTCGTGGTGAAGAGTGGTTGCCTTCTGCACCGCTTCATGTCATGCTTTATGAAGCTTTCGGTTGGGAGCGCCCAGCATTCGCGCACCTTCCGCTATTGTTGAAACCAGACGGGCCAGGAAAACTGAGTAAACGCGACGGCGATCGCCTTGGTTTCCCTGTATTTCCTATTGATTGGAACAATCCTGATACGGGGGAGACCGCTAGCGGTTACCGCGAATTTGGCTTCTTCCCAGGCTCCTTTATCAATATGCTTGCGCTGCTTGGTTGGAACCCGGGAACTGAGCAAGAAGTCTTCGACCTTCAGGGTTTGATAGACGCCTTTGACCTGAGCAAGGTCTCTAAATCAGGCGCGAAATTCGACTTCGAAAAGGGCAAGTGGTTTAACCAATTGTACCTACGTGCGTTGAGCGAAGATGAATTGGCATCTGAACTTAAAAGTGAGCTTGATAAGGTAGGTCTTTCGTACAACGAAGCGCATCTTGGTAAGATTGCAACGATGATGAGTGAGCGCGCAACGTTCCCGCAAGATTTGCTTACTGAGGGACGATTCCTATTCGAAGTGCCGAGTGGGTACGACGAGAAAACTCGCAATAAAAAGTGGAAAGACGACAGCGCTGGCATGATGCAAGACCTTGCTGCCCGTTTTGACGCATTAGCTGATTTCACAGAGGCCAACATTGAGGCTGCATTCAAAGGCTATTTAGCAGAAAAGGAATTGGGCTTTGGAAAAGTAGGTCCGTCTTTCCGTCTTGCTGTAACCGGTAAAGGAATGGGACCATCAATGTTTACAATTTGTGAGGTCCTCGGAAAACAAGAAGTGCTTTCTCGCATTGCTAAAGCAATAGAAGTTCTAGGATAATGGCCGCATTGCACCAAATTGACGTTCACGGAATCCGCATTTACACCAACCACGGTTGTATGCAAGAGGAAGCTGTTATAGGCTCGCACTACGAGGTAAACATCAGCGTATGGGCTGACCTCAGCGCCTCAGTAGCTTCTGACGACCTTGTGGATACTGTCGATTACGTTTCGCTCAATGCTATCGCTAAGGAAGAAATGGCTGTTCGCGCTAAACTTCTTGAGGTGGTGTGTCAACGAATGATTGATCGCATCATGAACGAACACCCTATGGTGCAAAAAGCATGGGTAAATGTCGCTAAGCTCAACCCGCCCATCAACGGAGATGTGGAGCGTGTCGCACTGACTTTTACAGCAGAGCGATAGAGATAAAATAAACTCGAGGCCGTTAAATATTTTCTCCTATTTTTGGCCTCCCTAAGGTTCCGTGGCCGAGTGGCTAGGCACTGGTCTGCAAAACCAGCTACAGCGGTTCGAGTCCGCTCGGAACCTCAGAAGAAGAAAAGCCCCGGCTCGCAACGCGAGCTGGGGTTTTTTAATTGGAACAATGCCGAGCTTGCTCGAGCATTGGGACAAATGAAAAACCCAAGGACTGTGCGACAGCAAAGAACCGGAGCGTTCTTACTGACCTTAGGTGACAACGCGGTCCGCCTGAGCACAGCGAAGGCAATCCGCGCCAATATCCTTACCTCAGCTTCATGAAAACAAAAAACCCCCGGAGCCTGTATCCGAGGGTTTTTACACGATTTAGGTCATCGCTTACAACAAATAATCCGTCGTCATCCATTTGCTTTCGCCACTAGAGATGACACTTCCTACTAGTTTCTTTTGATCGTCTCCTGATGCCACCACTGTGCGTATCGAGAAACTGCGCAATGCATCGTGGACACTTAGAGTGGCTACCGCGCTATCCTTGCGGCCAGTGAACGGTAAATAGTCCGGTCCACGTTGACACGCTGCGTTAATATTCACACGACACACTTGGTTTACCATGTTGTCCACGGCATATGCAATAGTCGCTTCATTCTCACTAAATAGGCTGCACTGCTGGCCGTAATCCGATTGTGAAATCGAATCCATTACCTCTTCCAAATCTTCGTATTCTACAACAGGCACAACTGGACCAAACTGCTCCTCGTGGAAGATGTCCATAGAATTGTTTACCGGAAACAACACGGTTGGGAAGAACGTGGTATCGCTCACTGCGCCTGCATTTGCATTCATCACCTTGGCGCCTTTAGCAACCGCGTCGTCCACATAGGCTTGCATTTGCTCTACCTTGTTGCGCTCCGGTAGTGGCGTCAGCATGGCGTCTGTTTCTGGATGGTCCAATTTTAGCGCGTCTACCGCTTTACTAAATTTCTTCATGAACTCACCGCTGATGCTCTTGTGTACAAAAATCAGCTTCAGCGCCGTACAACGCTGCCCATTGTAGGACAAGGCGCCATTGACACACTGCTTCACTGCTAGGTCAATATTCGCATCATCAAAGACGATACCCGGGTTCTTGGCCTCAAGGCCGAGCACCTGGCGCAACCTGTTTGGCTTCGGGTGTTGCGCAACCAACGCGTTTGAACTTTTTGAATTTCCAATGAGCGCAAGCACATCTACATCGCCGGTCTTCATAATCGGCCCTGCCAATGTGCGACCGCGGCCAAATAAGATGTTTACCACTCCCGGAGGGAACGCCTCTTTGAATGCTTCAAGCAACGGTGTCAATAATAGTACACCGTATTTCGCTGGCTTAAACACCACTGTGTTTCCCATTAAAACCGAAGGAATGAGCAAACAGAACGTCTCGTTTAGCGGGTAATTATAGGGTCCCAAGCAAAGTACTACGCCCAACGGGCCGCGTCTTACCTGAGAGATAATGGCCCCTTTCCGGGCCACCTTAGATCCGCGACGGTTGAGCTCTTTAAATTCTTCTATGGTGTCTTCTATGTAGTCCACCGTACGGTCAAATTCTTTGTACGCTGAGCTCTTGTTTTTAGCGATCTCCCACATCAAAAGTGTGCTCACCTCCTCGCGCTTGGTCTTCATGATCTCCAAGAACTTCTCCATAGCGCCGATACGCTCTGATGCGCTAGCCGTTGGCCAATATCCACGACCGTTGTTATATGCTTTTTTCGCTGCATCCAACGCTTTCAAGCCCGCCGCTTCATCAAGCGTAGGAGCCTCTCCTAGGTATTGTTTCTGGGTAGTGCCGTCGGTGTTTATGGGGCCCATCGGGCTGTACACTTGTTCCATATCGCCGTTCCAAGTGTGCATTTCACCATCTATCAAATATTGCTTCCAGGATATAGGGGCCGGAGCTTCAAATTGCTGAATTTGCTTTGCTAAATTTTTAGCGCTCATAATGAGAATACGGTTTTGTTAGTAGCGCTAACATCGTGGTTTCCAATCACGCAAAGCGTGTGAAAAGTCACCCATTAGGCCATTGTTGTTTGTCTTATGGCACGGCGGTTTTAAGACAATTTATTAACGCACAATCAGTTATAATGTTTAGGGTAAATAGGGTGGCCAATTCCACCACCCCTTTTGTACCTTCGGGAAAAATCCTATCCAAGATGACCATCTACCCAATTCACACTGGAAATTTCAAGCTTGACGGAGGGGCAATGTTTGGCGTTGTGCCCAAAGGTTTGTGGGAAAGAACCAACCCTGCCGATGAGAAAAACCTTTGTACCTGGGCCATGCGCTCGCTCCTTATCGAAGACGGCAATCGACTCATTTTGATTGATACCGGTATCGGCGACAAACAGAGCGAAAAGTTCTTCAGCCACTATTACCTGCATGGGGACCACAGCCTCGACGCCTCCTTGGCCAGTAAGGGTTTCAGTCGCAATGATATTACTGATGTTTTCCTCACCCACCTCCATTTTGATCACGTTGGTGGTGCCGTGCAATGGAACAAGGACCGTACTGGGTATGAGCCCGCGTTTCAAAACGCCACGTATTGGACAAACAAGCGCCACTGGAAATGGGCAACCGAACCAAATGCACGCGAAAAGGCCAGCTTTTTAAAAGAAAATATCCTACCGCTCGAGGAAAGTGGCCAACTTAAATTCATTGAGGCGGCAGAAAATGCCCATAGAATAGATACCGGCTTAGGCTTTGATGCCTTCGTGGTCAACGGGCATACAGATGCTCAAATGTGTCCTATCCTAGAATACAAAGGCAAGACCATCGTGTTTATGGCTGACCTATTGCCGTCGACCGGACACATCCCACTTCCCTATGTTATGGGATACGATACCCGTCCATTGATTACTCTGGACGAACGCAGAAGAATATTTACCGAGGCCGCCGAAAAGGGCTACCATTTGTTCTTAGAACACGACGCCTACAACGAGGTGTGTACCCTTCAAATGACCGAAAAAGGGCCGCGCCTTTTAGACAATGGCCGATTAGACCACTTCATGTAATCCACATCAAATGAGAAAGCTCCTTTCACTTCTTTTCATTTTTGGCGCAGTAGGCGCGCAGGCCCAATATTGGCAACAAGCCATCAATTACGAGATGCACGTTGACTTGGACGTAGAATCTCACCAGTACGATGGAACGAGTACCATTACGTATACGAACAATAGCCCGGACACCTTGCGCAAGGCTTATTTCCACCTATACTTCAACGCCTTCCAACCAGAGAGCATGATGGATGTACGTAGCCGTACTATCAAAGACCCTGACCGCCGCGTTCAAGACCGCATCTACGGGTTGGGTGAAGATGAAATTGGGTATCAAGACATTCAAATGTTGACCCAAAACGGTATAGAGATGTCTTGGTCGGTGAGTGGAACAGTACTAAAAACGGAACTTGCTGAACCTGTGCTTCCTGGAGGCACAACTACGTTTGAATTGGCCTGGAAAGCTCAAGTACCAAAACAAATTCGTCGTTCCGGCCGTGACAACAAGGAAGGAATCGACTTTACAATGACTCAATGGTACCCTAAGCTTGCCGAGTATGACGAGGACGGTTGGCACCCCGATCAATATGTGGGTCGCGAGTTTTATGGTGTTTGGGGGAATTTCGACGTAACCATAGATGCACACCGCGATTACCTCATCGGAGGGACAGGCGTTTTGCAAAACCCTGATGAAGTAGGCTTCGGCTATGGCGGAGTTGAAAAAGTGCGCGTTCGTAAAAACAAAAAGCGTCGTTGGCACTTCAAGGCTGAGCGTGTACACGACTTTGCTTTTGCTGCAGACCCAGATTATGTTCACCAACAAATAGACTTACAGAACGGCCCGGTAGTCCACCTGTTGTACGATCCTGAAACGGCTAATGAAGCCAATTGGGAACTACTAAAAACGGACTACTTGCAGCGCTACTTTGACTTTATGGCTGCTAATTTTGGCACCTACCCGTATCCCCAATTCTCTATCATTCAAGGCGGTGACGGCGGTATGGAATACCCGATGTGTACCATGATTTTGGGTGGCGGTGATAAATTTGAAGGGTTCACGGGGCTCTTTGTACACGAAGCAACCCACAACTGGTACTACGGGGTCCTCGCCACAAACGAAGCCGCCCACCCTTGGATGGACGAAGGATTTACATCCTATGCAGAAGAAGAGTGCATGAACGTCTTGTTTGAGCACAATGCGGAGAACCCACACCTTCGTGCCTATCGAAGCTATGTTTATCTCGACACTTCTGGTTTGAGAGAACCGCTAAGTACGCCCGCGGACCACTTCAACTACAACATGGTCTATGGCATAAACAGCTACAGCGCCGGTGCTTTGTTTTTGAATCAGCTGGAATACATCATCGGTGAAGAAGCTTTTGCACGTGGCATGAAGCGCTACTGGAACGCTTGGCAATTCAAGCACCCAACGCCCAACGACTTCCTCCGTATCATGGAACGGGAAAGCGACCTAGAGCTAGACTGGTACCTCAGTTACTACAAGGACCAAGTGAAGTCTATCGACTACAGCGTCTCTGAAGTAAACCCTGTAATGAACGGCACTAACGTGCTGTTCAAACGAAAGGGTAAATTCCCTATGCCGCTCGATATCCAAGTCGTTTATGCTGGAGGCCTTGTAGAATATTACAACATTCCTCTAGTGAGCATGTACGGTGCAAAAAATGACCCTAAGTACGATGTACTTTCTCCTTGGGCGTGGACACACCCGAGCTATGAGTTCAAAATTCCGTCCAACGGCATGGAAGTCTTAGAGGTCAAGATTGACCCAAGTCAACGTCTATTAGATATTGACATTACCAATAACTCCTGGAAGAAGTAAACAAAAAACCCGGCTTGTGAGCCGGGTTTTTTTTATCCCTTTTTACGGCCACCAGTGCCGTGCTTTTTCGCCTTATTCATGCGCTTTTTAGCGCCTTTGCCAATGTTATAATCTTTGGCATTCTTAGGCTTCTTTTCATGAAACGACGGCCCGGGCTCATCACTCACGCCGTTCTTTCTTGGGCTGCTTTTACTCATCGAAACTTACCACCACCTTATCGCTAGTCGCGTGTGCCTGACAGGTCAAAATATACCCGTCCTTCACCTCGTCGTCTACCAGCGCATAGTTCATAACCATCTCCGCAGACCCTTCAAGGACTTTAGCGCGACACGTACAACAAACCGCGCCTTTACAAGCATAAGGAACGTCTGCCCCTGCATCTAGCGCAGCGTCTAGAATGAATTCTTTGCCCGTAGCCTCAAAATGCGTCTCCTCTCCGTCAAGTATTATTGTAACGGCAGAGGCGCCAGAAGCGGAAGAAGAAACCTCTTTCTTAGCAGCTCCAGCCGCTGTCGTATTAAATAACTCAAAATGAATTTTCTCCTTAGGCGTGCCCAAAGACTCTAGGGTATCCGTTACGCTTTCTATCATGCCTAAAGGACCACACAAGAAATGCGCTGTTGTTGCGCCTACTTCAAAGAATTTCTCGTTGAAGGCTTTGACTTTTTCCCCATCGATACGGCCCTTAGTAACATCGCTACCTTGGTCCTCACGGCTAAGAATGTGATGAACCTCAAGGCGATCTACGTAGGTGTTCTTTAAGTCTTCGAACGCGTCTTTAAAAATGATACTGTTGCTGTTTTTGTTTCCATAAAACAGCGTAAACGTGTTGTTTGAATCGCTTTCTAAAACAGTTTTAGCAA
Organism: Schleiferiaceae bacterium; assembly: GCA_049611965.1. Taxonomy (GTDB): domain Bacteria; phylum Bacteroidota; class Bacteroidia; order Flavobacteriales; family Schleiferiaceae; genus UBA10364. The sequence continues at coordinate 45,951 of JBMZBC010000003.1, read as the reverse complement.
TAGACATGATCGGTGTAATTCCGGATCCTGCGGCCCAACCAACAACGTGTGATGGTTCTCCGGTAGGCTGCCACTTAAAATTTCCCATAGGCGGCATGGACTCCATGGTCATTCCTGCCTTTAGATGTCTGTTTGCGTGGGTAGAAAACTTTCCTCCTTCTATTTCTTTTACTGCTACACGAAGCTCTCCGTCACTCGGTGCGGCACAGATTGAATAGGATCTACGCACCTCTTCGTTAGCAATCGTTGTTTTTAATGTCAGGTACTGGCCCGGCAAGAAGGTAAACTTATCCTGATGCTCCACAGGAACATCAAAGGCTATGCTCACCGCGTCTTCGGTTTCTCTGCGTACCTCAGAGATGGTTAACGGGTAGAAAGAAGTGTCTGTAGGCTTGGTGGTTTCTGCCATCAACGATGGCTTTTCCTCTTTCTTTTTCTTAAAAAACTTCAGCATGCTTCGTAATTTGGAGGGTAAAGGTAAACCCGAATTTTAAACCATAACAGAAGATAGCGTGTTGTGTTTTAACTTTGTACACAACCAAATACACAGAATATGGGAACCAACGTTTCTTTAGAGGACAAATTCCAGGCTTACGTCGACGATGAAAACAGGGTCGAGCCGAAGGACTGGATGCCTGAAAAGTACCGCAAAACCCTAATCCGCCAAATCTCTCAGCACGCACACAGTGAAATCATTGGTATGCAGCCTGAGGCTAATTGGATTACTCGCGCACCTTCTCTTCGCGCAAAGCTCATTCTGCTTGCAAAAGTTCAAGATGAAGCGGGTCACGGACTTTACTTGTACTCTGCAGCCGAAACCTTGGGTGAACCTAGAGAGAAGATGATTGCCGACCTCCAAAGCGGAAAGGCTAAATACAGCTCTATTTTCAATTATCCCACGCCATCATGGGCAGATATGGGCACTATTGGCTGGCTGGTTGATGGTGCGGCCATCCAAAACCAAGTAATGCTTACAAGAACCTCTTACGGCCCGTATGCACGAGCCATGGTTAAGATCTGTAAGGAGGAAAGCTTCCACCAGAGACAGGGCTACGAGGTTGTGATGAAGCTAGCGAAAGGAACGCCTGAGCAGAAAGCAATGGCACAAGAAAGCTTGAACCGTTGGTGGTGGCCTTCTTTGATGATGTTTGGTCCGTCAGACGACAACAGTCCAAACTCTGAACAAAGCATGAGGTGGAAAATCAAGCGAAAAAGCAACGATACACTGCGCCAAGAGTTTGTTGACAAAACCGTTCCACAAGCAGAATACTTAGGCCTTACGATTCCTGATGCTGATCTAAAATGGAACGAAGAACGTGGCCACTATGATTTCGGTGAAATTAATTGGGCAGAGTTTTACGAGGTAATTAAGGGCAATGGTCCTTGTAATAAAGAGCGTATTGCACATCACGTAAAGGCACATGAAGAAGGTGCTTGGGTTCGTGAAGCCGCAAACGCTTATGCTAAAAAGCAAGCAGATCGTAATTCCAACGATGCTTCAGCTGCCTAATACTAACCGCCACCGCTATGAGTGAATCTAACTGGAAACTTTGGGAAGTTTTTCTCAGGAGTAAAAACGGACTGTCTCACAAACATGTGGGAAGTCTTCATGCTGCTGATGCCGAAATGGCTATAAAAAATGCACGAGACGTCTATACAAGACGCTCGGAAGGTATTAGTATCTGGGTCGTTCCTTCAGAGGAAATTACCGCAAGTTCGCCAGACGAAAAGGACCCTTTGTTTACCCCTTCAGACGATAAGGTATACCGACATCCTACCTTCTATGACATCCCTGACGATGTCGAACACATGTAAGCCATGGCAGGAGGTTGGTTAAACGGTGTCAAGCGCGACTTTACAAAAGACGAAGCGCTTAAAGAATACTTCTACTTTTTGGCGGACGATTCACTCGTTCTCGGCCAGCAGCTCAGCAAGTGGTGTTCGAACGGCCCTGTATTAGAGCAGGATATTGCCATTATTAATACTGCATTAGACCACATTGGACGAGCTCGGTTGCTCTACCAAGAATTGGCTCGACTTGAAGGGGGTAACACTACAGAAGATACCCTTGCTTACTTCCGCGATCACTTGCAGTTCAAAAATGCATTACTCGTTGAACAACCTAACGGCCACTGGGGTGATTCCGTCGTTCGTAGCTTTTTCATTGACACCTTTAACTTCTACCTCTACGATGCTCTAAGAAGCTGTAAAAACGAGGCCCTCAGGGGAATCGCAGAAAAAGCTATTAAAGAAATCTCATACCAAGCACAATGGAGCGCAGAGTGGGTGGTGCGTTTGGGAGACGGAACCAAGGAGAGCCACAGTAAAGTTCAAAAAAGCGTAGACGATCTATGGATGTGGAGCGGTGAGCTGTTTGAAGACCACCCCATCTTCGGAGTACTTCAAGAGGAACTACCCTCCTTTGTCGCGTTCAAAGAACAATGGGTAAAGAAGGTGGCAGAGGTCTTAAAAATGGCAACTCTTGTTATGCCCTCACCTGAACTTTGGATGCAGACCGGCGGTCGTTACGGTATTCACAGCGCTCAGCTCGGCTACATTCTAGGTGAAATGCAAAGCTTGGCACGCACTTATCCGGACGCAACCTGGTAGTATAGAAACCTCTTGTTGTTGGTTTCTTAACATTATTTAACCCTTCAGTTTATTTTTTGGCACGTGCTTTGCATAAACATACATGACGATATAGTTATCGTACGTGTTTTTGTGTTAAGCGAGTGAGGGTTAAAGTGGGGACTTTAGCCCTCTTTTCTTTTGTAGAATAAAAGCAAGGGCAAATAATAAGAAGCTTACGACCGCCATCGAACCGCTGATCGAGGCCTCCAATAAATCAGAAACAAAGTACCCACCAACAGCACTTAATAAGCCTTGAAGTACAATAAAAAGCACCATGAATCTTAGGTCTTTTGTAAGCAAGTATGCTGTTGCCGCAGGAACCACTAAAAATGCTATGACCAAAATAGCACCTACACTTTCAAAGCTCACCACTGTTGCTACCGAGGTGGCCGCCATCAACGCATAGTGCCAAAGGGTTGTTCTTATGCCGACGCTTTTCGCGTATTCAGGGTTAAAGCTAGTAAGGACCCAGCCCTTATAGCCCAGCCAAAAAACTGCTTGGGTAAAAACAAAAAGTACCGCTAGTGTCCATACGGCACTTGGAGCTCGAAGACCTAAAAACGTGGTTTGTTGCAGGGGTACAAAAGCTAGCTCACCGTGGAGCACGCAGTCTGCGTCGATATCAGCCTGTCCTGCGTATTTAGTAACCAAAATAACGCCCACCGCGAACAAGAAGGTGAATACCGTACCCATTGCAGCGTCGCTCTGCATTTTACCTTTGGAAGAAAAGAATTGGATCAAAAATGTGGTAAGTACCCCCATAATAATTGCGCCTAACAACAAAGGAAGCGAAGCACGAGACCCGCTAATTAAATAGGCAATTACTATTCCTGGCAGTACAGCATGAGAAAGCGCATCGCCCATCATACTCATTTTACGTAACAACAAAAGGTTCCCTAGCATTCCTGTGGAGGAGGCTACCAAAAAACCTGTTATGATAATCCAAACCGCATCCATAATTACACTAGATCTGGATCTGGAATAATTTCATGAATCTCTAAAAGTGGATTGAACCTCGAACACAATCCAAGCTCACGAAGAATTTCTTCTTCAATCTCTGGGGTTAAGAAGTGCTCCATGGTTTCCGCTTCATCATGAACTAGGTGAATACTCATTTGCATTCGGCGCTGAAGGTATACCTCCCAAATCTTATGACGGCGGTCAATATCTGCACCATAGCTTCTACCTGCTGTACTCAAGGTATATCCACCATGAACGGGGCGAATAAGTCCCTTGCTGCTTAGGCGGCCGACTGTTCTGTTCCAAAGGTTTGGTTCGAAAAACTGTCGTTGATTAATGGATTCACGGGTAAACAGCTTGCCTTTGCCTCGCACTTCATTTTGAACTGCAGCCTTTAGAAGGTTTTCTTCGTTAATTCTTCGACGGAGCAACAGTTTGTTCCACCGTTGATAAACAATGCCTTTGCGCGGTGCAAACAGCATCGATATGAAAGCTATAATACTTACGCTTACTATAGTCCAGGGACCTGTGGGCATGTTTGTTTGGGAATAGCTCACAAACGCGCCAATCCACCCCCCTAAAGAACCGAAAACACCGCTGATAATAAGCATAGGTACCAATCGGTCCGTCCAAAAACGAGCTGCTGTCGGCGGTATGATCAACAGCGCGCTCATCATAACAATACCAACGGCCTTAATACCAACGCTAATAGTTAATATGGTAATGATGCTAATAAGGGTATCTATTTTCTTTCTGCTAATGCCAATGCTTTGGGCATAATCGGAATTAAAAATTATCGCTTTGACACTCCAATAATTCGCTATTATCAACCCGAGAACTACAAGACTAACGCTTGCAAAAGCAAAACTATCCGCTGGTGTCATTGCCGCAGCATTCCCAAATATGTAATGATCTAATCCGCTCTGGTTCCCAACATACCTTGACTGAATCATAGTGAGTAGAACTATGCCTAAACCAAAAAAACTTGACAACACTATAGCAAGGGCACTATCGCCTTTGATCTTACTTTGTTGTGTGATGTAGTCAACAACCCAAATACTCATCCATCCGCTAACAGCAGCTCCTAAAATCATAACTGCAGGATTCTTCACGCCGCTTAAGAGAAACGCAATTAATACCCCTGGCAACATGCTGTGGGCAACAGTCTCTCCCACTAGCGTTTTCTTACGTAGAAAATTGAAGCTACCCACTGTTCCACTCATGCCGCCTAACAAAACAATGGCTATGACCACATACCTAACGTTTGGGTCTTCTAAGCTGAGGTATTTGAGTAGTAAGTCCAATTATTTTAAGTGTTCCGCGATGGTATTAGCGTTAAAGAGGAGCATTTTAAAATACGTGTTCTGGTCTTCTTCGCTCCCCAAACTATCACTCAATAGTTCCGGTCCAATTTTTACATCAAACCCTTTTGAAGCACAACCCCTTTGAACACTCTCCATGGCCTGAGGGCTGATAATGTTTTCAAGAAAAATAGCGGGAACCTTTTGTTCAACGATAAAATCAACCAAATCTGTAATCTCACGCAGACCAAACTCACTTACGGTACTCGCACCTTGCAATGTCTTTACGCGCAATCCATAACCTCGCGCAAAATAACTGAGTGCATCGTGTGTGGTAATCACCAAGCGTTGGTGCTCTGGAATAGCATCTATAATAGTATTTACCTCAATAGCTACTGAATCCATCGTTGAAAAGTAGCCGTCCATTTTTAGTTGAATGCCCGCTGCCTCATCCGAATAATTTTGAAGCAGTTCTCCTACAATAGTTTTAATAGCGTTTTGCGCTAACTCCTTATCAAACCACGCATGCGGATCGGTTGAAGCTGGAAAATTTGGATCACGAATAATTAATTCTTTAGGGAAATTCTTAGCAGCATCAATGATGAGTTTATCCTCCATATGCTCTAATACTTCAATAATCTTCCCTTCTAAATGAAGTCCATGGTAGATAATCACATCTGCCTCTCGCAACAGGTCTAAATCCTTTTTTGATGGTTTATAAACGTGGGGGTCTATACCCACTTTTAATAGCGGTATTACTTCCATATTCTCTGAAGCAACATTGCTTACCCAGTCGGTCATAATACTTGTAGTACAAACAACTTTTATTCTTCCGTCCGCACTGCCCTCTTGAGTGGGTGAACATGCAAATAGCAACACGCTAGCGAAAAGGGGAATTAGAAAACGCATCTTATTTTGATTTATTCTAAATAACAAAAGTAACTCGTAGAGTTGTTCGAAACCCTTTGAGAAAGTCTTTTTTTGATTCAGCCGGTAAAGGAGCTATTCATTGTATTTTTAAAGGGAATCTATAACCCAAAACATGGAAGCATTTACACCTTCTCAGATCTTAGAGTCTTTAAACCTAACTGGAGCTATACACGGAACCTCAACCGGTCAGCAATGGATGGAAACCAGCGAAACCATTACCTCCAACTCACCTATCGACAACCTTGAATTAGGCAGCGTAAGTATTACCACAAAAGAACAATATGATGAAGTAGTTACTGCCGCATCTGAAGCTTTTAAAACACTTCGCAGTATGCCGGCTCCTAAGAGAGGTGAGTTAATACGTCAATTTGGAAATGCCTTACGCGATGAAAAAGCAGCACTTGGTGCTTTAGTTTCCTTAGAAATGGGAAAAAGCTACCAAGAAGGCCTCGGTGAAGTACAGGAAATGATTGATATCTGTGATTTTGCAGTAGGTCTATCACGCCAGTTGTACGGTCTAACTATCAAGAGTGAAAGAATCGCTCACCACATGATGGAGCAGTGGCATCCGCTTGGAGTAGTGGGTGTAATATCGGCCTTCAATTTTCCTGTTGCTGTATGGGCTTGGAATTTTGCATTAGCCGTAGTGTGTGGCAATACGGTAGTTTGGAAAGGCAGTGAAAAAGCACCGTTATGTGCAGTAGCTTGCCAACATATCTGGAATAAAGTTGCTGCGGCCAATAACCTTCCCGAGGGAATTTCTTCAATAATTACTGGTGATTATACACGTGGTGAATGGATGACGCACGATGAGAGAATGCCGCTGATCTCAGCGACAGGTTCGACGAGAATGGGAAGAATAGTTGGTGCTCAAGTTGCCTCAAGATTTGGAAAATCAATTTTAGAATTAGGTGGAAATAATGCCATTATTATTACACCTACCTGTGATTTAAAAATGACTGTTACCGGTGCTTTGTTTGGTGCCGTAGGAACATGTGGTCAACGTTGCACCTCAACTCGAAGACTCATTATCCACGACAGCGTTTACGATAAAGTGAAAAACGCATTGATTGAAGCATACGGTCAAATTAAAATTGGTAATCCACTAGATGAAAGTAATCATGTAGGACCATTGATTGATCAAGATGCTGTAAACGCCTTCTTAGATACTATTAAAAATGTGAAAGCTGAAGGTGGAAAAATACTCTATGGCGGTGAAGTTCTTGAAGGTGGAATTTATGATGATGGATTCTATGTTCAACCCTGTATTATTGAAGCATCAAACAATTATAATAGTGTTCAAAAAGAAACCTTCGCACCTATTCTTTACCTACTGAAATATAAAGGTGAGGTTGAAAATGCAATCGCTATTCAAAACGATGTAAAGCAAGGTTTGTCAAGTGCTATCATGACAAGTGATGTTCGAGAAGCACATATTTTCTTAAGTGAAAGTGGTTCAGACTGTGGTATTGCTAATGTGAATATTGGAACCTCAGGTGCAGAAATTGGTGGCGCCTTCGGAGGAGAAAAAGAAACTGGCGGAGGCCGTGAAAGTGGATCGGATGCTTGGAAAGCTTATATGCGCCGTCAAACCAATACTTTGAATTATGGTAAAGATCTACCACTCGCTCAGGGTATTGAATTCAATATTTAAATAATGATTACGGAAGTAAAAGTGGGGACAGAAGAACTTTCTGCACCCCCTTTTTTTTTCGGTATAGGTAGCTGCTTTGTTAGTAACCTTGATCCCTATTTAAATCGTTTAGGATATGAGTACCAATTCAACCCATTAGGTACTTCTTTTAATCCAATCAGTATTGCTAAACAGCTGCGCTGGATTTTTTCTAATGAAGACTTATCACCCAGTTTTTATCATGAGGGTATCTTTCATCAACTCGATGCTGCTAACGTCTGGCAAGATGAAAGTGATTCAGCACTTCAAACAGTATTAGAAAATAGCAGAAGAAAAATTAATCAATACCTGAACCGGTCTGATAAACAACTCATTTTAATTATATCCTTAGGAACTGCTCACGCTTGGTTCAAAGAAGACCAACTAGTTAATAATTGCCACAAGCTACCCGGACAATTTTTTGAACGAAGATTATTGAATAAGGAGGATATAGTCAAAGAATGGAAACAAACTTTATCTGAATTGCCTAAAAATCTAAAAGTCATCTTCACGGTAAGTCCAGTTCGTTATACCAGAATAGGCCTACAGGAAAATTTTCTAGGTAAATCTATCTTACGAACAGCAATCGAAGCACTTATAGAACCTCCTAACATTGTGTATTTCCCAAGTTTTGAAATTATAAATGATGAGCTTCGAGATTATTCCTTCTTTGAATCGAATGGTACACATCCTAATTCAAAAGCTGTAGAGGTGGTTATGGAGCGATTTAAGCGTTTTTTACATCTTTAATAACCTTGGCCTTAGGATAGATAATTTAAGTACTGCAGCGACGCTAATTGAATCCGTAACAATTCCATCCATCACTTGTTGGTACAATTCGGAAAAATGAATCTTCTCAACAGTTAGATTTTCAGTGTCTTCAGGTTGACTTACACCTTCGGTAAGATCTTCAGCTAAAAAAACAATAGCTTTCTCATCACTCACACTATTGCTTAAATGCATCTCTAAAAGCGGTGTCCAAGTTTGAGCAGTATGTCCCACTTCTTCTAATAATTCACGTTTTGCACTTTTCAAAGGATCGGTATCGTGTGGTCCCCCACCTTCAGGAATCTCCCAAGAGTAAGTATTTAAAGGAAATCTAAATTGACCCACACGCCAGGTGTAACCGTCTTTATCGATTGGTAAAATGCCAATAGCTAAATTTTTAAAGTGAACCTCTCCATAAATCCCAGCGCTTCCACCTGGAGTAACGACATCATGATGATTAACTTTAATCCAAGGATTCTCATAAGTAACCTTTGAACCTTTAATTATCCAATCACCTTTATATATAATAGAATTCATTTTAAAAGAATATAGTAATAATAATAGTGTGTTGATAACCGTGATAACTAGGATGCGGTTGATGTAGGTTTTTCGAGTTATCAATATTTGTTATCATGATTAATGTACTGTAATTACTTAATTAAATAGAGTTTACTAACGTTATTCACAGTGTTAATTGATAAAATGAAGTATGGATTGTTAAAGACTAATTCATTTTAGAGCTGTTAGTATGTATCCTTTTCCTGTGGACCGATTTAGAAGAAGTAACAACAACTAAAAGCCACTCTTCAAAATATATTTTCCATATACAAGAATATGTGAATAATACAAGGTCGAGTTTTAAAATCCTGTTCATAGGTTGTTCACATTAATCAACTAGGTTATACACAACAATTACGACCTTTGTATAAACAACAAGTATTATGAAGATTGCTATTGGAACAGATCATGCCGGCGTAGAATTAAAAACTGAACTCATTAAAGTGCTTAAAGCCCATGGCGCTGAAGTATTAGATCAAGGACCTTTTTCTAGCGATAGTGTTGATTATCCAGATTATGGTCACAAAGTAGCTTCATCAGTATCAAAGGGTACTTGTTCATTAGGCGTGGTTATTTGTGGTTCTGGTAATGGAATTAATATGACCGTCAATAAATATCAAAATATTCGTGGTGCGTTGTGTTGGTTACCAGAGATTGCTGCACTAGCTCGCCAGCATAATAATGCTAATATTATTGCTATACCTGCACGTTTTGTGAGTACCGAGGAAGCAAAAGAGATACTAACATCTTTCTTGACCAATGATTTTGAGGGAGGAAGACATGAACGTCGAGTTGGAAAGATAGCGTGCTCTTAATTTAGGACGGTAACCTCTAACTCTCCGTCATAACTCGACATTTGAGTTCGTATGTCTAGGGTTTTTAAACTTTCTAGGTAACGATAGGAGTATCCTAATAACATCCCAGATGGAGGAAAAGTATTATTAATGTTGTTATAAATTTCAAGAGCATTAAGATTCTTATTATATGCTGGAAAAACAGCTATAGCTCCACCAAGAGCAAGTCGTAAATGATCATTCAAACTTTCCTCGAACAAAGGGTAGAGTATAATCTTAGGCGTTCGGGTATTCATTCCCCAAGAACAAATATGTAGACATTCCAATCCTGAGGCAGCTAAACCTGTAACTGTAATTTGGTTGTTGACATGATTGTATATATCAAGTCCTTCAATACCGCGTGTTAGTGAATTATCTGCATTTAGTTTTTTTAGAAAGTTACCTTCTAACTCTTGAATGACAATTACGTAGTAATCTTTACTCAGGTGTTTAATCAAAGAGTCATTCGCTGTTATATTTAGATCTGAGAAAAAGAGTATCGCAGGATTCTTACGTTTACCTTTTGTTTGAAAAGAGTAGTTCTCATAAGCGGTTAAGGCACTAGAAGTACTACAGCTGGAAAGACATGAAAGAAGGAATAGAAATAAAAGACTTTGTAAGACGTATTTTTTTACGTAAATCATTGTATTTCAGTTTATTAACTATTTTTTTAAGTGGTTTAATAGCACTCTTTATTGCAACTATTAACCTTTGGTTTATTCCAGGGTTACTTAGTATCCAGCAGGTAGGAAAGATATATATATTATTAACGTTACTAACTTTTGTTCTTTATCCTCTACGATACCTGCTCTTAGCTTTAGCAGTGCGTTTTCTTTCTAATAAATATTTATCGAATGTAGTTAGGGAATACGACGGTGGTCGATTCAGTCAATCACTAGATTTAAGTCAAAGAGGCCAAATAGGCGAATGGTCATCAAGAATTGCTTTACTAGAAAGTAAAACCACTTTAGTATCATTAATAAGTACAATCAAGTATCACTGGACCTATCGTTACATTATCACTGGTCTCTCTCTATTAATTCTATTTACTTTATTGTTCTATCAACCGTTAAGAATAAGTACCAAAGAACTAATTACAGGCCAGTACAGAGTCACTGATGAGCTAAGTACATTACCAGATACTATTAATACTGAGTTTTTTAGTCAACCGGATTTATCACAGTTCGTTGATCAGAATTTAGAAATAAAAGAAGTTCCAAGTGTGGTTATAACCGATTCAAAGCACACTATTTTAAAGAACGGTAGAATAGTTAAGGATTTGTATATCGTGTGTGATTCTCTGATAACAGTTTCATCGTGGTCGGCTAATATTACTCCACCTTCTTACACAAACATTAAGCCTTACAGTTTATCTGATACTGTAAAAGCTATTACAGGAAGTTCAGTAGAAATAAAATTCAAAGGTTTATTAACGGAATATTTAAAACCTACTGTTTCACGTGAAACAATAAATTATACATCGGCGTCTATAATTACTAGTACTACAAAAGAATTAGAGTTTGTAGGTTTAAATCAACATTTTAATATTCCAGTTCAAGTAACTGAAGATTTACCTCCAAATATTGAGGTGATACAAAACGATTTCGATTCCCTTGTTATTAAATGTACGGATGATTTTCAATTGGACAGAATCTTGATTGAATCTCAAATTATAAAAGACATTAGGCTATTTGCTTTGGCCTGGAGTGATGATAAGCTTAGGATTGAAGCTTATGATAATATAAATCAGTCTTCGGTGCGGTTGATAGAAAGACCTCAAAGGTCCTACGAGGCTTTGGATTCGGAGTTAAATCAAACATCTACTTTAAAAGTACAACCGTTTAGGTCTTTTATAGATCGAGTAAAGCAAGAGGTAGCGGACAAGAAAGTTTTAGAAGAAAAAAAGCCATCAGAAAAGAAGTTGGACGACAATAATTTAATCCCAGCTGATCTAGAGGAGGAGGATTTAGAAAGTATTGAAGAGGCTTTAGACGAATTGTGGGAGATTCAAAAATTGATTAATGCGTTAGAAATGGTTTCACGTGAAACCAACGCACCCCTAGATTCTGTGATAGATTTTTCAATTGATGAACTTAATAATACCGACAAAAAAGAATTACAGGAGGAACTTAATAAGCTTGAATCACTCGATAAAAGCGGTGATCAAAGAGAGGAACAAGCTAAAGACAGCGCTCAAAAATTAAAACAGTTATTAGCTGAATCTACGGTTGATATACAATCGGAAAATGTTGAACGGTTGAAAAGAATGCTTAAGAATTCTTGGAAAACAAGTGTTGTTCAAGAAGTACATAAAGCAATACAGTCTGGTTCACGGTATAGAGAGCAAAGAACCTTATTGAGTATACAACGAGAAATTTTAGACTCTCTGGAAATTATTTTAATTACTGATCCTATGCTGGGCAGGGTATTAAATGACGCTTCTGTATCTATTACTAATGCAGTAAAAGAGTTAGAGTCGGCGCTTTTACTTTCCAAAAACATTGAAGTCAAAACCGTATATATGGTTACTGCATTAAATGATCTAAACGCGGTTCTTTACGATATACTACAGAGCGAGAAACAATCTTTAGCCAGTTCTAAAAAGGAATGCAAGAAAGGCCGACCAGGTCAAACAGGTAAACCTAGTAAGGGTAAAAAAGGAAATAAACCTTCACAGAAGAAAGGCTCAGAATCTGGTAAGAGTCAGGGCAAAAAACCAGGCAAAAAAGGTGTTTCTAGAAAGCCGGCAGAAGAGGGTAAAACTCCAGGAGAACAAGGAAAAGGCACCAATGAACTCCTCAAAGAAATAGATAATAGGTTAAATGGGTTAAAAGAATTAGGTGATGGTTTACAACCTCAAAAACTGGAAGAATTAAAAAGACAGCTTCTATTTGGCGCACCGAATGAGAACGAAAGTCAAAGTGAGTTCGAAAATAGATTATGGGAAAGCTTTGATTCAGAATTTCAAAAGGAAGAACAAGGGCAGGAGCGTAAGGCGAATACCGGGGATGAGTCTAGTTCTGAGATCGGGACAGAGATTATTATTAAACCTTCAAACAATACCGTAAGCGACTTACCTTTGCCGGTGTTAAAAAAGAAGTAAGTTGATTCCTGTAGAAGCACATATCATATCAATTTTTGAAAATATATATCAAGACCTGAGGTTTGGTGACATATATATCCATTGGATGAATGATGAAGAGCTTTTAGAAGTTAATAGAAAGCACTTGAACCACGATTACTATACAGACATTATTACGTTTGATTACTCGCGTCGAAACAAGATATCTGGTGAGCTGTTTATAAGTGAGGATAGAATTGAAGATAATGCTAAGCAGAATGATGAGCCTTTGGAGAGAGAGCGATATAGAGTTGTCGCCCATGGCATACTTCATTTGATAGGATTTGGTGATAAAACCGACGAAGAGAAATCGGTAATGCGATCAAAAGAAAATGAAATTTTAGACCGACTGTAGGATGGTTCTAGATGAAAAATATGATGTAATAGTTGTTGGTGGTGGACACGCCGGCTGTGAAGCTAGTTATTGTGCTGCCAAGATGGGAGCGAAAGTGTTGCTCATTACTATGAACATGCAGACTATTGGTCAAATGAGCTGTAATCCAGCGATGGGCGGAGTAGCTAAAGGCCAGATAGTCAGGGAGATAGATGCTTTAGGGGGTGGTTCAGGCACCATTACGGACAGGAGTATGATTCAGTTTAGAATGCTGAACAGAAGCAAAGGACCTGCCATGTGGAGTCCTCGTGTTCAAAGCGACCGAATGCTTTTTGCACAGTATTGGAGAGACTTGCTTGAAGAAACTGAAGGTCTGAGCATGTTCCAAGACATGGTTACCGGAATGCTAGTTACTGACGGAACCGTTCACGGGGTGAAAACTGCTTTAGGAATGACTTTCGAGGCACATACCGTAGTTCTTACCAGCGGTACATTTATGAACGGTTTGATTCATGTAGGCGATCAAAATTTTGGTGGTGGTAGAGCTGGCGAAAGAGCAAGCACTGGAATTACTGAGGAGCTTATTCAATTAGGCTTTGAGGCTGGTAGAATGAAGACGGGTACTCCACCGAGAATAGATGGTAGAACCATCGATTTTAATCTCATGGAAGAACAGCCTGGTGATGAGCATCCGGGCCAGTTTAGTTTTTTAGGTCAATCTAAACTAGAGAAGCAGAGAAGTTGTTGGATAACGCACACCTCACAAGAAGTACACGATACCTTGAAAAAAGGGTTTGATCGTTCTCCCCTCTTTAATGGGGCTATTCGAGGTACGGGCCCAAGATATTGTCCTTCTATTGAGGATAAAATCGACCGATTTGCCGAGAAAAACTCTCATCAAATCTTTGTTGAACCCGAGGGCTGGAACACCGTAGAGGTGTATGTGAATGGCTTCTCAACAAGCTTGCCGGTAGAGGTACAGTACGAGGCGTTGCATAAAGTAAGAGGTTTTGAAAAAGCGAAGTTCTTCCGCCCAGGTTATGCTATTGAATACGATTACTTCCCTCCTACTCAACTGAAGCATACACTGGAAACAAAGCTGGTAAGCGGTTTGTATTTCGCGGGTCAGATTAATGGGACGACAGGCTATGAAGAGGCGGCTTGTCAAGGCTTGATGGCTGGAGTAAACGCGGTTCGTGCTGTACGTGGCGATTCGCCTTTTATTTTGGGCAGAAACGACGCATATATAGGTGTATTGATTGACGATCTCATTACAAAAGGCACCGAGGAACCGTATAGAATGTTTACCTCTCGAGCTGAATACAGATTGCTTTTGAGACAGGACAATGCTGACCTGCGATTAACCTCGTTAGGGCATGAAATAGGTCTTGCTGGCGATCAAAGAAAGAAGTTGCTTGAGGAAAAAATTGCCCTCATTGGTTTGGGTAAGGTTGCTCTGGACAAAAGCCTGCCTCTGGATAAAATCAACACGGTTTTAACCGCTCAAGAAGAAAAGCCTGCTAAAGAGAAAACCAAGACGAACAAACTAGTGGCTCGTCCAAACATCAAGCTGGGTAATTTTGAGCCATACTATTCGGGAGAATCTTGGTGGACTGAAGAGGTTGTTGAACAACTAGAAATTGACATTAAGTACGGCGGTTACATTGCGCGCGAAGAGGAAAACGTCGCGAAGATGAAGCGCTTAAACGATAAGGAAATCCCTGAAAAATTTGACTACTACAAGGTAAAAGGCCTTAGTTTTGAGGGAAGAGACAAGTTAGACGCCATTCGTCCAGCCACTATTGCACAGGCCAGCCGTATTAGTGGAATAAGTCAGAGCGATATTCACGTGTTGCTTGTTTACATGGGACGATAAAAGGCAGGACCTAATTACGCTATGAGAGAAGAGTTGAAACATTGTCCTGTTTGTGAGGCAACGTCGTTTGAAAAGGTGGTCGGCACTGTAGATTATTCTACTAGCAAGGAAGCTTTCACAGTTCAAAAATGTACAGAATGTTCACACCTGTTTACCAATCCCAGGGTGGTTGAAGCTGAAATTGGACCGTATTACGATAATCCCAATTACATCAGCCATACGAACGAAAACAAGAGTCTGTTCGGACAAGTATATCAGGTTTTACGCGGCGTTAATTTGAGAAGAAAACTCTCCTACGTAAACGCTGTACACACAGGTCAAGGCACTGTTTTGGATTACGGTTGTGGTACGGGCCAATTTTTAGAAACATTGGTACAAAGTGGAAAAAATGCGGTCGGTGTGGAAATCAACGACAACGCTCGTGCTGCGGCACAATCTTATGGTTCTGTAAGCGCCTCCATTGAGGGTGTAGAAAAAGGCGTTGAGGTCATCACGATGTGGCACGTCTTGGAACACATCTACGACCTAAACGGACTGCTCTCAAGCTTCAAAGAAAGACTGCTTCCTGGGGGCCACCTCATTATTGCGGTTCCCAACCCTGAGAGTCATGATGCCGAGTATTATGGTAAACATTGGGCGGCTTGGGACGTGCCTATTCACGTCCACCACTTTACCGAGTCAAGTGTTTCCAAACTTTTAGCTAACCATGGTTTTGATTTGCAAAAAGTCATCCCAATGAATATGGATAGTTATTACATTTCGTTGCTTTCTGAGCAATATAAGAGTGGTGGAGAAAACAAGACTTTAGCCCATTGGGTAAAAGCGTTGTATCGCGGTTTTATTAGCAATATAAAAGCGGGGAAAACAAATACAAGCTCAAAGATTTACGTCTTTAAGCTCGGCTGATCTATCGACCCCTAAACGCGCGGTGTAGCTGATAACTTGCGTGGGTGAGCGACGTTTTTAAATGGATGTTTCGCTCTAAATCTTTTAGACAAGATCCCAACGTTTTTGTTATTAATTGCGCTCCTGCCGGAATAACTGCGGTGCTTAGCTTCTGAACGTTTATAGCACCAAGGTCGGTCGCTGAAGAATGTGTGGATTGAACGTTGTGGTAATAGCCGCGCTCTAAGAAGTGCATGGATCTAGTAATCAAGGTTTTTACAGCCTCTTTCGGTTGTGTGGCCAATTCATTTACGACCGCTGTAATCTCCACAGGGGCCCCTTTATAGCAGGTGCGCATCCAGTTAGCGAATAGCTCTATTTGGGTGGTACTCGGATCATTTTTGGCCGTGATTGCCGCACCAAGGTTTGGCGCAAAGACCATATTCAAAAGTGCCCTTAAACTCTCGTCTTCTTCACGAAAGTGCCGCTCAAACGCCTCTTTTGTTAACGGTTTACAGTGCCACGGTGCACAACGCGAGAGAATGGTGGGCAGCAACCGTCCTTTGTTGTGGGTAACAAGGATGATGTAGGTATTGTCCAGGGGCTCCTCTATTAGTTTCAAGAGCTTGTTCGAAGCGCTTACTTTAATGGCTTCAGGCATCCACAGGAGCAACACCCTATTTTTCCCCTCGGCCGCTGTAAGACTTAGCTTGTGTTGCAAGTTCTGAATTTCCTTTACTGGAATCTGAAGCTGTTGGTTTTTAGTGGCAATGGTTTGTTGCCAGCTGTTTGGGTCGAGAAAAGGGTTTTGGATGAAGGCCTTGCGGAATTGGATCAAAAAATCATCCGAAGTGCCAGTAGCTCCGCCCGAGACGATGGGAAAGGTCAAATTCAAATCGGGGTGTTCAAGTTTTGTCACACGGGTACAGCCTCGACATGTTCCACATCCGGTTTCGTGCTCACATAACAGCAGCTTTGAGAGTTCCAACGCCAAAGGGAGCCCATCCTCCCCCTGCCCGCTAGAAATCAGGTTGGCGTGATGCAACTTCCCTGTGGAGGTAGCATGTTTAATCTGCTCGAGTAGGCTGTTATTGTTATATGTTCTTACCATGGATGTTACCGTAGAATTTCGCTTAAATTAGCCGACCAATTCAACACTCAAAAATATATGAAAAGCTTCGACTTCTCAGGAAAGAATGTACTCATTCGTGTGGATTTCAATGTTCCACAAGATGAAAATCTAAATATCACAGACAACACTCGCATTAAAGCGGCACTTCCAACAATTACGAAAGTCGTTGAAGGCGGAGGTAAAGCGGTATTGATGAGCCATCTGGGTCGCCCAAAAGGCGAGCGCGTAGCGAAATTAACGTTGGCCTCTTTGGTTGACGAGGTAAGCGCTTTAACAGGTACTAAGGTGCACTTTGCAGAAGACTGCATCGGCGATAAAGCGGCCGAGGCTATTGCAGCGGCAGCGAATGGCGAAATTGTATTGTTAGAAAACCTGCGTTATTATAATGAAGAAACCTCAGGCGATAGAGAGTTCGCGGCATCATTGGCAGAGCTTGGAGACATTTACTTAAACGACGCTTTTGGTACAGCACACCGTGCACACGCTTCAACCGCAATCATTGCAGAGTTCTTCGAAGAGGATAACAAAGGTTTCGGCACTTTGATGAACGGTGAGGTGGAGAGCATCTCTAAAGCGCTTGGAAGCGATAAAGCATCAACAGTTGCTATTATTGGAGGCGCCAAGGTGAGTTCAAAAATTGGCGTGATTACTAATATGGTTGAGAATGTGGGCACCGTGGTTATTGGCGGTGGCATGGGCTTCACTTTTGTTAAAGCGATGGGTGGTTCTATAGGAACTTCTCTTGTTGAAGACGACAAGCTCGATTTGGCCAATGAACTCATCTCGAAAGCGAAGGAGTTCGGCTGCAACCTGATGATTCCTACGGACACGTTGATTACCAAAGATTTTGCAGATACTCCTGCGGAGCGCGTGTGTCCAATTGGTGAAATCCCAGAAGGATATATGGGTCTAGATAACGGTCCAGAAAGTATCACTGAAGTTGAGGCTGTATTGGCGGATGCTAAAACCATAATCTGGAACGGGCCTATGGGTGTTTTCGAGTTTGAAAATTACGCTGGTGGAACAAAGCGTGTTGCTGAGGCGATTGCCAAGAGTACTGCTAACGGCGCATTTTCACTGATTGGTGGCGGCGACAGTGTTGCAGCGATCAACAAGTTTGGTTTTGCAGATAAAGTGAGCTACATCTCAACAGGTGGTGGAGCGATGCTAGAATTCTTGGAAGGCAAAGAGCTTCCAGGTGTTGCGGCGTTAAGCTAAATAACCCGAGAGAATTTCACTGAAGTCTACGAGAAACGGAAAGTACTGGGAGTCCAGGATCCATTCCGGATGCTGGAACCCCACCCCGTTTTTAGCGGTGGAATATGCGTAGGTCAAAATGGTCAACCACAACGCGGATTTAACTGCACCAAAGACACCCCCGAGAATTCGATTTATTCCACCAAGGAAAATGGAGCGCAGTATCTTGTCGATGAGGTTGCCTAAAAGCATAACGCCGGCGTAGACAGCCACGAATAAAATAACGTAGGTCACCACAGGCAGGTAGTTGAATTCAAATTTGCTGCCGAAATAAGCAGTTGCCGGCTCGTGGTAAAGAAAAGAAACAACCACAGCGAGCAATACAGCAATGATTCCGGCGATTTCTTTTACAAAGCCTTTCCATATACCTTTGGCAACAAGAAACGCTGTAAAAAGCAAGATAATGAGGTCTAATCCTTTCATAGAAGCAAAATAGTGAGAAGCGAAGAATTAAAAGCCGATTGGCACCACCTTCTAGACAAACTTTCCCACCAGTTTCCGGGCGACGGCGACATCGACTTGGACGGCGTCCTGTTGCTTGTGGGGACCCAGGAGCTTCAGATGGGATACATCAAAATGAAGAAGGATGTGAAGATTAATGTGCTTCATGTTGCCATTTGTACGGTCTTAGAGCCATACGGCTATTATGAATTTGAGAAACGCGACGAAGAAGGATGGCCGCATTTTAAATCGCTCAAGCCCCTGCCGACACTGAAGGCTGGAGAACAGGCCATACTGATGAAACAGGCAGTTGTCAATTATTTTAAGTCCAACGGATATCTTTAGAAAAAGAAACCCCCGAGCCAGCGGCTCGGGGGTTTTTATTTGAATCGGCCCAAGGTTAGCAACCCGGGTCAGATGGATCGTAAGGAAGTAAAATGATTGAGCTTTCTACCGTTTGGTTGGCCTCAAGTTTTACAAAACCACAACCAATGTGTGTGAAAGGGTTGCCGCCGCGCGTTCCTAAAATTTTAAATACAGCCTCGTAGTCGTATTCGAACTCTACCACGCCGTCAAAGCCTGTGGTATCTACCATGTAGGCCTCTTCACGGTGGCCAGGAACATCAACAGACGCTTCTACCACAACATTTTGAATGGGCAAACCGTCAGGGTTGGTCACTTTGATTCTGAATGAGTACGTTGGATTGTCAATGCGACATCCTGAAAATAAAAAGGCGCTGAGCGCAAAAAGGAAAACTATCTTCTTCATTATTCTACACAACCATTAGGGTCTCCGATTGGGTAAAGTACAACATTTACGTCAATTGTCTCTCCTCGAACCAATCTTACGTAGTTACAACCTTCGTAAACCATCTTCCACGCTTTGATGTCGTGGTAGGCCTCGAACCCTGACCTGAATATAACTTGGCCACTCACGTCTGTGAAGTTGTACCATTCGGTAGAGTTTTGGATGGGTGTAAACATCTTTACCGCAGCGTTCTGCACAGGCAAGCCGTCTTCATTGGTAACGGTAACTTTAACGAAGTATTCTGTAGCCCCTTCTTCACATGAAGAAAAAGTAACTGCAACTAGTAATAAAAGAAATAAGCGTTTCATGCTTGTAATTCAGTAATTTCGCCAAATCTACAACAAACGAATCGTATTAGACTAGGCTGTTATGCTTGAAAATGTTCAAAACCTCCGTGATCAGATTGAATCTATCTCCTTGACGAACAAAGAGGAGGCAGAACAGTTTAGGCTACAATTCCTAAGCAAAAAGGGCGCCATTCAAGACTTGTTCAAGGAATTTAGAAACGTACCTACCGAACAGAAAAAGGCTTTTGGTGCGGCTTTGAATGAATTAAAGCAGCTGGCAGAAGGCAAGCACAAAGAGGCGCTTGAAGACCTCGAAAGCGTTGCAGCTACTGGGGTTAACGGTGATATTACCCGACCAGGTATTCCAGCGGAATTGGGAGCTATTCACCCAATCAACGCCATTAAAGACGAGATCGTAGAAATTTTTAAACGCATAGGATTTAACGTTAGTGTCGGCCCAGAGGTTGAGGACGATTGGCACAACTTTACGGCGCTAAACTTCCCAGAAGAGCATCCGGCAAGAGACATGCAAGACACCTTCTTCGTTCAAAGAAACCCAGATTGGGCTTTGCGAACTCACACCTCGTCTGTCCAAGTTCGAGCGATGGAGAGCAACACGCCGCCTATTCGCACCATTAGTCCAGGACGTGTTTTTAGAAACGAGGCAATTAGCGCGAGAAGCCACTGTATTTTCCATCAGATTGAGGGCCTCTACATCGATAAGTACGTAAGCTTTGCAGATTTAAAGCAGGTCTTGATGTATTTCGCGGAGGAGTTTTTCGGCAACGCCAAGATTAGAATGCGTCCTTCATACTTCCCTTTCACTGAGCCTAGTGCCGAGGTAGATGTATGGTGGGGTCTAGAGACAGAGATTGACCACAAGATTACTAAAGGCACAGGATGGCTAGAGGTAATGGGCTGTGGTATGGTAGATCCAAATGTTTTGAAAGCGAGCGGTATAGATCCAGAAGTGTATTCGGGATATGCCTTTGGGATGGGGATTGAGCGCATTGCCATGAACCGCTACCAAATTCCAGACATTCGCTTGTTCACCGAGAACGACAAGCGTTTCTTGGAGCAGTTTAAAACTGGCATTTAATCTATAGCGGAAAACGCAGCATCTACTTTCTGGGCCAATTCATGGTCGAGATTCGTCACCACGTTTCCTTTATCATGCGTGGTAGAATAAAGAACAACCGTTCGGTAATCTATCGCAATAAAGGGGTGGTGGTTGCATGCTTCTGCAATAGCGCCTACCGCAGCAACAAAGTCTAAAGAGGCCTGAAAAGAAGGCAGCACAAAAGTTCGTTCGAGCCTAGTTTCTTTGTGGTCCCAAAGGTGGTTGCGGGTGTTTTCTGCCATGATTTAAAGATAAAAAAAGCCCGCGGTACAACGCGGGCTTCATGAGGTATTTAGTCGGCTGTATTAAATCGCTGCAATTTTAAGCATGTTCGTGAAGCCCTTCTCTTCGATAGGCATCGAAGCAATTTTCACAACCAAATCATCGGTTTCGACAACGCCGTTTTCTTTGAGGATATTTTTGATATCGTCAAAGGTTTGATCCGTGCTTTCCATTCCGTCGTAGTAAAAGGCTTCAACACCCCATACCAATGACATTTGGTTCATGATTTGACGGTTGGCAGTGAACACGACAATCTTGGTTTTAGGTCGGTGTCCAGCAATTTTAAGTGCCGTATAACCGCTAAACGTGAGCGTCAGAATAGCTGCAGCGCCAACTTGATCTGCAATTTTTGCAGCGTTGTAACAAATGGTTTTCGTGATGTAGCGTTCGTTTTTAATCGAAGGCTCGTTGTCCATAATTGGCTTTACATCGAAAGTCGATTCAACGTGAGCCACAATACTAGCCATCGTTTCTACCACCTTTGCCGGGTATTTACCTACAGAGGTTTCTCCAGAGAGCATTACAGCATCAGCACCGTCGCATACAGAGTTAGCAACATCATTTACCTCAGCACGGGTAGGGCTTTGGCTTTCAATCATGCTCTCCATCATCTGTGTCGCGATAATACACGGCTTTGCCTTTATGTGACACTTCTCAACGATCATCTTCTGTACCATTGGAACAGAAGAGTAAGGAATTTCTACACCGAGGTCACCACGGGCTACCATAATAGCGTCAGTGGCATGGATGATTTGGTCGATATCTACAACCGCCTCTGGCTTTTCGATTTTTGAGACAATTTTCGCGTAACTCCCGAACTCTTCAATGATATTGCGAAGCTCCTTTACGTCTTGTGCGTCCCGAACAAAGCTTAAGCCGATCCACTCGACACCCTCTTCCATAGCGACAACAACATCAGCAAGGTCTTTTTCTGTCAAACACGGAAGGCTCACCTTAGTATTTGGAAGGTTTACACCTTTCTTGCTCTTTAAAGGCCCTCCTTGAATAACGCGTGTAACTACAGTGTCTTTCTTGTTGGTCTCAACGACTTCGCACATGAGCTTGCCGTCGTCCATAAGAATGCGTTCGCCAGCGTTTACGTCATTAGGAAACTGTTCATAGTTCATGTAAACGAGCTCAGCTGTTCCGTCTACTTTGTCCGTGGTAAAAGTTAGGGTATCACCCTCATTGATTACCGCGCCTTCTTCAACATCTCCAACGCGAAGTTTAGGCCCTTGTAGGTCGGCGAGTACTGCTACTTTGCAATTGAACTCTTGGTTTATTTCCTTGATGAGGCGGATCGTACGGCGGTGTGTTTCGTGGTCTCCGTGTGAGAAGTTTACACGAAAGACATTAACGCCGGCTTTAATCATGTCCATCATCACTTCCTTGTGCCATGAAGCAGGTCCAAGTGTAGCGACGATTTTCGTATTGTTAGATGTTTCGGATCTCATATAAAAGATGTGTTTCAGTTTGTGTCAGTTGAGTGTGTGCCTCAAAGTAAGAGGCGGTAGTGATTCTAGGATTGCGCTTTAGGGCCGATTCTAAATCGACTGCAAATTCGTCATTTTCCGCCATTAAAACATAGTCCCAGTGTTTAACAGTAGGTAAAAGATGTTTTTCAGGAATGGTGCTTTCGAACAGGCTTGGCGTTTCGCTGGCTTCTTGGCGTGTACCACTGCTTATGTTCATTACTAGGCACAGCGGCTCACCCTTATGGTCTGTGCCGTCGTAAACGTTGTATTCCCAGATACTTCCGGCAATTTGAACGTCGGTTACCTCTGGACGCGCAATGAGCTTGAGGTCGTAATTGTGGTTCAACCAATAGGCCAACTCAAAGTCCTTCAGTTCGCTGCGAATACCAAGCGTACTGAAGTTCATTTTCTCATTACTGAGTGCATTTATGTGTTTTACTCTAGGCATCTGCTATGTGTCCTTGGTAATACTCTTTCGAGGCGGCCTCCTCGCCCTTCTTCTTGGAACTGCCTTCTCCTTTTGCCACTAATACATCATCAATGTACAGTCCCATTACAAAAGTGCTGTTGTGCTGGGCGCCCATTCGGTCGATTTCCTCAAACTTAAAGTTCGTTTTTTTCGACTGAAAGTATTCGATGACCTCGCTCTTGTAGTTGAGTGTGGTCTCCATGAGGTTGTCTGAAGACAAGAAAGGATCGACAATTTTATTCGTGATAAAACGTTCGGTCCGCTTCATGCCGTGGTCCAGATACATAGCGCCGACTAATGCCTCAAGCGCATCTCCATAGATACTTTCACTGTGGTTTCCTTTAAGGTTGGCAACGACAAGGTTTGGTACGCCAAGAATATCTGCTACGCTGTTGAGGTTGTTTCTTGAAACAATTTTGCTACGAAGCTTGGTAAGGTGACCTTCGTCGTCGCTTGGAAAGCGGTAATATAGAATGTCCGCGACGACAAGATCGATAACGGCGTCGCCTAAGAACTCGAGCCGCTCATTGTTGCGTTCTCCTTTCTTTTTACGAAAAGGATAGGCGCTGGCGTGTCGTAATGCGAGTTTGTATAAAGCAACTTCCTTTGGCCAATATCCGATGACTTCTTTGATTTTTCTATCGAAAGAAGGGCGTTTCAGAAAGGGTATAAAGCGTGCTTTACTCGAGCTCATTAACGATCTATTCGGCTTTCTTGAAAAGTACCGATGCATTGTGTCCCCCGAAACCGAAGGTATTACTCAAAGCAGCGCGTACTTCTCTTTCCTGAGCCGAATGGAAAGTAAAGTTGAGTTTAGGATCTAAGTTTTCGTCGTCGGTAAAGTGGTTGATTGTTGGAGGAATCATGTTTGTGTGACAAGACATGATTGCCGCCATCGCTTCAACTGCACCGGCAGCACCAAGGAGGTGACCTGTCATACTTTTCGTTGACGAAATATTGAGGTTATACGCATGGTCGCCAAAGACTTGTTGGATCGCCTTTGTTTCTGCAATGTCTCCAAGTGGAGTGGAGGTACCGTGAACGTTCACGTAATCCACTTCGTCTGGTGTCATGCCCGCATCTTCGATGGCATTGGCCATTACGTTGCGAGCACCCAAGCCCTCAGGATGTGGTGCTGTAAGGTGGTGTGCATCGGCACTAAGTCCGCCACCGACCATTTCAGCATAAATTTTAGCGCCGCGAGCTTTCGCGTGCTCGTATTCTTCTAGAATAATACCTGCACCACCTTCGCCCATAACGAAACCATCGCGATTAGCGTCGAATGGACGCGAAGCCGTTGTTGGATCGTCGTTACGCGTTGAGAGTGCATTCATAGCGTTGAAGCCGCCCATCCCCACGGGGTTGATAGCCGCTTCAGAACCACCGGTTACAATGACATCCGCCTTCCCCAAACGAATGAGGTTGAAGGAGTCAATTAGCGCGTTTGTTGACGACGCGCAGGCACTAACGGTGGTGTAGTTTGGTCCGCGTAGACCGTGCATCATTGAAATTCTCCCCGGTGTGATATCAGAAATCATCATGGGGATTAGGAACGGGTTGAAGCGCGGATTAAGGTCGTTATCTACGAAACCCTTTACCTGATCAAAGAATGTATCGATACCACCGATACCTGATCCCCAAACCACCCCGATACGATCGAGGTTTTCGTTTTCCAAATCCAACCCGGAATCGGCAATGGCCTCATTGGCCACTACCACTCCGAATTGTGTAAATCGATCCATACGACGCGCTTCCTTACGGTCGAGCAAGTCGTTGGGAACAAAGTCTTTTACCTCGCACGCGAAGTGTGTTTTAAACAAAGAAGAGTCGAACCGAGTAATAGGACCGGCTCCTGAAGTACCTGCAAGCAGATTCTTCCAAGTTTCTTCGGCCGTGTTACCCACCGGGGTAATCGCGCCCAAACCTGTTACAACTACGCGTTTAAGGCTCATGAGAAAGACTTTAGCTTATGCTTTTGCTTCTTCGATGTACGAAATAGCTTGACCTACAGTACCAATGTTTTCTGCTTGGTCGTCTGGGATTTGGATGTCGAATTCTTTTTCGAATTCCATGATTAATTCCACAGTGTCCAGAGAATCTGCACCGAGATCGTTTGTGAAGCTTGCTTCAGTGTTTACTTCGTTTTCGTCAACTCCTAGTTTGTCAACGATAATCGCTGTTACTTTTGCTGAAATGTCAGACATGATTAGTTTGTTTTAATAATCAAGCACAAAGAAAATAAAACTTTAGTAATCCTCTACAGCCGGAATGTAGAGTTAACTTTGCCTTTTCAAGAAGAAATATTCATGCTCAGAATAGCTGTATTAGCCTCAGGTTCAGGAAGTAACGCAGAAGAATTGCACCGCTATTTTTCTGATAGCGACCTTGCTCGTGTGGAAATGATAGTTACTAACAACACAAAAGCGGGCGTAATTGATCGATTTTCGGGCAAAAAAGTGGCGATTCGCACCTTCGATCCAAGCACAGAAAGTGATGTAGTGCTTCAGGAGTTAACCCAAGGAGCAGATTTGGTCGTCCTAGCGGGGTATTTGAAGATGATTCCAGCCGCATGGACAAGAGCTTTTCAAGGGCGTATGCTCAATATTCACCCGGCCTTATTGCCAAAGTTTGGCGGCAAGGGCATGTACGGAAAGCACGTTCACCAGGCGGTTAGTGAAGCGGGTGAAACAGAGACTGGCATTACCATCCATTTGGTTAACGAGCATTATGACGAGGGGGCTATTGTTGCCCAGTTCGCCGTTGATGTAGCGCCAGGGGAGGCGCCACTGTCTATTGAAGAAAAAGTGCGTCAGCTGGAATTGGAATACTACGGACCTACTGTAGAACGTTGGATAGAGAACCTAATCTTGAGCCAATGAGAGTAACCATATACACAGACGGAGCAGCAAGCGGCAATCCAGGTCCTGGCGGATACGGCGTAGTACTTGAAAGTAGTGCGGGCCACCGGAAAGAACTCAACGGTGGGTACAGAAAGACCACTAATAATCGAATGGAGCTGCTCGCGGTGATTGTCGGATTGCGAGAATTAAAAAGTACCGAAGTTGCAGTTACAGTTGTGAGCGACAGCAAATACGTAGTCGACGCGATCAACAAAGGCTGGTTGCGTTCTTGGGTAAAGAAAGGATTCAAGGACAAGAAGAATCCGGATCTGTGGAGATTAATGATTCCCTTGTTAGATAAATATAACCCTACGTTTCAATGGGTAAAAGGACACAATAATCATCCCCAGAACGAGCGTTGTGACGCGCTTGCTGTCCAGGCGAGCAAACAACCGGGCCTTCCCGCCGATACAGGCTACGAAAGCAGCCTTTAGAATTTTATAAAGTTCTGCGGGTCGATAGGTGCCCCTTCAAACCAAAGCTCAAAGTGCAGGTGTGGACCGGTAGAGTTTTCGCCGCTGTTTCCAATGATGGCTATTGCTTCTCCGCTGCGCACGAACTCGCCCACCTCTTTCAGTAAAGCGCTATTGTGCTTGTAGGCGCTGAGCAAGTTGTTCTCGTGTTGTACGATGATGATATTACCGGTTTCGCTGGTCCAATCGGCAAAAATCACAGTTCCTTCATAACAGGTCTTTACAGGCGTGTTTGATGCCGCGGCAATATCCACAGCAAAATGGTTCGTAATCTTATCAAATCCGCTGGTAATGATGCCTTCTAGCGGTGAAATTAACTGGGGAATACTCAGTTCAGCACCTCCTTGGCTTAAAGTAAAAGCGTTTTCTTCTTCCACCCATTCGCGGAAAGCGCTGTCTTGCGGACTCGGATCAGAAAGCACTATTTCAGCGTTGTTTGAGGAAGTATCTGTTTCCAATTCCTGCAGTACCGTATCAATGACTTCGCCCTGTAGTATGCGCTGAACACCTTGAATGTAGCGTTCATTGCGATCGATTGCGGCCGTCAAGCTGTCGGTTGTAAGAGCAAGCTCAATGGCTTCGCGGCGAAGCTTCGAAGAGGCATAGCCTGGAATAAGTTCTTTTAAAGGAGTAAAAGCAATGACGGTCGTAGTAAGCGCTATCGTGCTCACAATGGTGATGACGGAGAATACAAATATGTTCAGGGGGCTTAATTTCAAGGTCAAGAGCTCCTCAAACGTATCATCGTTTAGGATTACAAAGCGGAATTTGTTCCTCCACCGCTGTACTCTAGTCTCGTTTTTTGAATCTTTTGCCATTCTTCTGACAAATATCGCACTATGAATTTCTCTCGTGGTATGAAATAAAATAATTTTAGCGCGTTATTAGACCTATGCATCATTTTCGACCGATTCTTTTTTCATTGACCCTATTGTTCCTCGCTGCCTGTTCAACGACGCAGGACAAATGGGTGAATCGGAAATACCACGAAACCACGGCACATTATAATGCCTACTTTAACGGTATGGAGGCCTTCAACGAGGCAGTGGACGGATTCGAGAAAACGGAAGAATTAGATTTTGAAAACGTGCTGCCTCTCTATTATTGGCCGGACGACAAGCAGGCAACCGCTCTTTTTGCCAAAATGGACCGGGCGCTTGAAAAGAGCGCCAAGGTGATCAAAGGCCACAGCATGGTTTTCTCAGGAAAACAGCGCAATCCTTATGTGGTAAAGTCGTATTTACTCATCGCACGAAGCAGGTTTTATAAATACGAGTTTATACAAGCACTCGAGGCCTCGGCGTACATCGTTGATCAATTCAGCGGTATAGAGATGGCCGAAGAAGAGGTCTTTTGGGCGAAACTCTTGGCTGCGCAGACCCACATCAGAATGGGCAACGCTTTTGCCGCAGAAAGCTTGTTGGACGAAATCTACACGAAAAAATTGCCCAAGGATAGGTTGCATGCTGCACAAAAGGGATATGCTTTTTACCACCTTGAGTCGGGCAATCTAGAAGACGCCCAGAACTGGGTAGAGGCGGCCTTTGAAACCGCTGGTAGCAAAGAAGAACGCGTTCGACTTGCCTATATTAATGCACAGTTGTTGGCAAAACTCGGGATGGGATACGAAAGCGCACTGGCTTACGAGCAAGTATTAGACCTGCACCCAAACAACTATGACATTACGTTTTCAGCACAGATTAAGCGAGCGGAAAACTTCGACGTTTACATGGAAGACATTTCCATCATCGAAAAAGAGCTTCGTAAAATGCTCAAGGACGACAAGAACATTTCTTACCGTGACCAAATCTACTATGTGTGGGCGTTAAAAGAATTGGACCTCGATCATTATCCAGAAGGGGAGTCGCTCCTGCGCAGATCTATATCGTCCTCGGTAAACAACCAAAAACAAAAGGGTAAGAGTTATTTAAAGCTTGCCGGTGTTGAGTTTGACTTTAGAGAGTTTGTGCCCGCAAAAAGATATTATGACAGTGCATTGGCCGTTCTGCCGCCTGGATATCCAGGGACCGACACCTTACAAGAGCGCGTTGAGGTCCTTGGCGAGCTGGTACTGCATTACAACGAAGTGAAACTTCAAGACAGTTTGCAGGCCATGTACGGCATGAGTGAAACGGCGTTGCGAAAGAAGTTTGAAGCGTATATCGAAGAAAAAAAGAGACGCGAGGAAGAGGCGGCGCGACAAGCAGAAATTGCAGCATTGAACGCGGCACAAAACGCGGCCTTGGCGGATGCCGGACCGGTTGCAGGGCAGGGTTCAGGAAAGTGGTACTTCTATAATCCAACCGTCCGTGCTTCGGGGCTTGCAGCGTACAAAAGAACGTGGGGAGACCGTGTGCTTGAAGACCATTGGCGACAGAAAGATAAGCCTGTGGATGGTTTTGGTGATATTGATCTTGCTGCCAGTAGTGACCAGGATTCTACGTCGCAGAATGAAGAATTGCTCCCGACCAACGACAATAGCGTGGAATATTACATGGCCCGTGTGTTAAAAGACGAAGCCGATTTGAAAGAAAGTCTTCGCAAGGAGGCCAACGCGTTGGCGGAATTAGGGTTTGTCTATAAAGACGGACTTGGAGATTACGACGCAGCAGAAGATACATGGGGCAGGTACCTTAATGAGTTCACCGCTGCAACCCCTACGGCAAAAGTTTGGTACGGAAAGTACCTACTCGCGGGTTCCTTGGAGAACAATGAGGGCCAGAACAAAGCAAAAACAACACTTCTATCGGACTACTCAAGCAGCCCGTACGCGGCGCTGGTCCGCGGGGACAAAAAAGGTCCAGAGGTTCCAGAGGAAGAACAGCGTGCATACGACCAAGCCTTTTTAGCGTACACCTCGGGATCATTTAAGGGTGCCAATTCAGCCATTGCCTCATTCAAGTCACAGTTTCCTCAGAGCCAGTTGTTGCCAAAAATAGCCTTGCTAGAGGCCTATGTTTTTGGACTAAAAGAGAATGGCGTGGCCGTTGTTGAGCAATTAAAAAAAGTGGTCAAAGACTTCGGAGGTACTGATGAGGCGGCGCGAGCTACGCAGATTTTAGCACTACTTCAAGACGAAAACAAAGGCGATGAAAACTCAAAGGGTAGCGGAGACCTTCGCGTTCGAACGGTCAAGTTTGACGACCAACCAAACGCACCACATAAAATTGTCTTTGCAATTCCCGCACAGAATTCTGACATCAACAACTTGAGAAATGCCCTCGCGGACTTTAACAAGGAGAATTTTAAATTCGATAATCTTCGCATTCAGAACATCTTTTACGACCAGAATACACAGTTGGTGATCATCAGCGGATTGCGCTCGAAAGCTAAGGCGGTAGTATGGCTAAACAGCTACGAATCACAGGGTTCGAATATCAAACAATACTATCCTATTGGATTAAGTGAGGTTTTTTACATAAATAATCCGAACTTTGGCAAAGTGTACCGAGACAAGGTGCTTAAAGATTACATTCAATATTTCAAGGAGCTATGATTTCATCACCAAAGAAAAACCCAGAACAAGCCCAAGCCTCAAATAGAATATTAGGAGGAACTTCAATACAGGGCGATGTGCAGACGGACGGCGATATTCGCGTTGATGGAACAATCAAAGGCAACGTAAAGGTGAGCGGCAAACTAGTGGTTGGCCAACACGGTGTTGTTGAAGGCGAGGTTGAATGCAAGAACGCTGCCATTGCCGGGTCATTGAAGGGCATTCTTAATGTTGCACAGACCCTGTCTTTGACAGCATCAGCGAAGGTTGAAGGCAATGTACAGACTGAAAAACTTTCGGTAGAGCCGGGCGCGTCTATCAACGGCTCTGTGAGCATGGGAGCTGTAATGAAGAAAGTAGGTGAGGCAGATTCTGCAGCAACAAAGACCGCGTAATCAAGGCCGTAATGGCTGATTTTCCTGACAAAAACGACCGTAAATTTTTGCGATTTGGATCTCTTGGGGTGCAAATGGCGGTGCTTATCTATGCCGGATCGGAGCTTGGTAAATACCTCGATGCTCAATATCCATCTGACAAAAACTGGTATACCATTGCCTGTGTGATGGCTGCAGTGGGCATTTCATTTTATCAACTTGTCAAGGAATTACCCAAGGACTAATGATAGATGCAAGGGCCTTAAGTTTCTATGCAACACTAGTAATTGTTGCGCTCTTGGGTGTATTTGCACAATCGTCTTTTATGGATCAACAGGCGGCAGGTCCTCTTTTGAAATCGTACGTTGTAAACAATGTGCTGGCAGCGGTGATATTTACGTTCTTGTT
The DNA here is from genome assembly GCA_049611965.1 of Schleiferiaceae bacterium. GTDB lineage: Bacteria > Bacteroidota > Bacteroidia > Flavobacteriales > Schleiferiaceae > UBA10364. Next base: position 15,160 of record JBMZBC010000003.1, on the reverse strand, counting down.
TCGCTGGAGAAAGCGACATATTGAGAAGCTGGGCTTCCTGTTTATGGCAGGTACAGGCTTAAAGTTTCTGACCTTCTTCATTGTCTTTTACCCCGCATTTCACGCGGATGGCGAACTCACGAAAGACGAGTTCGTATTATTCTTTGTTCCCTACGTGCTTTCTACACTGATTGAAACTGTCTTTTTGGCGCGTATTTTGAACCGAGAATAACTGACGTTTTTAGGACGGCTAATCCGCTCTAGAGCAATGTTTTAAAGGGGCTAAAATCACGAGTGCAAATGGAGCTGTGGATATCTATAAATAAATAGCACCTTTTCTTTTAAGGCGTGAATATTCTTCATTAGTTTTGCACCGATTTTAAGCCGCTAAAATTCCGGAAACGGGAAACGCAAAAATTGTATGATTTCTAAGTTTACTGCCTTATCAGCCTTTGTAGGCTTAATGTTTTTCTCAGCACCAGCGGCAGCTCAGGACCACGGTCATGAGGATGCGCACCATGAAGAAGCACACCACGGTGATACTCACAACGAGGAAGCACATGCTGTAGAGCTTCATGCCGACGAAGCGCACGACGATACTCACGAAGCACATTCCGAAGGCCATGGCCACGGGGCTTTTGTACCAGCGTCTGATACTGAGGGTAGAAAAGCAGTTGTAAAGGAAACGGTTGAACATCACCTTGCAGACTCATACGAATTTCACATTGTTGGCCCTGTAGGGTTTCCACTGCCTGTTATTTTATTTGACAACGGGCTGAAAGTGTTTTCTTCAGCGAAGTTCCATCACGGTGAAGCCGTGGCGGAGGTTGACGGTTCTTACTACGTGGTTCACCACAGCAAAATTTATAAGACGGATGCAGAAGGCACTATCACTTATGATGAGCACCACCACCCAACGAACGAAAAGCCGCTAGATTTCTCAATCACTAAAAACGTATTCATGATCATTTTCATGGCCGTGTTTATGTTCTTCTTGTTTGGAGGTGTTGCAAAAACGTACAAGAACAGTTTGGTGCCAAGTAAAGCAGGTCGATTCCTCGAGCCGCTTATTGTTTTTATTCGCGACGAGATTGCCATTCCGAACATTGGCGAAAAGCATTACAAGCGTTACATGAGCTTCTTGCTCACTATTTTCTTTTTCATCTGGTTTTTGAACTTGGCGGGTATGACGCCGCTAGGTGTAAACGTTACCGGTAATATTGCCGTGACAGTTTCTTTGGCCTTGATGACATTCTTTATTACCCAGTTTAGTGGTAAGAAAGATTACTGGATGCACATTTTCTGGATGCCAGGTGTACCGGTTTTACTTCGTCCTGTTTTGGCGGTAATCGAATTGATCGGTTTGGTCGTTAAGCCATTCTCGTTGACTATTCGTCTTTATGCAAACATGTTAGCAGGTCACGTTGTAATTATGAGCATCCTCGGGTTGATCTACATTTTCGCTTCGTACGTAGCTGCGATTCCGTTTACAGGATTAACACTATTCCTTTATGTCCTAGAGCTGTTAGTAGCAGCCCTTCAGGCATATATTTTTACAATGTTGGCGTCTCTGTACTTCGGTGCAGCCGTTGAAGAGCACGACCATCACTAAACACGAGTATTAATTAAATTTTATATACTATGGAAATTCCAACTATTGTAGGTGCAGGCTTGATCGTAATCGGTGCTGGTATGGGTATCGGTAGAATCGGTGGTTCTGCAATGGAAGCAATCGGCCGTCAGCCGGAAGCTTCTGGTAAAATCCAAACGGCTATGATTATTGCTGCTGCACTTATCGAGGGTATCGGTTTCGCGGCACTTTTCGCAGCTTAAGACAAATGAAGTAGGCAGGTGCAACGATTGGTTGCACCGCCTATTTTTCCTAATTATAGAATTTGATTGTAATCAAAGAACATGGACAAGCTAATTAATGACTTTTCGATAGGACTATTCTTCTGGCAATCGCTGGTGTTTCTTCTTTTGATCTTCTTGCTTAGAAAGTATGCATGGAAGCCAATTTTGAATGCAGTTAACGAAAGAGAGCAGTCTATTGAAGGCGCTTTGAAGGCGGCAGAGAAAGCACGCCAAGAGATGGAGTCATTGCAAGCGAGCAATGAAGCTATCTTGAAGGAAGCGCGTGAAGAGCGTGAGCGCATTTTGAAAGAGGCGCGCGACATGAAAAACAACATCGTAGCCGAAGCTAAGGAAACGGCTGCTGCTGAAGCTGATAAAACAGTAGCTGCTGCCAAGGCTGCTATTGAAGCAGAAAAGGCTGCTGCTGTGGCAGAGTTGAAAAATCAAGCTGCAGTATTGAGCATTGAAGTTGCTGAAAAAGTTCTAGGCCAGGAATTGAGCGCAGAGAACAAACAAGCAGCGATGATCAGCAAGATGATTGACGAAGTTAAAATCAACTAATAATAGGATATGAATTATCCAAGAGTTGCTTCCCGTTACAGTAAAGCCTTGCTTGAATTGGCCGTTGAGAAAAACGAGCTAGAAAAAGTAAGTGCCGATGTGGCTACGTTAAAAGCAGCGGTTTCAGGCTCGAGAGACCTAGAACTGTTGTTGGCGAGTCCGATAGTGAAAACGGACAAGAAGCAAGCCATCCTTAATGAAGTATTCAAGGGAGCGTTCTCGCCAATTTTTGAAGGGTTCGTTTCATTGATCACTAAAAACGGTCGCGAGTCTATTCTGACCGCGATTTGTGAAAAGTTCGAAAAGGATGTGCTCGAGCACAAGGGCATCGTTGAAGCGGAAGTTACTACTGCAGTAGCGCTCGCTGATGCCGACAAAGCGAAGTTGGTAGCATCCCTGAAAACCCAGTTAGGTAAAGAGGTGATACTGAAAGAGCATGTTGATGCATCTACTATCGGCGGCATGAAGCTGTTTGTTGGTGGATACCAGATTGACAACACGGTTTCTGGAAAGCTCAGAGCGTTGAGAAACCAATTAATTGACACGTCTTACGAGACGAAACTTTAAGAAAAACAAAGCCTTAATATAAAGGATCATGGCAGAAGTAAATCCAGCTGAAATTTCAGCAATTCTCAAACAACAACTCTCAGGGATGGCATCAGGTGCCGACCTTCAAGAGGTAGGTACTGTATTGGAAGTAGGTGATGGTATTGCACGCGCTTACGGCCTAACTAACGCTCAGTCTGGTGAGTTGGTAGAATTTGAAAACGGTCAAAAAGGTATCGTATTGAACCTTGAAGAAGATAACGTAGGTATTGTATTGCTTGCGCCTTCTACAGATATCAAGGAAGGATCTACTGTAAAGCGTACTAACACGATTGCATCTATCAATGTAGGTGAAGGAATGGTTGGTCGTGTAGTAGATACACTCGGTAACCCTATCGATGGAAAAGGACCTATCGAGGGCGAAACTTACGAGATGCCGCTAGAGCGTAAGGCTCCTGGTGTTATCTACCGTCAGCCGGTAAACGAGCCGATGCAGACAGGGATTAAGTCAATCGATGCAATGATCCCTATTGGTCGTGGTCAGCGTGAGTTGATTATTGGTGACCGTCAAACGGGTAAGACTACTGTTGCTATCGATACCATCATTAACCAAAAAGAGTTCTTCGACAAAGGAGAGCCGGTCTACTGTATCTACGTTGCTGTAGGTCAGAAAGGTTCGACGGTTGCGGGTATCGCTAAGACCTTGGAAGATGCAGGTGCATTGCAGTACACGACTATCGTTGCGGCAAACGCTTCTGATCCAGCTCCGATGCAGTTCTACGCACCATTCGCAGGTGCTGCGATCGGTGAGTACTTCCGCGATACAGGTCGTCCAGGTTTGATCATCTATGATGACCTTAGTAAGCAGGCTGTTGCTTACCGTGAGGTATCTCTACTACTACGTCGCCCACCGGGCCGTGAGGCATACCCAGGTGATGTATTCTACTTGCACTCAAGATTGCTAGAGCGTGCTGCGAAAGTGATCGCTGATGATACTATTGCTGCACAAATGAACGACCTTCCTGAGTCTTTGAAAGGTAAAGTAAAAGGTGGTGGTTCTTTGACAGCACTTCCAATTATCGAAACACAAGCAGGTGATGTAAGTGCCTACATTCCTACTAACGTAATTTCGATTACTGACGGTCAGATCTTCTTGGAGGCTGATTTGTTCAACTCAGGGGTTCGTCCTGCGATTAACGTTGGTATCTCTGTATCTCGTGTTGGTGGTTCTGCTCAGATTAAGCCAATGAAGAAGGTATCGGGTACATTGAAGCTTGACCAAGCACAGTACCGCGAGCTTGAAGCATTTGCGAAGTTCGGTTCTGACCTTGATGCTGCTACTATGGCGGTAATTAACAAGGGTGAGCGCAACGTAGAAATCTTGAAGCAAGGTGTAAACGCCCCAATGTCTGTAGCACATCAGGTGGCAATCATCTATGTAGGTACGAAAGGTAAATTGAACAAGGTGCCAGTAAACAAGGTGAAAGCCTTCGAAGTAGCCCTTATTGAGTACATGGAAGCAAACCAGAAAGCTGCGCTAGATAGCATTGCAGCGGGTAAGTGGACAGATGCTGAGATCGCTGCGATCGAAGCTTCAGTTGCTGAGGTTTTGCCGACGTACGAAGCATAAAAAGAAACTTAGCGCTGCGCCTTGTCGCAGCGTCTAAACATTCCCAGATATGGCGAATTTAAAAGAGCTAAGAGTTAGAATTACTTCCATTGGTAGCACAATGAAGATCACTTCAGCGATGAAGATGGTAAGTGCTGCTAAGTTGAAAAAGGCGCAAGATGCCATCGTACAGATGCGTCCTTACGCGTCTAAATTGACTGAAATTCTACAGAAAGCCTCTTCTACACTCGACAGCAGCGAAAACGCTTACGGAGTTGTTCGTGACACTAACCGCACTCGTATGGTTGTGATCACTTCAAACCGTGGTCTTTGTGGTGCGTTTAACTCTAGCGTAGTGAAGAAGGCAAAAGCCTTGATGGCCGACAGCAACGATGACTTCAGCATTGTAGCAATCGGTAAGAAGGCAGGCGACGCATTCAAACACGATGCACGTCTTGTGGAGCGCAATCCTGAGCTTTGGGATAACATTGGGTTTGAGGCAGCATCAGAGTATGCACAAAAACTCATGGACGGCTATTTAGCCGGAGAGTTTGACAAAGTAGTTTTGGTATACAACGCGTTCCGTAATGCAGCAGTACAAGAGCCAACGGCAGAGCAGATGCTTCCTATTTCCGTGGAAGTAGACGGCCCAGTTGACACTACAGAGTACCTCTACGAGCCAACGAAATCAGAGATTCTTGAAGATTTGATTCCTACTTCGTTAAAGACGCAGTTCTTCGCATCATTGCTTGACGCTAATGCTTCTGAGCACGGTGCTCGTATGACAGCTATGCACAAGGCAACGGATAATGCGAAAGCACTTCAAGGAGACCTTAAACTAGAGTACAATAAGGCACGTCAGGCGGCGATTACCAACGAAATCCTGGAGATTGTTGGTGGTGCAGACGCTCTTGCTGGATAAGCATTCTCGCAACAACTATACAGAATCCCCTTCGGCAGTGCGCTGAAGGGGATTTTTTGTCTCTCTTGAGACTAAATTTTTATTTCAATTGTGTCAAATACAATTTGACTTAAATTGAACCAACCACACCATTAAACCTTTTACCCATGAGCCACTCGGAAATTCTCGAGAAGGAATTCATCAGCATTGCTGAATTAATGGAGCTTTTCGACATCTCAAGAGCTACTGCACAGCGTCTCCTAAAGAAAGGAGAAGTTAAGAGCGTTAAACTCGGAGGAAAAGTCATAATTCCTACGAAGCCACTCCGTGAAAAATTTGCATAAATCGCATAGAAACTATCGGGTCTCGGCGTGAAAAGCCTAAATTCGAAATATGCGTTTTTTAACCCTTCGAGTACGTACATTCTTGTTCATGATGTTGAACCTGCTGTTAGCATTTTTGCTTACAGGTGCATTCAGTTTATATCACTTTCAAGAAGAAACGGCGGATTATCACCTAGAGCGACTGGAGCGTAAAGAACGCGCAATCATTAGCCATATTGAATACGTCATCTCTGGTCAAGACAGTGTTCCGAGATCCTACGATGAGTGGTCTGAGCTGTTTAACGAGCGATTAAACGAAATTGGCTCCGTTCACAAATTAGATTTAGCTATCTATCACCCTAAGGGTGAGCGCATCGCCGCCTCGGTGAATGCAGCGGAAAACCAAGGCGTCTTGCCCGAGCGCCTTAACGAATTTCCTAAGGGGGGGCGTAGAGTTCCTTTGGGACGTAAGGTTGATGATTCCGGTGATTTGTTAATCAGTACGAGCGAAATACTTGATGCCAACAAAGAGGTAGACCTTATCGTAAAAACACTATACCGAGTAGATAACAGCGCTATACCAGAGAGCGAGATAGAGTACCTGAAGCAGTTGGTCTATGTATACCTGTTCTTGTTGCTGTTAGGCATTGTATTAGCTTTTGTATTGTCTAATTACATCAGCCAGAACATGCGCCGAGTCATTGAGCAACTCAAGAAGGTTCGATTAAACAAATCCAACGAGAAGCTGGACTGGCGCTTTAACGACGAAATAGGCGAGTTAATACAACAATACAATGACATGGTCGAACAGCTAGAGCGCACGGCTGTGGAGCTTGCTACTAGTGAGCGTGAAAGCGCTTGGAAAGAGATGGCACAGCAGGTTGCCCATGAGATCAAGAACCCGCTCACGCCAATGCGCTTGACCTTACAGATGATCGAGCGTGAAAAAGACATCAAAGAGGTACGCGAGATGGCAACCAACCTTTTGGAAGAGGTAGAGAATTTGACCCACATTGCCGAGGCTTTTTCGAGGTTCGCTCAAATGCCAGGGCTTCAGTTGGAGCGTTTCGATGTTTCATACCAGACCAATAGGGCCGTGGGTTTGTACGCAGATCGTGGAGTACGCTTTATTTCTTCGGGCCCTGTTTATGCAAAGGTTGATAAGGAACAATGGTCGCGTATCATGCACAATCTGGTTAAAAATGCCATTCAAAGCGTTCCGGAAACACGCGAGGCCGAAATACTCATTTTGGTAAGCAAGCAAGAAACGACAGCAACTATTCGTGTTCGTGATAACGGTGAAGGTATTCCAGAGCCGATGCAGGAGCGCGTGTTTGAACCAAACTTTACTACCAAAAGCTCCGGGATGGGACTAGGGCTGGCGATGGTGAAGAACCTTATCGAAAACTTTGGGGGGAACATCAGGTTTGAGACTTCTCTTGAGGGAACAGAATTTATCATTGAATTACCTATCACTAAAGAATAATATGGACCAATTTCAACACCTTTTTGTCGAGAAAAATGACGGCATTGCATTATTAGTATTGAACCGTCCTAAGCAGTTGAACGCTCTGAACAAGGCGTTGCTAAGCGAACTAAATAGCGCCTTTGAGTTGCTTCGTAAGGACCCCGAAACCAAGGTTGTTATCTTGACCGGATCTGGCGAGAAAGCATTTGTTGCTGGAGCAGATATCAAGGAGTTTGCTTCATTCAACGGAGAACAAGGAACTGAGCTCGCAAAAACGGGGCACATGACGGTGTTTAATCTAATCGAGGAGTTTCCGAAACCGGTGATCGCAGCAGTGAATGGATTTGCGCTAGGAGGCGGATTAGAATTGGCCATGTCTGCACATATACGTATAGCATCTGAAAACGCGCGCATGGGTCTTCCAGAGACTTCTCTGGGGCTAATTCCGGGTTATGGAGGCACACAACGTCTTCCACAGCTTATTGGCAAGGGAAGGGCCTTAGAAATGATTTTTAGTGCAAAAATGATAGACGCTCCTACCGCTTTGAGTTACGGTTTGGTCAATCAAGTGGTTCCTCAGGCAGATCTACTCGAGGCAGCACAAACTATGGCGAAGTCATTCATGAAAAACAGTATTGTAGCTATGGGCTACGCTATTGAGTCCGTAAATGCTGGACTTCTGGAAGGTTCTGTCGGCTACGATGTGGAGGTCCAGGCCTTTGGCGATTGTTTTGAAACCGAAGACTTCAAGGAAGGAACTGCTGCATTTATTGAAAAGCGAAAACCAGATTTTCCAGGAGCCTAATGTCAAAATTCTTCTTGGAAGTTCCTCAGAAGCAACGTGTAGATGTTTTAGGAACGCTTAATGAATCGACCACGGATGTTTGGATAGCATTGCACGGCTACGGCCAGCTCGTTGAGTATTTCCAACGGCACTTTAGAAGCATGGTTACACCTACTCGGGCCTTTATATTCCCGCAAGGTGCCCATAAATTTTACCTGCAAGGAACCGAGGGTCGTGTGGGTGCTTCGTGGATGACTAAGGAGGACAGACTTACTGATATTGAAAATCAACGTTTGTATCTAAACGAGGCATGTCGATGGATCTTGTCCGAAGCTCCCAGTACGCGATTACATATGGTCGGGTTCAGCCAAGGGGTAGCAACGGGTATGCGCTTTTTAGGACACTCAGAGGTGCCATTTCAAAGCTTGCTGGCTTGGGCGGGTAGTTGGCCGCCTGATCTAGGGGATAGTAGCCAAGAGGCGCTTAGGACAATGTACATGAGCGCTTGGTTTGGCACGAATGACCCCTTTGTGGACGAAGAAAAGAAGCAGGAGCGATGTGCGCTGTATGCAGATAAATTTAACCTGCACCCTGAGGTCAACACTTACGAAGGAGCGCATAGCTTTGATTCCAATATCTTAGCGAGCGAAATAGCTCGAATAGAACTAGTAACACTCGAACAATGACACACGAAATACACCCTTTGATTACCAACGATGCAACGCTCTTTGGTATTCTTGCCGCGATGCTTGGTGGGATCTTTTTAACCTCAAAAAGTGAGCGTCCATTCTGGAAGAAGTTTTACAAGTATATTCCGGCCCTTCTACTGTGTTATTTCCTACCCTCACTGCTTACTACATTTGAAATCATTGATCCTAAGCAAAGCCGATTGTATTTCATGGCTTCTCGTTATTTACTGCCCGCTGCCCTCATTCTATTGACCCTGAGCATTGATTTTGGTGAGGTGAAAAAACTAGGACCAAAAGCATTGATCATGTTCTTTACGGGAACTGTAGGTGTAATTATTGGGGGGCCAATTTCGATTCTATTGTTTAGCGTCATTGCTCCGGATATTGTAGGTGCAAATCCCGAGGAGATCTGGCGCGGTATGACCACTGTGGCAGGATCGTGGATTGGCGGAGGAGCTAATCAGGCGGCCATGAAGGAAGTCTTTGAAGTAAGCGAAGGTATTTTTTCAGCAATGGTGACTGTAGATGTTTTAGTCGCTGAACTCTGGATGGCGTTCTTGCTTATTGGTGTGGCCAAAGCAAAGAATATCGACGCTAGATTCAAAGCGGACGCATCTTCGGTACTGACGCTTCAAGAAAAGATGGAGGCGTATACCGCAAGCATTTCTAAGATTCCAACATTTAACGACCTCATCTACATTTTGGCCATCGCGTTTGGGGCCACAGGCTTAGCACACGGCTTAAGCGACATTATTGCGCCATTTATTAGTGAAAACTACCCGGTTTTGGCCAAATTCAGCTTGACATCGGGCTTCTTTTGGCTAGTGGTCATTGCTACTACAATAGGTATTGCACTAAGCTTTACTAAAGCAAGAAATTTAGAAGGCGCCGGAGCCTCGAAGGTGGGCTCTGTTTTCATCTACATCCTTGTAGCCACCATAGGAATGAGCATGAACGTCATGGAGGTATTTGAAAATCCAGGCCTCTTTGCAGTAGGCTTAGTATGGATGATTATTCACGTTGGATTGATGTTCCTGGTTGCTAAAATTATTAAGGCGCCGTATTTCTTCCTTGCGGTGGGTTCTAAGGCCAATATTGGAGGTGCGGCTAGTGCTCCAGTGGTAGCTGCAGCCTTCCACCCAGCGCTGGCGCCGGTAGGCGTACTTCTCGCTGTTTTAGGGTATGCGTTAGGCACCTATGGCGCATATATCTGTGGACTCTTAATGCAAGGCGCGGCAGGTGTCTACTAGTGAGGTAGATATCAGAAACGGGAAGGCCTTTCCCGAGCCGTTTCGGTTTTATCTGTTGACAGGCGCTATCTGTGTAGCTACCGTTGTGTCAGGTGGATACCAGGGATTTGGATTTTTGTTGGTGCCCTTATTGGGCATCACAGCTCGCAGGGGCACGCAGTTTACAACGAAAGGATACCGCAGGTATTTCTCTGTCTTCGGGCTAAAATTTGGCACTTGGGAGGCTGTAAATGAAGGCGAACAGATGGTTTTAATAGGCCTAAACATGAGTAGTCAATACGGCTCTTACGGCGGTATGTTGGCCACGAAAGAAGAAAAGGTGTGGACGCTGTATATTGTAGACGCAAAGCACAGAAACAAGCGCGACATTGGTGTTGCAGTAGATAAAGTATACTTAACTCAAAAGGCGACAGAAGTGACTGAGATCACAGCCTTAGAATTGGTTCCCTTCTCTCCGGCTATCTCGCAACAAACCCGCAACAGAAAAAGACGTTAACATGAAAAAACTCACCCTTTTCCTTTTCATCTTTTTTGGTCCTACAGGCTTTTCACAAGAAGCCCCACATGATGCAAAAGAGGTGATTAAGGCTATCTATACAGAAGCGTTGGGCCAACAGCAAGGCTATCAATGGCTTCACCACATCTGTACCGAAATAGGTCCACGCCCGAGTGGGTCAGAAGCTTCGAACCAGGCGGCTCGTTATACGATGCAAATGATGCTTGATGCCGGCGCAGATACAGCTTGGCTACAGCCTGTGGAAGTTCCTAAGTGGCACCGTGGCGATGAATGGTCGAAAGCGTATGCCGGTGGAGTGCCGGTTTCTCTTCCTACCACTGCACTTGGAGGATCCGTACCTACATCAGCGGAAGGTGTAAAAGCAGAGGTTGTTGAGGTGGGTTCTTTCGAAGAGCTCGAAGCATTGGGAGAAGAAGGAATTAAGGGCAAAATAGTCTTCTACAACACCTACATGGACCACAGCCTGATTAGCACGTTTAACGCCTATGGCGGTGCAGTAAAGTACCGTTGGGCGGGTGCTATGGAAGCAGGAAAGTACGGCGCCGTTGCGACGGTCATGCGCTCTGTGACCTTACTTCGTGACGATTTACCACACACTGGCGCGATGAGTTATGGAGATAGTGAGGTGAAGGTGCCTTGTGCAGCCATTTCTTGGCAAGGGGCAGATAAGCTGAGCGCGATGTTGGAAGGCGGTAAGGTCGAATTAGAGTTGTATTTGGATTGTGGTGTTCAGGGCACGGCAACGAATTACAATATGATTGCCGATTTCAAAGGGAGCGAAAAGCCCGAAGAGATCATGCTTGTTGGCGGCCATATAGACTCTTGGGATTTGGGCCAGGGCGCACAGGACGATGGCGCCGGTTGTGCGCATGCTCTGCAGGTGCCAAACTTAATGCATAAGGTAGGCTACCAGAACAAACGAACTGTTCGCGTAGTGCTATGGGCGAACGAGGAATTTGGATTAGACGGCGCAAAGGAATACGCACGTTGGGCCAAAGAGAACGGTGTACATCATTGGGTTGCCATGGAAAGCGACGGCGGCGGCGATGTTCCTAGAGGCTTCGGTATCGGTGCAGACGGTAATCGTATTGAGCAAGTAAGAACTTTTAAGAGCTTGCTGAGCCCTTATGGTCTTCACGTCTTTGCAAAAGGCGGCGGCGGAGCCGATTTAAGTCCACTTCGAGGTTACGACAACTTCTTTATTGGATACCGTCCCGAGAGCCAGCGATACTTTGATTTCCACCACAGTGCTAGAGACAACATAGACGCCATTCATCCGCGTAGTCTAGAGATGGGTGCAGCCTCTATGAGTGCACTTTATTATTTATTAGATAACCTAGACTAATTTATTTTAAACCGTTGTGAACCATATATTTAAAAAAGAAGCATGGTCAGTTTTGGCAGATTCTGCCAAGAATTTTGGTTTTGTCGCTACCGCTCAGGATACAGACAATTATGCACGGCTCTGGTCTAGGGATAGTGCCATCGCTTCTTTGGCTGTATTGTCGCACGGAAAAGAAGAACTGTACCCAGCGGTTAAGAGCAGCGTACTTAATTTATTGGAAGCGGTAGGTGAAGGCGGCGTGTTTCCGTCCAATGCTAGCTTTGATAATGACGAAAAACGTACAGGACAAAGCTATGGTGGGCCTGTAGGGCGAACAGACAGTCCTTTTTGGTGGGCAGTAACAGCGCTATCTTATATGGAGGTTGCACAGGATTTAAGCATTAAAGTTGTTGTTGCGGAGGCCATAGAAGAGATCGAGCGTAGAGCACAGGCTTGGGAGTTCAATAACAAGCATTTGATGTATTCACCTGCCAGTAGTAACTGGGCAGATGAGTACCCCGTTGAAGGATATATTCTGCTTAATAATGTGTTGAGATACTGGATGTTAAAAAAAGCATCTAGGTTACTTTCATCTGAGAAATATGCAAACAAGGCCCAGAAGATCTCGGGTGCGGTCAAGTACCACTTCTTTGGTGAGCCTGCCCAAACGGAGATTTTGTTTACTGCTGCTCAGTTGACGAAGGTGGATTCTATGGAAGGCGGTGAACGTATTTTGATGAGCTTCACTCCAGGTTCTGTACTGAATCATATAGACACATTGGGATGGAGTATTTCTATGCTTCTAGGGATGACTAGTGAATCGACAACTAAAAAGATGGTCGAGCGATTGCGTGAAGAGGTAGGCGGCTCTTTGGCGCCCGCACATTGGCCCATTATTGATGAAGACCACGGGCTATGGGGTGCCATTGCCTCAAATTATGCGTATAGTTTCAAGAACCATCCAGGTCATTTCCATAACGGGGGTGTTTGGGGGTTGACGCAGGGCTTTATGGCAGCTGCGATGAATTCCTTAGTTGGCGTGGACCATGCCTATATGGTTACCTATGAGGGTATGCTACAAGGATCTATGGCGGATCATCCTTTTGCGGAATATTATTCCTATCCCGATTTGAAGCCGGGCGGCGTAAAGAACTTATGCTTTTCTGCTGGGTCTTATTTGATTGCTGCCGCGGCAGCGGATCAAGGTGAAGCGTTTACTGCGATTTTTGAACGAAGGTTACAAGTGCTGTTGGCCAAGGCGAAGAAGATTGCTGAGGATTTGGCTCGAGAGGTGGTTCAAAAATCGCCGGCTAAAGTCTATCGAGTGAGTGGTGAGAGCGGCTGCGGTAAGACCACTTTGGCGAAGGCCATTGTAAAAGAGTTCGAGCAGCAAGGGAAAAAGGCGGTACTGATTTCTCAGGACGAGTATTTTCATTTGCCACCACGGCAGAACCACAATAAAAGGGTGGAGGACTTTGACTGGATAGGTCTAGGCGAGGTCGACTGGAAGCTGTTGAATGGAGTCATTGATCAGGTTTTGGATCCAGAGGTTGCTGAGGTAGAGGTGCCGGAGATGGATTGGGAATTGGATACGAAAGAGTGGAAGACAATGGAGGCTGAAAAGGTGGATGTCGTGGTTATAGAGGGCACATATGTGCTTGGTGATAAGCGCGATGGTGAGGTTGGAATATTTTTTGAGCACACCTATGTGGACACCAAGGAAAATAGATTGGCACGTAACCGAGAGGTTGTGGACGATTTTATTCAGCGCGTCTTAGAAAGAGAACACAGGATTATCAGCGCCTTGCGAAAAGACGCGGATCTTGTGGTAAACAAAGATTACACACTAACAATACGATAAATGATGAAAAAGGTAACACTACTTTTCATTGGGATGGCCTTCGCAGCGTGCTCCAAGCAAGGAGTAGAAGTGATTGCTAGTCCAGACGGCAACGTTCAGGTAAGCGTAGGCCTAACTTCTAATGGAGCTATTCAATATGCAGTAGACTTTAACGGTAAAGAGGTCATTGGATCGTCGACCCTTGGGTTCGATTTTGCGCAGGCAGAGGATCTTTTAGACGGATTTGAACTGGCCACAGTTGATGTGAAAGAAGTAAGTGATTCCTATACGATGCAGTGGGGAGCGAATACAGAGTTGTCGTACACACATACCGAGGCTACATTTAACTTTACACATGTCCCAACTGGCAGAACTTTAGGGGTTGTGTTCAGAGCAGCAAATGATGGTTTTGCTTTCCGTTATTTGATTCCTGAACAGGAAGAAGGACAGCTGGTTGTGAAGGACGAAAAGTCTGAATTTAACTTGTCTGAAGACGCGCTGGCGCATTGGATTCCTGGCGATTGGGAGATCTATGAGCACCCGTACAACCACACCAAAGTCAGTGAGATTGATGCCTTGAGCAAGGCCAATCACCCGAATTTGGCAGCAACGGTTATTGTGGAAAACAGCGTTAGCACACCCGTGACGTTTGAATACAAGGACGGTACGCACATGAGCATTCATGAGGCAGCACTTGTAAACTATTCAGGCATGACTTTACGCCGCGAGGGCAAGCACGGTTTTGTAAGCTCACTAGTAGGGCGTGAAGACGGCAACAAGGCTACTATTCCTACGCCGTTTAAGACGCCTTGGAGAATGGTGACCTTGGGTGATGAGGCGACCGATTTATTAGCGTCGCACCTCATGTATGATTTGAACGAGCCAAACCAGATGGGCGATATCTCAGAGTGGTTTGCGCCACAGAAGTATGTAGGTATTTGGTGGGAGATGCACATGGGCAAAAGCACATGGGACTTCGGCATGACTCAGGACATGGGCACGTGGATTGACGACGGTCGTGAGCACGGACGCCACGGTGCAAATAACGAAAACACACGCATGTATATTGACTTTGCCGCCGAGCACGGATTTAGCGGTGTTTTAGTGGAAGGCTGGAACACGGGCTGGGAGCACTGGATTGGTTTTGACGATCGTGAAGGGGTGTTCGATTTTGTGACGAGCTACCCAGATTATGATTTGAAAGAGCTTCAAGAATATGCAAAAAGCAAAGGCGTGAGTTTGGTGATGCACCACGAAACCTCGGCAGCACCGCGTACTTATGACCAGCAGATGGATACGGCGTATGCGTTGATGCAGGCCAACGATATTCACTTGGTGAAGTCGGGCTATGTAGGTCCGCTTCTGCCAAAGGGAGAGTACCACCACGGTCAGTGGATGGTGAACCACTATAACAATGCAGTTACCAAGGCATTCGATTACCAAGTTGCAGTGAATACACATGAGCCTATCAAAGGAACAGGGTTAGAGCGTACTTGGCCGAACTGGGTAGCTCGT
>JBMZBC010000002.1:0-109000 GCA_049611965.1 Schleiferiaceae bacterium | reverse complement strand
TGCTTTTGCTTGGTCTTGTCCTGGATGAGCTCGAGGCTATCAGGATTTGGGTGCACTTTTTTACCCTGTGCACGAAGGTCTCTCAATGCCTGAACATTTACGGCTTCAATCTCAATACACACGGTATCACAATCGTCAGCAAAAGCCATGACTGTGTCGTAATCTTGTAGTGAGCCTACTTGAAATTCGTTGGCGCCGTACTGCGCAGGTGCCTCAGGAGAAGGATCTAGGACTTTCGTGCGGATGTCAAACTTGCGAGTGGAGTAGAGCATCATTTTGCCCAATTGGCCACCGCCCAATATTCCCAATTTGTAATCCGTAGAGAAAATATCCTTTGCCATGAATGCCCTTGTTTTGCGCAAAGGTACTATTTGCTAGAGGAATGCGCCTTATTCTGCAACGTTGACTTGAGCGACCAGTGGAATGGTGTATTGCTTTTTTGATCCAAGCTCTTCTACCAGCGCTCTGGTTCTTCGCTTTTCGAGCTTCTTAAAATGACGTCCTTTGAAGCTGAAAACGGAGCCGTTTTGAATGTCCCCAAGCAATAGTACTTCCTCTTCACTATCCAATTGAAGTACGACCTTTTGCAACTGTGGGTCGCCACCGACGGCGCTCTTAGGTTTTGCGGCGTGATTTAAGATTGCTGAGCGGTACTCTTTAGGGAAATTACATTGTTCCGCCATCTCTAGAAGCATTTGGCCGAACATGGTTTTCCATTCTACACCGTGAGGGGCAGCTTTTCGTCCGTAGGCATTCCACACCTTAAGATGTGCGATTTCGTGGACCAACGTCGTTAGGAATTGGTACTTTCCTAGGTTACTGTTTAATGTAATTTTCGCCCGGCCTCCTTTTCTTGGGGGGCGAAAATCGCCAAGCTTCGTGGCTCGAGGTTTGTGAACGGCTAAATCAAAGGCTTCGTCTTTGAGCCATTTATCAAGTAGGGGCAGCACTTCAGCCGAAGGCAAATAGGGCAAAAGCGGCGCTAAATTCATTAACCTACTTGTGTTGTCTCGGCAGATGAGAAGGATGGGCAGTCACAGTCCTTGGCTGTTCCACAGCTGCTTAGCGCGAGTGCAAGAAGTACGATAGAAATAGTGGCAATTCTCTTCATAACATAGGAGTTTGTCCTTCAAAGAAACTGTAAATTAGCCATATGATCACGAACTTTTTCGAAGGAATTGGTGCCTACGGCGTTTTAATGACGAAAGTATTTCGACGTCCAGACCGTTGGACGCTTTTCTACCGTTCCACGATTAAGGAAATTCAGCTTCTCGGTGTAGATTCCATTGGTATCGTAGTGATTTTGTCTGTCTTCATGGGGGCTATTGTTACCATTCAAACGGCCTTTCAATTGAGCGATGATCCGCTGATCCCAACCTATTACATTGCGATGGCTACCAGAGAATCCATTACGCTGGAGTTTAGTCCGACGGTAGTAAGTTTAATTCTAGCGGGGAAAGTGGGTTCAAATATTGCCTCGAGTCTTGGAACCATGCGTGTTTCCGAACAGATCGATGCACTAGAAGTAATGGGAGTAAATAGCGCTAGCTATCTTATTCTGCCTAAGATAGTGGCCCAGCTATTCTTTAACCCTCTCCTCATCCTGATGTCTATGTTCCTCGGATTATGGGGCGGTGCAATGGCCGGCGACCTGCTTGGACTCATTGCTTTCCAAGAGAGTATTAGCGGGTACCAATTGGAGTTTATTGTTTTCGAAAATGTCATCTACGGTTTGATCAAATCCGTGGTTTATGCCTTTATAATTGGATCTGTTAGTGCCTATTGTGGGTATACTGTTAAGGGCGGTGCCGTTGAGGTAGGTGTTGCAAGTACAAACGCCGTAGTGCGGTCTTGTTTAGCGATCATCCTATCTAATTATGTCTTAACTGATTTATTGCTCAACTAATGATTCAAGCAAAAGGCATACATAAGAGCTTTGGAGACAACAACGTCCTTAAGGGTGTAGATGTAGATTTTCATCAAGGCGAGACCAACCTCATTATTGGTCGCTCAGGTTCTGGAAAGACGGTATTTCTGAAAACCATATTAGGCCTGCACGAGCCAGACCAAGGCGAGATTTTATACGATGGGGAAGTCTTAGGTGAAATGACCAAGCAACGCTTTAAGAAGCTTCGTCAAGAGATAGGGATGGTTTTTCAAGGCGGTGCCCTCTTCGATAGTATGACGGTTGCACAGAACATCCGTTTTCCTTTGGAAATGTTTTCCACGATGACCGAGCACGAAATGGATCAACGCGTGAAGTTCGTTATGGATCGCGTTCGTTTAGAAGGGGCAGATACAAAGTTTCCTAGTGAGATCTCTGGCGGTATGCAAAAGCGGGTGAGTATCGCGCGTGCGATTTCGATGAGCCCGAAGTACCTTTTTTGTGATGAGCCTAATTCTGGCCTCGACCCAGAGACAGCCATAGTGATAGACCAGCTCATTCATGAGATTACGCACGAGTTCGGAATGACGACCATTGTGAATACCCACGATATGAACTCTGTCCTTGAGATTGGCGATCATGTTGTTTTCATGAAAGAAGGCCACAAAGTTTGGGAAGGAAATAGTTCACAGGTGTTGAAGTCTACCAATGCGGATGTTGAAGAATACGTCTTCAAATCCAAACTCTTCAAGCAGGTTCGTCAAGCCCTGCGCTAAACAAGATTTTAAGTCATAAAAAAACCGGGACGCTTGCGCGCCCCGGCTGGGTATTTTGTGTTGAGCAAGTAAGGATTACTTGATCGTGATGCGCTCTACAGTGTTCACGCCTTCGCCTTCTACTGAAAGGATGTACATCCCTTTAGCATTATTGCTTAGGTCGATCACTTTGCGCTCGCCAGCTACGAAGTTTTCGTTAGCAGCGTATACTACTTGACCTAGTACGTCAACTACAGTAACTGTAGCGTCAGTAGTAGCATCTAGCGTTACGTTTACCACGCCGTTAGACGGGTTAGGGAAGATAGATACTGACGTCAAATCTGCGTCTTCGATACCGATAGTTGAAGTACCTGAAGCTGTTACGGAAATCAAGTGTGAGTAGCTCATGTTAATACTCGTCTGGTCGTTTCTCCAAGCGGAAGTACCTGACCATGCAGCATAACGAGTTGTGTTAAACAAGAAGTTCGAACAGTTCGTGGAAGTACTGTCGTAATCTTGGATAAAGTAACCTTGAGGAGCTGAAGTGTTTCCTTCTCTGTAGTAGTAGAAGTAGAACGGGTTGATATCACCAGTGTTGTTTGAGTAGTCGATAGTATCTGACGTAGAAGCGCCACCTGGCAAGTACTCAATGAAGATACCCAACAACTCGTCGCCCATCATGGATAGACCGCCGTTAGGCACTTCAACACCTACAACTGCAACACCACTATCTGCAGTGCTCAATGTGTAGTCAATCACAGTCGTGTTAGTTGCACTTACACCACCAGCGTTACCGTCAGAAGAGCTACCAGCGTACGCCATAGTCTTAGCAGTTGGTTGTACTGTTGGGTCTAGAGCAGCCCAAGTACCTGCGTTGTACTGAACACCTGAGAAAGGTGAAGAGAAACCGTTCGCACCTTTAAAGATGGTAAAGCGGATTTTATCGGTATTGCTACCGTCAAAGATGTCGTAACCACCAATCACATAAAGTGAATCAATATTTACCTGATCTGTTTCGTTAAACTCGTTATCGCCCCAACCGTAGTAGTTGAAATCGTAAAGAGCCCCAACTGCGTGGTTGTAAGAGTAACCAGGAGTACCGTCAGAATATACAATAACAGTCGAAGAATCTGGTGTCGTTGTAATCGCACCTAGAGCCATGTCCGAGCTATAAAACTGGTACAAGAAGTCAGTATAATCGTAGTTGTTATCTACTGCACCGCCTCTCTTGAGGATGATGTCCTCAATTTTTTCTTTGGCAGCAGCGTCAGGGGTGATTTCAGTCTGCAACAACTTCGTTGCAATCGCGTCTTGAGCGAAACCGTTCAACCCGAATGCAACAGCTGCAAGGAGTAAAACTTTTTTCATAAGTAGTTCTTTAATTGAATTGAACCTCCAAGATAGGAAAACATCGCATAACTAGCGCTTGCGAACCATCATAATTCCATCGCGAACACTGAGAATGACTTGTTCGACTCTAGGATCATTAGCGATGTGAGCGTTCAACGCTAAAATAGCTTTGGTGTCTTTGTCATTGTGCGCCACTGCTTCAACGACCTTCCCAGACCATAAAATGTTGTCTACTAGCATGATGCCGCCGCTCGGCATTTGCGGTACAAGCAGCTCATAATAGTCTAAAAGACCTCGCTTATCCGCATCTAGGAAGATGAAATCCCACGGGCGTTGGAGCACTTTGAGTACATCGCCTGCAGAACCCAGGTGCAATTTCATTTGCTCAAAACGAGGGTTTTTCTGCCAATACTTGAGAATAATAGACTCCAGCTCCTCGTTGATTTCAACTGCGTGAAACTCCCCATCTGCCGCTAGTCCTTCGACAAGGAAATGAGATGCGTAGCCTGTAAAAGTGCCAACCTCAAGGATGTATTTGGGTTTGGCCATGCACGAGAACATCTTAAGAATTTGACCTTGGACATGACCGCTCAACATACGCGGCATCACTACTTTGACCCAAGTCTCGCGTTCTAATTCGTTCAAAAACTCGGGCGCCTCTGTGGTATGCTTGGAGATGTATTTGTGTAAATCGTCGCTTAAAAAGTCCATGGCATTAGGCTTTCGTGTAGATCAATGTAAAGGCATACTCTTTGGTAAGGTAATCGTTGGCTACGCGCTGTAAGTCTGATGTGGTTAAGTCCCGTATTTGAGAAGCCACGAAATCAAAAGTGCTCACCTTACCAAAATGAAGCAATGCACGCGCTGCGCCAATGGCGCTGTTCAGGCCATTTTCTTCTGCCAATGCCATTTGACCGATGAATTGGTTTTTAGCCTTGCTCAATTGCAGTATTCCTAAGGGTTGACTAATAAATCTCTCGACCTCCTTGTGCACCAGTTGTTCTGCCTTTTTTGTCTGAAGTGGGTCACAGCCCAAGTAAATGCCAAGCATTCCAACATCGCTGTAAAGGTTCATGTAGCTCTCGATGTTGTAAGCGATACCGTGCTTTTCCCGAATGTTTAATCCAAGACGGCTGTTCATAGCAGGTCCACCTAAGACATTATTGAGCAACAAAAGTGCTCTTCTATCGCTGGAGTGTATCCCGGGTATACGCCATCCGGTCATGAAATGGTCTTGAAATTGCGCTTCTGGGCTCACAATACGTCTAGGATCAGTGGCAGCATTGTTTTCTGCAGACCATTGGTTTTCACTTAGCGACCACCCTCCGAAGTATTCTCCGAGTACTGTTGTAATGCGATCCCCGCCGTAAGGGCCGGTAACGGCGATTTTTATGCGCTTGGCGGTGTAGGTCCTACTTTTAAACTCGAGGATATCATTACGGCTTAGACCATCCACACTTTCCGGGGTACCTAGAATATTTCTTCCAAGGCCGTTTCCTTCAAAAATAAGATCTTCGAAGTCGTCAAAAATCCGTTCTGAAGGAGTGTCTTTGTAGCTGAAAATCTCGTCTTTAATGACCTCTTTTTCTTTGACCAATTCTCTTTCTGGAAATGTGCTGTCAATCAACACGTCACTCAATAGTTCTACTGCTCGGCGCAGGTCACGCTTTAAAAAGCTTGCATGGATTATCGTCTCCTCTTTAGTGGTGTAGGCATTGAGTTCGCCTCCAACATCGTCCAATCTACTCAAGATGTGGTACGCCTTCCGGTTCTTGGTGCCTTTGAAAAGGTTGTGTTCGATAAAGTGCGCAAGTCCCTGCTGATGTTTTAGTTCGTCGCGGGAGCCTGCCTTGATGGCAACAGCAATGTGAGCAACCGTACTTTTCTTGTATTGAAAAGAACATTGAAGGCCGTTAGTAAGGGTAAAGACGTCGCTGTGCTTCATTATTTTTCATCCAAAACTTCTAGCACTGTTCTGAAGGCGAGTGCATGTTCACCCCAGGCTTTCGTGCTCTTTTCGCGCAGTGCACCCGCATACATTTGCATATAGAGTTTAATGCTCTCAAGATCTGAGGCGCGGTACTGAACACTGTAACTAGGGTGGTCCTGTTCTTGTTCTGGAAAAACTTGGGTAAATATGAAGGATGTAAACATGCCCGTCTCCATGACCTCTGGGATATGTTCTTCTTTCATCCAATGGATCCAGCGCTCTTCGACGACGGGATTCACAACGATCGTTACATTGTAGATGTGCTCACTCATAAGGCAAAGGTACGATACATTGTGCGGGCTTGTTCGGTATAAAAACCATTTGGATAGCTTATCAGATACTCCATGAGTGCCTCTTTCGAAGAACCAGGGTCCAATTCAAATGCGGCCTTGGCGAAATAAAAATAACCTTCTTCTTTCCACATGCCTTCCCCAGCGGCATTCTGCAGAACTAAAAAGCTCTGTTTCGCTTCTTGAAAGTATCCCATGCTCAAGAGCAATTTCCCTTTTTTATACAAGAGATCATCGTAAACCTCATTCGCCAGTAAGATGTTCTCTATCCTATTGTAAGCGTCCAAGGCCTTTTGTTGCTGCCCCATAATTTCATAGAGCATGGGAACTCGCAGAAGTTGTAGCCCTTCATAAAGGGTATCTTCTACAGAGTTAGCAGCAATCAACAAGGCGTTCTCCAGGGCGTCATTGGCAATCTCCTTTGAGGTTGATTTGAGTAGGACTTCAAGTTGAGTCTTTGCCCAGTCTATATCCCCGTCGTAGAAGGCGCACATGGCGCGAGCCAAGCGGCTTTCGTCGCCTTCTTTGGAATCCCCTAGGAGGGTTTCTGCTCGGGCAAATTCTATCAGCGCTTCATCGAACCGACCAGCTATTTGAAGAACGCTTGCATAACTCTTATAGGTCAAGCCTTCAGATAACGGTCTCGGATAACGCGCACGCAGCGATGACATGATCTCTTTATAATCGGCAGTTAGTGTACTGTCAATTGTTTGGTGCTTGATTTTATATTCTTCACGCGCTAGTTCCCAACCGAAGCAATTGCCGCATTGGCTGCCGTCAAATTCCGAGGTGAGCATTGCTGCTTGTTTTTCATCCAAGCGATCTAGAACCCAAAGTTGTTCTATGAGTGCCTGATTTAGCCATCCGCCCTGAACCATGGATGGTTTCGAATGAATCATAAAATCATAGACTCTCGAAGCGAGCTCATACTGCTCAATGTCTCTGGCATCCCGCGCAATATTCATAAGCTCATTGGCTCGGAAGTCATCACTCTTCGCTTTGGCTTTTAGCCATCTGAAGGCTCGCTCGTACTCGCCTAATTCACGATAAACGAACAATAAAAGGCTCTCAAATACGCCTACATCGCCGCCTACTTGAATGCGTGCAACAATTGCTTTTTTTGCAGCATTTGCATGAGTGCCAGATACGTCGTCTCCGATATTTTGAGTCATGCGTAATTTGATGTTGTTCAAATAACCGCGGTTTTCATCGATGGCCTTTAAATAGGCTTTGTACTGTGAGTCTATGTCCCCGAGTTGGGCATATAATTGGGCCCTTTCGAAAGAAACATTGAGTTTGGGTTGTCTTTGCTCGGCCAACTCATAGATTGCGATAGCCTCTTTCAAAAGACCATATTTTTCTAATACTCGTGCGACTGCCCGTGAAGAATATGGGTTCTTTACGACCTGTAATTCAATATTTTCCCATTGTGGTCCTTTCTTTCCTAGTTTCCCGCTGAGTACCCAATAATCGACCGTGTATTGCGGGCGAGCATCCCCAAAGCGTTTGCTTTGCTTTCTGACAAGTTTAAGCGCAGCTGAGGTATCGTTACTTAATAGGTAAGCATCGAGTAACTTTTCATAGCTCGGTCCCTGAGGATTGGCGTTGTAATGGGGCTGCAGACAATCAACGGCACGTGCATAATTGCCCTGCATGATTAGGGTATCACATGTACGTATATTCATGGTGGGCTGTGACCTTTGGGCCAAGCCAAACAGCGGAATAAAAAGAAAAAGAAGTAATCTATTCAGGCGCATTGGTCGCTAAGATATAGTTCTTTAGCGAGTCTAAATCGGCCATCAGAGCGTCGTGTTTTCGGAGGCATTCAAAACAACCGCCGTAGCTTTTATTAATCCGACGGTCGGCATCTCTTAGAACGAACGCTTCATCGTTGAAGTATTTCACTGCACGGGTACTATCAATATTGCCATTTCTGACTGTCGATCGAAGGCTGGTTAATTGCGTGCTGTTGTATTTAGGGTCCAATTCTGTCGTGTAACTACCCACCACACGGCCGTAGTATTTTACGCAATTGTCCATTTGAAATAAGGGCCCTGTAAATACCTCTTTGGGAATCTGTAGCGCCATCATTTCATCGACATGTGCAAGGAAAAATACTTGATGCTCACCCATTTCTAGGTATGCGGCATTCACTCTAGCGCTATCCACGCTCTGCATTACAGCCTCATGGCTTTCACTTAAGACCACCATAGAATCTAACCTATTAACCATTTCCGCTTGCCAAGGTTCTTGTGGTGCGCAAGAGCATACTCCGAGAAGCAGAAGTGAAAGAAGTAGTAAACGATGCATTATTTGATAATGTCGAAACCGGTGTAAGAAACGAGCGCATCTGGGATTTTAATCCCTTCTGGTGTTTGGTGGTTTTCAAGTAGTGCAGCCAACACACGTGGAAGTGCCATCGCAGATCCATTTAAAGTGTGGCAAAGCTGTGTTTTACCATTCTCATCCCTGTAGCGAAGCTTCAAACGGTTTGCCTGGAAGGTTTCAAAATTGGACACAGAGCTTACTTCTAACCAACGTTCTTGTGCAGCACTGTAGACTTCAAAGTCGTACGTCAATGCTGAAGTAAAACCAGCATCGCCACCACAAAGTCGTAGGATACGGTATGGCAATTCGAGCTTGTCCAAAAGGCTAGCCACGTGTGCTACCATTTCATCCAATAGCGCGTAAGAGCTTTCAGGGTCAGTGATGCTCACAATTTCTACTTTGTCGAACTGGTGCAGTCGGTTTAAGCCACGTACATCTTTACCGTAAGAGCCTGCTTCGCGACGGAAACACGGCGTATAGCCCGTACTCTTGATTGGGAAATCTTCAGCTTTTACAATTTCGTCACGGAAGATATTGGTAATAGGCACCTCCGCGGTTGGAATAGCATACAACCCGTCCAAAGGCATTTCATACATCTGACCCTCCTTATCTGGAAGTTGTCCCGTTCCATAACCTGAGGCAGCATTCACGAAGTGCGGCGGTTGGTATTCCGTATATCCTGCGGCTCTGTTCTCGTCAAGGAAGAAGTTGATCATCGCACGTTGAAGACGTGCCCCGTGATTGACGTATACAGGAAAACCAGCACCACTGATTTTCACACCTAATTCAAAGTCAATGAGGTTGTACTCGGAAGCCAAATCCCAGTGCGGCTTGGCATCTTCGTGCAAGGTTGGAATTTCCCCTTTGCGGCTAACCTCTTCATTGTCGTTCTCATCTTTTCCAGCCGGAACGCTCTCGTGAGGAACATTTGGAAGGGTAAGGATGAGGTCGTGTTCTTTTTCTTCGAGGCCTTGAAGTTCTTCGTTCAAAGCTTTGATATCCTGCTTCAAGGCGCCAGTTTCGGCTTTGAGTTCATTTGCCTCAGCACCTTTACCAGATTTGAATAACTGGCCAATTTCTTTAGCCAATGCATTACTACGCGCCTGTTTTTCCTCCATTTGATGACGGATTCCACGGCGCTGTGCATCCAGGTCAATTAAGTCGTTCACCGTTTGAGTGGCATCTATACCTCTCTTTTTCAATCCTTCAATGATTGCTTCCGGTTGTTGTCTGATGCGCTGGATCTGCAGCATAATAAATAGTGGTTTAAGCCTCGATGGCTATGACGCGCTCGATTTCAGGCGCATATTTTTTAATGGTGGTTTCTATCCCGCCTTTTAGGGTGAAGTCGCTCACTTTACAGCCAACACAAGCCCCGTGGAATTGAACTTCCACCGTTGTACCATCAATATTCACTAGACTGACGTCTCCTCCGTCATTTGCAAGAAATGGGCGAACCTCGTCTAGGGCTTTTTCGATTCTGTCTGTTAGCGTACTCACTTTTCTATCATTTTGTCGAGCATCCGGCCATTGTTGTAATCCGGACAATCTCGGTTGGCGGTAGGTTTTCGTTGCGCTTAGCAACTTCGCTTACAATATTACGAGCGATTTCCTCAAAAGCCAACGGAATATTTGTTCCCTCTTGAAGTGCGGCAGGACGACCTACATCACCTGCTTCACGAATGCTTTGGATTAATGGTAATTCACCTAAGAAAGGCACATCCAATGACTTCGCCATGTTTCTTGCCCCTTCTTTACCGAATAAATAGTATTTGTTCTCCGGTAGTTCAGGCGGTGTGAAATAGCTCATGTTTTCTAAGATCCCCAATACTGGAACGTTGATTTGATCCATCTGGAACATCGCTACCCCTTTTCGGCAATCTGCCAAGGCCACCTTTTGCGGTGTGCTCACGATGGCCGCGCCCGTAACAGGAACATTTTGAACCATACTAAGATGTATATCACCAGTGCCCGGTGGCAAATCAATCAACAAAAAGTCGAGTTCACCCCAGTGTGTATCGTGAATCATCTGCGTCAACGCCTTCGTTGCCATGGCGCCACGCCAAACTACGGCCTGATCCATGTTGGCAAAGAACCCGATAGACATGATTTTTACACCATAGCCGTCCACAGGTCCCATCTTGTTTTTGCCATCGACATTGACGGTTATAGGCTTGGCATGCTGAATGTCAAACATCAACGGTGCTGAAGGGCCATAGATATCAGCATCAATCAACCCGACTTTGAATCCCATCTTTTTCAATGCAATGGCCAAATTTGCAGTAACGGTGCTTTTGCCAACGCCCCCTTTGCCGGATGCAATAGCTATGATGTTCTGAACTCCTGGAATAGGCGCTCCTTTGATGACATTATTCGCTTCTTCTTTGGCTTTTTCGCTTACTGTAATATTCACGACCACCTTAGCTTTGACATTTACCTCGTCATGGATGGCTTTCATAATATCTACTTCAAGCTTCTTTTTCGCCTGAAGGGTAGGGCTGATGCTCTCGGCGTCTACAATCACCTCGTCACCAAAAACTTGAATATTGCGTACCAACTCAGCGGCGACTATGTTTTCCGCTTTAGTCGTACCCACTTTTTCGAGTGCCTTGAGGATATCTGATTTTTTCATGCGTAAAGAATTCTATTGCAAAAGTAATAACCACTACTTTCACGACAGCGTAGATTGCCAATGGATTCCACAGACACTTTGTTTATTACAGGCGCAACTGGTCAATTAGGAGCTTTCGTCCTTGCAGAGCTTCTTGGTCGATTGTCTACAGAAGGGTTTGAAGGATCCATCTTGTGCGCGCGAAGAGCGTCTTCTTCTATGACTCAGGTTCATATGGTGGAAGATTTTTTGGAGTTGGAGCGCGGTGCTCTTGCAATGGCTTCAAATGTGAATTGGCTGCATTGTGATCTCTCTGATGCCCACCACACTAAAAACGTTATCAACGAGTATTGCGCCAAAGCAAAACTTCCACAGCCGAAAGCTATTATTCATGCGGCAGCTACGATTAACATAAGTCCATCTGCCTCAAAAGGAACTTCTAACGAACAGCTCACCGATGAGATGCTCATGCTGGCTGAAATGCTAGGAGTGAAACACTTTACTCATATCAGTTCTATCGCCGTTATGGGCGGAACAGCTTCCTTGGGCGAAGAGGAGGTCATTGGTCCTGAACACTTTCATCCGAATCGGTCAGATGCGTTCCTTTCCAACTATGCTTTGGGGAAAATCGCAAGTGAACTCAGGGTTTGGGCTGCTCAAGCGGCAGGTCTTTCAATTTCTATTGTCCGTCCAGGTGTAATTCTCGGGATGGGACCTAAGGACAATGCCCCGCAGGAATTGTGGGCGCGCATTCTTGACGGAAAACTGCCCTTAACCACCGACGGGTCAACCGGAGTAGTAGACGTTCGCGATGTTGCTTCCATGGTCGTTAAGGCGCATACTCAAAAAGTTGAAGGCCCTTTGGTAGCAGTCGCTCAAAATGTGGCTTTTTACGAGCTTGTCGATGGCATGAGCACTGCTATAGGTGCCAGAAAAAACATCAAGCGTCTAAATGCCAATCCTTGGCTTGAACGAATGCGCTTCTTGGGCTTCCTAAGACACATTCCCGTAGTCGGAAGATTTTTCACTCCTCAGATGCGCATTATGCTTTTCTCCAAGGTCAAATACGACGGCAGTAGCGGAGGTGCAGTTCATTCTTACCGTTCTTTGGATCATACTTTGAATGATTTCGGAACCTTTTTACGGAAGGCCTGGAAATAAAAAAGAGCCGTACCAATGGCACAGCTCTTTTCTTGAGTCTAAACGAAGTTGCTATTAAGCGTTAGGGATAACGCTAACGTAGCTCTTGTTGTCTTTTTTCTTGCGGAATTCCACTTTACCGTCAACTAGTGCGAACAATGTGTGGTCTTTACCAACACCTACATTCTCACCAGCATTGTGTTTTGTACCACGCTGACGTACGATGATATTTCCTGCGATTGCGTCTTGGCCACCAAAGATTTTGATACCCAATCGTTTACTTGCTGATTCGCGTCCGTTTTTCGAACTACCGACACCTTTCTTGTGAGCCATATCTTAATTATTTTTCTGCTTTTTTAGCTGCTGTTTTCTTAGGAGCTGCCTTTTTGGCTGCTGGCTTCTTAGCTGCTGGCTTCTTAGCAGTAGTTGCCTTCTTAGCTGCTGGCTTTTTAGCCGCTGCCTTAGGAGCTGCTTCCTTTTCTTCAGTTGCTTTTGCTGCAGCTTTTTTCGCTGGAGCTTTCGCAGTGATTTTATTAATAGTGATTGAAGTGAAGATTTGACGGTGACCGTTCATCTTCTGGTAACCTTTACGACGCTTCTTCTTGAATACAAGAACTTTATCGCCTTTCACTTCGCCGTTTACGGTAGCATCTACTTTAGCTCCGTCTATAACTGGGGCGCCAACTTTTACATCACCTTTATCTTCAATGAGAAGTACACGGTCGAATTTAACTTTCTTCCCTGCCTCAACATTCAAGCGGTTTACGTACAAGCGTTGGTCTTTCTCAACTTTGTATTGAAGCCCTGCTATCTCTACAATTGCGTACATTATACTTGTTTTTAAGGGCTGCAAATATAAAACAACTCATTTAATAACAAAGCGTTAAAAGAGGGAAGATTGCAAAAACTTCAGGGCCTATTTTGAGGCTGCCGAAGGTCGTGCCCTTATATTTGGGCCACCATCCAAATATATCATTAATGAAAAACTTCATGATCTTGGGTGCACTGGCAGTTTCGACTGCATTGAGCGCCCAAAACAAAATTGACTTTGAAGAATACGATCTAGACAATGGTCTACACGTAATTCTTCATGAAGACCACAGCACTCCTATCGCTGCTGTGACGGTCCTTTACCACGTGGGTAGTAAAAACGAAGACCCAGAGCGTACGGGTTTTGCACACTTCTTTGAGCACTTGTTGTTCGAGGGGAGTGAAAACATCAAGCGCGGTGAATTTGACAGCTATGTAACTAACGCAGGTGGCGCATTGAATGCCAACACCTCTCAAGACCGAACGTTCTACTTTGAATTGTTGCCGTCGAACCAAATGGAATTGGGTTTGTGGCTTGAAAGCGAAAGAATGCTTCATGCCAACATCCAGAACATTGGGGTAGAAACACAGCGTGAGGTTGTAAAAGAAGAAAAGCGTCAGCGTGTAGATAACCAGCCGTACGGTTCTTGGTTGGAGAACATGATGAAGCGCTTGTACACAGAACATCCTTACAACTGGGTGCCTATTGGTTCTATGGACCACCTGAATGCGGCCCAATTGGACGAGTTCATGGCCTTCTACAAGAAATTCTACGTTCCAAACAATGCGACATTAAGTATTGCTGGGGATATTGACGTTGAAAAAACGAAAGAACTCATTGCAGCGTACTTCGGGGATATCCCTAGAGGTGCTGATGTGGTTCAGCCAACCGTTCAAGAGCCAGCTCTCGGTGGCGAAAAGACTGCTACGATTTACGACAACATCCAGTTGCCGGCAATCATGATGGGCTACCGCATGCCTCCGCAGACTTCGGATGATGCTTATGCGCTTCAGATGGCGAGCTCAGTACTAAGTGGAGGTCCTTCTTCACGTATGTACAAGCGTCTAGTAGACCAAGACCAAACAGCATTGCAGGTATTTGCATTCCCATTCTCTTTGGAGCAGGGCGGTGCATTCATCACCTTCTCATTGGCAAACGCTGGAAAGACTATCGATGATATGGTTCCTGCATTGGAAGAGGAGATTTCCAAACTTCAAAGTGAATTGATTTCGGAGCGTGAATTCCAGAAGATTCAAAACCAGATGGAGAGCAACTTTATCCAAAGCAACTCGAAGATGGCAGGTATCGCGGAATCGTTGGCAGATTACCACACCTACTACGGTGATGCGAATTACATCAATACTGAGATTGAGCGTTACCGCAGTGTGACGCGTGAAGATATCCAGCGCGTTGCTCAAAAGTACCTTGTTAAGGACAACCGAGTGGTATTGCGCTATCTACCAAAGAGTGAAGAACCAGCTGAATAAGACCTAAGATGAAAAAGTACATTTATTCCCTTATAGCAGTAGTAGCGGCCTTCACTTTGACGGCCCAGACTACCATTGATCGCTCGAGCGCACCTACTCCAGGTCCTGCTCGTGTTCCAACCATTGCTTCGTACGAAAGCTTTGAACTGAAGAATGGATTGAAAGTATTCGTGGTTGAAGACCACAAATTGCCACGTATTTCTATGTCCTTGATTCTCGACCGCGATCCTATCGTGGAAGGAGATAAAGCAGGTTATGTAAGTATTGCCGGCGACCTTTTAGGTGCAGGTACAGCAAACAGAACAAAGGCCGAGCTCGACGAGGAGGTAGATTTTATGGGTGCTAGATTCTCAACTTCAGCTTCTTCAATGAATGTTGGCGGTTTGAGTAAGTACACGGATAACCTTATTGAAATCATGGCTGATGTATTGTTGAATCCAAGCTTCCCGGCTGAAGAGTTTGACAAACTGAAATCACAGATGACTTCAGGATTGAAGGCAAACGCCGACGATCCAGATGCAATTTCTGGCAACCTTCGCGGTGCTACTCTTTATGGTTTAGAGCACCCTTATGGTGAAGTGATGACAGAGGCAACTGTTGAAGCGGTAACGCTGGAAGATTGTAAGAATTACTTCTCAACGTACTTCCGTCCAAACATCGCCTACATGGTGGTTATTGGTGATATCACTACAAAGGATGCTAAGAAGAAGTTGAGTAAAGCATTGAAGGGCTGGAAGGCTGCTGAGGTGCCGTCGCACGACTATGAGAAAACGGCAGTACCTGCAGCAGGACGTATTGTTATGGTGGATAAGCCATCCGCGGTACAATCTGTAGTATGGTTGGGTAACGTCATCGACCTTCCTCAAGGACACCCTGATATCGAGCCATTGCGCGTTGCGAATCAGATTCTCGGTGGCGGTATGTCGGGCCGATTGTTCACTAACCTCCGCGAGGATAAGGCATTCACGTATGGTGCATACTCAAGCTTCGGCGTTGATCAATTAAATTCAACATTCGGTGCATCTGCCAAGGTGCGTAATGAAGTAACAGATTCAGCCATCGTTGAATTCCTGTACGAGATCGGAAGAATGCGCACGGAAGAGGTAAGTGATGAAGATCTCATCGCCGCAAAAGCTTCCTTGAGCGGCGCTTTTGGCCGTTCTCTTGAGAGCACATCGAGTGCTGCAAACTTTGCACTGAATATTGCACGCTACGGTTTGCCTTCAGATTACTACAACAATTACCTCGCGCGTCTTGAGGCGGTAACTGCCGAGGACGTGATGCGCGTGTCTAAAGAGTACATGCGTACCGAGAACCTTACCATCTCTGTAGTTGGAAAGGCTCAAGATGTAGCTGCAGGACTGGCTGCCTTCGGCACGGTTGAATACTATGATGCAGAAGGCCAAACTACTGATGCGCCAACATTCTTGTTTATGCCGGAAGGTGTAACCCTAGAGACAGTTTTTGGCAACTATTATGAAGCTATGGGCGGTGTTGAAGCGCTAAAAGCATTGAGCGCAATCGACATGAAAGCACACCTTGAAATCCCAGGTATGCCGGGCAAGATCAAAATGCGTACTGCGAAGATGACTCCTGGCAAGTTCATGATGGAGCAGAGCATGCAAGGCATGACCGTAATGAAAATGACTTACGTGGATGGCGTAGGTAAGCAAAGTGGTATGCAAGGCAATAAAGATTTAGAAGGTGAGGAGCTCGAAGAATTAAAGGAACAAGCTGCTTATGTTGTCGATGAATTGGCCTGGATGGAAGATTTGGAATCGTTCACGTTCGACGGTCAAACATTGATGGATGGAAAAGCGGTTTATCAAGTTTCTGAAGGCGATAAGACCATGTACTTCGACGTTGCTACCGGTTTGTTCTACAAGAGCACAGAAACTACGGAGACCCCACAAGGTGATATGGCTGTAACTACGACCATTGAAGAATGGGCTGAGTTCGGCGGTGTGAAAATGCCTAAGGTGACCAAACAAAGTGCTGGTCAACAGCAGTTTACAATCGTAGTTGATTCGATTGAATTCAATGAAGATGTAAAATCAAAACTGTTCAAATAGCACAGTCTTTACTTTGAATAAATAATCCCTCACGGCGTTGCTGTGGGGGATTTTATTTTTTGTTGATGAGGTAGATACCTGTGATGATCACGAGCAATCCTACAAGGTGGTTCCAGAGAATTTGCTCACCGTCCCAAACGCCCCATAAAACGGCAACCACAGGAATGGCATACGTCACGGATGAACTGAACAGTGCGCTGGTCATCTGGATGAGCTTATTGAACATCATTACTGCAATGCCACTTCCAAGGATTCCAAGGATGCAGATGTAGCCGAAATTCTGCCATGCATTTGAATCGGTACTAAAAACTTCGAAAACGCCGGAACTTAAACTGTAGGCTATGGTGAAAGGGGCAGCGCTCGCTAAGCTAAGGGTGGTTACCGTTAGTGCTTTTAAGTGCGGTAATTGCATTTTCAAGGTATTCACTGAAGTCCCATACATCATTGTGGCAAGGACCCCAAATAAACCGTAAGCCAGTTCGCCCTCCATTTCGAAAGCGCCTTGGAGTATACTGTTCATTGGAAGGATCAATAATGCGGCACCTATTAGTCCGACTGCAACACCTTGCCATCCGGTTTTACCGGCTTTTTGACCAAAGAACCAACCGCCAATTAGAACCGTAAAAAGTGGGACTAGGGAATTAATAATCCCTACTACGCCACTGTCAAGGTGGTTTACGGCTAAAGGAAACAAAACATAGGGAATGGCATTGCCTAAAAACCCTACGATGAGTAATGGGACGAGATCTTTTCTTTGAAAAAATCGAAAGTGTCTGAACCCTATGGCCGTCATAAAAAGAGCGGCAATGCTTACTCGGAGCGTACCTACTTGAGTGTAGGTGAAGCTTTCGAGACCTCGTTTCATGAGGATGAAGGATGAGCCCCAGATTAAGGCAAGTCCAATGAAAATGAACCAAGGCAGTAAGGGGTTGTTTTCTTTTGTAGTGCTCATTCGGCAAATTTGTAACAAAAAGCACAGTCCTTTTCCTGACCGCCCTTAATTTTGTAAAAAAATAGAGTGATGAAATACACTGTACTACTTGCAGCAACATTGGTCCTAGCATCTTGTTCATCTCCTGAACCAGAGTCGCTGACTATTCCGGCAACGGCTATTGAACCCATGGCAGAAGCAACAGCTAATGCTGAGGCATCCTTATTTATTTCTGGAATGACCTGTGAAATGGGTTGCAAGGGCCTTATTGAAAGCAAGCTTGGAAAGAGTGCTGGTATTGTCAATTTCGAGATCACTTTTGCGGATAGTACCGCTATTGTTTCTTACGATTCAACCTTAGTGAACCCATCTGAAATAACAGCGCGTGTAGCTGCTGTTGGTGGTGGAGATTTGTATTCGGCTACTTTGAAATAAAAGATATGGTCAGTCCACTTATCAAGAAGCTTGCGACAGTTTCGCTGGTATTTATATTCTTAGTCATCTTAGCCGGATCGGTAGTTAGAGCTACGGGTTCTGGGATGGGATGCCCGGACTGGCCGCAATGTTTTGGGTACAATATTCCTCCTACCGATGTGGAGACATTGACTTGGCGAGAGGGTAAAACCTTTGAAGAGGGGCAAATGATACTTCTCGAGGAACGCTTTTGGGTAGCCAAATCGAACCTTGTTACTGGTGCGGTTTTTAACCAAGAGAATTGGACACTGTTTGACCGTCACGAATACACCATATTTAACCCAGTGCATACTTGGATTGAGTTTATTAATCGACTCATTGGTGCATTGTCAGGACTTCCTATACTTCTAATGACTCTTCTTGCATTCGTTCAGGTGCGCAAGAACCTTTGGAATGCGGTACTTTCTTTTGGTGTGCTGTTTTTACTTGGATTTGAAGCGTGGTTGGGAAAACTTGTGGTGGATGGAAATTTGGTCCCAAACCAGATAACGATTCACATGATGGGATCCGTAGCAATTGTACTTTTACTGCTGGCTATTCGTGCTAGAAACGATAATAGCTCCCAGGTTCTTCCTAAATCCATTCTTAGGGTGCTAATTGCTTTATTGGTGGCCGTAGTAATTCAGATTTTTCTCGGTACCCAGACGAGAGAGTTGGTGGATGCGGCCGTGGATCACGGCATTGTAGAACGTCTTGAAATCATACCGAGTATTGAACAGGCTATGCCAAGAATCCACCGTTCTTTTGCTTGGATTGTAATTCTCCTGACCAGCGCATTGTTCTATTTGAGACGGGCCAAGGGAGTTGAGATTCCAGGTTTCAACGCGCTTTTGTTTGCGGTAGGTTTAGAATGGACCATTGGAGTGGCGCTCTATTTCTTAGGACTTCCAAAAGCGATGCAACCGGTCCACCTTGTATTGAGCATTGGTATTC
This sequence comes from Schleiferiaceae bacterium, assembly GCA_049611965.1. GTDB lineage: Bacteria > Bacteroidota > Bacteroidia > Flavobacteriales > Schleiferiaceae > UBA10364. Next base: position 89,943 of record JBMZBC010000002.1, on the reverse strand, counting down.
TCGCCTCTATTAGCTACCCCCTTTTTCTCGCGCTACGTAGGTCTTAAGGAGTTCGAGTGCTCGTTCCCATTGTGCTTCGAAGACAAAAATCTTAATGCTGAGGTTGCCTCCTACGGGGAGCACTGAAGCCATGGTAAGGTGTTCGAGTTCTACGCGAATACTATTACCTTCGAGGTAATTAGCTATCAAATTGGCCTCGGTAGGAGTAGATGCCACATAAAGGAGCTTGCGACTACTCATTCCAGCTAAGATTTGCAATCAATTCTAACATCTCTTCCCGCATGAAAGCCGTTACTGGTGCGAGGCTATCAGGGTTGGGCGCGCTATAATGGTACAACACACCTCTTAAGAAATGATTTGTGCTATCTGTTGCGTAAAACTGTGTAGTAGCAGCTGATGCTCCCGACATTTCATAATACATACCATACACTTGGGTGCTGTCGTATGCAAAGAACTGCTCACGCATCCCCGAAGCTTTGACGGTATGCTTGTAAGCCAACTTCTGGGCATCGCGAAACAGTTCCTCGAGATTTCCTTCCACAGGTTTGTAGGTGAGCTGTATAGTGCTTCGAATGCTCGGGTAGACCAAATCTATCCAACATTTCGCAGAATCCTTGTAAAGGACTCTGGCCTCTTGGTTCATAGAACTTTTAAAGGAGCATCCTTCCAAATGAAGTGCTGAGTATTCATTATCCGGAAGGCCAATCCTCATGTATCCATTAGGACGAGCTACGGGATCTGAACCACAAGAGGCAAGTCCAATCGCAAAAAAGAGGATAGAGAGCGTATTCTTCATGTTATGCTTCACTTTCTGGGGTAATGGTCACTTTAACTCTGATAATTTTTCGCTGGTCGACACTTTCTACTTTGAAGGTAAATTCATCGTGGCTGATTTCTTCGCCTTTTTCTAAAAACTTACCGGCCAACTCTAATACCAATCCCGCGAGTGTATCACTTTCACCATCCACGGCGTCAAATCGATCTTTAGGTAAATCCAATACTCGGCAGAGATCAACGAGTGGAATCGAAGCTTCGAAGACGAAAGTATGTTCGTCTAATTTGCTGTAGGTGATATCATCGTCATCAAATTCATCAGAAATTTCGCCAACAATCTCCTCGAGAACATCTTCAAGTGTGATGACGCCAGATGTCCCGCCGAATTCGTCAACGACGATGGCCAAGTGGACCCTTCGGCGCTGAAATTCTCCCAATAGATCGTCTATTTTCTTGCTTTCAGGAACGAAGAAGGGCTGTCGCATGAGGTCTTGCCAACCAAAGTTTTCGCTGGCATCCATGTACGGGAGTAAATCCTTCACATAGAGCAGGCCTTTAATTTGGTCAAGATTCTCCTCGAATACAGGTATGCGAGAATACCCGCTTTCCGTCATTTTAGAAAGCGCCTCATGGTATCCTGTGCGCTGTTCAATAGCGACCACTGAAGTACGAGGAGTCATTACCTCTTTTACAGAAGTGGATCCAAAGCGAACGATTCCCTGAAGAATGCGCTGTTCGTCTTCCGAGGTGCTTTCATCACTTGTTAATTCCAAAGCTTGCTCCAAATCGTCAACACTCAGGCTAGGCCCTTTGCCTTCGATTGAAAGACGATTAACTGTTTTGCTTAATCTGCTGCTTAACGGAAGAAGGATGCGGTGAATGCGGCTCAAGAATCCAACGACCATTCGTGCAAATCTTAGCCTCGAGCTTCGGGCGTAGACTTTTGGCAGGATTTCTCCAAAAAGCAATAGTACGGATGTTATCGCAAGAATCTCGACAAGGAAGACCACCAAAGGCGACCAACTTTCAGGAGAGAAGTATTCGTTAAGCAGGAAAGAGGAAAGGATGACAATGCCGACGTTTACAAAGTTATTTGCAATGAGTATGGTCCCCAGAAGCTCTTCGGGCTGCTGAAGTAGTCCGTTTATTTTGTCATTATCTGCACTGTTTTCTTCTAGCGCCTCTAAATCAGAGGCGTTGAAAGAGAAAAAAGCAACCTCGCTGCCGGAGATCAAAGCAGAGCAAACAAGCAATAGAACGAGGACGGCAATAAGCACAACCAAACCGGCCATACCGTTGGCTGAATTAAGAAAAAGTGTGCTTACTAAACTGGAAGGATCCGGGTCCAAATTCTGCTGTTTCGTTTGACAATTAGAAAGGGAGGTCGTCCTCTTCCTGTGAATTATTCATCGCTGGAGCTGCCGGCATAGGTGCGGCAGGAGCCGGAGCTGCCTGAGGTTGCTGCGAATACCCACCGCTTTGATCAGAAGACATGCCCTCGCTCTCGGCACGAGATGTGAGCATGGTCATTTGATTCGCTTGGATTTCTGTCGTGTATCTGTCAGCACCCGTTTGGTCTTGCCATTTCCGTGTCTTGATACGTCCCTCTAGGTAGACTTTATGTCCTTTTTTAAGGTATTTGTGTGCTACGTCGACCAAACCTTTGGCGTTGATTACCACGTTGTGCCATTCAGTGTTTGTCACTCTCTGTCCCTCACGATTCGTGTAGGTTTCAGAAGTTGCAATAGGAAATTTTACCAAAGAACCCCCGTTGTCAAAATGCATGATCTCTGGGTCTTTACCCAAGTTTCCAATCAGCATCACTTTGTTCAATGTACCAGCCATCTTAACTTATAATTTTGCTTTGTATACATTCAAAGTTAGGTATTTTCGACGCTATTAAATCTTTATGTTTTCAACAAGATTGGCAATTATTATTGGCATGCCTAAATCGGCTGTCTCGTCCTTTGTATAATAGGTTATTGGCTCATTGAGCATTGCTTCGTCCACTGCCCAGAAATGGCATTTTAAATCTTTATGACTCAGTTTATGCACAATTGCAGGGGCCAATTCTTCACCGTTTTTTGGGGCGGCTTGCAGTCGTGGTGGTTCATAGAGTCCTGCCCAGATTCCTTTCGTACCTCTTTTTCTAAGTGCAATGCTGCCACTAGAGCGAACTATTGCATAGTGAATCTCCTCTGACCCGCGTTTACCTTTTTTAATTTTCACGGGCAATTGATCGACTTTTCCTTCATTAAAAGCGCTGCAGATATCGGCCAAATCACACATCATACACAAGGGTTTTTTCGGGGTGCAGTGTAATGCGCCAAATTCCATGATGCCTTGGTTGTATGAACCAGCATCTGAAGTGTTTTGAATGATGGCATTGGCTAGGGATTGGAATTCTTTGATCCCTGCGGTTTGATTAATTGGTGTAGCAATACCAAAGAATCGGCTTAAAACACGATAAACATTACCGTCTACCACACCGACCTTCTCCTTGAAGCAGATGCTCGCAATTGCCGCTGCAGTATATGGGCCAATCCCAGTGATGGTCAAAAGATCCTCAAAGGTCGTTGGCATTTTGCCTCCAAACTCTGAGACTATTTGTTTGGCACCTTTTTGAAGGTTTCTAGCTCTATTGTAGTAACCTAGACCCGTCCAAAGGGACATCAGTTTGTCCTCCTCAGCGTTTGCCAAGGCATCAACCGTAGGAAATGCTGCAAGTATTTTTTTCCAATATGGAGTGCCTTGAGCGACGCGCGTTTGTTGAAGGATGATTTCGCTCAGCCACACTTCATAAGGAACAGGCTCGTCCTTTCTCCAAGGCAGGGAACGCTTATGAGCCCTGTAATAGTCTTCAATGCTGATTCTAAACGTGTTAAGTAAATCGGTGGCCATTCTTACCTAGTGTGATTTTTTTATTTATTACAAGCTGTAAATAAGGAGAATAGCTTTATATTTGCGCCCCTCAATAACCGGTCGGATAGACCTAAAAATACAGAGTAAATGACTAAAGCGGATATCGTTACTAAAATTTCTGACAAAACAGGAATGGAGAGAGGTGAAGTTCAAGCAGTTGTAGAGAGCTTCATGAAAGAAATCAAACACAGCCTCGAAGACGGTAACAATGTTTACTTGCGTGGGTTCGGTTCTTTTATTGTTAAGAAGCGCGCTCAAAAGACAGGTAGAAACATCTCTAAGAATACTACCATCGTTATTCCAGCTCATTACATCCCAGCATTTAAGCCTGCGAAAGTGTTCGTTGAAGGCGTAAAAGAAAACGTTTCAGTAGAAGGGTAATTTGTCACGCAATACATACATAGCATTTGCTGTAGCCGTTATCGCTGCAGTAGCCATCTTCAATCTTCCGAGGACCCCGTATCTGGAGCCTGTAGCAGAAGAAAGTGAGGAGGTAAGTGCTTTGGATGTTAAAGTGGATGAAGCCGTAGCTATTATTCAAAGCGGAGAAGGTGCACCCATGGCAGCCATTGGTATGCTATTGGACGTACTTCGTGAAGATCCTAATCACGAAAAAGCTTTGATGTGGCTTGGAAACTTTTCTATGATGAGTGGTCAGTGGGACAAAGCTGTGGATCGCTTCCACCAGCTCAGTCAGCTCCACCCAGAAAACCAGATGTATACTTTGAACAAAGCACAGGCTTTGCTTCAAACTGGAGATACGACTAAGGCCCTAGAGGTGGCAAACGAGTACATAAACACATACCCCAATGCGGATCGCGTTAAAGATCTCGCAGAGGGTTTATAGAATTAATAACTTTAAAACTTTGCATTATGCCAAGCGGTAAAAAACGTAAAAGACATAAGATTGCTACGCACAAGCGTAAGAAGCGTCTAAGAAAGAATCGTCACAAGAAGAAATAAACTTCTAGTGTATGAAAACAGAATTAGTCATTAGTGCTAGTTCTGACCGTGCTGATATAGCACTACTTGAAGACGGGAGATTACAAGAGCTCATTAAGGAAAAAGGGGACGATAGCTTCTCCGTTGGCGATGTCTATTTAGGGACTGTCAAAAAATTGGCCACTGGCCTAAACGCTGCCTTCGTAGACGTTGGTTATGAGAAAGATGCATTTTTGCACTACCACGACCTCGGGCCGCAGATAAATTCCTGGCAGAGTTACTTGCGTAAGACTCTTAAAGGCAAACAGCAAGCGAATATCTCAAACTTCCAAACCTCTCCTAATATTGAGAAGGAAGGAAATATTGGGGATGTTTTAAAGCAGGGTGATCAAATCCTTGTTCAGATTACGAAAGAGCCCATCTCAACGAAGGGGCCTCGTATCACTGCAGAGCTTAGTATTGCCGGTCGATTTGTAGTTCTAGTTCCTTTTTCTAATCGCGTTAGTGTGAGTCAAAAGATTCGCGAACGTGAAGAAAAGGATAGGCTGAAAAAATTGGTCAGAGGCATCAAGCCAAAAGGCTTTGGTGTAATTATACGTACTGTCGCAAAAGGACAGACCGCGGAAGACCTACAGGCAGATTTAGATTCATTGATACGCAAGTGGAAAACGCTCCACAGAGGCGTGAAGAGGACAAATAAGCCAGTACGTATTTTCCGCGAGATGAATCGTGCGAGTGCATTCTTGCGCGATGTATTCAACGACAACTTTACAGGTATCACTATTGATCACCAAGAACTTTTTGACGAGGTTAAGGAGTACTTAGAGGCCATCAAGCCAGGTGCATCAAAAATGGTAAAGTATTACAACGGTCAGATGCCGTTGTTCCAGTTCGCCAATGTTGATCGTCAGATTAAAGGAGCCTTTGGCCGCTCAGTGAGCATGCCTAAAGGCGCGTATTTGATAATCGAGCATACAGAAGCCATGCACGTGGTAGATGTGAACTCTGGGAATCGTACGAATACGGCAGAGAATCAGGAAGCGAATGCTTTACAAGTGAACTTGCTCGCTGCTGAAGAGGTAGCTCGTCAGTTGAGGTTGAGAGATATGGGAGGTATTGTAGTTATCGATTTTATCGATATGAACAGTGCCGAGAATCGCCGCGCGGTCTATGAAAAGATGCGCGATGAAATGAAGCGCGATCGCGCTCGTCACAAGATTCTGCCAATCTCGAGATTTGGATTGATGGAATTGACCCGTCAGCGTGTGCGTCCTGAGACGAACATTACTACTCGTGAGGAGAACCCAGATAATTTGGTGGAAGCACCTATTCAGCTGATTGACACTATCGCTAGTAAGATTAGCGGTAAGAAGCAGAAAGAGATTTTTGTGCATGTTCATCCATTTATTGAGGCCTATCTAACCAAGGGTATTTTGAAGAGTGTTAAAAAGGATTGGCAGAAACGATTCAAGAAAAAGATCGTTGTTGTTCCTAGGGACGCCTTTACAATGCTTGAATGGAAGCTTTTGGATAAGGATAACAATCGTATCTAACGAGAGAAACAGTGTAAAGAAAACCCCGAGGCTCGCATGCGAGCCTCGGGGTTTTTTCGTTAAAATTGGACCATGACAACCTCAGAAGCATTACAGAAACTGCAGCATTATTGCGCTTACCAAGAACGCAGCCCTTTTGAGGTTAAGCGCAAGCTCGGTTTGATAAAACTTCCCAAGGAACGTCACGAAGAAGTTATTGCCACCTTGATGGAAGAAAACTTCTTAGATGAATACCGTTTTGCTGAGGCATTTACTGCAGGAAAACTCAATCAAAAGCATTGGGCTCCTAAGCGAATAAGAATGGGATTGCAAGAACACCGCATTCCTAGAGTAACCATTGACCGGATTTTAAATCAAATTGACCCTGACCTCATAGAAAAGAACGCCATGTATCTAACGGATCGTTGGTTCAGCTCTAAGACCAAGGAACAACTAACGGCTGCCATGCAACGCCGCGGGTATTCTTTTGAGACGATTCATAGGGCGTATGATACTGTATTACAAGACAGAAGTTTAGATTAAAGGAGTCAATAAAAGTGTACCTTAGTGAGGTACAGGTCATTAGTGATTGGTACAAACTTTCTTCAAATACAATCGTAATGACTTTAACCGTAGAAAGCTATCCAGTTGGATTTAAAGTAATCAGGGATAATCAAGTGATCATTAAAGCGCAACAAACTCCTTGGTACAGTGATAGGATTGCCTATGAATGCGGTGAGGTTAAAGGTTCAATGAAAGCACTGAATTTTTTTAGTACACAAATAAATCTATACAAAGATGATATTCATACTGGAGAAATAACTTGGCAATGGGGTGCAGGCGGTTCAATGCGAAGATCTTTTTGGTGGGGTCGTTATTCCCTCCGGCTAAAAAATAGAAATGAATCGTATTATTTAAAACAGCTCGAAGAAGCGGTGATTTTGCCTCAAATTCGTCCGAGCAGCTATTCGCTTGTAAGTGAATCTAGTGAGAAGGTAGTACTGACTATAAGTTTAGATCGAAGCATTTTTAAGACTACTATCACTCTAGATTATTTCGAGTCGGATATCGATGAGGAATTAGTCTGTTTTGCCTTGTTTGAACTGCGGTCCATTTACAGAGGACGCCAAGCCCCACTAATTACCAAAAGAAATCATTAATTCTAGTCAAAGAATTAACCCTTCCAAGTGCCGCCGTAGCGGTAGTGGCTGTTTCCTGGTTTAACTTCTAAAAGGCACGACTCGCAGAGAAAATACCACGTTTTATCAGCTGGTTTGTATTGTACCCTGAACATCACCGAATAGTCCTCCTTGCAGTTGGGGCAGTTTTTAGTTCGTGTCAAAGTGCTGCCAATACAGATTTCACTTCTTTGATGTGTTCTGGGGTGATATCGAGGTGGAAGACCATGCGGCATTTACCCGGGCCCATTTGGCTGATGCCAATTCCCTTTTCCGCCAAGGCGGCTATGAATGCTTCCTGGTCCATATCCTCGTTCAATCCAAAGATCAAGATGTTGGTTTCTGGGGCTACTACATTTTTCACCCAAGATTGCTGGCCTAAAAATTCAGCCATGTCCTTGGCAGCAGCGTGGTCATCGGCCAAGCGGTCCACGTTATTTTCTAGTGCATAAATAGCAGCACCGGCCAAAAGGCCTGCCTGTCGCCAGCCACCGCCTATACGTTTGCGTATTCTACGGCTGTGGTGAATGAATTCTTCACTACCGAGAAGGACAGAGCCCACTGGTGCACCAAGACCTTTGGAGAGACAGATGGAAATGGAATCGAATGCGGTGCCGTAATCGCTTTCACTTTGATTTTTGGCGACAAGGGCGTTGTAAAGACGTGCACCATCGAGGTGGAAGGTCAGCCCATGTTTCGAGGCTACTGCTCTAAGCGCCTCAATTTCTTCCCATTCGTAGCACGTTCCGCCGCCTTTATTGGAGGTGTTTTCTAGTGCGAGTATACGCGATTTCGGGTAATGGACATCGTCAGCTTTGATGCAGTTAAGTACACCTTCGGGATGCATGATACCGCGATTGTCACCAGTAAATGTGACAGAAGCATGCGCGTTAGCGGCAATACCACCGCCCTCGTAGTTGTAGATGTGGGCATAAGGATGACAGATGACTTCGTCGCCGGGGCTTAAATGTGACATCAGTGCGATCTGATTCGCCTGTGTACCGCTCACACAAAAAAGTGCTTTTTCAGTGCCGAATCGTTCAGCGACCATGGTCTCAAGCTTCAAGATAGTTGGGTCATCGCCCCAAACATCGTCGCCTACAGGGCTGCTAATCATCGCATTTAACATGGCCTGGCTAGGGCGAGTGACGGTGTCGCTACGGAGGTCGATTTTCAACATTGGAGCAGTACTTTATAATCTTCGTGAAGATAGCAAGTGATGCTTAACTTTGCTCGCCTATGGTAACAGCTGAACAAATTAAATCTTTGGGTGAGCGCCTCGAGCGATTGAAGAGTTATTTAAACCTCGAGCAGAAGCGCATTCACATTATCAATGAAGAGGAGAAGACTGCCTCTCCTGAATTTTGGAACGATCCCAAGGAGGCTGAGAAAACCATGAAGGCCCTGCGCGGTGTGAAGTACTGGGTAGAAGGTTACGAAAAGGCAGAAACCCTTTTTGGCGAGGCAGAGCTAAGCCTAGAATTCTACAAGGAAGGTGAACTTGAGGAGAGCGATGTCCAATCGGCCTACAGTGAATGTGAGGATTGGATAGAGGAGCTTGAGTTTAAGAACATGCTGAGCGGTGAGGAAGATAAGCTGAGCGCGGTGTTGCAGATTACAGCGGGTGCCGGTGGCACGGAGAGCTGTGATTGGGCAAGCATGTTGATGCGTATGTATTTGATGTATGCTGAGAAGCAGGGGTTCAAGACGAAAGAATTGGTCCTTCAAGAAGGTGATGTTGCCGGTATTAAAACAGTGACCATTGAGATTGATGGCGATTATGCCTTTGGTTTCTTGAAAGGCGAAAATGGGGTACATCGATTAGTGCGTATTTCCCCGTTCGATTCGAATGCCAAGCGCCATACGTCCTTTGTTTCGGTGTATGTGTTCCCGTTGGTAGACGATACCATTGATATTCAAATTAACATGAGTGATATCGAATGGGATACCTTCCGTAGTTCAGGTGCCGGTGGTCAGAACGTAAACAAAGTAGAAACTGGGGTGCGTCTGCGCCACAAGCCTACTGGAATTATCATCGAGAATACGGAAACCCGTTCTCAGTTGGGGAATAAGGAGAAGGCCATTCAGCTTTTGAAATCCCAATTGTACGAGATGGAGATTGAGGCGCGCAATGCCAAGCGTGCAGAGATTGAGGCGGGTAAGAAGAAGATCGAATGGGGCTCGCAGATTCGCAATTATGTGATGCACCCATATAAGCTAGTAAAGGACGTCCGTACTGCCGAAGAGACCTCGGATGTAGATGGGGTGATGAATGGAAACATCGATCGATTTCTCAAAGCATTCCTCATGCAGCAGGGCGAAAGTGCCAATGCTGATGAATATTAATTAGCAAACGCGCATACTCAGTGCACAAAATGGCCCTTCAGGGGTTAAATTGTGAGTATATTGAGTTATGCGCAAAATCCTTCTTTTCGCGGCAGTTTTATGGAGCCTCGGGCTAAGTGCCCAGCAGGGTTTCGTGCGCAACGACGGCCAGTGGGAGGATCCTTCAAAATTTGTGTATCGCTTCGGTGCAAATGCCATATTTCTCACTGGCGATTCCATCGTTTTTAGCATCCTCGATCCGAGAGATCAACACAACCATAGTGCTCCTGAAAAGCACCATTATTCGGATACGTTGCATTATGCCAATTTCTCTCTGAAGTTTGCTGGTGCAAACCCGTTGAATTGGAAAGGAGGTGAGGCCTTTGATCACAAGAATCATTTCTATCTCGGTCATCGCTCACGGTGGAGAACCGGTGTGCCGTCTTTTCATGGAATAATTGCACAAGACGTTTATCCAGGTATTGATTTAAAAGTCTATTCTGCTTCAGGCGGTATGAAGTACGATTGGATCGTTCATCCGGGCGCAGATCCTTCGCTGATTGTTCAAGAGTATGGGGGTATTGAAGGGCTAGAAGTATTGCCTAAGAAAGTGAAGATTCATACGGCCATAGGTACTTTAGAAGAGGAGATGCCTTACGCATATCAAGGAAGAGAAGAAGTTCGTGCGCGCTACCAAAGAGGAAAGGACGAGGTTCGAATTAATCTCGGAGCTTACGACCAGAGTCAAACGCTTACTATCGACCCTATCTACATCTTCAGTACGTATTCCGGTTCTCAGGCAGACAATTTTGGGTACACAGCGACCTTTGACGACAACGGTAATGCTTTTGGCGGCGGGATTGTCTTTGGTACGGGATATCCAGTGGTTTTAGGGAGCTATGATATCAGTTATAACGGCGGGTTCTTTGACGGTGCGATTTCAAAATTCAGCGCAGACGGTTCACAGTTGCTTTGGTCTGCCTACCTCGGAGGGAACAATCTAGATCAGCCCCATAGTATGGATTGTGATGAGAACGGTAACCTCTATGTTATGGGCCTGACGGGTTCTTCAGATTTTGCGGTAACGGCAAATGCCAACGACACCACTTTTGGAGGTGGGAATTCAGCCATTGCTGAATATTATACTCTTGCGAACGGTTCTGATATGTACGTTAGTGCGATCAGTGCAAATGGGACCCAACTTTTGGGCTCAACCTTCCTTGGTGGGGAGAATAACGAAGGCTTTAACGATAGCCTACGTTTTAATTACGGAGACAGTTTCCGCGGTGAGATCGAGGTGCAGCGCGGCGGTGGTCCGGTGTATTTAGTAGCCACGGCAGATTCTTCAGGGTATCCAGTAACTCCCGGTGCTACAGATTACCAAGGCGGACTAGACGGTGTTCTTTCTGTATTCAGCAGGAACATGGATTCGCTTTTTTATAGCACCTATGTGGGTACCGAGGGGGACGAGGCCTTGTACAGCTTGTCATTGACTTCGAAGGAGGGCAATACACAAAACTCTTCTCGGGTATTCGTTGCAGGTGCGATTAATTCGTCGGATAGCTATTTGTCAGCAGTTGGAGATTCGCTAGTTTTAACTTCTTCAGGTAATCATAGTGCGCTTCTAGGTGCCATAGATCTGCGAGATTATTCTGGGCCCATTCTTGAAGCCATCCACAGCTCTACAGATACCGCCTACAACCAACACTTCTTCATTGAGCCGAATACTCCGGGCGATACAACTACAATATTCACAGTTGTTGGCCAGCACAAAGGCGGGCTTCTTGCTTCAGATACCAACTTTTGGGGACAACCCGGGAGTGCACAATATTTCATGGAATTCAGCTTTGATAGTGTCGCTGGCGCATTTACAAATAATAGAACACTTGTCTTTGGGGACAGCTCTCATACTACAGTGGATTTAAGTCCAACCGCACTTTTGGTGGACGACTGCGGAAATGTATACTTCAGTGGGTGGGGTGGAAGTCCAAATACGGAAGGCAATACCAACGGTCTTGCAGTAACACCGAATGCGGTGCGAACGACTACGGACGGACGAGATTTCTATTTTTTGGTTTTAGATCCTAGTTGGAGGAGTGCCCGATTGGCCACTTACTATGGTTCATCGTCGAGAGAACATGTGGACGGAGGAACTTCAAGGTTCGATAAAAAGGGACGTATCTACCAAGGTGTCTGTGCCGGTTGTGGAGGCAATAGTGCCTATCCGGCCTTTCCTTCAACGGCCTATTCGACGACCAACAACTCGACAAATTGCAACCTCGCGGTGACCGTCATCGATATGGACATTCAAAATGCGCGTTTGGAATTGACCCCAGATCCTCCAGTGTTTTGTATTCCAAATTCGTTTAATATCCTCGACAGCTCGAGCAATGTTCAGGCCTATACGATTGATTGGGACGACGGGAATATTAGCTTAGATACGGGTTTTATCAGCTCACACATCTACGATACGCCGGGCACCTACAATGTCCAAGTTATCGGGCAAGACACCGTTTGTGATACTTGGGACACAACCACCTTTACCCTCCAAGTGAATCCCGCCTATGACAGCGTTTGGATAGATTACAGTTACGATTATTGCGACCCTTCCCGCCAAGTGGTGGCCACTGCGCGTTTGGTCAGCGATAGTTCCATTGTAACGGATTATGAGCTTGAATGGGATTTTGCCGGAGTGAATTTTTCTTCCGCTCAGGTCCAATTCAACATGCCAGTACCCGGTGCCAATCCGGTAAGCCTAAATGTGCTAGACACGAATTGTAACATCACGCAACTCTTTGAGGATACCCTCGTGTTCCGGATACCGCCTTTCATGCAGATCAATACTTCCTTGGAGGAATGTGAAACGCGCGAAACGGTAGATTTCAATGCCATTTTAAACGCTACTTACCAAGGTTTTGAATGGCTCGTCGACGGTCAGGTGGCGGGAAATTCAAATCCTTTACAGATTTCGCAGAGCGGCATCTACGACATCAGTATTGTCGGGTACGACAGCATTTGTGGAACCAGCGATACACTCACCGAAAGCTTTGATGTCTATTTTGCCGGAGAGGCATTCACCGTACCCAACTTTGTTACGCCAAATAACGACGGCATCAACGATGCGTTTTTGGTGAATACGAGCGAGAATTGGGACGATTTCCACCTTATTGTCCACAACCGTTGGGGCGTTAAGGTATTTGAAACCACGGTAATTTCTTTTGAGTGGGGTGCCGATTACGACGAGAAGATTCTCGCCCCGGGTGTGTACTTTTACCAACTCAAAGCAACCAACCGCTGTGGCGACATTACCGAGGATGGCGTCCTGCACATAATCTATTAGAATGATCAAAGTATACCACAATCCGCGCTGTAGAAAATCACGTGAAGCCCTGACTTATTTGGAAGAGAAAGGCGTTTCTTTCGAAGTGCGCCACTACATGAAGGACGAGGAAAGCATGACAGCTTCTGAGCTAGAGGAAGTGCTTGATGCCCTTAATATGGACGCGCTCGACCTTGTACGCAAGAACGAGGCGTTGTGGAAGGAAGAATACCGTGACCTAGAACTCGGCGAAGACGAGATCATCTTAGCGATGATTGAAAACCCGCGCTTGATGGAACGTCCCATCATTCTGAACGGCGACAAGGCCGTTGTGGCCCGTCCGGCAGAGAAAGCGGAGGAGGTGCTTTAGAATTTTTTGATAATCGTTTTTAGTTTGAATATCAATCTTCCTAAGACTGTTTTTCTTTCCCACGACAAACGATTTATATGGTACTTCAAGTATCCTTGGCGATTGTAAAATTCGTTAAACGCCATGCCATCTCGACTGTCTATATCAACTCTTTTAAAGGCGCACATATTCGAAGAACCGACTTTTATTTCCACAAAGTCTTTCCTGTTCCTGTTTATGTAAGAACGAATCAAAATAAGGGCTCGCATCCATAGATCGTGGAATACCACTATACCGCCAACTTTAGTTAATTGAGCTGCATAATGAAAGTCAACGAAGGCACCGCTGAACTTGTGGTCTCCGTCAATGAATATTAGGTCAAACGACGCTTTTTCTTCAAGAAGTTTTGGTAATGCACGATCTGACAATGCATTTAAATGAGTGTGGCGATTTTGAAGATTTGCGGCTTTGATTTTCTTAAGTCCGCTATCGTTATAATCATCTTTTTGAAAGGGATCGCAGCTAACAAGTTTTAGAGTATTACTTGCTTCGAGAAGGGCCACAGAACTTGCACCGTAGGCTAGACCTATTTCTAGTGCAATTTTGATATTATACTTCTCAACGAGATTTTTTAGGACTTCAGCTTCGTGAGGTTTGATTGAAATTGTCTGCTCTCTCTCTCTCTCTCTCTCTCTCTCTCTCTAGACATGGTGTTAAGTTTCGGCCAAAATACAAAAAAGCCCGAGCGTGAGCTCGGGCTTTTTTAATATTAATGATCTTCAGAATTACTCTGCAGATTCTTCTTCTTTGTGACCAATGATCGCGTGAGCAATCTTTGGATTAACAGATTCCAAGCCAATCAATGTCAACCAGTAGCCTACGAATAGACCCAAGAAAGCGAGCATTGAGAATCCCATGAGGGCAACAACTAAGAATACGAGGAAACCTATAAATTTCATAAGTGTTTGTTTAGTGGCGGTAAAGATAAGTAGTGGAATTGATTTAGATTCAACTTTTAAGCTAAAAATTGATAGCTACCAAGATAGCAGGCGAAGATGATGCTGCAGAATTTCTGTGCCCTAAATTTGTAGTTCAAGAACTGAGAATCAATTAGTCATTATTACGATGGAATACAGAATTGAGCACGACACCATGGGTGAAGTGAAAGTACCGGCAGATAAGTACTGGGGTGCACAGACAGAGCGTTCGCGCAATAACTTTAAGATTGGTCCGGCGGGCACGATGCCGCTTGAAATCATTGAAGGTTTTGCGTATTTGAAAAAGGCTGCGGCATATGCGAATTGCGATGCAGGCGTCTTGACGGAGGAGAAGCGCGACCTTATTGGTGCTGTATGTGACGAGATTCTAGAAGGCAAGCACAACGACCAGTTCCCATTGGTGGTTTGGCAAACCGGTTCAGGTACGCAGAGTAATATGAATACGAACGAGGTGATCGCGAATCGTGCCCACGTACTAGCTGGAAATACACTAGGCGAAGGCGATAGATTGATTCACCCGAACGATGATGTAAACAAGAGCCAGAGCTCGAACGACACCTTCCCAACAGGTATGCACATTGCTATCTACAAGAAAGTGATCGAGAACACCATCCCGTCTGTGGAATTACTCCGCGATACGTTGGAGGCAAAGAGCAAAGAGTTTTGGAAGGTGGTAAAGATTGGTCGTACGCACCTTATGGACGCGACGCCACTTACGGTAGGTCAGGAGTTCTCTGGTTATGTAAGCCAATTGAACCACGGACTAAAAGCATTGAAAAACACCTTGGACCACATGAGTGAGATCGCACTAGGCGGTACTGCTGTGGGTACAGGAATTAATACTCCAGAAGGCTATTCAGAGACGGTGGCGAAATACATCGCAGAGTTTACTGGTATGCCGTTCCGTACTGCTGAAAACAAGTTTGAAGCCCTTGCCGCCCATGATGCCTTGGTGGAGACACACGGTGCATTGAACCAATTGGCAGTAAGCTTGAACAAGATTGCAAATGATATTCGTTTGTTGGCTTCAGGTCCGCGTTCAGGAATTGGTGAGCTGATCATTCCAGCCAATGAGCCAGGATCGTCAATCATGCCAGGAAAAGTAAATCCAACGCAGGCTGAGGCCATGACCATGGTATGTGCACAGGTAATGGGTAACCACACTACAGTTACTGTGGCAGGTGCTCAGGGTCACTACGAGCTCAACGTATTTAAGCCAGTGATGGCGTACAACGTTTTGCAAAGTGCGGAGCTTATTGGCGATGCGTGTGTGAGCTTCAACAACAACTGTGCGGTGGGTATTGAGCCTAATTACAAGGCGATCGAAAACCATTTGAACAACTCGTTAATGCTCGTTACTGCACTCAATACTAAGATTGGTTACGAGAAGGCAGCGAAGATTGCGAAGACAGCGCACGAGAACGGCACAACGCTTAAGCAAGAAGCGGTGAACCTAGGCTACCTCACTGCCGAGGAGTTCGATGAGTGGGTGCGTCCAGAAACAATGGTAGGTAAGCTGTAATTTTTTTCAGCCTCTAGTGTTACGGCATCGGCTGCACCAAGACTTGGTCTTTTTCTAAGCGTAATTTAAGCCAATCTTCGAGCTGTTTGTTTCTGCGTGGAAGGAGGGTTGAATCTACCTCCGGTTTCCAGTCTACAAAGGCTATCGCGATAAGTGCACCATCGGAAATGCTATCTAGCCCGTACTGCATGGTTCCAATAGAGAAACTCTTAAGATCAGGATAATTGATGCGGATTTCTGCACTTAAGTTGGCAGGGATGAGTTGGTTTTCAAGCTGACCTAGCTGACCCTCAAGTGTGGTGATTTTTTCTTGGTAGGAGCGTGCTTCGTCGCGACCTTCCGAATAGAGCTGCACCATTTTAGACATCTCTTCAAGTCCCTGAGCCTCTTTTTCATCCTGTACAATGGAAAGTGAACCCTCAAATTCTTGTTTGAAGGAACCGGACCATTCTTTAGTTAATTCTCCAGGAACACGGTCACCGAAAAGCACCAAAGTAACTTGGGGAGTACCTCCATTAAATGAAATTTCTTTCTTTAAGATTTCGGTACCTGGGTAATCTACCGTCTCAGTTAGATAGGTTTCAATCTTTGCTTGGTTTATAGAGTCGGTAACAGTGCGGTACATGATGTAAATCGACGGTACAATGATGACGATAAGACCAATAGAAAAGATGCGGCTTGTTTTTTTGGCGCGAAGCGGGTCTAAAATCTCCACCAACGGGAATCTTAGATAGCGAACGATCAATGTGGTTGACGTTGCTATAAGTACAGTATTAATCAAAAAGAGGTAGAGTGCACCGAAGAAGTAGTGCCATTCTCCATGGGCTAATCCATAGCCGGCAGTACATAAGGGAGGCATCAATGCAGTGGCAATGGCTACCCCTGGAATAACATTGGACTTCTCCTTTCTTGAACCTGCGAGGATTCCGGCGAGACCACCAAAAAATGCGACGAGAACATCCAATAAGGTTGGATTCGTGCGCGCAAACAGCTCATTGGATGGCGCGGAAATGGGCGAAACCAAGAAGTACACGGCCGAAACAAACAGACCTATACCAACTGCCACACCTATGTTCTTCACGGACCGAGTAAGCAATTTGAAATCGTTGATACCAAGACTCAGCCCTAATCCCATGATGGGCCCCATAAGCGGTGAGATCAACATGGCTCCAATAACAACCGCTGTGGAATCGACGTTCAAGCCAATAGACGCGATGAAGATGGAGAAAATGAGAATCCATAGGCTGAACCCGCGAAATTCAATGTCTTTCTTAATCCCGTCGATGGTAGCCACAGGATTGGCTAGATCGATAATGGAGAATCGGTCCTTCAAAAAACTTAGAACGGGGGCAATGATGGGCCACTTACTAGTTGCAGCCCTCAGGAATCCTAGCGGTTTGTTGGTGTTTTCCACGAAGTAACATTCAATGTTCTAAACGAAGTCCTCTCCCAATTCTACGCGAACAGCTTTCGCGATTTGTTTGATGGCTTGATCGTTTCCTAGAGGAAAAGTTAGTGAAGTTTTATCAGTTTGTACGACAAATTTTCCATCCAACCCACTTACGACCAGCGCCTTGTTTTCTGAGGCATTCACGATAAGGCAGTTTTTACAGTGTTGTGCAAGGATATTAGCACCGACCAGTGCATTGCCGTTGTCGTCTTTATCACTTAGTTCATATACAGCGCCCCAATTACCCAAGTCTGACCAGCCCATTACCGTTGGGATTACACAGACATTATCTGCACGCTCCATCAATCCATAGTCAATGCTGATGTTGTCACATTCGGCATATACTTTGGAAACAGAATCTGCTTCGTATTTGGTATCTAGGTCATTCCATGCACGGCCCAGCGTGCTCATTAGATCAGGTAAATGCTTGTCAAGACCGCCGCTCAGCGCTTCTATGTTCCAGATAAACATTCCTGCATTCCACAAGAAATCACCACTATCAATGAATAGTTTGGCATGCTCTAGATCTGGCTTCTCTGTAAATGCCTTAACAGCATATACATCGCCTTCGCTTCTCAACTCGTCGTATTGGATGTAGCCGTAACCTGTTTCAGGTTTGTGAGGCTTAATGCCAATAGTGACAAAACAGTCCGAATCATTCGTTTTTTCGAGGCCCTTACGAATCTGCGTTTCAAAGGCATCTTCGTCAGAGATCAGGTGATCGGCTGGTGTGATAAAAAGGTTTGCTTTGTGATCACGCTTCTTAATCTTAAGCGCGGCATAAGCAATACAAGGTGCTGTATTTCGACGAAGCGGTTCTAGCAGTATGTTGTCCTCAGGAAGCTCCGGCAGATGTGCGATGGTTTGAAGGCGGTAGTTAGCATGTGTGACGACGATAATATTTTCTGGTTCGAAAATGCGACGAACACGCTTGTAGGTCTGTTGGATTAGACTTTCTCCAGTGCCTAGAAAATCCAAAAATTGCTTTGGCGTTTCCTCGGTCGACATAGGCCAGAATCTACTACCGATTCCACCAGCCATAATGACACAGTAAGGAGTTCTCATGTTTCAGTGCGTTAGTTCTTTCGATTTAGTGCAATAAACTTGCTCAAATCGGATACAATAGTACGGATTTCTCAGTTTGGTAGGTATCTTCGCAACCGGAATTAAAAACTATCGAAATGTTAAATCTCGTGTTATTCGGCCCTCCAGGAGCTGGAAAAGGAACTCAAAGTGAATTTTTAGTAAAGCGCTATTCGCTAGTACATCTAAGTACGGGTGATTTGTTCCGTTTCAACATTAAAAACGAAACAGAATTGGGTCTTTTGGCGAAATCTTACATCGATAAAGGTGCCCTCGTTCCAGATTCAGTGACTATTTCCATGTTGGAAGATGCAGTGAATAAAAATCCAGAGGCTAAGGGCTTTATTTTCGATGGTTTTCCGCGTACGAATGCGCAGGCAGCAGCGCTGGATACCTTCTTGGAAGGTCAAGGAACTTCGATCACAAGTATGATTGCTTTGGAAGTTGCTGAAGAAGAGCTTAAAGTGCGTTTGCTCGAGCGCGGGAAGACCTCAGGTCGTGCTGACGATGCGGATCCTGCAGTGATCCAAAACAGAATCAACACCTACAACAAAGAGACGGCCCCAGTGAAGGATTTCTATGACGGACAGGGCAAGTACCGTGGTGTGGACGGTGTAGGTTCGATCGAACAAATTACGGAGCGTCTAGTTGCGGTTATTGAATCGTTGTAATCGGTTTTTCTAGACCCACTTACTAATTGTACTTTTGCAGAGCAGCTGCCCAGTGGCAAGCTGCTCTTTTATTATGTCAGGTAGCAACTTCATTGATTACGTAAAAATCTACTGCAAGAGCGGTCGTGGTGGAAAGGGTTCAACACACCTCTTGAGAAACCGTATGACCTCCAAGGGCGGTCCAGACGGCGGCGACGGCGGTCGTGGAGGTCACGTAATTGTGCGTGGTAATGCGCAGATGTGGACTTTGCTGCCTTTGAAATACCAAAAGCACATTAAGGCTTCTTCCGGAGAAAATGGCTCAGGTCAAGAGAAGACTGGTGCTAACGGTGAAGACCGGTACATTGATGTTCCTTTAGGAACGGTGGCCAAAGACGAGGAAACTGGTGAGGTTCTCTTTGAAATTACTGAAGACGGCGAGGAGAAAATTCTTGTAAAAGGAGGCCGAGGCGGTCTTGGGAATGTGCATTTTAAATCGGCCACGTTTCAAACACCACGCTTTGCGCAACCCGGCGAGGACCCTGTAGAGGGTTGGTTCATCCTAGAGCTTAAAGTTTTGGCTGATGTCGGTCTCGTAGGATTTCCAAACGCAGGGAAGAGCACACTGCTGAGTGTGGTCAGTGCTGCAAAGCCTGAAATTGCGAATTATCCATTTACCACATTGGTGCCAAACTTGGGCATGGTCAACTACAGAGACTACCGTTCATTTGTAATGGCAGATATCCCTGGGATTATCGAGGGAGCTTCTGAAGGCAAAGGGTTGGGGTACCGATTCCTGCGTCACATTGAGCGCAATGCACTTCTGTTGTTCATGGTTCCTGCCGATGCAGAAGATTACAATAAGGAATACGAGATCTTGCTGAATGAATTGGTGGCATATAATCCAGAACTGGCCGACAAGGATCGAATTTTAGCCATCACGAAGTCCGATATGTTGGACGAGGAAATGCAGTCTGAGATTGCGGCGCAGCTTCCATCTGATATTCCGCACTTGTTTATTTCATCGGTAACAGGCATGAATATCATGGCCCTGAAGGATCAAATCTGGGCGGCACTTAATACCGACGCCTAATGAGCCTGTTGGCGGTAATATTAGAACTAGATGAGCAGGTTTTCCTTAGCCTGAACTCATTTTTTCCTGCTTCGAGCGATACCTTTTGGATGGCTGTCACAAAAACCATCACATGGATTCCATTATATGTGGTCATTCTGGCACGTCTTATCAAAACTGCGCCGAATCATAGCACTTGGCTTTTCCGAATAGCATTAACCATAGTTGGTGTACTTATTTGGGACCAAGGGGCGGGCCTCTTCAAAGAATGGATCGCTCGACCAAGACCTTGCCAAGAAGAAATTGAAGGAATCCGTGTTCTTGTTCATTGTTCGCCTTATGGGTTTTTCTCAGCACATGCTGCCAATGCCTTTGGTTTAGCTTTTTTGATGCGTAAATGGCTCAAGCCTTCGTGGTTCCCCATATTAGTAGTAGTGGCGTTGCTTCAGAGCTTTTCACGAATACACCTTGGCGTGCATTATCCTTTGGATCTTGTTTTTGGCGGCCTGTGGGGAATACTTATTTCCACTATTTTAGTGCGCATCGATCAACAATTCTCATGAATTCCATCCCAGCTTTAGTAGCAGTTTTTCTCGGCGGCGGTATTGGCGCATCATTTCGATACGGCAGTACGAAGGGATTGCTTGCACTAGGAATGATGGAAAGCCGCTTACACTGGGCCACGTTCATTATTAATATCATGGCCTCAGTTGCCTTGGTCTACGTCTACAAACTCACCCCTGAGAAAAGTACATTGCAGCTCTTCTTAGCCACGGGTATATGCGGTGGATGGTCGACTTTCAGCACCTTTAGTTATGAAACGGTCCGATTGATCCAGCAGGGCAGAGAGTGGGAAGCCCTGGCGTACGTCTTAAGTAGTGTAGCAGTTGCCTTTGCGGCGATCTGGTTATTGGTGAAGTAACCTATCGTATCAGGTTCAGGATACCTGATCTATTGATCAATTTGTCGTTTTGACCTTTGGAGAAGACCTTCCAAGTATAGGTGCCAAATGGCGCTAAAGAGCCGTTCGGGTTCGTGCCGTCCCAGCCTGTGTCTGGATCGTCTGTAAAGAAGATTTCCTCACCCCAGCGGTTAAAGATTCTGAGTTCGTACGATTTAATACCTACTGCGGTAGGTTTGAAAATCTCGTTTGTGCCGTCACCGTCCGGTGTGAAGGCATTTGGTACAAATATGAGGGTCTCCGGGTTAATCCTGATCATCGCGGTGGAAGTATCGGGACAATCGAAGGTGTTGATCACCACATGTTCAACTTCAAACCAGCCTGTGTCACTGTAGGCATGATTAAAGGATCGTAGGTTGTAGTAAAGACTACCGTCGCCCATGGAGGTGATGATATCGTCAGAGGGGTCGGCGGCGATATCTGTAATCTCAATGTTACTCGTGTATATCGTTGCGGATGTTGGATCTGCAATGAAAGAAGACGTAGGTGATGGGTATACGGTAATAAAGTCGTCGTAGTACACTGTAATGGTATCCACACAGCCTTCTATAAAATATACCGTGAGTGTTAAATCATAGGTACCTGGATTGGTGTAGGTATATACTGGAGCACTATCGTTGCTCAATACACCGTCTCCGAAGTCCCAATTATAAATGAGTTGACCATCGGTAATGGTGCTGTCCCAGAATTCTACGGTGAATGGTGCACACCCAATTTGATTTTGGACACTTACATCGGTTTCTGGACGACGATAGATCCTCACGGTATCAACGTAGGTTTCTTCACAGCCTTGTTCAGTGACAGTAAGCGAAACGATTTGGTCGCCCCAAGTAGAGAAGTTGATAGGCGGCGGGTTCCAACCGTTGAAAGATGTGATTGAGCCGTTAGGTCCGAAATCCCAAGTTGCCTCCGCCATGCCCCCGTTGGAGCTTTGATTTTGGAAGGTGATTAGGTTTTCATCAAAACATACCGGTCCATTGAAGGTGTATCCTGCATTGATAGGGTTGTACAAATCGTAGATAACCTCTGCGGTATCTGTACAAGGCCATCCCACATTAATCACGAGTTGGATAGTATATGTTCCGGTATCACCATAGGTATAGGTAGGATTCTGACCGGTAGATGTAGCGCCTGGATTGTTTGGGTCGTTCCAGATCCACAGGTAATCAGAGGCATTCCTTGAGCTATCAGTCATGGTAATGGTCGTACCGTTACACAAGGTATTTGGCTGGTAAATTTGAGGTGTTGGGTCGCTTAGTACGTTGCTTTGACAGGTGGTTACATTGAACTGGTAATCCCTTCTTAGTGTGGATAACAATACTCCGCTTGAGTCGTATTCAGAGGCACAGACGGCAAAGACGTATTGTCCGGTACCTGTTGGTGTTCCCGTCAATATACCTGTGTTAGGATCTAGCGAAATCTGGGGGTTCGACGGCATCGGGTAGCTTGAAGAATACGGGAACAAGAAGGGAACAGAAGTATATGGGGGCGGTCCCGGCGGGTTTGGCGCGGGATTATTTTGGCTACCACCGGTCAGCGGTTGACACAAGGAGTAGTAGATGGAGTCGCCATTGTCCTCCAAAACAGAGAAGTCTATGTTCAAACTATCGTCTTTACACATCACAATAGGAGGGTCCGATTGGAAGCGTGCAGAACCGTTACATACGCTGTCTTGAGGTGGAATAGTAATGTGGTAGGTAGAGCCCCAAGCTCCTGAATTACCCACATTGGTAATGGTATTGTTTCTACAACAACGTTGGTATACGATGGTATAGCCGTGCGTACTTGGTTGAAGCGTGACGGTTGCTCTATATGTTGCTTTCTCTGTACAGACATTCGGTGGAGTTTGTAAACAAGGATTGGCAACTACTGCTGGAATACCTACAATCTGTCCCCGAGCAACATTCAAGGTCTGGACTGCCACATTTTGCGAAGCACCGCCATATATGGTAATGGGTGCACTTTGATCAAACGGTGCTCCCGAGGAGTTACAGTCGCGGTAAATGGTAAGCGTGATTTGGTATACATTCCCGTTAGTATTCGACCCTACACAGCGGTACGAGATTTCTCCACCTACCAAATGCGCTGCTTTGGAGGGTAGGAGTAGGGCGAAAAAGAATATGAAAAAGTAGGCCTTACGCATTGGAGTAAATCTACCAAATATTGTGCCCAATATTATTGGCCGAACTGCCCTAAACTTTTGAAAGGGAATATGACTTTGTATCCGTTGTCTGTGAGCCATTTTCTGGAAGATGCAAACCTAGTTACCATTGCAAAATCTCCACCCCAGCCGCCTAAACTTTTGGCTGTGCCAGGATACGATGAGAAGTGCATTTCTTTAACCTTAGCCAGGCCCAAATGTTCGGATAGTATGCTTTCATGCTCTTCGATAACTCGCTCAAGGTCATCTATATTGGAAGCATTGAGGAACGCATCGGTCAGAGCATTGAATGTTTCAATTTGCGCGAGTGAGAACGGTTTGCGTTGCACGAGATTCAGACTTTCAGAGGTCAATTGCTTTTTCCCGAGATAAACAAATCCAAGGTCGTCGGTAAAATCAAAGTCTATGGTCGCTGGGCATACAATGCCTGCTTCATTTTGAAGTTGGTAAATAATCGGGCCATCTGCCGTGGCGCAGGCCAGGTCATATCCACTACCGCCGTGGACTGTTCTGAAATGTTCTAGTGCGTTTACTCCAGCACATTGAGCAAGAAGGCTAGTGAAAGTACTTGAAGAACCCAGGCCCCATTCGTTAGGAAACTCCAATTGGGTGGTAAATCCCTGAGGCTGATCAAGCAGATCTGTATTTTGTAATACAACCTGAAGGTTTTGTACCAACCGAGCTGCTACATTAGCATTAGTGCTTTCAATGATTTCAAGAGTTCTAGGCATTAAGCGGGCAGAAAACCACGTTGTCCCATCGTGGGCTATAGATTCCCATACAATGGCTTCATCACTAGATTCCGAATCTACTTGTAAAGTTTGACCCTTAGTTGTAGGAATAGCGAGACCCTTTGCGCCTTGTGTTATGGCGTATTCTGAAGTAAGTAAAAGCTTTCCGTTTGCGCGGTAATTCAGCATGGTCTCTTTAGCCACCAACCTTTGGTACTGGGACTCCACGCAAATTACAGAAGTAATTCACAACCTCACGGTGATGGGGGACCTTATCTTTGAAGTAATTGGCTACAATAACCTTCTCTTCAGGCGTGGCTTCAAGTTGGTTTAAGATGTTCATCAGGTGCATCTTCATGTGCCCTTTTTGAATGCCAGTTGTCACCAATGCTCGGAGTGCAGCGAAGTTCTGCGCAAGGCCACTGACGGCAACAATCCCCATCAATTCCTCTGCATTTGGCTTGCCCAACATCTCGAGTGCTTTAACCACTAATGGGTGCAATTTGGTCAAACCACCAACAACCCCAAGGGCCAATGGAATTTCGATCCAGTAGGTAAACGTACCGTTTTCTACACTACAGTGAGTTAGACTGCGGTATTGACCGGATTTAGAAGCATAGGTGTGACAGGCTGCCTCAACAGCTCTAAAATCATTACCTGTCGCAATGATAAGTGCATCTATACCGTTCATGATGCCCTTGTTATGCGTAGTTGCACGATACGGCTCCGCATTGGCGATATCAATGGCGCGTTTGAATTTGCGGGCAAAATCCTCGCCTGTAGTTCCTTCACTTGCCAGATCGCTAATGGGACAGCTTACAGAGGCACGAACGATACATTTCGGCGTGTAATTACTGAGAATGCGCATAACTACCTCTAGCTTGTCTTCGTTGAGGTCTTGGTGAGCCGCTGTGAAGGCTTCCAAGCTTTTGGCCATTTCTTCGAGGTTGGAATTGATAAAATTGGCCCCCATTGAATCACAAGTTTCGAAACAAACTTCGATTTGGTAATAGTCGTCAAGGTCAGCCGTTTTATCGACCAATGTGATAGCGGTAATCCCACCACCACGGGCTTCCATATTGGCAGTGAGCTCCTTTGTTGCAGCGCGAAGTTGTACTTCTAAAGCATTAAAGTCATTAAAGAGTGGCGACGCATCACCTTCATACATGAAGTGTACGTGGCCAATTTTTTCTGTGCTCACAACTTCGGTCTTGAACCCACCGCGGGCCATCCAATAGCTCGCACTTTTTGCTGCGGCTGCAACGACTGAACTCTCTTCTATGGCCATGGGTAGGGTGTAGAGTTTGCCGTTGATTTGGAAGTTAGGAGCTACACCGAACGGCATGTAATAATTCGTCATGGTGTTCTCGATGAAATCGTCGTGCTTCTTCTGCACGCTTTCATCGTTGTGCCAATAACTCTGGAAAAGTTCGAGGGTTGCTTCTGGATTTTCGAAGTTGTTCTGCGTCAGCCATTCCAGCTTTGCAGCCTTGCTGAGTTTTGAAAATCCTTTAATTGGCTCTTTCATGACGATCGGTTTTGCTTTGCAAAGTTAACGCCTTTCTAGGACGATTGTTCTCTCTGGTCCAAGTATGCTTGAATGCTATTAAACAGCAAGCCACTGCCTCCACCGTAATGATGAATGATGTGTATGTTTTGTGATTCACAATAGTTTGTCCACTGTGCGATGAATTGCTCTTGTCCACCAACGCCGATGACTAATACATCGGGCTTGCCTTCTAAAGCACTTTGTACCTGTTCAATTTGAGCTATACCCGAGCACTCCCAGGATGCTCCGCGTTTTAGAATGCGCATGAGAATCCGGAGAATCTGCTCATTGGTATTGAATGCCACAAATTTGATAGGGGTATGGAGCATTAGCTAAAATTCATTGGAACGTCAATCAGTAACAATCGACTCCCTGCTTCTAAACTTTTGATTTGGATAGTATCTGTCTCCCAGAGTCCTAGAGCATCTCGTTTACTCAGTTTTTGACCTTCAATCTCGAATGAGCCGTCAATGATGAAAGCGTATACACCATTGCTGGCGCGTTTTATCCCGTAAGACTGTGCAGCGCCTTGGTTGAAAGTCCCCATATGGAACCAGGCGTCTTGATGTACCCATATTCCTGCGTCATCTGGATTTGGACTGAGCACTTGATGTAAGGTATTGGCTTTTGAAAGGTCGGGTAATAGGATTTGATCGTAGCGCGGAGTAACATCCTTTTCTCTTGGGAAAATCCAAATCTGAAGGAATTTCACTTCGTCCGATTTACTCGCATTGTATTCACTATGAAAAATGCCTGTCCCGGCACTCATGGCTTGAATCTCACCTTCACGAATAACGGCCTTGTTTCCCATACTGTCCTCATGTTCTAAGTCTCCTTGAAGGGGAATAGAAATAATTTCCATGTTGTCGTGGGGATGCTTACCAAAACCCATTCCAGGTGCTACGGTATCGTCGTTTAAAACACGCAACAAGCCGAAGTTCATTTTCTGTGGGTTGTAATAGTTGGCAAAGCTGAAGCTGTGGTGACTATTAAGCCACCCGTGATTTGCGCTACCGCGTTCATGCGCGAGATGCAATACTTGTTTCATAGAGATGTGGTATTTAGTTGTTATAACAACAATCAAAGATTCAAAAAAGTTCGCGGGAATAGCAAATTTTAATTTTGGCGCTCTATTTCAAGGTCAATTTCACGCTGAAGTAGCGCAAGTTTTTTGGAGTAACGAGACAGTTCTGTCAAACGACGTTCCATCTCTTCTCGATTGATTTTTTTGCTTTGATCTGCGACACGATTGAGGTGCTCGAGTACATTCTTCGTCTCAAACTTCATCTTGTTAATCAATGCAACTTCATCTTTCTTCAGTGGGTGCATAACACTCTATCTGTTGGATACCTACAAATATCGATGCTGCAAAAGTCTAGTTGACGCAGATGTGAATAATTTGTCAACAGCTAAAATTTTGATTATCAAAGTATAAAGTGTTCATCTGCCGATACTGTCTTTCAATGGTAACCAAATTTGAGTGGTTACCAGTTTGGTGTATAGAAGTTGTAGTTTGCCAACGTTATGCTTATAAAAGACATTAAAAAAGCCTCTTGGAGTCCCAAGAGGCTTTTGCTGGTGGTGATGGACGGAATCGAACCGCCGACACATGGATTTTCAATCCATTGCTCTACCAACTGAGCTACATCACCTCCGTAAGAGGACGGCAAATATAAGTGGGTTCCCCGATTTGGGAAAGGGTTAACGAAAAAAAGTCAACTATTTTTGCGGTCAATCGGTAAATTGCCCGCTGCTAAGGCGAGAAAACTATGAATCCAATACTTTTTGATCTAGGGAACACTACAGCTAAGGTGTTGGACACCAGTACCAATGAAATCCTTAGGTTCTCAAAAGACGATTTCGTGGGCTTTCTTAAAGAAAACGAGCGTCGACAATTTTTTGGATACGCATCTGGCTCAACCTCTTTACGCTTTGACCAAAGTCAGTCTATTCGCCTATTGAAGGAAGATGATGTATGGCCGTTAGCATCCAAGTACAGCAGCATGTCTACTTTGGGAATGGACCGTTGGGCGCTTTGTAATGCGCATTTTCTTGAAGGTCATCAGAACTTTCTTTTGGTTACTATGGGCACTTGTATCACCTACAATGTTGTCCGTGAAGGAGTGTTTTTAGGCGGTGCCATTTCGCCCGGCTGGGAAATGCGATACGAGGCCATGAATACGATGACAGCGGCCTTGCCGCGCATCCAATATTCTGAGACTTCAGCGTTGTTGGGTTCAGATACCGAAGGTAGTTTGCAAGCCGGTGTAGATATAGCATTGCAGAAAGAAATGGAAGGAATGATTGCCGACTATACTTCAACTTTCAAACTAAATGAAGTCCTTATTTGCGGAGGTCATTCAGAACGTTTGCCTAAGCCCCTAAAAAACTACATATTTGCACCCGTTAATTATGAACTACATGCCATTAGGCGCCTCTACGATTATTATGCCGAAAACGGTACGCTTTAAAGCTCTTCTTTCAGCCACACTTTTTGCGCTGAGCCTAGTGGTACCAGGTAGTGTAGCTGCTCAGACCAACTCAGTAAGTCCGTTAAGTATCAACGGTTTTGGTGAAACATCCTTTGGAATTACTCCAAATTATCTCGCTATGGGCGGGACGGGAATTGCTAATGTTGATCGCTTCTCGATCAATATGCTGAACCCTGCGGGATACACAAACATGGATTTCGCCACTTTAGAAATGAGTGGTGCGCATCGATCTTTTAGACACCGAATAACAGACGAGGACATTGATCAGACGAATTTTAACACCTACTACGATTACTTCGGATTTGGTTTCAAATTCAACGAGTATTTCGCAGGCTCTTTTTCTGTAAGTCCATTGGCAGCGAAAGGATACAGCATTAGCGTGGCCGATTCATCGGACGATTTTGGCGTATATGAATACCGTTCAATTGGTAAAGGCGGTTACGATAAATTCACTTTTGGACTTGCTGCACAGCCATTTAAATGGATTTCTGTGGGGGCCAATGCTAAATACATTTTTGGTGAGATCGACGAAAGCAATAAAACCATCATTGCTGATCCGGATTTCTTGTCGGTAAGTAATTCGCGAAGAACAGGTATTAGTGATTTCACTTTTGATTTAGGAACACAGCTTAAATTCGAATTTGGTGAATACCGCATCACGGCCGGTGGCGTTTACGCTTTAGGTCAAGATCTTAATGCGCGTCAAATCTCTACACAATACACCTTCATCAACAGCGGGATCGTGGAATCTGTAGTTGATACGCTCTTTTACGATTTAAGTGAACAAGGTCGCGCCGTACTACCGTCCAGTTATGGTGTGGGGATTGGCTTTACCAAAAACGTCAATAATTCTCCAATCAACGCTTG
Source organism: Schleiferiaceae bacterium (assembly GCA_049611965.1). GTDB lineage: Bacteria > Bacteroidota > Bacteroidia > Flavobacteriales > Schleiferiaceae > UBA10364. Next base: position 61,066 of record JBMZBC010000002.1, on the reverse strand, counting down.
GGACATATTGGTGGATTACCGCGTGACTAACTGGGACGAATTCAGATCATTCATTCCAAACGGAGGTATTGACCCCGGAGCAACAATGCTCAACAGCGAGCGCATGAGTTTTGGTGCAGCGATTGTGCCTGCCTACTGCTTTCCGGCGCTTGGAAGAAGCAGAAACTACTTTGTGCTAGCACGCTACCGCATTGGTGCATTTCAGGAAGTTGGACAATACCAATGGGATGGTGTAGGCTATACCTCACGTGAGTTTAATGCCGGCATAAGCTTCCCAGTGATCTACAGATCTTTAGCGCCTGGTGAACAAAAGGCAAGCTTTTTGAATATAAGTATGGGGAGAGGTCAAAGATGGGATGGAAACTCAGCGAACCTCCGCGAAGATTATTGGAATTTCAATCTAGGTATCACTTTGAACGACAAGTGGTTCCAGAAATTTAGATATAGATAAACAACAATTGATTATGAAGAGAATAGTATTCCTTCTTGTGGCAGTAGTAATGACTGCTAACGTAAATGCCCAAAATAAATGGGGTGAATCGGTAGCCGATTCTGTGATTTGTTATGACAACTACAACATCTTTGGTTCTTTCTATCAGAGCAAGGATTATGCTGGTGCTTTCGAGCCATGGTTGAAAGTTTACCAGACTTGTCCTGCTGCGAAAAAAGCAACGTTCATCTACGGTCCAAAGATTGTTGAAACGAAAATTAAGGCAACAACAGATCCTGCAGAGCGCCAAGGATATGTTGACCTACTCGTTAGCTTGTACGATGATCGTCTTCAGTACTTCCCAGGTAAAGAAGGTTATGTATTGTCAGAGAAAGCATCGAAGTACATCAAGTACAACAAAGACAGCGTGGAAGCTGCGGCTGTACTTTTTGAAGAAGCATACGCTGTTGCAGGTAAGGATATGTCCGCTTCTCAGCTGAACGCTTACTTCCTGACAAACATTAAGTTGTTCAACATCACCAAAGATGTGGACGCCTTGTTCTCAGTGTACAACAATGTGATCGAAGCATTGGAATACAACTCTATGCAATACAGCAATGAGATTTCAAACCTTAGCGCCAAAGCAGATTCAGTAGAATTGTCTTCTAAAGAAAAGAAAGCCTTGGCACGCGCTCAAAAGACATTGCCGAACTACGATAAAGTTCAGAGCAACATCGAGAAGGCGTTGTCTCCATTATTAACGTGCGAGAAACTTGCTGTTATCTACAACGAAGAGAAATTCAACGAGCACCAAGACGACGTAGAGTGGTTGAAGCGCGCGGCGAAGATGCTTCAGAAAGAGCGTGAAGGTGAGGATGGCGAAATGGCAAGCTGTACAGATAACCCTGTATTCTTGTTAATCGCAGAGCGTCTTTACTCTTTGGAGCCTTCTGCAAGTGCTGCACGTTCTATGGCAAAACTAGGTGTTCGTAAAAGCGACTGGGCGATGGCTAAGAAGTACTACAAGGAAGCTATTGATCAGGAAGAAGACTTGCGCAAGACTGCAGACGATTACATGGGTCTAGCGTATGTCAACAACAAGATGGGTGCGATGTCTTCAGCGAAGAGCAACTGTTTGAAAGCAGGACAGCTTCGTAAAGATTGGGGTAACCCGTATTTGTATTTGGCAACATTGTATGCTGATGCAGCAGGTCAATGTGGTTCAAACGCTGTTGAAAAAAATGCCGTGTACTGGGCAGCAATCAACAAGCTAAGCTATGCACGCAGCATTGACCCAACCATTGCAGACAAAGCGTCTAAATTGATCGCTGCTTACAGCGCAGCAGTACCGGACAAAGGTGTAGCGTTCCAGCTTGGCTTTAAAGAAGGTGATCAGATCAACATCGGGTGTTGGATCAATGAAACAGTAAGTGTGAAGTTCTACTAAACACGAGACAATAAATTTTGTGAACTCCCCGAGGCCGCGCCTCGGGGAGTTTTTTTTTGGCCTACATTTGAAAGGATAATTGACAGCACCAGCATTGTACAGGAACCTTCAACATATTGTTTCTTTCGCCCTCGTTTTGCTTGCGTTTTCTTCGTGTACCAACGACGAGAACGTTGTTGAGGAAATCAATGCGCCGCTCGTCAATTATCCCTTGAACGAACAACGTCATGCCAACATCGTCTACAGCGATAGTGGCATAAATATCCTTGAGATTGATGCTGCCTTAGTGCAGGATTACGGCAACATGGAACCACCATATGTGTTCTTCGGAGGCGGATTAAACGTGCGCTTTTACAATGGTCCAGAGATGAGCTCGACGGTGATGACAGCGGATACCGCACACCAGGATAAGAAAAGTGATCTATGGGCGATCGGCGGAAATGTGATAGTACGCAACGGAAAAGGTGAGCGAATGCTGACTGAACTTTTGTTCTGGGATAAGAAAGAGGAACGATTGTATACAGATAAGAAGGTGACCATAGAAACCGAAGGGCAGTTGATCACTGGTTTAGGTTTCGAGGCCGATCAAGAATTTAATAATTACCGGATCTTTAAGGTTCAGGGTGAAATCACAGTAAACGATGAATAAAGCAATGCGCGTAGTAGAACTTCTATGGCTCGCGGTGGCAGCCGTAAGTGCCGTTGAGGTATATATGGGATGGGGCGATTGGAACCGAACTATTAAGTTTTCTCTGTTCTTAGGGGCAGCTGCGTTTATGTATTTCTTACGCCGAAAAGGCCGTTTGAAGCAGATGAATAAATAGTGCAAATCACCACTATCATTATAGCGTCCATTTTATTTTCTGCCCTGTTCTCAGGGTTGGAAATGGCGTATCTGAGCATCAACAAACTTCATGTTGAGCTTGAACGTCAGAAAGGCGGTTGGAACTACCGCGTTTTGGGTTATTTAGTCGACCGGCCCGCGGCATTTATTGCGGCAATATTAGTTGGGAACAATGTAGCGCTGGTCTTATATGGGAATTACATGCATCAGTTCATGGAGCCCTATTTTGAGCAGTGGTCTGCATTCGACTACCTGGTTTTACTCGCGGAAACCTCTATTTCAACCATTATTATCCTTGTCTTTGCTGAATTTTTACCAAAGACGGTTTTTCGGCAAAATGCCGAAGGGCTCATGAAGGTATTGAGTGTTCCTGCGTATTTGATTTTCTGGGTACTTCGAGCACCGAGTGCCCTTCTTTTAGTTGTGAGCCAATTCTTTTTGAAATACATCTTTAGAATTGAGGCAGAAGAAGAAAGCAATGACTTTGGACGAGTGGAATTGGACCATTTCGTCAGAGAACGCGTACCCAATACCGTTGAGGGAGATGAAGAGGTTGATCCTGAATTAGAAATCTTCAAGAATGCCTTAGAATTCCCTGAAACCAAGGCAAGAGAGTTCATGATTCCGCGCACGGAAATTGAAGGTGTTGAGGTCAACACTGATTTAAAGGAGGTACATGCTTTGTTTATCGAAAGCGGCTATTCCAAGCTTCTTGTATTCGATGAAAATATCGATAAGATTATTGGCTATGTGCATGCATTCGAGCTCTTTCGTCGTCCCGAGAATCTCCAGCGCGTATTGCGTCCGGTGAGTTTTATCCCGGAGAGCATGACGGCGGATGAGATATTGAATCTATTTACCAAGGAAAAGCGCAATATCGCGATAGTCTTGGACGAGCACGGAGGGACGAGCGGTATGATCACCTTGGAAGATGTCATTGAGGAGATTTTTGGCGAAATTGAAGACGAACACGATGCGGAAGCGCTTTTAGAGAAAGAAGTACGTCCAAACGAGTGGTTGTTTTCAACTCGATTAGAGGTTAGCGATATCAACGAAAAGTGGGGATTAAATATCCCCGAAAGTGAGAATTACAACACCTTAGGAGGGTACATTTTAGATGTGCACCAGAGCATCCCAACCAAGGGCACAGTCGTGCGAAGTGACCAATACTTATTTATCGTAGAAAAAACTACATCCAATAGGCTCGAAGAGGTGCTTGTAAAGGCCATTTAATTGGCTCAAAATCTTATATTCGCAGACTCATCACAATAATTGCATAGTAATGGCAACAATTGAACGCATTAGACAACGCTCAGGTTTATTAATCGTTGTAGTGTTTGTAGCACTTTTGGCATTCTTACTCGGCGACTTATTTAAGTCGGGAGGTTCGAAGTTTTTTGGAGATCCTAATATCGTTGGTTCAGTAAATGGCGTGGAGTTATCGCGTCAAGAAGTGAGCAAAAAGATGGAGGAGCTCAGAGCAGGTAATCCTGAAACATACGCGAATACTTCTAGCGTGCAGTTGGCAAACTTTGTTTGGACCAACTTCATGTCAGATGCTATCCTCGGCGAAGAATTAGACGCTGCGGATATGAGCGTATCTGAGCAGGAGATTTACCTTGATATCATCAACAACCCAAACATCCGCCAGAGCTTTGCCGGTGCAAACGGTCAGTTCGACGAGAACATGTTCAAAAGCTACTTGGCGCAGGTACGTGATAACAAAGACGTTACTGAGCAGAGCGCAGAAATGTGGACGCAATGGTTGTCTTTTGAAAATGCTGTAGTTAATCAAGCGAAGAACTTCAAGTTCACCAATGCTATTGAAAAGGCTGTATTTATGCCGTCTTCATTGGTAGCTGCAGAATTTGCTCGCAGCGATGCTCAGCACCCAGCGCAGTACGTATATGTACCATATATCGACGTAAACGAAGATGAGATTACGGTAACCGAAGCGGATGCGAAGAAGTACTACAATGCACACAAAGATGAGTTTACTCAGAAAGACGGTCGCAACATTGAGTACATTAACTTCCCACTGGCACCTTCTCAGGCAGATCGCGATGCTCTTAAGGCAGAACTAGCAGCACTTTCACTAGAGTGGTTCTCAGCAGAAGACGACAGCGTGTTTGTCAACTTACACAGTGACGTTCGTTTTATCCCTGAGTATTTCACTATCGATCAGTTGGTGGGCACAGGTATTGATACGCTCGTTGACGGACAGGATGTAGGTTACCAGAAGGGACCGATTGATTTAGGTGGATCGTTCTCGGTAGTAAAGCTTGTTGACAAGAAAATTTTAGCAGATAGCGTTCAGGCGCGTCACATTTTGATTCCATTCGCAGGTGCTACTCGAGTAGACCCAAGCGTTACTCGCACACCTATGGAAGCAAAAACATTGGCAGATAGCCTGTTTGCATACTTGCAAGACAATCCATCTGCATTCGAGGCGGTAAGTCAGGAGTATTCTTCGGACGTTGTCGCTAAGGAGAAAGGCGGTGACTTAGGGTACTTTGGCCGCGGTATGATGGCCAAGCCGTTTGAAAACTTCTGTTACTTCGGTAAAGAGGGTGATTTAGGATTGGTACCAACGCAGTTTGGTTTCCACATCATCGAAATCACTGATCAGAAAGGAGCGAACCAAGCCTATAAGATTGGCCAAGTGATTCGCGAAATCCTTCCTTCTGATGAAACGATCCAGGCATTGTACGGACAAGCATCTACTTACGCAGCATCTGCACAGAGTGCTGACGACTACCGCGTATTGGCTATGGAGCAAGGCTTGTCTTTGCGCCCTGCAAGAAACCTTGCGCAATTTGAAGAGGTAGTCCCAGGTTTGGGTACTTCTCGTCGCGTGGTTCGTTGGGCATGGGATGACGATCGTGAGATTGGAAACATCGGCCTCTTAGAAAATGACGGTAAAGGATACGTTGTAGTAATCCTCACTGATAAATTAGAAGAAGGAACAACTCCTTATGAGTCTGTTGCTGGTCAATGTTTGGAAGCTGCTAAGAAAGAAGCGAAGAAGGCAATCATTACAGAGCGTCTTGAGGCTGCCCTAAGCGGTGCTGCAAGTATTGAAGATGTAGCTGCTGCTGCAGGTAAGCAGGTACGTACCTTGAACTTCAAGGTAGGGCAGGCGAACATTGCAGGTGTAGGTAACGAAGCTAAGGTTGTTGGAACCATTTGTGGTATTGCATCAGGCGAACTAAGCGGTGTTATCGCTGGAGAGAGCGGTGCATTTGTTGCAATCACTCAGCCGGCACAGCCAGCACCTACTGTAGATTTCTCTAACCAAGCGCGTACTACACAGCAGAGCTTGAGAAATCTAGTAAGTGTTCAAGCCTACAAAGCATTGCAAGACAAAGCAGATATCGAGGACAAGCGTCACTTGATGTTCTAAGCAGCGTCTTTTACAGATAAAGAAAAACCACCCATCGGGGTGGTTTTTTTATGCTTCTAGTTTCCTGTATAACTGCGGTTCAGAAGGTTGAAAGAGCTGCGATTAAGGAGAGAGAACGGTGGATTAAATGCTCTAAGAAAGCCTGTTCTGTCGTTCGCCATCCAGCTTGATAAAGATGAACAACAATAAGGTGAAGCCCCATAGTGAGGAGCCTCCGTAGCTAAAGAATGGCAAAGGAATACCCACGGTTGGGAATAGCCCGATGGTCATACCGATATTGATGACCCAATGGGTGAAGAAAATACTGGCTACGCCATAACCATAGAATCGGCTAAAATTGTCTTTCTGACGCTCAGCTAGCCATATAATGCGGCCAATGAGCAGTCCAAAGGCGAGCATGAGTAGGAACGTGCCTAAAAAGCCCCATTCTTCACCAACAGTACAGAAAATATAATCTGTACTCTGGGCAGGAACGAAGTCTAATTTAGTTTGTGTACCGTTTAAGAAACCCTTTCCGGTCCATCCTCCTGAACCTATAGCAATCAGAGATTGTAGGGTGTTGTAGCCGGCTCCCGAGGGATCGTTTTCTAGGCCCAACAATACCTTGATTCGCACTTGCTGGTGCGGTGCCAAGATTTGTTCCATAACAAAACCAACACCGTACATGATCGCCGCGGAGATGGAGGTAAAAAAGGCGTTGTAGATTAAGAAGCGTCTTTGCTTGGGAAGAAACAGAAACACAAGAAACGCTAGTATTCCCAAGGCAAGCAATGCGGTTTTTAAGGGAAGTACTAAACCGGCAACCGCCAATGCGACACCCGCGAGTACTATACCGATGTAATAGCCCGGCATCCCTGCTCGATACACTACGAAGATCAAACTGAGGTAAACTAAAGTTGAGCCCATATCCGGTTGTAGCGCAATCAAAATACCAGGCACTCCTAAGATGGATATCCCTAGAATTCTATCGCGCCAATTCTTCATGGTTTTTCTTGGCAAACTTGCGTAGAAGGCCAGCATCAATGCAGTGGCAAATTTTCCAACTTCTGAAGGTTGCAGGCTAAATCCCCCAAGTCCGAACCAACTTCGGGCACCACCTATTTTCTTCCCTACAAACAAAACTAGGATCAATAGCAGAATGCTCAATGCATACCAGAGAGGTGCAAAATTGGTCCATATCCTATAGTTAGTGATCATGGTGAAAAAGATGATCAGGAGACCGCCTACAATAAACAGTCCTTGCTTGCCGTATTCCTGATCCAAGGAGAAAATACTTGCGGATTCTTCGTTGTAAACGGCAGCATAAATGCTTATCCAACCCCATATGCAGAGTAGAAAGTAGAGGCTGACCAAAATCCAATCAAATCCAACGCGATTTCTATTTCTATTGCCGTAACCCATTAGAAATTCGCTTCGTAAGTGCTGTCTTCCCCGTAAATGGCAAGATGCTGTTTGCGGTATTCTTCGTGCAGTTCTCCTTCTAACATACGTTGCTCGAGTCTCGGTCGAGTAACGGTATCACTGAGATACAGCTCGGTCATTAGACTAGATATCGGTGCTGCCCATCTAGACCCCCAATAACCGTTTTCAATGATGACGGCAATGGCAATTTTAGGGTCATCCTTAGGGGCAAAGCTTACGAAAATACTGTGGTCCTGACCGTGAGGATTCTGTGCAGTACCCGTCTTTCCACATTGGGAGATATGCTCCAAACGCGCAGCCTTTGCAGTACCGCTCTCAAATACATCGTACATCCCTTCAATGACCGTCTCAAAATGAATGCTGTCAATGGTCGTGTACTTCGGAGTGAGGAATGCACTGTCGATCTTAGCACCACCGTCAACGTCTTTAATAATGTGTGGCGTGTAGTAATAACCGCGGTTCGCAATGGCAGCTGCCATATTTGCCAGCTGAATAGGCGTTGCCAATAGTTCCCCTTGACCTATCCCGTTACTTACAGAAGTTGCCCCTTTCCAGCCGGTATATCCTAAGAACCGATCGTAGAAAGCGACATCAGGGACCAGTCCCTTCTTTCCTGTTGGAAGATCATTGCCGAGGTATTTGCCCAACCCAAAGCTCTTAACGTGGTTTGACCATATTTCTAGGCCTTGGCGAGAGTCACCGCCGTGATCTACAGAACGTTGATAGACGGAGCAGAAGTAGTTGTTACAACTTTCTGAAATAGCCTTTCTCAAATTCATCGGTCCGCCTTTGCAATGGCAGGCCACTGTCAAGCTTCCATAATGCCAACCGTGTCTACAGGTCATGGTCGTTCTTGGGCTGATTACGCCTTCTTGAAGACCAATCAATGCTCCAACTAGTTTAAAAGGCGATCCCGGTGGATATTCAGCCAAGATACCTCGATCAAAGAGCGGCTTATTGATGCTGTCGTAGTAGAGTGCCGTGTAATTTCTGCTGCGCAACCGTCCCACTAGTTCGTTGGGATCGTAATTCGGAGCCGTCACCATTGCTAGAATTTCTCCGCTTTGAGGTTCAATAGCAACAATGCTTCCACGTTTACCGCTCATCAACTGTTCGCCGTACAACTGGAGGTCTAAATCAATGCTGCTCGTTAAATCTTTACCTGGAACCGGCAGGAGATCGTGTGCGCCGTCTTTCCAGTTGCCTATTCTACGATTTCTGTGATCCACGGTATAAAATCGCTTCCCGTGTTCGCCCTTAAGCAGGCTCTCATAACTCTTGTCTATCCCGCTTTTCCCAGAGAGGTCGCCCATGGAATACCCTTCGTTTTTGCGAATAAAGTCCGTGTTGACTTCTCCAATGAACCCCACAACATTGGCGGCACCGGGCTTGGGGTAGTTTCTGAGGATTCGCTTCTGTGGGTAGAATCCCGCGAACTTCTTGAGTTCAGTGTTGATTCGTGCGTAGTGCTCTTTGGGCAACATCTTCATGAACATGCTGCTGCGGAAATAGCTGTACTTCTTGGCTTTTTCCAAACGATCCTTGATGTCCGCTACTTCTAAATCGAGCAGTCTACCAAGCTGCACTGTATCTAAATCCTTTACTAAATAGGGACTCACCATAAGGTCGTACGTTGGGCTGTTTCCCACCATGAGTTGACCGTTTCGATCATAGATGTAACCGCGCGGCGCGTACAATTTCTCTGCTTGCGTAGCATTGCGTTCTGCCCGCGCCGCGTATTCATCATTCATGATCTGAATATTGAATAGGCGTACACTGAATATCAATGTGATCAGGACGATAACCGAATAGAATGCTGCTTTATGCTGCATAGCGTTTGGACAAAAGAAAATGAGCGATCGTAAGTAACCCAACAGTGCTGAGGGTTGACATCAAGATACGAAGTCCAAGTGCTGAAAATTGAGAAAATCCACTGTTTTCTACAGTAAATAATAACGAATGGTGAAGAAGGACCAATAGGAAGGCAAGTGGTAAGAAATTCGCCAACGGAAGTCCGCTTAATGTATGGTTGGAGTTTTCCTCTCTGAATCCGTAGAGGAAGCTTTCAATAGACGGTTTTGCAGCAATGGTTATCAGGGCAGCAATAGTATGTGCGCCTCCACTCTGCTCAAGACTGTCGAGCGTAGAACCTATGATAAAGGCCAATACATAGGTGGTCATTCTCGGGGTGTTGAATGGAATCACAAAGAATGCCCATAAATAGATATAGGGGTTGCCGTAATCCGTTAATGGTAAATCTTGGATGAGCAACCATTGGACCGTAATGGCAAGAACGGCAACGCCAAGTATGCGACCTACATTCATTCCATATTAAGTTTTAAAGTGTCCAATTCTTCTTTCCCTTTGAATTGGCATACATATACCCATTCCAAATTCATGAAGTCCGTCGTTAGATTCACCTTGGCATTCCAGCTCAAGTCTTCTTCACTTTGCGACGCACTATGTACAATACCTGTCAATACTGGGGGTGCTATTTCTGCGCGAGTATAGGAGTAAATACTGTCGCCTGGTTTTGGCTCAAATTCGCGTTCAATGTCGTTTAGAAGTGCTGTTTCAACCGACCCCGACCAACTCAATTGACCCAATCCCTTTCCTTCAATGCGGGCACCAATACCTCCTTTGCTGTGCGTAAAAGGTAAAATATAGGCATAGTTTCTTGTACTTTCACTCACGGTGCCTACCCACCCTTGGGCGCTAACCACACCCATTCCTGGCTGCACTCCGAGTCGTTTACCTGCATTAATGATAATGTAGTTATTGACTTTTTTGTAGCTGTGATCAATGACCTTGGCTGGAACATAATCGTACTCTGAGGAGGCTGCAAACTCCGGAGCAGAATTTGACCACATAGCGGCTTTTAGAACAGCATTTTCCCTCGCCAGCTCGTCATTTACCTCTTCGAGCGACCAGTAAATTTTCCATCCATTGGTAGCATCGGTAAATGTCGCAGCAAGTCCAGTGCCCACTGTGTTGATCCAATGTTCGGAAACGGGATTTTTAAAGGAATGACGTACAACCGCCAATAGCAATAGGGCTAAGAGCAACAGATTATTGCGATACCTCGATAAGAAGAGTATCAGTTGCTGCATGGCGGGTTATTTAGTTTTCTAAAACGGTCTTGAAGTGATCGATATTTTTGAGGACGACACCTGTTCCTCGAACAACTGCGCGTAGTGGATCCTCAGCAACGTAAACAGGAAGGTCGGTCTTAAGCGAAATTCTCTTGTCTAATCCACGTAGCATAGACCCGCCACCGGCGAGATAGATCCCGCTGTTAAAGATATCCGCTGCAAGCTCAGGAGGTGTATTACTCAACGCTTCCATGATAGCATCTTCAATACGAGTAACACTTTTTTCCAGCGCCCTGCTAACTTCACCGTGAGTAACACTTACCTGCTTAGGCTTTCCTGTTAGAAGGTCACGACCTTGAACCTGGAAAGGTTCTGGTGCTTCTTCAAGGTCTTCAAGTGCAGCGCCAACAGAAATCTTAATGTTTTCTGCGGTGCGCTCTCCAACGAAGAGGTTGTGTTGTGTTCTCATGTAGTTGGCGATATCATTGGTAAATACATCACCAGCAACTTTAATGGATTTATCACAAACGATACCACCCATAGCAAGTACAGCAATCTCTGTTGTACCACCACCGATGTCGATGATCATATTTCCTTTAGGTTCGAGGATATTTACTCCGATACCTACGGCCGCGGCCATAGGTTCGTGAATAAGATATACTTCTTTTGCATTGGCATGTTCTGCAGAGTCTCTAACAGCACGCTTCTCAACTTCAGTAATGCCCGAAGGAATACAAACTACCATACGAAGGCTTGGAGGAAACAGTCTTTTTTTGAAGGCTGGGATGCTCTTAATGAGCTCGCGAATCATGTATTCCGAAGCTTCGAAATCTGCAATCACTCCATCCTTCAAAGGACGGATGGTTTTGATGTTTTCGTGCGTCTTGCCGTGCATTTGACGCGCTTCTTTGCCCACGGCAATAATCTGCCCTGTTCTTCTGTCTTGAGCGACAATAGATGGAGAGTCAACTACCACCTTGTCTTGATATGTGATAAGCGTATTGGCTGTACCCAAGTCAATCGCTATATCCTCTGTCATGAAACTTAACCAACCCATGGCTTCAAGGTAATAAAAATTAGTGTTTGAAGTGACGGATTCCCGTAGTAACCATTGCCAATCCATTCTCGTCGCAATAAGCGATACTTTCCTTGTCACGAATAGAGCCCCCAGGTTGAATAACACAGGTGATTCCTGCCTTATCTGCAATCTCCACACAATCTGGGAATGGGAAGAATGCATCCGAAGCCATTGCTGCACCGCTGAGGTCAAAACCAAAGCGGTTTGCTTTTTCTACGGCTTGGTTCAAAGCATCTACGCGAGATGTCTGTCCTGTTCCTGACCCTAATAATTGGCCACCCTTGGCTAAAACGATTGTATTCGACTTTGTATGCTTACAGATTTTCGCTGCGAACTCGAGATCTTCGAGCTGCTGCGCTGAAGGTGCAACTTTCGTCACAGTCTCCATATCTGCTGCGCGCTCTGATTTTGCGTCTCTGGCTTGTACCAAGGTTCCATTTAGAACGGTGCGTACGTTGTATGCAGGAACTTCGTAGTCCTTTAAGATGAGAAGCACACGGTTCTTCTTACTTTTTAAAACCTCTATAGCGTCCTCATCGTATCCGGGTGCCATTAGGACCTCGAAGAACAATGTGTTCATCTTCTCGGCAGTGGCTTTGTCTACAACTCTATTTGCAGCAATCACACCGCCGAACGCACTCACAGGGTCGCCAGCCAATGCATCGTCCCATGCCTCTGCAAGGGATGGGCGTGTTGCCAAGCCACAAGCGTTATTGTGTTTGATGATTGCAATGGTAGTCTCTTCGAACTCACGAATAAGATTTACCGTAGCGTCGATATCTAAAAGGTTGTTGTAGCTCAGTGCCTTGCCGTGGATTTGCTCAAGTGCATCATCGAGGTTGCCGAAGTAGGCTGCTTCTTGATGTGGGTTTTCACCGTAGCGCAAACCTTGCTTCTGACGTCCGCTCATTTTAAGATCCAGGCGGTCACCAGCGAAGTAACGGTAAATGGCCGTGTCGTAGTTGCTGCTTTCATCGAAAGCCTCAAGCGCATAGCGTCTTCTGATTTCTTGAGACGCGCCTTTTTCCGAATTTAACACTGCAAGAGCATCTTCATATTGTCCCATGTTAGAAATGATCCAACAATCTTTGAAGTTTTTCGCTGCTGCACGAATCAATGAGATGCCACCGATATCAATTTTCTCAATAATATCCTGTTCCGGCGCACCCGAAGCTACGGTTGCTTCGAAAGGATAAAGATCGACAATTACTAGGTCGAAATAGGGGATCTCGAACTCGTTCATTTGTCCTTTATCGCTCTCATTATCTCTTCGCGCTAGGATGCCGCCAAAAACTTTTGGGTGTAATGTTTTAACGCGCCCTCCCAAGATAGAAGGGTAGGATGTTAAATCTTCAACACGCTCGACTGGTATGCCACGTCCTTCAATGAAGGCTTGCGTTCCACCAGTTGAATAAATAGTTGTTCCACCGGCATTTAGTACGTCGACAATAGGTCCAAGACCGTCCTTGTGAAAAACTGAAATGAGAGCGTTTTTGATGCGCATATCGTACGAGATTGTTGTGTGAATAATGAGAAAGGGCAAAAGTAGCATAAATGGTGCCTTTTTGTGCGCTTTTCTCTCTAATTTTGAGAGAAACCCACTACCTCGTGATTGTTCTCATTCGCCTCATTAAAGAAAGCTTGATTTTTGCTGTTATTTCACTGACAGTAAACAAATTGAGAACGTTCCTCTCCTTGCTTGGAATCACCATAGGGATATTTGCTATTATTTTGGTTTATTCGATCGTCGATTCTTTGGAGAAAAACATTCGAGACAGCGTTAGTCAGCTCGGTGATAATGTTGTTTACGTGCAAAAATGGCCTTGGGGTGGAGGTGGCGAATACGCTTGGTGGAAGTATCTCAATCGCCCCGTGCCTTTAAGTAAAGAAAGCGACTTGTTGAGAAAGCGTTCTCAATATGCTGAAAACGTTGCATTCGGTACTTCATTAGGCGGAGCTACTGCCAAGCGCAACGGCATGGATGCCGGTGGTGTTGAAGTCTTGGGGATTACTTACGAGTACAATCAAATCTGGGATTTTGACCTTAAGGAAGGACGCTATTTTACTGAAAATGAAATGTTCGGAGGCAAGCCCTATTGTATCATCGGGGCCAATATTGAAGAAGGTTTGTTTCCGGGAGGCGAAAGTGCCTTGGGTGAACAGATATCTATTCGTGGACAGAAACTAACGGTCATTGGTGTTTTTGAAAAGGTAGGAGAGAGCTTGGTCGGACAGAGCTACGATAAGATGGTCCTTGTACCATTCAAGTTCGTTCGAACCGTGGTGAATACAGATAAAAACGACGGCAACCTTATCATGGTCAGTGCGAAGGAAGGAATTTCGCTGGCTCAATTGAAAGACGAATTAACAGGTTTGATGCGTTCTATTCGTCGCCTTCGTCCAGGTGCGGACGATAATTTTGCGCTGAACGACCCTTCGTTGATCTCAAATCAATTGGATGGATTGTTTGGTGTCTTAGGCCTCGTGGGTACGGTGATTGGCGGTTTTTCCATTCTTGTTGGCGGTTTTGGGATTGCCAACATAATGTTCGTGAGTGTCCGTGAACGTACCAACGAAATTGGTATCCAAAAAGCACTGGGTGCAAAAAACTTTGTGGTTTTAATTCAGTTTTTGACTGAAAGTATTGTTTTGTGTCTGCTGGGAGGGGCTGCCGGGTTGTTCCTGGTTTATCTTGGAGCTCTGGCTGCTGCAAAAGCTTTTGATTTCGACATTTTCTTAAGCACAAGAAATATTATAGTAGGACTTGGTCTGAGTGGGGTTATTGGATTGCTTTCTGGATTTATTCCAGCGTGGATGGCTTCTAGATTAGATCCGGTGGAAGCGATACGCATGCAGGCTTAGAGCCTTTGCGCGACAAAATTGGCCACAGCCTCCAGTAGATTATGGTCCTCTTGGGTAAATGGGTCCAATTCGTGTGAATCTATATCTATCTGACCGACGAGATTCTCTCCTTTGTAAATGGGTACTACAATTTCACTCTTGGTTGCAATGCTGCACGCGAGGTAATTGTCTTGGGCGTGAACATCTGGTACCTCGAAGGTTTTACCGCTCACCGCGACTTGGCCGCAGATGCCTCTTCCATAGGGGATGACCGTATGGTCTGTGTACGCCCCAACATAAGGTCCAATCTCAAGTTGCTGCTTCTCATCGTTCATGAAGTAAAAGCCGGTCCAATTGTAATAAGATACCTCTTCGTCTAACCAACGTACCAAGGCTTCTTGCAATGTAATGTCGCTAAGTGCTTTGAATTTTTCCAAGTCCATTAGTAGTCTTTGACTGAGTTCTTGCTTCATGCGGGGTGTTTGTTGATAGAAAAGGTTGATTAATGAGTAAATGTAGCACGGTTATTGTTAAACAAGTACGAAATTAGCTTTGTTAAGCATTCATTGCAATAACACTGAACCCAAAACAATTCTACATGAGAAAGTTTTTACTCTCATTGACTTTTTTGTTGGGAGGCCTATCCGCTTTTAGTCAAAGCACGACCACTCCAACCATCAGTCTTCAAGCGTGTCAAGGCGACTCGCTGATTATGGCTTTTGATATTACCTCTCCTTTCAACGTGGGCAACACGTTTTCTGTTGAGATGAGCGATAATACAGGAAGCTTCAACGGTACTTTCGTATCGATCTCCCCATTACTTGCCTATGGTGTGAGTACTGGAAATGAGATTGACGTCTTGATTCCGGACAACACTCCGCAAGGCGTTTACAAGTTTAGAATGGTGAGCTCAAATCCAGTGGTGATTTCAGATACCATTTCGAACGTAATTATTGGCGCAAACCCGACAACAGGTATTACCGCCTACAACTGGTTCGATAAGGCCGGTGAGATCACTTTCTGTGAGGGTGATACTGCTCTTTTGGTAGCGAATCAAGCGCCAACAGGTCAAAGCTACACGTACCAATGGTTAAGCGGTGGTGGCGCCATTGCCGGTGAAACCAACGATACATTATTTGTAACAGCTTCGGGAACCTACGGAATTGAGGTGAGTTCCAACCTTTGTGACGCAACTTCGAACGATACCATTGTAAATTCTTACAAACCTGGTAGTGAAGTATTCGCCAATGGTGGTGCAGGAATCAACTATGTAGGTATTGACTCCATCCGTATGTGTGAGGGTACTGTGGCAACATTAGAATATTTCGCTTTCCCTTCACCGGGGATCTTGGGCTACGAGTTCAATTGGTTGAAGGCGGACAGTGTAGACATCTTTGGTGATACTGTTTGGTACTACACGGGTGATACAACTGCTGCCATTGATGTTGATACCACTAGCCAATGGTACTTGGAGGTAACTTCCGTCCCTGGTGGTTGTGTAGACACTTCAAACGCTTTTTGGGTAATTGTTGATACAGTTCCTTCTACGGTAGTGATTAACCAACCTTGGCCAGGCCAACCGTTGCCGACAACGACTTTATGTTTGACAGATTCAACACTTCTTACAGCGACCGACACAGTCTTGTACGACTCTTGGGAATACCAGTGGCAGATCGCCTATCCTTCCGGAAGTGCAAACTGGCTAAACTTAGCCAACGATACGCTGCCATGGTTGACGGTAGATACTTCTATCGTAGCAGATACAGCGGATTATCGATTGGTATTGACCAATGAAAGCTGTGATTACATTTCGAATGAAACCACAGTGAACTTTGTACCGTTCCCAACCATCTCCATCCTACCGGGTGACTCTTTAGGAGTTTGTGTCTACGATAGTGTTTTGGTATCGCTACAAAGCAACGCCTTGAACTTCGCTTGGAACGGCGGCGTGTTTGTTGGTAAGCAAAATTTCTTGAGTGTCCCAGGGCAATATGTGATCGAAGCATATGGTGTAAACCAGTGTAAAACGGTCGATACCTTGGATATCTACAATTATACATTGGTAGCAACGGCTACAGCATCTCCTCAGGTAATCAGCCCAGGAGAGAGTACAACGCTGAGCTCAACAGGTGGTACTAGCTACTACTGGTTCGCAGATGCTCCTTCGTACTACAGCAACCAGCTTGGTTCAAGCACAATGGCCATCCCATCTGTAGATACTATTACGTACTTCATTCAAGTTGAAGATATCAACGGTTGTACGGATACGGCAAGTGTTCAGGTTTTTGTTAGTGAGCAAGACACCAATGTGATCATCGCTGATATTTATGGAAATCTTCAGAATGTAATCACGCCGAACGGCGATGGAAATAATGATGTCCTTGACCTTGCAGGTGTGACGAACGGCGATGCGTGTGAGTTTACAGTGTACACACGATGGGGTACACCGGTCTACAACCAAGAAGTGTATAACAATGCTTGGGGCGGAACCACCGACGGTGGTGCCCAGTTGGAAGACGGAACTTATTATTATGTCTTAACCTTTGAGAATAACATAAGGGTCAAGGCTGCAGTAACCATCCTTAACAACTTCTAATCATGAGAAAGCAGCTATTAATATTCGCATTGTTGGTTGGAAGTATAACTGCCAGTGCACAGCAATTGCCACTTATTTCAAGTTATTTGAATACGGCCTACTTGTTTAACCCTGCCTTCAGCGGTATTGAGGGTAAGACCGAGATTTCAATTCTTAATCGCCGTCAATGGACGGATATTCAGGGAGCTCCTGAAACGCAATTCATGGCGTTTAACGGCAACCAGAATGATTTGAAATTTGGATACAGCGGCTATGCTTTTAGTGATAACACAGATATCGTAAGCCGTTCGGGATTCTACGGTTCTTACGCTTGGCATGTCAAGTTCACAGACAAGAATAGTTTGAGCCTAGGATTGGGTGCGGGATATGTAAATAACAACATTAATGTAGCGGGCATTCGCGTGCCGGATGAATTGGACCCTGTATTGTACAGCCAACTCAACAGTTCAAAATTTGATTTGAACTTCGGTTTCAATTTGAAGTTTGGCGATTTTAATATTGGTGCAGCGGTACCGAACTTGTTGGCGCCAAAGGTTGATTTCGGTGATAACTTCAACAGTCCTTATCAGTACCATTACATGCGTCACTATGTGGTGAATACGGCCTACGATGTACAACTTCAGAAAGGGTTGATGACCTTGAGTCCATTTGTAACCGTTCGTGCCAATGAGGTAACCATCCCTCAGGTGGATGCCGGTTTGATGTTTAACCACAAGGAGTACTTCTACGTAGGTGCAGCATACCGTTCTTCATACGCTGTTACGGGTAATGCTGGGGTACATGTTACAGAAAACATAAGTCTAGGTTACGCATACGACTTCTCGCTCAACACTTATGGGTTTGCCTTGGGTAATTCGCACGAGTTTATGTTGCGTTACACCTTTGGTGAGAGTAAGAAGGACAAGCGTCTAGAAAATGAAATCAAGAAATTGAAGGACCGTCAGCGTCGTCAATCTGGGGACCTAGAGGACCTGCTAAACGATCGCTTGGACGAGTTTAAAGACGAGATCACTGACCAACAGAAATCGCTATTTGATGCAGAGAAGGAAGCCATGAAAGGCGAGCTAAGTGAAGCCGCTGCTCAGGCTGCCGCAGATGCTGCTAGTGAAGCTGCGGCTAATGGAGCTGCAGGCGGTGGAATGAACAACGCTGGTAATTCAAGTAATGGAGGCTTCGATCCCAACTCTGGTGCTGGCGGTAATATGTATCCACAAACACCGCAAGGTGGAGGTACTGTGAATTCTAACATTACAGGTTACAACCCGAACCAATACGCCGGAAATGTTCAGCCAGGATCACAAGGGTATTATGTGACTGCAGGTGTATTTGGATCAAGAAATAATGCTGTTAAACTACAGAACAAGCTTCGTGCTCAGGGTGTAGGTTCAGACATCTTCCAAGATTCGAACAATAACATGTACTACGTATTCCTATTGAAATTCAATAACTACAATGCTGCAAACCAAGCGCGCAATACAGGCTTTAATGGTCAGTACAACGGCAAGCTCTGGATTAAGGTGATGTAGTCGTCGGAAAAATAATCCAAGTAAAACCCCTGCGGCCAACGGCCGCAGGGGTTTTTTTATGTTGTTTTTTTTATTCAGTCTTTCCAGCTGAATGTACCTTACTCTTTCTCTGCTTCACGTGTCGGGAAAATCAGGTCAGGGTTCTCGACCTGCGCCTCTTTGGCCAATCGTCCGCCATTCAAAATGCGCTCGGCTTGTTCCAAATGACGACCGATATGCGGCACCATCATTTCTAAGCCAGTCAACGTTTTGACTTTAATAGGGGGAGCGGCGCTTATCACTTTGGTATTCCTGAGCTCAGGGCTGTGGGGGATAATGCGCAAGACCTTTTCTATCTGACTTAGGTCAGAAATGAAGTTCTCCATTACCTTCTGTGCACTCAGCTTGAGCTCTGGGTTTTGAATGCGTCGCGGTTGCAGCTTCTTTGGTGCACGAATTTTTATCGCCTCAGGTTTGCTGAGTGGGGACATCCAACCGCGCGCCTTTTTCTGGAACCAACTAAGTGTGAGTTCTTCACTCTGAGTAGCTTCTTCGGATTGACAGACCTTGGTCAGCTGTGGCAGATAAGCCTCACTCACATTATTGATGTGCTCTATGCACTCAATGGCAGACCACTTTTCGCCCTCGGGAATAAAGAACAATTCGTCCTCTTCAAGGAAGTAAAAGGCAGTTTCAAATTGCTTTTTATAATTGGCCAATTCCGCCAATCTTGAATCAATAAAGTCTTGAACCTTCATTATGCTTCTACAGGTTTTTCCAATTCGACGATGCTGCTCAGCATCTGATGAACGTCTTGTAATTCGATAATGTTCTGTGCGACAAAGGTGAGTTTCTCTCCCTTTTGTTTCACTTGAACCTTGCGCGGGTTGCGCTGCAAATAGCCTAGGATGGCAGAGAAAATAGGCAGTTGGTAATACTCGCTGTTGTTCTCGGCTGCAAAGTGTCCGATAAACTTGCCCATCTTGATAATGAGTTTCTGGAAGCCAATATGCTTGGCCAGCCACTTGATGCGTACCGAATAGAGCAATGCTGCCACAGACGGTGGGATAGGGCCGAATCGGTCTTCCAGTTCCATTTCAAAGAACTGCAAATCCTCCTCCTCTGTGAGTTCACCCAATCGTTGGTACAGCTTTAGGCGCTCCTCAATGTTATTCACGTAGTTGTCCGGAATCAATAATTCCATGTCCGTATCAATCTGGACTTCGTCTACAAAATCGGATCCCTTGTCTCTGTTCTCTTTTTCATAGAGGTCTTTGAATTCGTTCTCCTTCAATTCCTTTACAGCTTCCGCCAAAATCTTCTGGTAGGTATCAAAGCCCATATCCGTGATAAATCCGCTCTGTTCACCACCTAGCATATCGCCAGCTCCGCGAATTTCTAGATCTTTCATAGCAATCTTGAACCCTGAACCCAGATCAGTGAATTGCTCGAGCGCACGCAATCTTTTTCGTGCCTCGTCGGTCAAGGTACTCATTGGAGGGGTGATCAACTTACAAAACGCCTTCTTGTTGGAGCGCCCCACACGACCGCGCATCTGGTGTAAATCAGACATCCCAAAGTGGTTCGCGTTATTGATGATGATTGTATTTGCGTTTGGCACGTCCAGCCCACTTTCAATAATAGAAGTAGCCACCAGTACATCGTACTTTCCGTCCATGAAGTCGAGCATGACCTTCTCAAGTTTTTTACCCTCCATCTGTCCGTGGCCAATGGCTACGCGGGCATCCGGAACCAATCGGTTCACCATACCAGCGACCTCCCCAATATTACTCACCCGGTTATTGATGAAGAACACCTGGCCGCCGCGCTGAATCTCATAGCTGATCGCATCGCGGATGCCTTCCTCATTAAACCCGACCAACTCCGTTTCAATAGGCTGTCTGTTCGGCGGAGGTGTTGTCATCACACTCAAATCTCGCGCTGCCATTAGTGAAAACTGCAGGGTACGCGGTATAGGGGTTGCCGTCAGGGTAAGGGTGTCTACATTGACCTTGAGTGTTTTAATCTTGTCCTTCACACCCACACCAAACTTCTGCTCTTCGTCAATGATCAATAGGCCAAGGTCTTTGAATTCGACGCTCTTACTCACTAGTTTGTGGGTGCCAATTAGGATGTCCACCTTTCCCTCCGAAAGCTTCTTTAAGGTCTCGCGCTGCTGACCGGCGGTTCGGAACCTGTTGATGTAATCTACGTTTACCAGGAATCCGTCCAGTCGTTTAGTGAAGGTCTTAAAGTGCTGGAAGGCAAGCACGGTTGTAGGTACCAATACAGCCACCTGCTTGCCATTAGCAACCGCTTTAAAAGCGGCACGTATGGCTATTTCTGTTTTTCCGAAGCCTACATCTCCACAGATGAGTCGGTCCATAGGCATCGGACTCTCCATATCCTTCTTGATGGCTTCCGTGGCGGACATCTGGTCCGGAGTATCCTCAAAGAGGAAGCTCGCCTCCAACTCATGCTGCAAGTACCCGTCCGGCGCACATTGGAAACCGATGGCTTCGCGGCGTTTGGCGTACAACTGGATCAGATCGAAGGCAATCTTTTTCACCTTCGCTTTCGTCTTTTTCTTCAGGGTTTGCCACTGCGCTGACCCAAGCTTGTGAAGGGTAGGTGCGGTCCCGTCTTTGCCGTTGTATTTGCTGATCTTATGCAGGGAGTGGATGCTCACATAAAGAATGTCGTTGTCGCGGTAAACGAGCTTGATGGCCTCTTGAATTTTCCCGTTGTTATCGACCTTCTGCAGTCCACCGAATTTCCCAACCCCGTGGTCCACGTGCGTCACATAATCCCCAAACTCAAGCGCATTGAGCTGCTCGAGGGTGATGGCCTGTTTCTTTTTCGCACCGTTTTTGATGTTGAATCGTTGGTAACGGTCGAAAATTTCATGATCGGTATAGAGGTACGTCTTGGCCAATTCATCTTCGAACCCTTCATGCAATGCACCCACCGTGGTTTCATACTTTGGCGCCAATTCCAAGTCCTCGAATATCGCGTAGAAGCGCTCAATCTGCTTCGGGTTCGAACACATTAATACGGTTTCAATGCCTTCCTTTTCGCTGCGCAATAAGGTCTGGGCCAAGAGCTGGAAATCTTTGTTGAACGCCCTTTGTGGCAAAGCCTTGCTCTCCAATTTTTCTGAAGTCCATTCACTCCGTCCGTATTCGACGCGGGAAAATTCTAGTAAGCCCCGCTTTAATGCATCTCCACTGATAAAAAGCTCTCCCGGTGCTGCACGATGAACCGTATCTCCAAGTTCCTCGTAACGCTCGTGGGCAAGCTCCATCAATCGGTCAAGCTTTGCCACCGCCATGGATGGAGTGTCCATCCAGAGTTGTGTTTCCTTAGGGAGGTAACTCAGCAGCGAGGCGCGACTTTCCAAAAACGTTTTGTTCTCTACGTTAGGGACAATGCTCATTTTAGTTGCCTTGCCTACGGTACGCTGAGTTTCAATGTCGAAGAAGCGAATGCTCTCTACCTCGTCGTCAAAGAACTCTACCCGGTACGGATGGTCTTTGGAAAAAGAGAAAATATCCACGATGCCGCCACGAACGGAGAATTGGCCCGGTTGAACGACAAAATCTACGCGTTCAAACTGGTATTCAAATAGCGTTTCATTGAGGAAATCCAGACTTAGCTGATCCCCAAGATTCACTTTAAGAGTATTGGTTTCCAATTCCTTTTTCGTCACCACCTTCTCGAATAAGGCATCGGGGTAAGAAATGAGAATAGGAGCCTTTCGGCGCGCACTTAGGTGGTTCAACACCTCCGCACGGAGCAACACGTTCGCATTATCCGTGGTTTCTACCTCATACGGTCTGCGGTAGGATGCAGGGTAGAAGTAGCTCTTTACAGAAGGGAGCAACTTTTCAATGTCGTTCTGAATGTAGGCGGCCTCTTCCTTGCTGTTGGTGATGATGAATTGCATACCTCCCGTCCGCTCGTAGGTTGCAGCGGCTAACACGGCTGCATGAGAGCCTCCGGCTGCATTAAATCCTAAGGCAACATTCTGCTTTGCACCATGGGCTGTGGTGAGCTGTTCAACTAAAGGGTGGCTGTGGTAGCGGGATAGTAAATCTGCTATTTCCAAGTTCTATTCTTCTTCGTACCTGCGTAAAAACGCATGGGCCATATCCACCATTTCCGGTGAACCGATGAAGAATGGAACTCGCTCGTGCAATTCGCTAGGTTGGAGTTCTAAAATTCGCTGTTTACCGTTCGTGGCAGTACCGCCTGCTTGTTCAACAATAAATGCGAGTGGGTTGCACTCGTACAACAGGCGTAGCTTACCGTTAGGTGCCATTGTTCCTGTGGGGTAAAGATACACCCCACCTTTGATAAGATTGCGATGAAAATCGGAAACTAAGGAGCCAATATATCTCGAGGTATAGGGCCTACCGGTTGCCTCATCGTATTGCTGGCAGTACTTGATATATTCCTTTACCCCTTGCGGGAAATGCACATAATTTCCTTCGTTTACACTGTAGATATTGCCCGATTTTGGAATCTGCATGTCCCTGTGCGACAAACAAAACACCCCAATGGATGGATCTAACGTAAAGCCATTTACACCATTTCCGGTAGTGTAAACAAGCATTGTGGAAGAGCCATAAACAACATATCCAGCGGCAACTTGGGCATCGCCGGGCTGCAAGAAATCTTCCAAGGTCACCGGTGTTCCTGTCGGGGTAATTCTGCGGTAAATAGAGAAAATAGTCCCCACGCTTACGTTGACATCGATGTTGCTAGATCCATCAAGCGGGTCCATCAAAACCACGTATTTCGCATCGCTGTGAATATCGTCGTCAAAGCTTATGTAATGCTCTTCTTCTTCGGAGCCTACACCACATACTTGTCCCATGGAACGCAAGGCTCGCATGAAGGTGTCGTTGGCCATTACATCGAGTTTTTGTTGGGCCTCGCCTTGGACATTATCCTGGCCCATAGCGCCTAGGATATCTGCTAATCCAGCTTTGTTGATTTCCCGATTGACCACTTTTGCGGCCAAGCGAATAGAGGTGAGTAGGTGCGATAAATCGCCCGTTGCGAAGGGAAAATCCTTCTGGTTTTCGACGATAAACTCGCCGAGGGTGGTTGGTTGTACCATGGTCAGTGGTATTAGTTCTGTAATAGGTGATACTAAGTTACGGTTAATGAATGAGACGAAGGCCGTTACAAAGCACTACCTTTGCAACATGAACAATAGAGGTCAAGTACGTGCAAAAAAGTACCTAGGTCAACACTTTTTAAAGGACGAAAGCATTGCAGAACGAATTGCTAATGTCGTCCCTTTCGAAGGCGTTGAAAAGGTCTTAGAAATTGGTCCAGGCATGGGTGTAATGACCAAATACTTGCTGGACAATCCCTCTATTGAGACTTGGGTCGTAGAGATTGACGACGAGAGCGTCAGCTATCTCAAAGCACATTACAATACCTTAAGTGCCCGTATTCTAGAAGAAGATTTCCTAAGATGGAACCCTTCGAAAACGTTTGGCGACGAGAAATTCGCCTTGGTGGGAAACTTCCCGTACAACATCAGTTCGCAGATTGTTTTTAAGGTGTTGGAACACATGGATCAAATTCCACTTTTTGGAGGGATGTTCCAAAAGGAGGTCGCTCAGCGCTTGTGTTCGCCACCGGGAAATAAAACCTATGGAATCCTTTCAGTGCTTTGTCAAGCCTACTATGATTTGACCTATGATTTTACCGTGCCACCAGGTGTGTTTAACCCTCCTCCGAAGGTAGATAGTGGAGTGATGCATATGGTGCGCAAGGCCGAAGATCCGGATATAGATTTCAAGCTTTTGAAACGTGGAGTGAAGGCTGCTTTCGGCATGAGAAGAAAAACCCTGCGCAATGCCTTGAAAGTGCTTAACTTGCCAGAAGGCTTCGAGCATCCGTATCTTAGCAAGCGAGCAGAGCAATTGTCTCACACAGAATTTGTTGAACTTTTAACTGCGATCGAAGATGGAAGAAATGAGCATTAGAGCGCGTATAGTGAAAGCCTTAGGGGAGACCAATGAGGCTGAGTTCGCGCAAATCATTGAAGGTATCCACCCTGCTGATATGGCGGAGGTGCTAGAGACATTCGTCGCAGAAGAACGCTCGGCTTTCTTTGAGAAGATCGATCCTGAATTGGCCGCAAATATCCTTGTTGAGTTTGATGAGGAGGAACGTGGCGAGCTGGTAGCCACCTATTCTACAGAGGAAATTGCCCAAGAGTTGGTCGGGAATATGGATTCCGATGATGCTGCGGATATGCTTTCTGAACTTCCGGAGGACATGACCAAAGAGGTTCTTTCTCAAGTGGAAGATGTGGAGCAAGCCAAGAAAATTGCCCAACTACTTACGCACGAAGAAGATACTGCTGGTGCCTTGATGGCAACCGAGCTTGTTGTGGTGAACCAAAGTCTTACCGCCATTCGCTGTGTGGCCGCTATGCGTTCTCAGGCAGAACACATTGACCGTGTCCACGCTGTTTACGTTGTCGATGATAATGATATTTTAGTCGGAACATTGAGCTTAAAGAAGCTCTTGACCGCGCAACGCACGGCTCCTATTTCTGAGCTGTACCGCCCGATAGAACATACTGTACTCAGTACCACTCCAGCGGAGGAGGTGGCCAATATGATGCAGAAATACGATCTGTTTGTCATTCCTGTGGTGAATGCCGCCGGAGAGCTTCTTGGTCGAATTACCTTGGACGATGTGGTTGATTTCATTCGTGAAGAAGCCGAGCGCGATTACCAATTGGCCTCGGGTCTTACCGATGAGGTTGAAAGCGACGATAGCGTATATGAGGTTACCCGTGCGCGTATTCCATGGCTGTTAATTGGACTCTTTGGTGGACTCATTGTTGCCTTAATCATTGGAAAAAACGAAGAGGACATTCAGTTGGTTCCTGCATTGGCTTTTTTCATGCCGCTGATTGCAGCAATGGCGGGTAATGTGGGTGTACAATCTTCGGCGATTGTTGTACAAGCCTTGGCCAGCGACAGAAAGGAGAACAATATTATTAAGAAATTGACCAAGGAATTGGCTGTGGGTTTGTTCAACGGTCTCATCTTATCCCTAGTGATGTACGGCGCAGGATTGCTTTTGGGATACGATCAGCTCATCACCTTAACTGTGAGTACTTCGCTACTTACCGTGATTGTTTTTGCCTCACTCTTTGGAACCTTTATTCCATTGATGCTCGATAAGTTTAAAGTCGATGCAGCCTTGGCAACTGGGCCATTCATCACAACTGCAAACGACGTGATTGGCTTGATCATCTATTTTCAAATTGGCCGATTGATTATCGGATACTAATGAAGGCGCTCCTCCTTGACGATACCCATCCGTTCCTAGAGCAAGATTTGCAAGCGGGCGGTCTCACTCTGGTGCGGGAGTATTCTGCGCCCCTGGAAGAATTAGCCGCATACCATAATGATGCAGAAGTATTAATCATCCGCTCTCGCATGCGTGTTGATGCACATTTTTTAAGCCAATTCCCTTCATTGAAAGTCATCGGTCGCCTTGGGGCGGGTTTAGAGAATATAGACCTTCTCGAAGCGGAAAAGCGCGGTATTTCGTGCCAGCGCGTTCCCGAAGGGAATGCGCGTGCAGTGGCAGAACACGCGCTGGGCATGTTGCTCAGTTTGCTGAACCATCTTCCGCGTGTTCACAGGGAGATTAAGGAAGGCAAGTGGTTGCGTGAACCTAACAAAGGCCGGGAATTGCAATCCTTGACTGTTGGGGTCATTGGTTACGGGGTTATGGGCAGCGAATTTGCTCAGTTACTTAGTGCTATGGGTGTGAAGGTGTTGGCTTATGATAAGTACAAATCTGGATATGCTCCTGATGGAGTGACGGAAGTGAGTTTAGTAGAATTGCAAAGAAGAGCTGACGTGGTTAGTTTGCATTTGCCATTGACAAACGAGACTCGAGGGTTAGCCGATGCGCAGTTCTTTAATGGTTTTGCGAAGCCGATTCACTTTATCAATACAGCCCGTGGACCTATTTTGAAGACAAACGATTTATTGGCAGCGATGGATGAAGGCAAGGTGCTGAGTGCAGGTCTGGATGTTCTGGAATATGAGAAATCGAGCTTTACGAGCTTGTTTGAAGACGAATTGCCTCGGACTTTACATAGATTACTGCAGCGTGAAAATGTGCTCTTGAGTCCGCATATCGCAGGTTGGACCAAGGAGAGCTTTGAAAAAATGGGCCGCGGATTAGCGGCTAAAGTGCTTTCTCAAGTTCGTCGATAACCTGATTGAGTGTTTTCTCTGGCAAGTGGTTGATGTTGATATACATAAAACCGTCCAGTGAGTTTCCGAACTTTGGATCAACGTTGAAGCCAACAACGCGAGCATTTTGACTGAGGTATTTTTTTATAAGCACCGGGAAGCGCACACCAGCAGGTTCAAATTTGCGAACCATTTTTTCTAAATCTTTAATTTGATTCGGCTTTGCGCTTTCTAAAATTTGATGCGAGATTGGGTTCAATTTTGCTATGTACTCCGTCTTTGGTTTTACGTACTGAGCATATTCAGCATCGAAGTAATACTTCTTAATGTAGGCCGATAATAAACTTCGAGAAGTTTGGGAAAAGGTGTTCGAAATACTTACGCTACCAAAGATGTATTTAATATCCGAACGTTCTAAAACTACCTTGAGAATTGACTTCCACAAAATGAATAATGGCGTAGGCCGCATTTGATATTCCTCACGAATAAAGGCGCGTCCCATTTCAATACCTTCGCGCATTAAATAGTGACCTCCTGGTTTAATCTTGAAAAGGCTTCTAATGTAAAATCCTTTGATGCCCTTATTCGCGTAAATCTCTGGCCCGATACCTATTCTATACGACCCAACAATAATTTGAGCTTTACTGTCCCACAGCACTAGATGATGGAAATAACTGTCGTATTCATCTAGGTCTCGGTCATTTCCGGTACCTTCTCCAACAGCACGAAAAGTGATTTCTCTTAACCTGCCAATTTCTTCCATGATACGGTCTGCCTGTGTTTCCGGGTCGATTAGGTAAACCTCGTAATCCCCGCTAACGGAAATTTTTACTTTATCAGGTAACCTCGAAAAGCAATTTGAGAGGATTTTTTTAGGTACCTCTTCAGCGATATCCAGCAGTTTTCGAAACGGAAAGAGTGGCTTAATCATGTGTTTGTTGTGTTTAACAAAACACAGCAATTCAGCCTAATACAATATTATCGAAAAATTAAAATTGTATGAAATCAGAAGCGCTTGAAAACGAATTGGACCGTATCTGGCGTTCGTTGTTCTAATAAAATATCTAAACCCTCTGTTTCGCGAGTTTCGTCCTCTTCGTTCGTGTGACGGATGGTCAATAATTCCACTGAAGATGTGAGTTCGAGATCGAACTGGCCTGCGAGTTCAGCGAGTACTTTAGGTACGATAATCGCGTCGTTGTTGATACAGAACATTGCTCTTGTGGCGGTGTTACGCATCAAATTTACTACGACGCCTTGCTCGGCAAATAAGCGATATACTGCGCTGAGGTGTTGCTCGGCGATAAAGGCCAAATCTTTGGTGCTGAGCTGAATAAGGATTTGGTTTTTCTTTAAGATGAAGTTGGCGACCTCTGGTTCCGGGCGGTCTACGCCACCAATGGTAGTGCCCGGGAGCGCAGGGTCTACAAAGCTCTTAATGTGTAATGGAATGCCCTTCTTCTTTAGCGGCTGGATGGTCTTCGGGTGGATGATCGAGGCGCCATAAAAGGCCAATTCAATGGCTTCATTAAACGGCAATGCATCAATCTTTTGGGTATTGGCAAAGGTCTTTGGATCCCCGTTCAGCATACCAGGAACATCTTTCCAAATCGTTAGGCTATCTGCACCGAGGCAGAAGGCGAATACGGCGCCCGTATAATCGGACCCCTCACGACCTAATGTTGTGGGGCGCCCGTCTGGCGATGAGCCAATAAATCCTTGAACGAAGTTGACCTTATTTTGTGCAATGTTCGAGCGGATAGCGCGGCCGGTTTGTTCCCATTGGACCGTTGCACGTCGGAATTGACCGTCGGTTTTCACCAATTGACGCGTATCCTGCCAAACAGTAGGAACTTCCTGGCCAACGTAAGCGGCTATGATGCGGGTGGAGATTAATTCTCCATGGTGCACAATGTAGTCGTACCCTTCGCCGAAAGAAATATTTTGTTTATTCAGTCCTTCTCTAATGCTCGAAATAAGGGCAGCCACAAGCTCATTAATTTCTGCTGGGTCTTCAAAGAGTTCATTAATGATACTTTGGTGGAAGGCAGCGATAGCGTCAATTTTAGCATTGGCCTCGGATAAATTTCCGTTACTCCAATCGGCAACCACCTCTTCAAAGGCATTGGTCATTTTGCCCATCGCACTGACGACAACGACCATAGGACGCTGGCTGAATTGGCCAATGATGTTTGCTACATTTCGTACGCTCTGTGCATCCTTTACCGATGCACCACCAAATTTGAAGACTAGCGGTGTGCTCATTTGTATTGCGCTAATTGTGCTCTGGTCAACGTTCCCAAATGCCACTCAGGGTCGAGGGAGGCGTCGTATTTTTTATAAAAGTTCAACGCCGGTTCGTTCCATTCTAGTACAGTCCATTCCATGCGTCCTACATTTTGCTTTGCAGCCACTGTTGCGACGGCATCGAAAAGTTGCTTTCCCACTCCGTGCTGACGGAATTCAGGCTTCACGTATAAATCTTCAAGGTGTAGGGTAGGGCCTTTCCATGTGCTATAACGCGGGTAATACAGGGCCATACCTATGACGCCTTGCTCTTCGTGTTCTGCTACAAAACAGTCAAATCGATCTTCAGAAAAACCGTGGGTGATGAGGTCTTGTTCGGTAACAATCACAGCTTCTGGCTCTTTCTCATAAATGGCCAATTCAGTAATCAGACCTAATACGGCCTTCATATCCTGCTGTTGTGCTACACGAATGTTGATCATCCCTGCGAAGGTACAGTAATCTCTTCTTTTGTCGCCTCGTTTACTGGAAGCTCGTTGTAGAGCCCGTGATCCACAGTACCACGAACCAAATCTTCGATATTTTCTCGCTCGCGGATGAGGTAAGGCGTGTTGTTCTCAATCAGGATTTCAGCGGGACGTACGCGGCTGTTGTACTGTGAGGCCATGCTGCTGCAGTAGGCACCGGCATTATGGAAAGCCAATAAATCACCGTTGCGCACCTCGTTTAGCTTACGGTCGTAACCGAAGGTATCAGTTTCACATACATAACCCACGATGGTATACAGGCGTTGCTCTCCATCAGGGTTGCTTAAGTTTTCAATGTGGTGGTAGGCATCGTACATCATCGGGCGTGGGAAGTGATTAAAGCCACTATTGACCTGTGCGAAGACGGTAGATGGGGTCGTTTTGGTGCTGTTCACTTTGGCGATGAAGGCTCCGGCCTCACTTACCAAGAATTTTCCAGGCTCAAAGATGAGTTTTAAGTCGCGACCATATTCTAGGCAGAACTCTTTGAATCGTTCACTCATGCGCGCGCCGAAGCTTTCAATATCTGTGGTGGCCTCGCCTGGTCGGTAGCCCACTTTGAATCCAGAACCGAAATCGATGTAGGTGAGTTCTTTGAAGTCGTGGGCAAGGTCCATCAATAGGCTTGCTCCACGCATAAAGGCGTCAATGTCCAAGATGTCCGAACCCGTGTGCATGTGCAAGCCGTGTACATGGAGCCCCATGTTATTTACGATGCGGTGCAAGTGGCGCACTTGGTGAATAGAGATGCCGAATTTAGAGTCGATGTGGCCCACTGAAATCTTTGCATTTCCACCTGCCATGATGTGCGGATTGATGCGCACGCAAACAGGGACAGTATTGCCAAATTCATTTGCAAACTCTTCCAAGGTTTCGAGGTTGTCGATGTTGATTTGAACTCCAATCGCTACAGCCTCTTTGATTTCGTGGATACCTACGCCATTTGGTGTAAAAAGGATCTGGTCTGGAAGGAATCCTGCGCGTAAGCCGAGCTCAATTTCTCCAAGACTAACTGCATCCAAACCTGCACCTAGGCTGCGCATGAGCTTTAGTATGTTGAGGTTGTTTAATGCCTTGCAAGCATAGTGGATGTCAACATCGATATCTTGGTCAAAAGCGTGCTTCATTCTGAAGTACTGACCACGGATCGTTTTGGTATCATAGACATACAATGGGGAACCGTAGGCTTCTACCCAATTCGTTGCATCATTTAATGGAAATTTCGTCATTACGCTTTGCTTTACACGGCAAAAGTATTTCCATTGCCGAGCATTTACGGGCAATTGCAGGTAATTAGTCTAAAAAATGACAGATTGTTAAATTTTGAACAATCAACTCAGTTCACTCGCACCTTGTTTGATTACTTCAACGACGCTTGGGTCAAGTAATGTCGAAGTGTCACCAAGATTGCTAGTATCACCTTCTGCTACTTTTCTTAATATTCTACGCATGATTTTTCCTGAACGCGTCTTTGGCAGTCCAGGGACAATCTGAATGATATCTGGTTTTGCAATGGGGCCAATTTCAGCCACAACGGTGCTAATGATTGCTTGACGTACTTCATCCGGGTTGTGATCGCCTTCTTCAAGAATCACATAAGCATATATCCCTTGGCCCTTAATATCATGAGGGTAACCCACCACAGCGCTTTCGGTGACTACTGAAGAGGCATTGATGGCATTTTCGATCTCGGCAGTACCGAATCGGTGTCCACTTACATTGATGACATCATCCACACGACCAATAATGCGGAACATTCCGTCTTCGCGGCGGGCGCCATCTCCAGTGAAATAGTAGCCATCGTAATTGCTGAAGTATACATTCTTACAACGCTCGTGATCACCGTATGTGGTGCGTAACATCGATGGCCAAGGGTGCTTTACACATAAGTAGCCTTCCACACCGTCGCCGGTTATTTCATTCCCATCACCGTCCAATAGTACAGGTTGAATACCCGGAAGAGGGCGGCCAGCATAGGTTGGACGCTGCGGGCTGTGTGCACCTAAACCTGAGATCATAATACCCCCAGTTTCAGTTTGCCACCACGTATCGACAATTGGACATTTTCCGTGACCAACCTTCTCGTTGTACCAGTGCCATGCCTCTGCATTGATGGGCTCACCAACCGAACCTATGACCTTTAAAGAGCTCAAATCTGCGCGATTCACGAATTCGTCACCCATAGCCATAAGAGCACGGATAGCCGTTGGTGCAGTGTAGAATTGGTTTACTTTATACTTATCACAAACGTCCCAGAAACGACCTGCATCCGGGAAGGTTGGTACGCCTTCAAACATCATTGTCGTCGCACCATTCAACAGCGGTCCATAGATAATGTAGCTGTGTCCAGTAATCCAACCCACGTCGGCTGTACACCAGTATACATCACCGCGCTCGTATTGGAATACGTTCTGAAAACTGTACGCTGCATAGACCATGTATCCACCACAAGTGTGAACTACACCTTTTGGCTTACCTGTAGATCCTGAAGTGTAAAGGATAAAGAGCATATCTTCAGCATCCATCGGCTCAGGAGCACAATCTGTGCTCACTTCATTAGCAGCCTCTGTATACCAGTGGTCACGTCCTTCTATCATTTCTACATCACGTCCGTCGCGCTTTACAACGATCACGCTCTCCACAGAAGTACAGTTTTTCAAGGCCTCGTCAACGGTAGTTTTTACCGGTAATGCCTTGGCACCACGGTACATGCCATCTGAGGTTAATACACATATGCATTGGCTATCGTTGATGCGATCTGCAAGGGCATTGGAAGAGAATCCTGCAAATACTACCGAATGTACTGCGCCTATTCGGGCACAGGCCAATACTCCAATAGTCAGCTCGGGTACCATAGGCATGTATACCGCAACGCGGTCGCCCTTCTTTACACCTTTGGCTTTAAGGACATTGGCAAAGCGACACACTTCTCTGTGCAACTCCTTGTAGGTCATTTTGACCTCTTGTTCTTTCGGGTCGTTGGGCTCCCAAATGAGTGCAATATCATCTCCTCTTTCTTCGAGATGACGGTCCAAACAGTTTTCGGTAATGTTTAAAACACCGCCCTGGAACCACTTCACATTTGGAGTATTGAACTCCCATTCTAGTGTTTTGTCCCACGGCTTTTGCCAAGTGAATTCACCTGCAATTTCTGCCCAGAATTCAGAAGGGTTGTCAATTGAGGCTTGGTAAACTTCTTCGTATTTGTCGAAGCTATTTATGAAGTAGTGGCTCATAACGCATTCATTTGTATGGCCAAGAAGATACGATAGAGAAGAAATTTAAAACTGCTCGAGTTGCGGTTTTTTCTGGTTTTTCCATTTAATCACCATGAACTTATCACCTACTTCAGTGATAATCATTCCGTGCCCATTTAAATTGTCTGGGTGTGAAGTGAATTCTGATAATTCATCATGGTTGAGAAGTTGATAGCTCGGTCTTAAATTTTCTCTAGTAAGAGGACGCTTTATCCCATGAGATTTCACCCAATTCATGACACTAACGTGAGATACCCCAAGAATTCTTTCGATTTCACGAAAACTTACTCCTTCTACGTAAAGTTGAAGTGCTTTGATGACATAATAATTATCAATCCGTTTACCGAGCTTCTGAACGGTAAAGTAATAATTACAGTCCTTGCACTTATAGCGTTGACGTCCTTTGATTATACCACTCTTCACATAACTGTTACTGTGGCATTTAGGACAATGTTTGTTTTCTGACATTGTTTGTTGGCGGTGTATAGGTATTTCACAGAGACTGCATCTAAATTTCAAGCATAAGTTACAGACTTGCTTCTTAAAGATAACTATTTCTAATTAACTGATAATGAAGTAGTCAAAATAAATTTGAACATACATTTGTTAGAGCATTTAACACCTCGTATATCGTCTAAACAACCCAATGGAGGATGTGGATTATCGAATTCGTTTAGGCAAAAAGGCAGTTTAAAAACGTCTATTCGTAGTCGCAGAGCCAATACTTCTGCATAGTAAAATGTATACCAAATCTCAGATGCTATTTCTGTGCACTGATGATATGACCAATCTCCGTCATGGTATTTATAAACTCTTGTGTACGCTTTTCGCCAATTCTATCCGCTATGCTCTGGTTAAAATCTAGAACCACCCGTCGTGCGATGTTTCGTTTCGAAATGCCAGCATCTGTTAGTCGAATAACTACAGACCTTTTATCATTCGGATCCGAAACTTTGCGGATTAAGCCTTGAGCTTCCATAGACTTTAATACCCGGCTTAAAGAGGTGCTCTCCATGCCCATTTTAGGTCCTAAGGCAGTGGAGCGAATGCCGTCTTTAATATCGATGTTTAAAAGAGCCATGCCTACGGATGTCGTAAGTCCTTGTGCAGAAACCAGTTCGTTGTACATCTTGGATATCTGAATCCAAGTTTTACGAATGTGGAAATCAAAGGTTTTTTCGGGCTTCATACCCCGAATATACACATTAATCCTATGCACGCATAGGAAATTAGTAGCCTAGGTTGCGAGCGATTTGTGGAACAATAAAGAATCGAATGTCTTTATCAAACTCTGCGTACGCAGCTTGCTTCGCAGCTGCTGGATTGGCACTTATTCCGAATTTCATCAGTCGCTGACTAGACCATAGCACTGTATTGCCCGAACTTTTAAGTACAAAGCTGCCAGAGATGATGTGTTTGGTTCGGTCACCTAGGTTCCTTTCAGTGGTTTCGTTCCCGTTAAATTCTAGAATCAAAGGCGCCTCATTACTCGTGTTAAAAGCGCTTGAAATAGATGCTGAAATGGCATTTTGTAGTTCGCGGGGAGCAGCCACCTGTATCATCGTATTCTGAAAGTATAAACTCTCACTGATTTTCCAGTTACTCGCTGCTTCCAACCAAAGGTGGACTAGGGGACTGCTTTGTGGAAGCAGACGTTTAAAATCTATAGGACATTCAAGTATGATGGCATTTTCGCGTCCAGTGTGTTCACAAAGTATAGAGCCCATTGCGCTGTTAAAACTAAAATTTCCTGAGCTCGAGGTTAATTTAATTGCTGTATTCAGTCCCTCCTCGCTGAGCCTAAGCACGGCTGAAAATTGATCCGGCAACCCTAGGTAATTTGTAGTTTCTGGCAACAGAATATTCCCAGTAATATCGCTTTCAATGCTTCTCAAGCCGTTGATAAGCTTCGCATTTAGTTCAATCTTGAACTTTGGATCTTTAAGTAGTTGTCGGTCAAAGGCTTTTTGAAGCGCATCTGCTAAGGCTTGAAAGCGTGCACCGGCAGGTCTGTCGGAATCACCTGAAATCTCAAGTTTACTGTCTATATAGGCCATGGCGATAGCGTCATTCTTGCCTTTTACTTCTAGAAATTGAGGCAAGTCCAGCTTGTAAAGAACGTAGTATCGAAGTTCATCAGAGTAGGTATCGACGAGTTCGTACCCTTCCAACTTAATATGACTGGTGGTCAAGGTTTGAGAACTAAACGACGACGAAAAGCCGCCGACATCTTCTTTTTGAAGTAAGCGACTTTCATCGAAAACCTGACTCTCCACCTCACCGGCTAAATCTGCTAGCGCATTAGAACGCGCGGCCTGTTGATAGGCAGTGTTTGGGTTGATATATGACATGCCTACTCCATAAACATAGCTACGGCGTGCATCGATAGGTTTGGCAGCAATCCATTCAGGTACAGTCGATTTTTGCGTCCCACAACTCCACAATAATAGGCCGCTTAGTGCGAGTAGAAGTAGTTTTTTCATGGCCTCAAATCTAAGGTTTGTATATGCTTAGCGCTGTTCTGTGCAAAATAGTTGATGGCACCCTTGCGCATGGTCGCAGGACTTTTTACGCTTTTAGATGCTTTCCGGAGTCGAGCGAGTTCTTTGCGCTTGAATTCAGCGATTTCAGGGCGGTCTGAATAATGGTCACGGCTTTGGTATTTCCAGTAGCCTGGAAAGAGCTGGTCGTTGTTGTAGATGATGTAATGTGCTTTGTCCTCCTCGTCAAATTCAAAACTATTGACACTCAAAATTTTCGAAGTGGCCCGATCTGTGAGTACAAGTTCTGCGATGTAATGCACACGATTTTCTTTCCAGTATTCGCGGTAAGTCACCTTTCTATACTTGGCCGTCATTACTGTTTCGCCCTCTTTATTTTTGGTCTTCACATAGAATCGTTCATAACCTTTCTTAGTTTCCGATTCCAATTCACCTTCAATCTCGTCAGCAACATTTACCACCACTTTCAAGTAGGCATTTGCAGATAAAAGCTCTTGCGTCAAAGCTCCATCAGAAGTCGTTCCTTGAACTATGGCCTCTTGTTCCTCTTGGATGAGGTCGAAATTTGTACGGTCCACGAGCTCTAAAAATGGATCGCCCAATCGGTACAACTCGCTAATTAATCTCGATTGTACTGCCGCACTTATAGTTGCTTCTTTACCTGTGAGGTTTGGATCACTCACAATACCTATTCGATACATGCCTCGATCCAACGCTTCGTCCATCAATAGCTTCAGCTCGTTTTGATCAGGATACTTTTTGTACATCGGCTGAAGACGGTAATAGGCTTCTTTGTATTTGCCCATTTCAAATTCTTCTAAAGCTGCAGTATACACGGGCTCTACCTCACTGAATCTTAAGAGGCTTTTGACGTCTTTATACTTTGGGTCCAATTCATTTAACTCTCGCAATCGCTTTTGTGCCTGCTCATAATCTTTCGCACGAATCAACCCATGCGAACGTTCATATACTCCCGCCATATAGCGACCTCTCTGATCCAAATAATCGCGAGTATAAAACCCTTCGTAGCGACTTACGCTGATATAGGGCTTCATGTAATTGGTCCATTTCTCTGCCTCTAAAAATTTGTAGACCGAAAGAGAATCATTGCCGTCAGCAAATCTGTAATTCGTGTAGAGCTCTTCTAAAAGTGCTGTACCGTAGGTATTCATTGCCGCCAAATACTTCGCTTTATTTGGCTTGCGGTCGAGTGCAAATTTATATTCAGTGACCGCGCGCTTGAGCGATCGAGCCTCTGCAAACCGATTTCCCTGCTTGTAGTGATAGCGTGCTCCGTGGCAACTTGCCAACAACAATGCGGAAAACAGCAGAAGTATACTTTTTTTCATAGCGTCCATCTTATATTGTGCAGAACAAAAGCCGTGCCCAAGGCCATAAAGTTAGGTCTTGCTATTATTTTTGACACCATGAATAACCCGATTGTATTACTATCCCCTTCGAAAGGGATGGGAACCTTTCCATCAAACGCCCCCTATGTAGGCTCTGCACCCGTCCCTTTCAAGGCAGAGACAGCAGCCATCGTAGCGGCTGTTCAAGGGTTGAGTGAGACGGAGCAGAAAAGGCTGTTCAAGGTGAGCGATTCATTATTTACCACGGTCCAGAGCATTTGGTCCTTGGATAAAAAGCAATACATCGACCCTTCGCAAGGTTTGCCCGGCTTATTTGCATATACTGGAGAAGCTTTTAAGAGCTTTGATGCATATTCACTGGGTCCAAACGCTTTGCAGCGTGCGAAGAATTCCTTGGCAATAATCAGTGGGTTATATGGTGTGGTCAATGGAGATATGAATATTGTACCCTACCGCCTTGAGATGCAAAGCAGATTGAGTGTGGGTGATTACAAGAATCTATATGCGTTATGGAAACCGTTGCTCACTAAATGGCTCAACAAGCAAGAGGCGGGTTTTGCTGTGAATTTATGCAGTACGGAATATGCTAAGGCATTTGATTGGAAATCGGTAACCGTGCCAACCATTCATGTCGATTTTAAGCAAATGAAAAACGGAGAGCAGAAGTCCATATCCGCTTTTTCGAAGCAAGCAAGAGGATTAATGGCCCGATGGATATTTAAAGAGAATATTCAAACTATTTTTGGGTTAGCGTCGTTTGATTTGGACGGCTACAGGCTATATAGTCACGAGGGTGATCACATGGTCTTTTTAAGAGAAGGATAAAACAAGATCGAATGAAAAATAAAGTACTCATTGCGGCGGTATTCGCACTATTCGCATTTTCCGCACAGGCTCAACGCCCAACATCTTTCCTAGAGCTAGGCGGTTACGGCATGTCTCAGAACTATTTGGGAGATGTAAATGGGAATTCTTTGAGCGCCTTTACGCAAGAGGCAAAATTTGGTGCCGGTGCCCAACTGAAATACAACTTTAGCAGTTTGCTGAGTGTAGGCGCAGATGTGAATTTTGGCAGCGTGTACAGTCACGATAATCTTCACGGCAATGAAACAAGAGATTACGTTGTAGATACCGAGCTGCTTCAAATGGGTGTATTCACAAACATCCATTTCATTCCATTTGGTAAGTATAATCTTCGCCATTCACACACGCCTTTCCTGCACGCAGGTGTTAATGCGGTAACCTACCAGCCTAACTTAAATACCAACGCTCAATATCCAGAGGAGATTGAATTGTATCCAGGTACGGGTCATACTGTTGGTTATACCTTGGGCTTTGGATGGAGAATTCGCCGATCATTAAAGTCGTTTTACAACTTTGGTATTTACTACAACGGATTTGCGGCATCGAACATTGAAGGATTTAACTACACCGCAGAATACCTCGAGGCAAATACTGATGTGAGAAATACCATGGACGGGTGTTTGACGTTAAAGCTCGGTATGAGTCTTGGATTCTTCGAGCAGTAGATTTCGGCACAGCCTTTGAACCATATAAAGGGCCCTCGAGAGAGTGGCCTTTTTTTAACTTATAAATGACACCTTGACCGCATTTTTAATGCGGCCGGGAAGATGTTGCACTGAATTATGGACAGTTTGTCACTTAGCGATATAATTAACGAAAGCACGGAATTTATTCCGTTGATGACTTCAGACGATGAGGTAGAGATTAATTCTACGGATTTGCCCGAAGAACTTGCCATTCTCCCGTTGAGAAACACCGTCATCTTTCCTGGTGTTGTGGCGCCTATTACTGCGGGTCGTGATAAGAGCTTACGCCTTATTCGCAGTATTACCGAGGAGCCTAAGTATGTTGGGATGATCGCGCAGCGCGATGGCGATAACGAAGATCCCGGAGCCTCTGAAGTATTTCCGATAGGAACCCTGGCGCAGATTGTCAAGAGTTTCAAAATGCCCGATGGAAATACCACCATTATCATTCAAGGTAAGAAGCGTTTTAGGGTCCTTGAATGGACCCAGACAGAACCCTTTAATAGAGCCAAGGTTGAATTCCTGCCTGAGTTTGTACCTGCTGAGGATGATGTTGAGTTCAACATTTTAATGGAGAGCATCAAGGATGTCGCAGCGCAATTAATCCAGGACAGCCCTCATATCCCAACAGAGGCACAGGCTGCTTTAGACAACATCAAAAGCAATACGTTCTTGTTGAACTTCATTGCATCAAACAGCAGCATGACCCTAGATAAGAAGCAAGAGGTACTAGAGTTGGACGAGTTGAAAGATCGTGCCACCAAAGTGCTGGAAGGTCTGAACTTGGAGCTGAAGATGCTTGAGGTTAAGAATGAGATTCAAGACAAGGTCAAGCACGAATTCGACCAGCAACAGCGGGAGTACTTCCTCCACCAACAGATGAAAACCATCCAAGAGGAACTTGGTGGGAATTCGAGCGAAACTGAGATTGAGGAGTTGCGCCAACGCGCCAAGACCAAGACTTGGAACGACAGTACAGCCGAACGCTTTGACAAGGAAATTAAGAAGTTGCAGCGCTTGAATCCTCAGATGCCTGAATTTGCTATTCAGCGCAATTACCTCGAGTTTATGCTGGATTTACCCTTTGAACCTAAGGGGTCGTCAGAGATAGATCTGAAAGCAGCTACGACGGTTTTAGATAAAGATCATTACGGCTTGGAGAAGGTAAAAGAGCGCATTTTAGAGCATCTAGCCGTATTGAAACTCAAGGGCGATATGAAGAGTCCTATTATTTGTCTTGCCGGTCCTCCGGGAGTAGGAAAGACGTCTTTAGGGAAGAGTATTGCTGAGGCTTTGGGAAGACCGTATGTTCGAATGTCCCTGGGAGGCCTACGTGATGAAGCAGAGATTCGCGGACACCGGAAAACGTATATCGGTGCGATGCCGGGTCGCATTTTACAGAACATGAAGAAGGCGGGGTCTAATGATCCGGTGTTCATTCTCGATGAAATTGATAAGCTCAGTTACGGTACAGGAGGGGATCCGTCGTCGTCCATGCTCGAGGTACTTGATCCTGAGCAAAACGATAGCTTCTATGACAACTATCTAGAGATGGGTTATGACCTTAGTAAGGTTTTCTTCATAGCAACTGCTAATAATTTGGGTGCTATTCAGCCTGCTTTGCTCGATCGAATGGAAGTCATTGACGTGACCGGTTACACCATTGAAGAAAAGGTAGAAATTGCGCGACAGCACTTGGTGCCTAAACAATTGGACAACCACGGTCTAACAAAGGACCAATTTTCCATTACGAAGCCAGTGCTGAAATCCTTAGTGGAAGGATATACACGTGAGAGCGGAGTAAGAAACCTGGATAAAAAAGTTGCCAAGCTTATCCGCTCAACAGCCAAAGACGTTGCCATGGGTAATGAGGCTGTGCCAAGCATTTCTAAGGAGCAGCTCGAGAAGATTCTAGGACCTTCTCGCGAGCGTGATATCTATGAGGGTAATGCACATGCCGGGGTTGTTACGGGATTGGCCTGGACACCGGTAGGTGGTGATATTTTATTTATTGAAAGTTCCTTGGCTAAAGGCAATGGAAAAGTGATTATCACAGGAAACCTTGGCGATGTTATGAAGGAGAGCGCGACCATCGCGCTTGCTTACCTTAAATCCAATGCTGAGCAACTTGGAATAGATTCAAGATTATTCACCTCATACGATATCAACATTCACGTCCCTCAGGGTGCCATCCCAAAGGACGGGCCGAGTGCTGGGGTGACGCTTTTAACTGCATTAACTTCGCTGTTTACTCAAAAGAAAGTTGCACCAAAACTCGCCATGACCGGGGAAATCACACTTCGTGGAAAGGTTTTGCCTGTTGGCGGTATTAAGGAGAAAATTCTTGCAGCGAAGCGTGCTAAAATCACGAACATTTTACTCTGCGATAAGAACCGAAAGGACATTGAGGAGATCGAGGCACACTATCTGAAAGGCATGACCTTCCATTATGTGCAAGAGATGTCTGAGGTCTTAGAATTGGCTATCTTAGACCAAAAGGTCAAGGGCGCTAAGAAGCTTGAGCCAGCAAAAAAGAACGGTTGATCCAAAGAATACTCATAGCATTTGCCTTTCCACTGATCCTTGTGGCTCAGAGTGGGGGGTCGTCTTTATTCTCTTTTTTAGACAGAAGTGTTTTTGCCGGAAGCTCTGCATTGGCGAATACTGCCTACCTCAATCCTGCGGCAGTTGGTGCCTACGCATTACAAAACCCATTGTTACTGAACGATAGCACATTGTATGATCTCGAGGTTAGCTATGGCGCTTTAGGCGAAGGAATACAGCTCCTTCAGTCTTCCTTTGGATGCAAGATTTACGGGCATGCCTTTATGTTGGGAGTACAGAATATTAGCTACGGCGAATTCGATGCTACGGACACTTGGGGCAACTCACTAGGAACCTTTACTGCCGGCGATTTAGCAATGTCCGTAGGGACTTCATTATTCGCATTTCAAGGATGGAAAGTAGGGGCCAATTTTAAATTGGTCTCCGGCACCTATGAAAGCTATCAGAGTTGGGCAATAGCATCAGATTTGGTAGCTATGCGTCGCTTTGAAAATTCACCCGATGTTGTCATTATGGCAAAAAATATAGGAACCCAGCTCACCACCTTTGCTGGTCAAAGAGAACCTCTGCCTCTAAATTTGCTCGTCGCTGTTGGAGACAAGTTGAAATATGCGCCGTTTAGATGGACGTTCGTTGTCGACCAGATTCAACGACCGAATTTGGGGTATGATGATCCGAATAACATTGTGATTGACCCTATCACTGGTGAAGAAAAGCTAAATCCTCAATCGTATTTAAATCTCGCCCTGCGCCATTTAAGCGGCTCTATCGAATTCTTACCCACCCGTAGGACGCATCTGATGATGGGTTATAGCTTTAGACGTCAGTACGAAATGGCATTGCCTACTCGACGAACTTCAGGAGGATTTACAGTAGGCGCAGGTATGTATTTCGACAAGTTCAATTTGCACTATGCAAATGAGCTAAGAAGCGTGGCGGGGCGTATGAATACCCTATCTTTGGGCATCCAATTATGATCCTATAACGGCCCATGAAACCACTCACCATAGCCATCGACGGTCACAGCTCTACAGGTAAGAGCACACTTGCAAAGCAGTTGGCAAAAGCTTTGGGTTATGTCTATGTAGACAGCGGCGCCATGTATCGTGCTGTTGCCTTAAATGCCTTAAGAAACGGATGGGTGAGTAAAGAGGCGGGTGCTCAAGCTTCGAAAATTAATGCGCATCTAGAAGGTTTGGTGATCGATTTTGAATTGGACCAAAATGGTGTAAATACTACCCTTCTGAATGGAGAAGTGGTAGAAGAAGCCATTCGTACCATGGAAGTGAGTAATGTGGTTAGTCATGTTGCTAAACTCGTTCCTGTTCGTCGACATCTCGTAGCGCTTCAGCAAGCCATGGGTGAAAACGGTGGCGTGGTGATGGACGGTCGTGATATCGGTACGGTCGTTTTTCCTAATGCGGAATTAAAAATTTTCATGACCGCTTCCGACGAAGTGCGCGCCAATAGACGAAAGGCAGAGTTAGACGCCAAAGGTCAAATTCATTCGCTACAAGACGTCTTAGAAAATCTCAAGAGCAGAGACAAAGCCGATATGGAACGCGCAGATTCACCGCTAATTGCAGCAGATGATGCCTTGACCTTGGACAACAGCTCAATCACTCGCGAAGAGCAATTTCAACGTGTTCTACGCTGGGTAGAAAATCTTCAGAAATAATTACGAGCGCTCGGCGAGAACGGTTTTAGCCCCCTTCACTACATCGCCTTCCTTCACCAAGATTTTACTGTCAAGCGGTAGGAAAACGTCCACACGCGATCCAAACTTGATGAAGCCAAATTCTGAACCTTGAGCGGCCATATCACCTGGCTTGGCATACATCACGATGCGACGCGCCACAGCACCTGCAATTTGTCTGAAGACAACCGTGCCCCAGATCTTATTTTCTACTGCTACAGTAGTACGCTCATTTAATGTAGAACTCTTAGGGTGCCACGCCACAAGAAACTTTCCTTTATGGTGAACCGCTGCAGTTACTTTTCCACCAAGAGGGTATCTGTTTACATGGACATTGAATGGCGACATGAAAATCGACATCTGAATACATTTTGCTTGAAGTACCTCTTCCTCGTATACTTCTTCAATGGTCACTACTTTACCGTCGGCAGGACAGATAAGTCCATTTGGGTTTACTTGTACGGTACGCTTTGGATTGCGGAAAAACTGTAGAACAATGACGTAGAGAACAACGCTTACTGCTAAGGCAATACCTTGAGCAATAGAGTTTTCAGTAGCCCACTGAATAAGAGCGTTTACTGCAAATAAGACGATGAAAACAAGTCCTAATGTTCCTTTCCCTTCCTTGTGAATAATCATGATAAATACTGGTATATAATAAGTGCAACGGGTGCTGCTGTAATAAAGCTATCGAGGCGGTCCAACGCCCCGCCGTGACCCGGTAAAAATACTCCTGAATCTTTTACGCCTGCGTCTCTTTTTATGGCAGACGCGACGAGATCGCCCAAAGGTGCAGTGATGCTGATACTTAGGGCAAGTGACGCAGCAATGTGCATGGGCATCAGCTCCCAATACTGGTTCGCAACCACCCCAATAACTAGTGTACCTATTACTCCTCCGACCATCCCTTCGATGGTTTTCTTAGGACTCAATGTCGGTGCTAATGGGCGTTTTCCAAAAACCCGACCAAAGACGTAAGCCATACTGTCAGACGACCAGATCATTACAAAAATGAACAGGATGATCAAGGGTAATTTACTGGCGCACTGAATGGTATAGGTAAGTGGTACCCACACATAAGCAATGGCGAATAGCCCGCGCCTTATCTCCACAGCCGGTTCTTTCGCACGAAGTAGGGTAAAGGAAAGAAGGGTCGACAATACGATGCTTGAAGCCACAATTTCTTGGGCCCCACCGAATCCTTGAAACACACCTAGCCCAAGCAGTATTGATGATAAAACCAGCAGGGGAAATCTACTTTCCATTTTCTGAATAGTAGCCAATTCATTCAATAAAAGTATTGTGAACAGCGCTAAAGCAATCGGAGCGAATGCTGTAAAACCAAATATACCGATCAGCACACCTGCATAGACGGCACCCCATAGCGTACGTTTCCCCATGTTATACCTCGTCTTCGATTAGCACTAAGAATACATTTCTATCCTTGTTAGGATCTGCAGAAGCCATCTGAACGTTTTGATCCAAAGGCGCACGTATCACTGCAATATTACCTGGGCGGTTTTCTCGGTATTTAAGGTTGATGGAGGTCATCCCGTCGCGTAGGTTTGCAACAATCTGTGAAGTGTAAGCGATTATTACGTGATGCTCGGGTAAATCCGACAGTTTTCTTCCTCCTGTATGATGGTTGTGTACCATGATTCCTCCGTTAAAAGCAATCAACGCCTCACAACCACTCACTACTGCAGGCATCTGGCCGTCATTATTGAAGGTAATACTCAAGCTTACTTTGTTTTCAAAGTTGCGTAAACCTTCATCACTTATGTAGACGCCTGGCCAGCTGTGTTCAGCAGCGTATTGTTCGAGGCCTGCAAGAGCATCGCCCTCATTGGCACAATAGATAAAATGGCCGCCACCTTCATGGAATTGAGACACAAACTTTTCGTCGAGCGGAAGTTTTTCTTCGGGGGCAAATTTCCCATCTCCAGGTTGTTCTGTAGATTCAGAATTCTTGAGTGAAGAAACCAATTTTGAAAAGAAACCTTTCCTAGACATGTTTTTTGAGTGTTACTCAAAGGTAGCAAAGCAGCACTAAAGCACCGAAGTCTTTTTTCGAGAGGCTATTAACAAAAAACCCACCGCCAGCGGCGGTGGGTTTACTTCAAATTTGAATCCGATTACTCGGCTTCTTTCGGTGCTTCTTCAGAGGCTGGAGCCTCTGTTGGTCCGGTCGCCTCGATGACTTCAGTTGCCGTCTCGGTTTCAATTACTTCAGCAGTAGTATCTTCAGTCTCCTCTTTGTCCCAAGGGCGTTTACCGAAGATTTCCTCAACATTTTCCTTGAAGATGACCTCTTTTTCTAAAAGGAGGTTAGCTAAAGCGTCAAGCTTCTCTCTATTATTGGAAAGAATG
Source organism: Schleiferiaceae bacterium (assembly GCA_049611965.1). Taxonomy (GTDB): domain Bacteria; phylum Bacteroidota; class Bacteroidia; order Flavobacteriales; family Schleiferiaceae; genus UBA10364. The sequence continues at coordinate 16,076 of JBMZBC010000002.1, read as the reverse complement.
TCAATGGCACGATCGTACTCTGCTTCAATAATTTTAGATATCTCAGCATCAATGACTACAGCCGTTTCTTGAGAATACGGTTTATCCATCGCGTATTCATTTTGGCCTTGACTGTCGTAGTAGGTAATATTACCCAATTTGTCGTTCAAACCGTAGATAGTAACCATAGCTCTCGCTTGTTTAGTCACCTTTTCAAGATCACTCAATGCGCCGGTAGAGATTTTATCAAAAACGACCTTTTCTGCTGCACGCCCACCCATTGTGGCACACATTTCATCTTGCATCTGCTCAGCAGTCGTGATCTGACGCTCCTCAGGAAGGTACCATGCAGCACCTAGCGAGCGACCTCTTGGAACAATAGTCACCTTTACCAATGGCGCAGCATGTTCAAGCAACCAACTTACAGCAGCGTGACCAGCCTCGTGGTAGGCAATGACCTTCTTTTCTTCCGGTGTGATAATCTTCGTTTTCTTCTCCAAGCCTCCCACAATGCGGTCAATGGCATCATTGAAGTCTTGCTTGTCTACAAAGTCTTTGTCCTTACGTGCTGCGATAAGAGCCGCCTCATTACAAACATTGGCTATATCCGCCCCGGAGAATCCTGGAGTCTGCTTTGAAAGCAATGCAACATCCACAGAATCATTGGTTTTAATGCCCTTCAAATGCACGCCGAAGATGGCTTCACGTTCGTTAAGCTCGGGTAGATCTACATAGATGATTCTGTCAAAACGCCCGGCACGCATGAGTGCTCGGTCTAAGATGTCTGCACGGTTAGTAGCAGCCATTACAATAACGTGTTCGTTGGTGCCAAAACCATCCATCTCAGTTAGAAGCTGGTTCAAGGTGTTCTCACGTTCGTCGTTGCCGCCTGTGAAATTGTTCTTTCCACGTGCACGACCGATGGCATCAATCTCATCGATAAAGATGATACACGGTGATTTCTCTTTGGCTTGCTTAAATAGGTCGCGGACACGAGATGCACCCACACCCACAAACATTTCAACGAAGTCAGATCCCGAAAGTGAGAAGAACGGCACCTTGGCTTCTCCGGCAACTGCTTTGGCCAACAAGGTTTTACCAGTCCCCGGAGGGCCTGAAAGCATCACACCTTTCGGAATACGTCCTCCGAGGTCTGTATATTTTTTTGGATTCTTTAAGAAGTCCACAATTTCTAGAACCTCTTCTTTGGCTCCGGTCATTCCAGCCACTTCATTGAAGGTGGTCTTCACCTCCGTGTCTTTGTCAAATACTTTGGCCCGTGACTTTCCGATGTTAAAAATTTGCGATCCGCCACCGCCACCTGGAGCACCACCGCCACCGGACATGCGGCGCATGATGAAGAGCCACACGGCAATCATTAGCACGAGCGGCAAAACCCAAGAAATAATGTCCCCGACAAAGTTTTCTTGCGTTTCATAATTCACCGCAATTGGTTCCTCTGAAGAGCGGTCTTCGTAATAGTCTTTTAATCGGTCTTCGAAGGCCGTCGCTGGCATTTCGAAGACATAATGTGGGCCTGGATTGACTGCATCGCTAAGGTTGCTGTTTCTGACCTCTTCGTAACGCTCGTTTTCTAATAAGCGCTCCTCTTTTATAAAGACCTGAATGGTTTTTTCGTTAACGATGTTTACGCGTTCAACATCACCAAGCTCAAGTTTCTGCTCAAAGTCTCTAAAGTTTGAATTCTTAGCACGGAAGCTCATGGCGCTGAATATCTGCATCCCTATAAATAGAGCGAAGATGATGGCGTAGACCCAATAGAAACTGAATCCTGATCGCTTCGGGCCGTTTGGCTTTTTGCCCTGATTGTTATTCTTGGCAAACTGCTTTTTCAGCTTGTCAATTTGATTTTGATTTCCTTTTTCCGACATACGGCTGTTATAGGTTTTCTAAGGTTGTTGTAGGTGCATCACCCCAAAGGCTTTCCAGGTCATAGAACTCTCGGATGCCTTTTTGGAAAATGTGTACTACGACATTTACATAGTCCATAAGTACCCACTCTGCATTCTCTTTTCCTTCAATGTGCCAAGGGCGATCGCCAACATTTTCTCGAACGCTCTTGTGAACGCTGTCTGAAAGTGCATTTACCTGAGTGTTGGAGTTACCTTCCGCAATGATGAAGAAGTCTGTTACTGCGTTGTCGATTTCTCTTAAATCAAGTATGGTGATGTTTTCGCCTTTGATCTCTTGTAACCCTTCAACAACAAATTTTTGAAGTAGTTCGGACGAAGCTTGAGGTTGTAATTGCATTAATGAATATTTATGTCAGTAAATTACCAAAACATATGCCATCTTAGTGAGGCTCATTCTAAATAGGCATAATGTCACAAAAGTACCGCATTCTACGTCATTCACAGCTAGATTCTACGCAATCTGAATTGAAGCGTTTGTTGCAGAAGAATACTGCCCTAGAACACTTGGCGACGGTGGTTGCCAGCACCCAGAAAAAGGGCAAGGGTAGAGGCGTGTCAGTTTGGCAGGACGAACCTGGAAAATCGGCGTTGTTCTCTGTTTATGTTCGATGGCCATATGCTGTGAAGGAGAGTTTTCTCGTGAATAAATGGATGTGTCATGTTTTGGCCACCACTTTGCCTAAAATGGTACAATACAAATGGCCTAACGACATGATGGTCGGTACGAAGAAATTGGGTGGTATGCTCATAGAAAATCGATGGGAGGGCGGTCGAATTGCGTCCTCTATCATTGGCATCGGTATTAACGTGAAATACAGCCAAATTCAATTACCTCGCGCCATCAGCTTAGAAGAATTGGGGCTGGATATCACTTCTGAGGAGGTTATCGATGAAATCCTAAAAGCGATGGATGCCGCGGTGCCTTGGGTGGATAATATCAAACTCTTGGACAAGCGATACAAGGAAGTCCTGTGGGGTAGAACACAATTGGAGAAGTATGCCACCGATAAAGGCGAAATGCTCGAGGCTGTAGTCACCGGTGTTGATCACTTAGGTCGTGTATTGTTGCAAACAAAAAAAGGCCAAACGCAAGCGTTTGACCTTGATAGTATACGTTGGGTGGACCCCAATGAGCTAACCTAAGCGTTTTCTATTTGCCCCAAACAGAAGGGTCTTTGCGCCATTCAGACAAGAGGTCCCTTGTTTCGAGCGAAATTGCACCACTTTGAACAGCCTGTTCCAATAAATGGTGGTAATCGCTAAGGGTGTTCAAGCGAACACTGGCCTCTTCGAAATTTGCGAGGGCTACCGGGAAACCATAAGTGAAGATGGCCATCATGCCAAGCACTCGAGCCCCTGCTTCTTTCAATGCAGCGACGGCTTTTAGCGAAGAGCCTCCGGTAGAGATTAAATCTTCAATGACCACCACATTAGAGCCCGGTTCGAAGAAGCCTTCCACCTGATTTTGGCGTCCGTGGCCTTTGGCTTTATCACGAACATAGATGAATGGAACGCCCATGAAGTCAGCAACGAGCGCACCGATAGCAATCGCACCTGTAGCTACTCCAGCGATGTAATCAGGTTTTCCATAAACTTCTTCAATTTGTTTGGCGAATTCGATTTTTAGATAATTTCGAATAGCTGGAAAACTTAATGTCAAGCGGTTATCACAGTAGATAGGACTTTTCCATCCACTTGCCCAAGTAAATGGGTTATCTGGTTGTAATTTAATCGCCTTAATTTGTAAAAGACTTTCTGCGGTCTTCAGGGCTGCTTCTTTGTTCTGTATCATGCTGCAAAATTACACCAAAGTTTTCATTAAAGGCTCTGTTTTGATTCCTGTTCCTGGGGGAGAAGCCCCTGAGATTATCAACAGATTATCCACCAAGAGAAAGGTTAAAGCCTTTTTGAAAGACCTTCAAGACAACACCCTAAACGTAGATTTGAGCATCGGTATAGACCATCCGTTTTGGTCGTTGTTTATGACGTTGCACAAAGGTGTGATTGCAGCCGGTGGATGGGTTAAAAATGAAAAAGGCGAGTTGCTCATCATCGAACGCAACGGCAAGTTGGACATGCCTAAGGGGAAGCTGGAGTTTCATGAAAAGATCGAAGATTGCGCCGTTCGCGAGGTGGAAGAAGAGTGCAAGGTTAAAAGATTGAAAATAACAGGAGCACCAACAAAAACAGTGCATTGTTACACGGTAAAAGGCGGGTTTGCCATTAAAACCACCTACTGGTACCCCATGTACACGGAGCATGCGAAAAAATTGAAGCCCCAAAAAGAGGAGGGAATTACCGACGTGTACTGGGCTTCTCCAAAAAAGCTGAGAAAAAAATTGGCCAAGATGCCTTCTTACAATAGCCTAGAAGCTGTCTTCAGAGCATTCGCCTCAGAAGAGGTTACGGCCTAACGGCATTGGGAACGAATCCGGTAAAATCACCACCGTGGTTGAACACTTCCCGTACAATACTTGAACTGATGTAGGCATAACGCGCACTGGTCAGAAGGAATACGGTTTCTAGATCCGGCACCATTTCTCTATTTGCTTGAGCGATGGCCTTTTCAAATTCGAAATCCGCAGGATTGCGCAATCCGCGCAGAAGGAAGTTGACCCCTTGCTTCCTGGCAAAGTCAACGGTAAGCCCTTCGTAGGTAATGACCTTCACCTTGGGCTTATTGGCAAAGGTTTCTTCAATCCAAGCGACACGTTGTTCCAGCGGAAATAAATACTGTTTCGCACTATTGGTACCAACGGCTATTTGGATTTCATCAAACAAAGGAAGCGCGCGTTCGATAATATCGAGGTGGCCCAATGTGATGGGGTCAAAAGATCCTGGAAATAATGCAACTCGTTTACTCATGGGATAAAGTTACGCAATATGTTCTTCTGCGAGAATACTTAGCACATGGTGGAGTTGCCACCCTCTGTAGGCCACTTGTTGAGGCACAATGGATGCAGAGCTAAGTCCAGGTATACTGTTCACCTCTATGAGCACAGGTCCGCGTTCTTTGTCAATGATAAAGTCCATTCGGACGATGCCTTTAAGACCTAATAAATTATACGTTCTAATAGAGATCTGCTCTATGGCAGCAGCAGTTTCAGTAGGTATTCTTGCCGGTGTTATTTCTTGCGATTTCCCGTCGTATTTCGCCTCGTAATCAAAGAAGGTGCTTTCAGTTGGAACAATTTCAGTAATTGCAATACTCTGGGTGACCGATTCATCCAACTCCCGATTCGAAGCAAAGTCATAGCTCGCTCGCAGCACACCGCAGCCTACTTCCACACCAGTGATGCCCTCTTCAACAATCACCTCTTTGTCCTCTTTTTGGGCCTCTTTGAAGGCTGCAGAAAATCCTTCCTGAGTTTCAATGCGGCTCACACCAAAGCTCGAGCCGGAACGATTGGGTTTGACGAATAATGGGTATTGCCAATCATTGAATAGTTCGCTTTGCGGTTCTTCAAAAAAGCTTTCCCCTCTTGGTACATCGATGCCTTGGGCCCGTAAAATGGTGTTGCATTGGAATTTGGAAAAAGTAAGGGCACTCGTAAACGTATCACAGGTACTGTGTGGGATTCCGAATACTTCGAGCATACCGGAAATGTGACCGTCTTCTCCTGGAGTGCCGTGAACGGCATTGAATACATAGGCCAAACCGAGGTCTGAAATTTTGACCAATTGACCGTCTACTTTGAAGCCTTCCCGATCAAGTTCTATGAACACTGTGGTGTAGCCGGCTTGGAGGAAAGCCTCATAAGCAGTCTTCCCTGAAGCTAAACTAATAGCCCGTTCAGAAGAATATCCGCCGGCCAATACGCCAATCAATTTTTGCTCGTTTTCCATTGTTGTAAATGTAATGCAGAACCCTAATGATTAGAGGGTATGAATAAAGTATCTTTACACCATGAAGCAATGGCTTAGATTTCTATTTTCTCGCTCCTTCGTGAAAACGGCAGTTATTGCCGGAGCAGTAGTGTTGGTTAGTGTATTCGGAAGTTTGTGGTGGTTGAGTAGCACCACTATGCACGGCCATACCGTTGAGATTCCCAATCTAAAGATGCTGCAACTCGAGGACGCTGCAGCCCAATTAGATTCACTAGGACTTGGGTACGAGGTCATAGATAGTACGCATTATGCCCCGGGTGTACCCGAGGGTGCAATCATAGAATCCTTTCCCAAGGAATATGCTACGGTAAAATTGGGCCGTAAGATCCTACTTTCGACCAACCCAGCACGATTGCCAAAGTATCCGTTGCCTAATTACAAGGACCAGTTGGTCAGTTACGTGACTTCAAAGTTTAAAACCAAAGGATTTATCATCGATAGCATAATTGCGGTGCCTGATCTCAGTCACGATTTAGTGTTAAGGGTAGTTGACGAAAATGATAGCCTCGCCGATGAGCAGAAGTTGTATGAAACGGGAAGCCGCTTCACAATCTATGTTAGTGCTGGATTAGACGGTGCGTTGGTTTACCTGCCGAATCTCGTTGGTATGACATTTAGCGAGGCACAGGAAAAGCTAAGTTACTCTAGTTTAAACGTTGGTGCTGTAATTTACCAATCCGTTATTGAGGATACGTTAGGTGCCTTTGTGCTCAAATCGTCCCCGGCTTACGAAGAAGATCTTGAAGTCAAAGCCGGTAGTGCTGTTGACCTCTGGCTAGTGTCCGATTCAACACTCCTCCCACAACCTGAAATTATCGATACGCTAGATGCTGAATTCTAGATTCTGTTTTACATTTTTTATCAGTCTTGCGACGGTTGTCGTTACGGCGCAAGTTCAAGAAATTACTGCTGTGCTGTCGAATGCTCCTGTAGTTTCATGGTCCGCGGAGAGTACAGATACCTTGGTGCCTCCGTTTACTGACGATTTCTCTTACCCGTCGGACAAGCCGTCTACAGCGCTTTGGCAGGATGCAAAGGTTTGGGTAAACGACGAAATGGCGTTGTTCCAAAATTCTCTTGGAGTTGCGACCTTCGATGGGCTCAATGAATACGGTTTTGCTTATAAAGAGAATGCACTAGGTTCAGATTCCTTGGCAGATGTATTAACGTCGGCCTATCTGGATTTACAAGGCCTATCTAACGTTTACCTCAGTTTTCAGTTGCAGGAGGGCGGTCGCGGCGAATTACCGTCTAACACTGACAGTATTGTCGTTGAATATTGGTCGCCAGTGACTTCCGATTGGACTCAGGTCTGGGGGCAGAAAGGCTCTAGTACATCTAGCCCGTTTTCTTCCGTTATTCTTCCTGTTCAAGGCGCCAATTATTTACAAAAAGGTTTCCGCTTCCGATTTGCAGCTTATGGCGCTCGTGCCGGTGCCTACGATATATGGAATATCGACTACGTGCAATTGGATAAAGACCGTAATCCAGCAGATACAATCATTACAGAACCGGCGATCGCTCGCGCGCATCCGCTTATTATTGGTTCTGGAGCCTATACGAGCTGGCCCTGGTGGGTAAGCAATGCCAGCAGTGTGGCAAATCGTCCCTCTACATTGGAGTTTATTTACCGCAGAAACGGTGCTGTACCTTCCGGAGGGTGGAGTTTGAACCTTGGCCAATTCCGCTGGGAAGAAAACGGTACTCTAGTTCAACAAACCACTGCAGTGCCGGTAATCACAAATACACAACACAACCAAGACCAGACGTTTAATGTTAGCGTCCCCACTGCAGCAATGACCTCTTTCAGTGGCCCAACTACCGTCTCCACCAAGGTGTGGTTTGACGGTTCGGCGGCAGGTTTCCGTTCTAACGATACCGTTCGAGGTGAATTGACCCTAGATAACTACTTGGCTTTGGATGATGGCACCGCCGAGCGTGCGTATGCTGTTCAAAACGTTATTGGCGGACGAGTAGCACAGAAATTCAAGGTTGGCGGGCTTGGTGGCTCTGATACCCTAAAGGGGATGTTTTTTAATTTCGTCGATGCCGGCGAAGCGTATACGAGCACTTTTCGCATGGCTGTATGGGCACCCGCTGATAGTGGGGATGGACCGGGAAATATCTTGTACATGAGTGATAGTTTGTACCGTCCGTTCACGGGATATTACCGCGGAGATATGATGCCTTACGAGTTGGACTCAAGCATTAGTTTGAATGCATATGCTGAAGTTTGGATAGGATATATCTGTACTTCTTCGAATCCCATGTATTTAGGTCTGGATCAGAAGCGCACTTTACCTTCAGGAATGCCCAGATATTATGGGGATGGATTTAATTGGTACCAGAGTCTAGAGTCCGGTGTTGCGATGATGCGACCGTACTTCCGTTATTCCCCAACGGATATGGTCGTGGAGGAATTGGTCCAAGATTTCAATGTATATCCGAACCCTTCTTCTGGCAGCTTAAGTATAGAGTCGCCTTCGGCGCACTATGTTTTAAGGACCCTCACCGGTGCTACGGTTGCCGCGGGTCGTGTTGAGGGATATGAACACCTCGAGCTGCATCACCTTGATGCAGGTTTATATATTTTATCTCTTCGAACTGCGCAGGGTGTTGCTCAGGTCAAATGGATTAAGCTTTAAAATACGGTCCTGATGAGTGAGCAAGAAGAAAAAGACGAATTATACGTACACCACAGGTTTGTAGCCGACGCGGGACAGGGACCGTTGCGTGTCGATAAGTTTCTGACGAATTTTTTGTTCGATACCAGCCGTTCGCGCATTCAGAAGGCAGCGGAAGCAAAGGCCGTTCATGTCAATGGCAACCCGGTCAAGAGCAATTATAAGGTCAAGGCAGGGGATACCGTTGAGGTGGTCTTAAATGAACCGCCAAGAGATTCTACGATTGTGCCTCAGGAATTGGACCTCGATATCCTTTACCGCGACGAGCACGTTATTGTGATCAATAAGCAGCCGGGTTTGGTCTGCCACCCAGGTCATGGAAATTACGATGGCACCTTGGTCCACGGCCTGGCGCATTTAGCGGAGAACTTACCCGTAGGTAAGCAAGGTGAGGAGCGTCCTGGATTAGTGCACAGGTTAGATAAAAACACTTCAGGCGTCATGGTTGCCGCAGCTTCAGAGCTGGGCATGGCGCATTTGGCAAAGCAGTTTTTTGACCGTACGACCTCTCGGGAATATGTTGCCTTAGTTTGGGGAAACGTCGAAGAGGAAGAAGGTACGATTGAAGGCCACATTGGGCGCAGTGTGAAAGACCGACTGCAGATGGCTGTTTTCCCCGACGGTTCTGAAGGAAAGCATGCGGTTACTCATTACAAGGTGATACAACGTTTTGGTTATGTAACTTTAATCAGTTGCCGATTGGAGACTGGACGTACACACCAAATTCGTGCACATATGCGCTATTTGGGACATCCACTTTTCAATGACGAGCGCTATGGAGGTGATAAGATTTTGAAAGGCACTGCCTTCTCGAAGTACAAGCAGTTCATTACAAATTGTTTTAAAGCGTGCCCGAGACATGCCCTCCATGCGAAAAAGCTCGGCTTTGTGCATCCTTCAACCGGTGAACTGATGGAATTTGAAACTGTTATACCTGAAGACATGGCGGAGGTGATCCGTAAGTTTGAGAGTTATACCACAACAAGCAACTGGGAAAAAGAAAGTGAAGAGTAAGGTATGGATAGTGTTGTTGAGCGCTTTGATTGTTCAAGGCTGTGATCGATTTCGGTCGAAACACGAACCCACGCCCTTTACCCTAAATTATCCAAGCCATTTTCCAGCGCCAGCCATTCCACCTTCAAACGAAATGACAGAAGAAGGGGTGCGTTTGGGTCGACATCTGTTCTTTGACGAGCGACTTTCGGGCGATAATTCTCAGAGCTGTAACAGTTGCCACATTCAGGAGAGTAATTTTGCAGAGCCGTTTAGATTCAGCACTGGAATAGATGGCCTGCAGGGCGATGTGAATGCTATGGTCCTCTCGAACATTGCATGGCAGCAGCTTTATTTCTGGGACGGAAGAACATCTACCCTCGAAGACCAAGTCAAAGACCCCATTTTAAACCCTATCGAGATGCATGCAGATTTTGCAAGCATCATCGAAAAGCTGGAACAAGACGCCACTTACCTTGAACTGTTCGATAAGGCATACGGGTCGGAAGAAATAACAGAGGACGGAATTGCAAAGGCCTTAGCTCAATACATACGCACGATCATCAGCGGAACTTCGAAATTTGATCAGTACGTTGAGGGCAACTATCAGTTTACCCCGAGTGAGCAGTTGGGCTTTGACATCTTCAATAACGAACAGGGGGATTGCTTCCACTGCCATGGCGCAGCTACATCCGGCTACCAGATGGGAGCCTTCGGATTGTTGCAGTTTTCTAACAATGGCCTCGACAGTACGCATGAAGTCGGAGATGGGCGAGAGGGTGTAACCGGTAATCCTAACGATAGAGGTAAATTCAAAGTGCCTTCGCTGCGCAATGTAGAATATTCATTCCCCTATATGCACGATGGAAGATTTCAAACCCTCGCTGAGGTGGTTGAATTTTACAATATGGGCGGTCATCCTTCGCCGACTCTCGATCCAAACATGAAGGCGGCTGGTGTAGGTCGAAATTGGTCCGAGGCGCAGAAGCAAGGATTGATTGACTTTATGAAAACCTTAAGCGATCCTCAGTTTTTGGAGGATACCGCTTTTACCTCGCCTTGGTAATGGAGGAATTGGCTCGCTTTAACACTTATCTAGAGATGCTCGATCCGATGCGTGGCGGCTACCGATGCGTACTCTTTGACAAAGCGCTGGTAGATACTTTCCCGAAAAAGAGTAAGACACGGATCATCCTGGACATCGACGACGGCAATATCCAAGTACAAGCTGGCATTCAAAGCTTTGGAGGTGGGAAGTACTTCTCAATGATAGGCAAGACAAAGCTTAATGGACATACCTACGAGCAAGGCCAAGCCATTTCAGTAGTCATTTATTTGGATCCAAATCCCTTGGGGGTGGAAATCCCCGAAGTTGTGGAGGTTCTTCTTGAGCAAGACGATGTCATTAAGCGCGTTTGGGATAAGATTACAGATGGACGAAAACGTACCATCTGCCACACCGTACACCGCATCAAAAACATCGATAAGCAAGTGGAAAAGTGCTTGAATTTCTTTGAGGAGGAGCGAGAGAAATTGGTCGACCGCGGTAAGTGGTAGAAATTTTGGCACGGCCTTTGGAATAAACACCTTAAGGTTCCGTACCTTCCTTACACCTTAAAAAGTATTGTTATGAAAGCAAGAGTATTACTTATCGCCCTAGCCGCTACAGGTTTGATGTTGTCAAGCTGTGGTTCAAAAACAAAAGCGCCGAAAGGCGAAACTGAACTAGTATTGCCGTGTTCTGAATTCAAGAGCGACCGCAAGACCTTCCGTGTTTACAGCTTTGGTGAGAGTATGGATATGAACGTGGCCAAGAAGAAAGCCATGAGCAATGCCAAAACTGACCTTGCGGGTATGATCAGCACTACCATGAAAGTTGTTGGTGACAACTACGTGAAGAGTATGGAGGTCAACAACGTAGAAGAGGTATTGGAGCGTTTTGAAGAAAATGCCCGTACAGTGATTGACCAAGAGTTAAGTGGTGTACTCGTAGTGTGTGACCGCCTAATGAAGGTAGAGAAAACGGACAAGTTCAAGTACTACATTGCCATTGAGCTCGACGGGGATAAAATTGTAAAGAATTATTACAAGGCACTCTCTAAAAACGAGAAAATCATGGTTGATTACAACTACGAAAAGTTCAAAGAAACTTTTGAGAAAGAAATGGCGAATCAGCGATAAGCGCTTACGATTCGGTTAACTATAGCATCCCAAGTGAAGTTTGTAAACGGCACTTGGGATTTTTTATGTCCTTTTAAACCAATTTCTATCGCCTCGATAAAGGCTTCCTTATTTTCAATAGGGACCAATTCCGCCACAGGTTCTAGCGTTTCGCTCATATCAGCCGCCTTATTGGCAACGACAGCCATCCCTCTCGCTGCGCCCTCCCAACCGACCAGGCTGTAGGTTTCAAAAAGTGAAGGAATGACTAGGCAATGGTGCTCGTCCATCAAACGGATGATCTCGTCGGTATTAGTGTAGGGCAAAAATGTAACGGTCGGTCCTGCAGTAGCAACACATGCCTGGTAGTAGTCCTGTTGATTCACGTTGGCATCACCTACGACCGTTAGGGGCCAGTTGCGTTCACTTGCCCATTCGATAATGGTTTTTTGATTCTTCAGGTATTCCAGTCGACCCACCATAAGAAGTCCGGCTCGAACTTCCTGCTTATTTGTCGATTGAAGAAAATCCTCGTTAATCCCCAAGGGAATCAGCTGGTGTTGATCGCGTAGCCCTTTTCCTCCTAAGCCGCTCCAAGCAGCAATACGCTCGTATTCGCTCATGGATGAAGTGATGACTCGATCGCTTAGTGCGAGCAAGCGCTTCATACTGCGTCGTTGTCCTGCAAAGAGGTAGCCGATACTTGGCATACGGTCGCTACCGTTTAACCCACGTAATATGGTCTTTAGCCACTCCATGCCATGTCCACCCAGGAGTGCATAAGCCAATGGAGCACGCTTTTTATCTGCAAGGCTGTAGTCCACAAAAATGGTACTTAGGACTTTTCTGCCCTTGAACGATTTGAAATAGGGCAATAGATCTGCCGGCCTTCCGAGGTTAAAACCATGGATAAGTTCTACTTCTTTCGGTAGAGGTTGTCCTGTGAGAACAATATGTACTTCATGCCCCAGCGCTCTCAGTCCATCTGCCGTACGTTCGACCTGAACGGTATCACCGCCAGGTTGCTTGTACAGCGTAGCTCTTGAGATGAGGGCAACGTTCATTTATACGTTCATGTTGAATTCGTCCAGTACGTCCATGACTTCTTCGACATCTGCTTCGTCTGAAAACGTCAATGGTTTGTTGGGTAACGAAGTTTCTACGGACCAATTGCCTTCTCCGAGCAATTCATTCAAATCTCCTTGGACTTTGGCGATACATCCGCCGCAGTTGATTTTAGTATCTATGGTCATTATTTCAGGGGTTTTATATGCATTCTTAAGCTGTTCATAACAACACCAATACTGCTTATGCTCATGGCAATACTTGCGATCATCGGGGTCAATTTAATGCCAAATGTAGGGTAGAGCAAGCCAGCGGCTAAAGGAATGGCGACAACATTGTAGCCAAAGGCCCAAATGAGGTTACCTCGTAAGGTTTGTCTGAACTGTGCAGCCAAAGCGAAGTAGCGTTTCAACCCAAGTACACCATCACGCATCAGCACGACATCAGCACTCTGCTGCGCGGCCGCGGTAGCGGCCGCGAAACTCAGGCCTACATCCGCGGCGCTCAGCGCCGCGGTATCGTTAATTCCATCGCCTATCATCAATACGGTACCCTTGTTTCTAAAGGCGTGTACTTTCTCGACTTTCTCTATGGGCATCATCTCACCAAAACTCTCTTGTAATCCAAGCTTTTGTCCAAGTGCTTCAACCACCGGGATTTTATCACCAGAGAGCAACACATTGTAAATGCCGAGTGTATTAGTATGCTGTATAATATCAACTGCACCTGTTGCCAATACATCATCAAACATTACCGTAATTAGGACATTAGTTGCATCAAAGAGTACTGCAGTAGTTTTCTCAGTAGCGACTTTTTGACCGGTGATTTCTTCACACCACGATGGCGAACCTAAGTGGTACACATTGCCGTCTATTTTTCCTTGGATTCCTTTACCTGGCAAGGCTTTTAATCTTCTCACTTTCGGTAGTCCTCCTTGAAAACCGAAGTGTTGTTTCATGCCTTCGTTCAATGGATGTGATCCGCCTTGGTTCAGGGCGATAAGTATGTTTTTAAAATTGGCCACATCCCCAGAAATGGCAACAACTGTGGGCTTTCCTTTAGTTAAAGTTCCCGTTTTATCCCATAAAATATGATCAACTTTATGGGCCAATTCCAATGCACTCGCATTGCGAACGAGCATCCCGTTTCGAGCCGCTTTACCAGTGGCTGCCACGACCGCTAGTGGAGTCGCTAGTCCTAAGGCACAAGGACAGGCAATGACCAGCACATTGATGGCAAATACCATACTTAATGGCTCTCCAATCAGAGCCCAGGCTATCCCTACAATAACACTCAATATCAAAATACTCGGCACGAAAATCTTGGAGATGCGATCGGTTAATTTCTCAATAGAAGTCTCTTGTTCTTGCGCCTGAAGAACCGCTTCAATGATGCCGCCTAGGGCAGAGGCCTTCCCCGAACTTACTACTTTAATAAGCAATAAACCTTCTCCGTTGACAGTGCCTGCCCAAACCTCTGCCCCGGCGGTTTTAGCGACTGCCAATGGCTCACCAGTGAAGGTGCTTTCGTCGATGCTGGAGGTTCCTTCAACAACAATACCGTCCACTGGGATTTGCTCCCCTGGTTTCACTTGGACCACTTCATCTATTTCAAGTGTACTAACATCAACTTTAAGTGTAAGTCCATCGACCATTTTAGTTGCTACCTTGGGCTGAAGTGCTAGGAGACTTTCTACGGCCTTGCTGTTCTGCAATTTTCCCCGTTGTTCGAAGTATTTACCAATAAGTATGAAGGCAATGATGAGCCCGGCACTTTCGAAATAGATCTCATGATTACCGCTCAAGAGATTGAACAAGGAATACCCAAAGGCGACAATACTGCCCAAACTCACCAGGGTGTCCATATTGGTCGCGCCCATCTTAGCGAGTGCAATGGCTTTTGTATGAATTTTTCGGCCAAAATAACCACTGAGGACTACTGCTAATAATCCTTGAAGAGCGATCATAAGATTTTCCGTAGAATGGCTCATCCCTAAATAGAGCAATGGACCCGCGAACAGCACGGCTAGTAGAAGCTCTAACGCTTGTCTGCGCAATGCTTTTCGTTGCCTGTCAAACTGAACTTCCATGCCTACTTTTTCACTCTCAAGCTGGTATCCGGCTTTAGCGAGGTTTGCTTTGAAGACAGGCAAGTCGAGACATTCTTGGTCGACGGTGGCTTTGAAACTGTGGCTGGCATAGCGAACCACTACATTATCAAGGCCTGGAGTACTTTCAGCAATGGATGCCGCACTGTGCGCACACCCTGCACAGGTCATCCCTGTTAATGTCCAATTCACTTCCATTTTTGCCATCAATCAAAGGTAGTAAATGTAATGACCTACGTATCTTAGGAGCACTAAGAAGTACCCGTATGAACCCACTAATAGATTTTCCTCAAACTCCCTTTGGAAGTTTAGCATTCGACACCATTGAGCCTGCACATTTTATGCCTGCTGCAGCGCACTGGATGAACGTTGCACGAGAACGCATTTCGGCCATTACCTCAAATACTGAAGCGCCGACGTTCAGAAATACGTTGGTTCCTTTAGAGTTCGCCTCGAAAGAGCTTGGTGTGGTGAGCAGTTGCTTCTTTAACCTGAATAGCGCTGAAACCAACGAGGACATTCAATCGATTGCCCGAGAATTGAGTCCAAAATTGACGTTGTTTAACAACGAGACCTTGCTCAATGAAGCCTTGTTTTTACGCATTAAAACGGTTTGGGAGAATCGAGAGGAGGAGCAATTGGATGCAGAAAGTACACGATTACTCAAAGAGACCTATGAGGGTTTTGTGCGCAATGGTGCCTTGCTCGAAGGGCAGGAGCGTGAATCGCTGAAGTCGATTAGTGAAAAATTGAGCAAGCTGTCGCTGTCTTTTGGCGAAAATGTTTTGAAAGAAACTCAGGCCTTTGAACTTCATGTAGCAGATGCCGAAGAGTTGGCAGGATTGCCAGAAGCTACCATTGCGAGCGCTGCTTCCTTGGCCAAGGAGAAGGGCAAGCAGGGTTATGTATTTGGTCTAGACATGCCTACCTACATCAGCATCATGAAGTACGCCGACAATGCTGCGCTTCGTGAAAAAATGTACCGCGCATACGGTACTCGAGCGGCCAAGGACAACGAGTACAACAATGAACAAAACATCCAAGAATTAGTAAATACACGTTTGGCAAAAGCCCAGTTGCTTGGCTTTGATTCTCATGCCGCGCTTACCTTGAGCAAGCGTATGGCGAAAACCCCAGAGACGGTATTGTCGTTCTTGGACGATTTGAAAGCGTTGGCAAAACCGGCTGCTGAAAAGGATTTGAATGCCGTACAAGAATTCGCGAGCAATGCGGGCCACAATGGAGAGGTAAAGCCTTGGGACTTTT
>JBMZBC010000001.1:0-138235 GCA_049611965.1 Schleiferiaceae bacterium | reverse complement strand
GATTTACCAATGCTTTTTATTTGGAGCTCATCGATGAGTGTGCCCGTAAGAAGAACCATTATAAAAGTCTAGTTGAAACAGAAAAAATCCACACATCATGAATACAGCCATCACACAACCCATCTACCAAGAAGCCATGTCTATTAACCGCACCATTCAAAAGCTTGTGCGAGGTTACCACAGCAATGGCACTTTTAATCTTGCTTTTAAAATCAAAGACGATATTATCAGTATTTGCAATGAACTTGATCAAGGCGTTGCAGCAAGATTTGAGCACACGTTTGAGGATTATTATTCGAGAGCCGTGCAAAGCTCCAACGAACTATTAGATCACGTACGAATTGCTAACGCAGCTAGAATGTTAAAAGGCGGTTTTCCTGAAGAACTCATTCATCGGATTCGATTACTGCAAATGAAGTTGATTCTTGTTCTCGAGCTCTTTAAAAGCGAAGTAGCTTTAGATTATATTACACTCTCAAATTGGGCCAGACAAAAGGTCGCAATGAATTAAGTGAATAAAGAAGAAATCATAGGGTTGAATTGGTGGGCACGCGAGAAAGTACGTGGGTTCATGACAGGATTGCATAAAAGCCCAGATTTCGGTTTTAGCCTTGATTTCGCGCAGCATCGTGCCTATGTCCCGGGCGATGCGCCAAAGTTCATTGATTGGACGGTTTTGGCGCGTCAAGACAAGTATCTCACTAAACAATTCGAAGCAGAGAGCAATCTGCGCGCCTACTTTTTATTAGACTCCAGCGCTTCCATGTATGGAAGCGCTGGGACCAAGTGGTCGTGCGCTGTCCGGCAAATTGCCTTATCGGCAGCACTGTTGAGCAAACAGAGAGATGCTCTTGGTCTTTTGGATGTGAGGGCAGGAGAGGAAGTTTTGTTTGAAGCTAAGAACACTAATGATGCCATGGAGCAGTTGCTCTTGCACCTCGCTAATCGTTGTGAATTGTCTGTTGGAAACGGTTCGATGGTCGCTGCTACGGAGCGACTCTTGTCTCAAATTCCCCCGAGAAGTGAAGTAATAGTACTGACAGATGTATACCACGAAGATTTACAAGATTTCACCAAGCATCTCGGTGCCTTAGTAGATGCTGGACATTTTGTGAAACTCGTATTGTTGGTTTCTCGCGAGGAGGAGCTGGATGTTCAATTCTATGCCGGTTCTTTTGTAGCAGATGCTGAAACAGGGACAAAGACCATGCTATCGCTCAAAGATGCAGAAGGGCTAAACGCCTTTGTTAGAGAGCAGATTCAACTAGTCAAAGAGCAATCGGCGTTGTACGGAATGAGGTATACTATTCTTGAAGTAGAGGATAACCCTCTTCACAGTTTTAGGAAGATTATTTCCTGAGAATCGAGCAAAAAAAAAGCCCGACCATAGGCCGGGCTCTTACAATGAATATCGATGTTATTTCTTTGTGCTGCTATTGGCAGCTGCATCGTCTACTTTCTTCTTTTGTGCTGGAGTTAGACCTGTGGCTTCTTTAGCCTTTTGTCCTTCTTTCGCTTTTCTGCGCTCGTCTTTGTCTGTTTTGAATCTATCGTCAAATACAGTTAAACTCACACCTGCACTAAAGTTAATGCTAGAGGTAGCAGCCCCAATTTGTGGATTGCTAGCATCTTGGATCAAAGAATTTGCAACAGTAGCAATATCACCAACTGTGTTTGAACCTGCGTAAATATGAAGTACAGGGGTTAATCTAAACTGAATCGCAGCATTGAAGATGTCTGCATTCGTCTCGTCCATGGCTAAGTAGTAACCTCCTTTTAATTGTAGATTACGTCCAAGCCAGATCATAGTATTTAATCCAAAGTACTCGAAGTCTCTAAACGAATTAGACCTAGCCGTGTAATGAGCACCAATGTAGCTGTACTTATTCAAATAAAAGTTGGCCGCCGCATTTGTATTTTGTGCGACCTGAAGAGTTTGTTGGTAGTTTCCGTTACTCAGGGAAGTACCTATGGATGAACTAAGGTCGTCAGTATACTGGCTTACCGCTTCTCCTACCTTTACTGATAGAGAATCTCCAGCTTGAGATGTGTATTCAAAACCGTCGATAGTGCTTGAACCTGACCAAGTTTTTGAAGTTCTACTCGCGAAATTCATTGTCTCTGCCCCTAAACCGTTCATGCTGAAAGCTAGCTCTACTCTTTGAACAGGCTTATAGGTTAAACCAAAGCCAATGGAAGATGTCATACTTCCCATTCCAAAGTTATCGCGAACAGAGTTCAAGAGTGTGTCCGGTGTTACAGCCGAACCAATATTCTGAAGGCTATCTATATTGTTAAAGTCGATGCCTCCTGCGATATCAACATCGTAGTTAACCGCAAATGAATTCGGTGCTCCAGCACTGCCTGAAGTACTAATATTGAAGTTGCTAGCATTAATGTTGAAGCCTGTCACGTAGTTGTGCATCGTGTATGTTGCACCAACACGTAGCTTGTTATCCATTAGCGCACGCTGGTATCCGAAATAGGTGTTTTGATTGATTTGGAAATTCACGCCTAATTCCGAAAAGTCACCGCTGTAGTTAGGATCAAAGTTGCCCGAAGCATCCGCCATACCGTATTTCATAAAATGAATAAGGTCATTGTCAACGGTCGCATTCAAGGTTACATCCAGTCCTGTTCCTGCGAAGAGGTAGTTATCCCCCAACTTAATGCCTAGATGCGGTAGAACAACATTCGATTCGAGTATGAAATCGGTTGAGGATAAACCACTGCTTAGTATGTTGCCAAGCAAATCATTCGTGCCAAGCAGCTGCCCAGCGGTAGTATTCAACCCTGCGTTGGCTTGAAAACCAGCATAGCGCAACTGAAAACTAGTCATTGGATCCGCTCCAGGGTTCTGGACGATATTATCAGGGTTCCCTGAAAGGCCAAAGGTGGTGAGATTCTGGGCCATTACACTTGTAGTAATGACAATAGATAAGAGTGTAATTAACTTTTTCATTGTTGTCATTTTAGAGTGTTAGACTTACTTCTAGTTGTACTCCTAAAGAAATACCAATGGTAGCATCAGTTCTTAGTTTCACTGGGTCCGAACCTCCGTTGTAGGTGTCCATGGTCGCCTCAGCGATAACAGATTTGGCACCTAATACAGCTTCGAGCGCTGTACCACTTAGGTCAATGGTGATATCCGATGTACTTGGAGCTGTTACAATACCGTTGGCGTTTGGAACACCGCTGACAAGTAGATCCACGGTTTCCATATGCACTTCGTTCCAATTTTCATCGTAAAACTTAAGAGCTACAGAAGTTTCTAGCGGGAGGGTAGTCGTATTGCTCATGAATAGTTGAATACTCTGTACCTCCATGTTTTCAGGAACTGAACCACTCAAATCAAGATCATCAGCGAGCGTATCCCCAAAGGCTAAGCCAGCAGCAGTGATTGTGAATGGCAACTCCATTAATAAGTCGCCCGCAATTGCACTCGTGCTCGTTACAAAGTTTTCTGTTCCAAAGGTGGCCGTATCATGGTTCACATTGACTGCACCACCGTATACAATACTGTCTTTAGGAAGTGTAAAGACATCTGTGATCTGGCTGTTTGTATTGTCAAAAGTTAATGTGCCAGTTTCAGTATCACCCAAAATAGTTGGATAAGGCAAGACAAAATCAGGGCCATTCAACGAGGAAGCCGTTCCGTTTGCATACGAATCAAAATCTAAAGCCAATTCAATAGGAAGACCGATAGAATTGGTAATATCCATGGAGATTGAAGGTTCTGAGAATGTAATTGTTCCGTCAAAGTTCTCAAGGAAATCGACCGAAAGTGGGACAGATCCATTGTCAATGGTAATGGTTTGTGTGCCGAAGAATCCTTTGATGTGCCCAAACTGAAGATTGGTCATTTCAAACGTCATATCTAAAGCATCTGAACTATCTATGGATACTTGGTTTCCTGAACCAAGAAGGGTCGCACTGACCGAAATAGGGAGTTTACTGTGGTCTTGCGAAAGATCGGTCGTTAAATCTAAAATTGTGTTATCAAGACTGATGGCACCCATTACGGTCTGACCCGCTGGAATAGTAATCGTAGTATCCACTTCTACACCATTCTTATCAGATCCAGGAAATCCTATGCCTAATTCTAAATCTTCCGCTAGGGTTGATGTGAACTCATAATCAAAACTTGCAGTATTGAACATAAGTTCTCTAAGCTCTTCACTACCACCAGTGCTCAAATCAACATATTGCGTGTCGTTAGAGATGTCTTGAGTAGTCAAAGCCGTTACTGCAGAGTATACAGCAAGGTCAGCAGTGCTTATATCTAAGGTTAAAGCATCTGCTGTATCAATAGCTACTGATGTAAGTCCGGTACCTGGAGAGCTTAAAGAAGTTATCTTAAAACCGATATTGTTCGGTAGCGATTTTCCTACAAGGCTCTCTGTGTCAGAAGCTGTTCCGCCATTAGCTGTGGCATTTGATAAAGAGAATGAGAGGATGGTATTGCTCGTGGTATTGTCCACAAGGTCTACCCCCATACTTACAACAGTAGGCCAATCATTGGTCAACGTTAGGGTCATAGAACCGTCTGAGAACGAGGCACTCGTAAAGGTTCCGAATCCACCACCTCCGTAAGTACCTAAATTACTCTCATTCATTGTAGGGAATGGAGCGTTGCTGCCGTGCGCCGAATTAATAGTGGTCAATCCTGCATCCGTGGCAACAGTTCCCAATGAAATATCGGTGCTCATGTTGACGTTGTTCACTCCAATGGTTCCCATAGAGATGGAACTGGTTGCAGGGCTTTGGGCAGGTAAAGAGATGAAATCATCGACGCTCAGAGAGAAAACAGAGTCTTGCGCAACCACAAGCTTATAGTCCATGTTGTCGTCATAAATTAGGGAATCGTCTGGTACAAGCAGGTGGTCTAGGGTAAGGTTAATATCGCCTATTGGAAGCGCAATCACGGGCTCTGCGATAATATCTACGCCATCTACTCCTACAGTATCAGTCTGGCAACTCGCTAGATATAACGATGCTGCTAGAAGGCTTAGGAATCTTTTCATGAAGAATTGGTTTTAACTGTTGACAAAAGTACAAACACTGTACCCAAATTCACGGAACATGGGTCACACTTTCTCCAAGAAGTTGGTAAGTCCAGAAAGTTGTTGGGACATGATGTACGCTGTGAACAACTGTTGCAGTCCACGAAGAAATACGATGACGATTAAAATGGAATCAAAACTTGGCGACATGCCTAGATAGTTATTGATTACCAATGAGATGATTAGCGAACTGATGATAACTAATTCGCGGAGGTTTTTGTTTGTGGCATCCCATTTCGCCGCCTTGAGTCGGTAGCTGTGTAGCTCGTCCAACTCAATAGTATTGAGTGTGTCAATATCTTTTGCCAACTCACTTCCTTTGGCATGCCAAAAATCTTGTTGCTGTTTAATCTTTGAAATGACTAGCATCCATAAAGCGATGATTGCCAAAGTAATCGCGCCAAATTTTGGAGATAAGTAAAGGCCAAGAAGCGTAAATAGAAGACCGGGGATGAATTGGCTCCAACCTACCAATAAGAAATTTATCGCCTGTACACTTTTACCGAAATTGACTTTTTGGATTTGACGCTCCTCCTCAGGTGTTTCTTTTCTGAACTCGGTGAGTAGTGCAATACGCTCACTAGCGTTTGAATATTGTGCCCAGCGGCCTATGAAAAAACGAAGTGATAAAAGCGCTCCTAAACCTATGGTATAGCTGACTAAACTGCTTTCAAATGCGCCAAGCGAAATCATTTCATGTCCAAGAAAGACTGCACGAAGTAGTGGGAGAGAGGCAAGAATAGGAAGGGTTTCGAGAATACCTGAAAATGCCACCAACGCCAATAGTTTCTCTAATCGCATGCCAGAGCTGTGGTTGCGGTAGAATCTTAAAGCTAGTTTGATGGAATTTGACTTTCTCATTCCAGTGCCGAATTCTTGACGATTTCTAGACCGTATCCGGCAACACCTACACGTTTGATGGGGTTGTTCGTTACCAAATCGATGTTCTTAATTCCAAGCTGATGAATGATCTGAGCACCAATACCGAAATCACGTGCGTCCTTCATAGAGCCGTTAGATGTCAACTTGCCATCTTCCTTGAATTGACGAATACGTTGCAAAATTCGATTCGCACTACGCTCTTGATTCATATATATAATGGCACCAGCACCTCGTTTCGATATAGTGGATAGTGCACGTTGGAAATTAGTCGCCTCATTTGAAGTTAGGGAGTGAAAAACATCGTTTGCAATACCGGCACTCTGAATACGTACAGGAACGATGTCTTCCTTTTTCCAATCACCCATGGTTAAAGCGATATGGACCTGCTCATTCGTCTTTTGCTCGAATGCATGAAGGGTGAAATGGCCATAAGGCGTATCTACCTCTGTTTTCTCTGCCAACTCAATCAAGCTCTCCTTTTCCATCCTAAAGGCTACCAAATCTTCAATGCTGATCACCTTGAGCTGATGTTTTTCAGCAATTTCTCTAAGTTGGGGAAGACGCGCCATAGTACCGTCCTCATTCATTATTTCTACGATAACGCCAGCGGGCGCTTTACCCGCAAGTCGTGCTAGATCCACAGCCGCCTCTGTATGCCCTACACGTCGTAAAACACCGCCAGGCTTTGCAATAAGGGGGAATATGTGGCCTGGTCGAGCCAATTGTTCTGGTTTAATTGTAGGGTCGACAAGCGACTTGACAGTCATGTATCTATCGTATGCAGAAATTCCTGTGGTACATCCTTCGCCGATACGGTCAATACTCACTGTAAATGCCGTTTTGTTCGGATCTGTATTGTTCTGAACCATAGGCGGTAAGTCCAATTCTTCAGCGCGCTGCGGTAAAATTGGTGTACAAATCAAACCACGACCTTCAGTGGCCATGAAGTTGATCATCTCGGGCGTAACGCATTCGGCCGCTGCCACAAAATCACCTTCGTTTTCACGGTCTTCATCATCTACGACGATAACTACTTTACCGTTGGCAATATCTTCTAAGGCTTCCTCTATGGTATTCAAACTCATTCTTGAATTCTTTTTGTGGGCTCCCAAACACTTGAGCTTACTCCTTTTAAATAACGAAAGTGACCAATAAGCATGGCCGCGTTCATGGCACAAAAGTAAGCGATAGGGCCATGTATCTTGAATTTAACCAACAGAAACTGAACGGGTAGAAGTGCTAGTAAAACGAGTCCGTATATCTGGGTGATTGGATTCAATATTAAGGCAAGGAGTAAAACGATGATGATATGTGGAGTAAACCAGCGAAGAACTTTGTGTAAAAGGAAGGCATAACCCAAGGGCCAGGACTTCTTCAGAAGCACACTTTTAAACCTTTTTAGATTTTGAAAGTTGCCCAATGATATTCTGATTTTCCTCTTAAACTCTTCGTCGAGTGACGTGCTAACCTCTTCATAACCTAATGCTTTTGGATTAAAAACTATTTGGTAGTCATCGACCAAAAGCTGCATGGTTTGAAAGAAGTCTTCCATGAAGGTAGCTTTAGGAATAGGCTTCCACAAGTTCTTGCGAATGGCATAAAGGCCACCTTCCATACCCAAGCAAAATCCAAAGCACTGGCTTTCGCTTTGTCGAATGGCATTTTCCAGGTTCAAATAAGCTCCTTCAGTCTTGGCTGTATTGTTTGATGCTTTACCGCTGTAGGTCAGCGCTCCTGCTACTGCGGCAACCTTTTCGCTATGGAAAGATGCGACAAGTTGCACAATCGTATCTTCTTTGAAGATGATATTGGCATCGGTCGCAATGAGGATACTACCTGTTGCTTTTTCCGCCAAGATGTTCATAATTCCCGATTTTCCCGTGCGCTCTGTGGTTCGGTAAAGATGCAAACTTGGGTATTTCGATTGAAGAGAGGTGATGATCTCGTCGGTACCATCGTTACTTTGATCACTGCCTATAAACACAGAGATCTTCGTAGTGTCATAGTCCGTGGTGTAGATGCTGTGAATCTTTTCCTCAATAACCTCTTTTTCGTTGTACGCAGCAAAAATTATAGAGACTTCCGGCTGGAATTCAAGATTTTGAGGACTTTGTTTTAATCTTTGAAGTCGCAGCAATCGAACGGCAGGATAGAGGCCATAGGTTAACCCAATGAGGACTACACTTATCAATGCTATAGTTGCTCCTAGTTGGGCCATGCGGAAAGTATTGCTTGAATGGAGTTTGCGCTGCTAAATCTACGACTTATATCCTCGTGCAACGCCTTCGCGACATCGTTGGCTTTTTGGGTGTCGGTACATAATTCCACCACCTGTTTGGAGAAAGATTCTGCGTCATCAGCCAAAGGTAGAATGGTATCGGATCCGCTGTATAAGCCCTCAGCTCCTATGCTCGTTGATACCGTTGGAATACCGTGGCAACCGTTTTCTAGTAACTTGATTCTTACGCCAGAACCGCTGAGCAGCGGGATTACGCTAACCCCATGGTTTTTAGTGAATTCTTCAGCATTAGCAACTCTTCCGTGAACAGTCACCCCAGGTAGGTTAGCATCCATTAAGTGTGACGGCGTTTTATTGCCTGCTAAATGAAATTCAATACTTGGGTCTGCAGCATGTATTAAGGGCCAAACATGCTTTAAGAACCATTCGACAGATTCAAGATTAGGCAACCAGTCTAAAGCACCCAAGAAGAAGCACTTCTTTGCTTTGAAGTCTCTAGACATAGGTTTTGAATGTA
Source organism: Schleiferiaceae bacterium (assembly GCA_049611965.1). Taxonomy (GTDB): domain Bacteria; phylum Bacteroidota; class Bacteroidia; order Flavobacteriales; family Schleiferiaceae; genus UBA10364. The sequence continues at coordinate 129,534 of JBMZBC010000001.1, read as the reverse complement.
CAGATACCGGTACAAAGAACGTTTTCGCGTTTAGGGTTAGAAACCAATTCGAATCTACCGGACTGATGCTCCAAACAGCATCTACCTCTTTTGTTAGTGCTTCCTCGAATTTCTTCAGCCGTTGCGCTTGAAGATTCAAGTACCATTTTTTTAATGCAAACGATTCGTTTTTAGTGGTGCGCTCCCAAATAAGGTGTTCTAGATTGTGTGCGCGTAAAACAACTCGTTTACCAACGCCCTGAGCATCCGAAAGGTAGTCCCCCATAAAAGCGCCTTCCAAGATCACGGTATCAAAAGAGTCACCCTCGAAGCTATTGAGCCAATGTTGTACTTCAGGCAAATGGAACCGTACGGTATGAAAAGGACGATTTGAAAAAAGTAGGTTATTGATTCCGTTAAAGACTGTAGGAGATGTATTTGCCTCGAATGTTTTAAGCGCTATTTTCTTCAGAACGTTCTGTGGGAAATCTTCGATGTTTTTTCTGTGCTTGATGGTATTAATAGCACCATAGGTGATCTGACAGTCGCCCATTTCAATTAGATTCTCCAACAAGCGAGCCATGGCGATTGAACTCCCGTCTTTGGCAGGATAGGGCACCTTGTTTGAAAGTATGAGGACTTTACGCATTGGCTTTGCCTTTACGCAGTTTCGACGAAATGATGTTGAACCATTCTCCCGAAAGTAATGCCCGATCGGTTGAAGCGCTGTAGGTAAGCCACAATGCTACAGGGGCTAGAATGATCGACGGCAGCCAGCTAGCAAGCTCTACATCCATCAGCATTTCTCTGCCCATTTTTTCAAAGGTGGTGTTCAGTATATGGAAAATGAGGAACGCGATGGTACTAATGACTAATGGCAATCCTATCCCGCCTTTTCTAATGATACTGCCCAATGGGGCGCCGATAAAGAACATGATCAAAACGGCTACTCCAAGTGCATATTTCTTGTAGTACTCAATCCAATGACGCATGTACATCTCTTCGCGCCAGTCCATTTCACGCTGTTGTTGTCGCAAGTAGTCAAGATTACTTCTAGCCAGGCGTATGGCGTTTTGTGACGCTCGAATACGCATACCGCTCAACAGATTCTTCATAAGGTTCGGCTTGAGCACTTCAGGCTGTCCAGTGCTGACGTCGACGTAATCGAATTTGTATTTACCGTTCAGATTTTTTTCAAAGTGCGCTTGCCGATTCTTCATCTGTTCTTCGAGCGTATCCGTCTTGGCCAACAGTTGTGAGGTGTTGAGCATCATAAAGTCGCGCCTTCTCGTCTTATAGAGGTCGTCGTTTGAAAATCCGTCGAGGGGAAAGCGTATGTAGGCAGTGTCGAATGAGCTTCGTGCCCACGGCATTTTGCGACGCTCTGCTCTGTCTTTTTTGACTATATCTTCATAGGTAGACCCCTCGTGAAGCTCTATTTCTAGGTACCTGCTGCCACCAACGGTTCGCATAATGCCTGAAGCGGCTGTAAGTACTTTGTGATTTCCCTTTTTATTTTCCTTGTGATCGTAAATGTAAATATCCCGGAGTAATTGCTCTTCGTCGCCTTCTTTTTCGCCTATTTTGATGCTGTAACCTTCAAATCCATTGTAGAAGATACCTGGCGTGATATGAAATGCAGGTTTACTTTTTGAGATGTTGACCAATAAACTTTGCCCTTTCAAATTGGCCACAGGAATGACATTATTGTAAAAGAAAAAGGCACCTACGGCGATTAGAATATTTAATACTATCAAGGAACGGATACCACGAAATAAGGAGATGCCTGAGCTCTTCATAGCCGCCATCTCGTAATGCTCGCCAAAGTTGCCAAAGGTGAGAAGGGAGGCGAATAGAACACTTACAGGAAGGGCAAAGGGCACTACACTGGCTGCCCAATAGAACATAAGTTCAAGGATGGTATACCATTCAATCCCTTTACCGGCAAGATCGTCGATATATTTCCAGACCATCTGCATCAAAAAGAAAAAAACCATGATCCCGACAGTAGGAATCAATGGTTTTATAAAGCTTCTTAAGACGTATAGGTCTAGTTTGTTCATCTCTAAAGTCGGTAATACCCGGAGAATTCTGCACTATTGATATCAAACATGGATGCATCTAGGGCTGTATTCACTTGGTAAGTATCTACCGCAAATATGTTATTGGATCCGTTGTTGCCGAACTGAGTGTAGTTGTCAAGCAACATGGTATTCATATTTACGCCAATTAAAATTTCCTTTACTTCTTCGCTAGTAACGGGTTTGAGTCGGATGTATTGTATGGTTTTGCCTTTTTCAGTGGCTCTTCCTGCCATTTTGTAGCTGTAACCGTTCTGATAATTTTTAAGGATATCCGCCGGTGCTAGGCTTGTTTCTTCATCCGTAGCAGCAACTTCGATTTCCTCATCTTCTGGATAGATGAGATACGCTTTAGAACCGTCTGACAAAAACTCAAAGGCATTAGTCTTTACGCGAACCTTTTGGCCAATAGCGAATAGTTCCCCGTTGGAACTGCGCTTTTTCATCCCACCCTCACTAGGTACTTCGATGGTATTGGTAAAAGTGATATGTTGCGTCTCTAGTGCTAGCGTACTTTCATACACCTGGTTCAACAACTTTTTAGCCTCTTCGTGACTTTGTCCAAAAGTCAAAAATGGAAGTAGTAGTAGGGCGATAATTCTCATGTGGCGCAATTTACGCATCTCCTTTCAATTTCTGTTCCAATGCGAACTCATCAGGAACTAAAACTTGTCTAGCCTTAGATCCTTCGAAAGGACCCAAGATCCCAGCGGCTTCTAATTGGTCCACAATACGACCTGCTCTATTGTAACCTAGCTTGAGTTTACGTTGAATCATAGAGGTGGATCCTTGCTGGGTCGCGACCACCAAACGAGCTGCATCTTCAAAGAGTACATCGCGGTCTGACGGGTCTATATCACCAACTCCGCCCCCTTCTTCACCGACATATTCCGGCAATTGATAGGCAGTAGGATAGGCTTGCTGATTTCCAATAAAGTCACAGATTTCCTCAACTTCTGGTGTGTCGACAAAGGCACATTGGAGACGAATTAAATCGGACCCTTGAGAGAAAAGCATGTCTCCTTTACCAATGAGCTGATCAGCACCTCCGGCGTCCAAAATAGTTCTAGAATCAATCTTCGAAGTTACACGGAAGGCAGCACGGGCCGGGAAGTTCGCTTTGATGATACCCGTAATCACATTCACCGAAGGGCGCTGCGTAGCAACAATCAAGTGGATTCCAATGGCACGTGCAAGCTGCGCGAGACGGGCAATAGGCATCTCAACCTCCTTACCGGCAGTCATAATAAGATCGGCAAATTCATCAATTACCAGAACGATGTAAGGCAGGAAACGGTGTCCCTCCTCAGGATTCAATCGGCGCGAAATGAACTTCGCATTGTATTCTTTGATGTTACGAACCATGGCCGACTTTAACAGTTCGTAACGATTGTCCATCTCAATACAGAGGCTATTCAAGGTATTTACCACTTTGGTCGTATCTGTAATGATGGCCTCGTCTGAATCTGGAAGCACCGCGAGGTAATGACGTTCAATCTTGTTGTACAAAGTCAATTCTACCTTCTTCGGATCCACCAACACAAACTTGAGTTGAGACGGGTGTTTCTTGTACAATAAAGACGTGAGGATGGCATTCAAACCAACAGACTTACCTTGACCTGTAGCACCCGCCATTAACAAGTGCGGCATTTTGGCTAGATCAAATACAAAGTTTTCGTTAGTAATAGTACGCCCCATAGCCACTGGTAATTCCATTTCGGCCTGTTGAAAGCGCTTGCTTGAAATGACCTGCTTCATGCTGACCATCTGAGGCTTGGCATTCGGCACTTCTATACCAATAGTTCCTTTACCTGGGATTGGGGCGATAATACGAATACCCAATGCCGCTAGACTCAAAGCAATGTCGTCTTCAAGATTTTTGATCTTAGAAATACGAATACCTGCTGCTGGGACAATCTCATAGAGGGTCACCGTTGGACCAATAGTCGCTTTAATTTCCTTGATTTCAATGTTGTAGTTCCGTAAAGTATCTACAATGTTGTTTTTGTTTTTCTCGATCTCTTCCTTGTCGAAGGTGATCTGACCGTCGCCGTATTGTTGAAGTAAATCAATGCCAGGAAGTCTGAATCTGCTCAAATCTAGGGTAGGGTCGTACTCCCCAAAATCCTTAACCTTTTGATTGATCTCTTTTTTGGTCGCCTCCTCTTCCTTATGCACCTCGACCTTCACATCGAACTCATCTGTTTTTTGAGCAGGATCATTTGAAACGAGAATTTCGCTAGTTTCAGGTTGTGGGGCCAATTCAACTTTCAATTCTTCCTCCGGCTCATCCTCAACCAGCTCCGTCTGTGAAGTAGGCTCTGGAACAGACTCCTCTTGATCAAAAGAAATAGTTTGTAGGGTTTCTTCGGCTTCAGCCATCACGCTGTCTACAGCAGCTTCATCGGGTGCTTCGGGATTGGTAGCTCTTGAAGGGAATTTCAATTGGCTCACTTTAAAAGTGGCAATAACATAGAGTGCGGCACAACCTATCAACAACAAGTAAATGCCCACTGCGCCTAATTTTAGGCCTAATAAATGGGCAAGGTAGTATGCTGTAATCCCTCCCAATACGGTTGGGTGACTAGAAACAAGTGCAGAAACAAATACACTGATAAGCAGGCCAGTAATGATGACGTGATTTAATAAACCAATCGGCTTAAATCTTCGAAACTCAAAGGCATACCGTAATCCCATGGCAAAGACGTAAAAGGCTACCAAGAATCCCGCTATTCCGAAACCACGAAGCATTAAAATCCAGCCAATGCTGTGTCCAAGCGTTCCGAAGAGATTTCGGGCGACAAGGTCCTGCAGCGCTTCATCATTAGCAGTATTCAAACTGAAATCTGCGGACCAATTCCATAGAAAACTCAACTGCGAGAAAAATAGAAAGGCACCAATAAAAACGAGCATGACCCCCAAGAAGATTTTCGTTGTAGGGTCGTCAGATACTTCTTTTACTCCTAGGCTTGCCTGCTTGATTGCTCCAACGAATTTAGGAGGATTGTTCTTTTTGGACGCGGTTTTTCTCTTGGCCATAGTTTCAATTGTAGTACTCTCAAAAATAATTGGTTCGGCGTTAGTAAAAGCGCCTAGTTTCATAGCGTTATCAACACTTTTCATCTATTTTTGTCGTCCATTAACCCATCACATGCAAATACACCCAAATATTAAATCAGAGTACGGAAGATTACGATCAGTAATGGTTGGAATTGCCCGTAAAATGGGACCTAAACCAGCCATAGAAGATTGTTACGACGCTAGAAGTAAGGAAAGCGTAGAATTAGGAACGTATCCAGAAGTGGAAGATTGCATAGCACAGATGAATTCCTTGGTGGAAAAGCTCGAGTCGCTCGGGGTGGAAGTGCTACGTCCAGATATTCTTGATGCAACTAATCAGGTGTTCACAAGAGACATCGGTTTTGTTATCGACGACCAATTCATTTTACCAAATGTCATTGAAGACCGAGCAAGTGAGGCTAAGGCAATAGACACCCTTTTAAACAGGATACCTTCTTCAAACATCATTATGATGCCGAGCGGTTGCTATGCAGAAGGCGGTGATATCATTGTGCACGAGCCCTTTGTTTTTGTGGGGGTAAGCAACGAGGAAACTTTCGACAAATACAAAACGGCAAGAACAAACACTGCAGGATTAGAGTATCTGCAAGATGAATTTCCAGCCTATGATTTTAAAGGGTTTGAACTTGTAAAAAGTGATGTAGATCCCCGTAAAGGCTCGCTTCATTTAGACTGTGCTTTCCAACCTTTGGGCAATGCACTATTGCTTGCACCTCATCTTTTCAAGAATGTTGCCGATGTAACGTGGATTGAGTCTCAATTTGGCACTGATAATATTTTCTATTGTACCGAAGATGAAGCTTACGACCTTCATACAAACGTTTTTAGCATTGGTCCGAAGGAAGTGTTGATTAGTGCTTCAGCGGTTAGATTGAAGAATTGGCTAGAAGAAAGAGGCTACACGGTCCATGCAATTACTTACGATGAAGTTTTGAAGATGGGCGGATTGTTGCGTTGTAGTACCATGCCATTAGAACGCGAGGAATAATGACGAAGAACGCAACAAATACCATTCTCATGGTTCGTCCTATTCGCTTTGGGATGAACGTTCAGACTGCGGTTGACAATTTCTACCAGCAGCAGGATGCTGCGACAGATGCAGCGCTTGATAATGCAAAGGCACAAGCCGAATTTGACGCTTTTGTTTCTAAGCTTCGCGCTGCAGGCGTTGAAGTATTGATCGTTCAAGACGACGAGCAGCCTCATACTCCGGACAGCATCTTCCCGAACAACTGGATTAGTATGCACGAGGACGGCTGTGTGGTGCTCTATCCAATGAAAGCCGAGAACAGAAGGTTGGAACGCCGCTCTGATATTGAAGAAATTCTCACTCAAGCCGGTTTTATAATCGGAGAGGTCATAGATATTTCCGATGCAGAAGAGCACGGTACTTTCTTGGAGGGAACCGGTTGTATCATTTTTGATCACGACCAAAAAATCGCCTACATGGCCCGAAGTCAGCGAGCAGACGAGTATTTATTCGAAGAAATCTGCGAGAGATTTGAGTACCAGCCCGTAGTATTTAGCGCCTTCCAAGACACACCAGAAGGCCGTCAGCCCATCTACCATACCAATGTACTCATGTGTATGACGGATAAATACGCGGTCCTTTGTCTCGATGCTATAGATGACCTGGCAGAACGGAGGATGGTCATCGATACAATCCGGGAAAGCGGAAAAGAAGTGATCGAGATCTCGGAAGCTCAGAAACATCAGTTTGGAGGAAATATGCTGTTGGTGAAGGGAGACGGAGATGCCTTACATTTGGTCATGAGCACAAGTGCATTCAATTGTCTCACTAATGCACAGAAAGCACAAATAGAGGGATTCCATAAAATCCTTCACTCAGACCTTACAACCATAGAAACTCTTGGCGGGGGAAGCGCAAGATGCATGCTCGCTGAAATATATTTGCCAAAACAACTGTAGCTCATGAGCTTAGAACAAAACATAGGGTCAGTAATTCACGAACTGTACGGGGTAGAAGCCTCGGTGGAATTACAAGAAACCAGAAAGGAATTTGAAGGCGACCTCACATTGGTCGTTTTTCCGTTTGTAAGAGCCGCAAAAAAAGCACCAGAAATGGTGGCCAATGAGATTGGAGAAAAGCTCTTAGAATCAGGTGCTGTTACTGCATTTAATGTGGTGAAGGGATTCTTAAATCTAAGTTTAGAAAGGGGAGGGTATGTTTCTGAATTTGAGTCGTTTGTTAGCACAGGAAGCTTGGGACTTCCAGCACCTGCGAGCAAGGGTAAATACATCGTTGAATACAGCTCTCCTAACACCAATAAACCGTTGCACCTTGGCCACATCCGAAACAACCTCTTGGGGTATTCGGTAAGCCAGATTTTGAAGGCAAACGGTGTGGACGTTGTAAAGGTTCAAATCATTAACGATAGAGGTATTCACATCTGTAAGTCGATGCTAGCATGGCAAGAATACGGTGATGGAGAGACTCCTCAGAGCAGTGGACTAAAAGGCGATCATCTCGTGGGTAAATACTACGTGAAGTTCGATCAGGTGTACAAGGCGGAAATCAAGGAATTGGTCGCTGGTGGTATGTCTGAAGAATTGGCCAAGAAGCAAGCCCCTTCGCTTCTAAAGGCGCAAGAAATGCTGCTCAAATGGGAGCAAGGCGCTGAGGAAGTGGTAGACCTGTGGAAGACGATGAATGGTTGGGTATACGAAGGATTCAATACTACCTACGCGAAACTCGGGGTCGATTTTGATAAGAATTACTACGAAAGCAATACCTACGTTCTCGGTAAGGATGATGTGATAAAAGGCCTTGATAAAGGGGTGTTCTATCAGAAAGAAGATGGCTCGGTGTGGATTGACTTAGAAGATGAAGGTTTGGACCACAAACTTGTTCTTCGAAGCGACGGTACTTCGGTGTACATGACGCAAGACATCGGAACCGCTATTCAACGATTTGTAGACTTCGATGCCGAGGGCATGACCTACGTTGTGGGTAATGAGCAAGATTACCACTTCAAGGTATTATTCATCATCTTAAAGCGTTTGGGCTATAGCTGGGCAGATAAGTTGCATCACTTGAGCTACGGGATGGTTGATTTACCAACGGGTAAAATGAAATCTCGTGAGGGAACCGTAGTCGATGCAGACGATCTCATTGACAGTATGGTGGCGGATGCAGCTTCCATTTCTATGGAGCTGGGCAAATTAGATGGTCTCAGTGAGGATGAGCAAATGCAGTTATTCACTACCCTAGGATTGGGTGCTTTGAAATACTTCATCCTCAAGGTTGATCCGAAGAAGCGTATGCTGTTTAATCCGGCCGATAGTATTGATTTCAATGGACACACAGGGCCTTTTATACAATACACCTATGCTCGTATTCAGAGCTTACAGCGCAAAGCAGAAGGTGCATATAACGAATCTTGGTCTGACATTACTCCGAATGAAGATGAAGTGACTTTGATCAAGGCCATCCTCGATTTCCCAGATATGGTGAACAAGGCAGCGGCGAACTTGAGTCCTGCAGTCCTAGCGAATTACACGTACGAGTTGGTGAAGAAGTACAACGGCTTCTATCAAAACAACAGCATCCTCCGTGCAGAGAATGATAAAACCATCGCCTTCCGTTTGGCGTTAAGTAGAGCAGTCGGAGAGGTAGTTAAAGAATCCATGAATTGCTTGGGTATCCAAGTACCGAATAGAATGTAATATGAGTAGTGAAGTAAGAGGCCTTGAGCCACGTTCCGTTTGGAACCATTTTGCAGATTTGAATGCTGTACCGCGTCCTTCGAAAAAGGAAGAGCGTGTTATACAGTTCATGGTCGATTTCGGCAATTCATTAGGTCTACCTACCGAAGTAGATCACATAGGAAATGTATTCATCCGTAAGCCGGCCACTTCAGGTATGGAAGATCGTACTCCTGTGGTACTCCAAGCACACCTGGATATGGTGCACCAAAAAAATAACGACACAGACTTTGACTTCGATACTCAAGGCATTGACATGTATGTTGATGGTGATTGGGTTAAAGCACGTGGAACAACCTTAGGTGCAGACAACGGTATGGGCGTGGCTTATATCATGGCCATATTGAGTTCTACAGATATTCCACATCCAGCCATTGACGCCTTGTTTACTATTGATGAGGAGACCGGTATGACAGGTGCTCTTGAGCTCAAAGGCGGTATGCTTAATGGGAAGATTCTCTTAAACATTGATACTGAAGACGACGATGAATTGACCATCGGTTGTGCTGGAGGTATCGACATCAATGCGACCCGCAAGGTAGCAATGGAGCCTTCTCCCGAAGATGCTACGGCCTTCGAACTTGTTGTTCGTGGATTGAGCGGAGGACACAGCGGTATGGATATCCATAAGGGTCTTGGGAATGCGAACAAGTTGATGAATAGAGTACTTGACCGTCTTGGAGAGTCTGTTCGTTTAGCCTCTTTAGACGGAGGTGGTCTTCGCAATGCAATACCTCGTGAGAGCGTAGCGGTTGTAGTGGTTCCAAATGCGGAAATAGATGCTTTTGAGAACACCTTGGGCGAGCTTAGTGCTGAGCTCATTGCCGAACATGGTACAACGGATCCGAATCTCGAATTGGCTTGGGAAGAAACAGGTGATCCTCTAGAGGTCGTTAGTGAGGAATTCCAAAGTGCTTTAATTACTGCGTTGTACGCCAACCCAAATGGCATTTACCGCATGTCGCCGGACATCGAAGGACTTGTTCAAACCTCGAATAACACAGCACGCGTTCTTCTGAAGGACGGTGAATTAACTATCCTTTGTTTGACGCGTAGTTCAGTGGAGAGTGAGAAGATGGACTTAGCGCGTGCCATTGCGCGAAACTTTGAATCCATTGGCTGCGTTGTAGATTGCACGGGCTCTTACCCAGGTTGGACGCCTAATCCAAGGAGTGCCATTTTAACAACGATGACAAATTTGTACCGCAAGCTCTTTAACGGAGAGCCACGTGTAAATGCCTGCCATGCCGGTTTAGAGTGTGGTATTCTTGGAACCAATTACCCTGAAATGGAGTTGATTTCATTTGGGCCAAACATTCGCGGTGCGCACAGTCCAGACGAAAAAACACAAATTTCATCCGTGAAAAAGAGCTGGGAGTTTTTCCTAGCAACATTAGAAAACATTCCAAACGTAGACTGATATGTTTGACAATTTAAGTGACCGTCTAGAAGGCGCGTTTAAGGTATTACAAGGGAATCATAAGATCACCGAACTCAACATTGCAGACAGCGTAAAGCAGATTCGTCGTGCGCTGGTTGAGGCAGATGTTAGTTTTAAAATTGCCAAGCAGTTTACTAATGATGTAAAAGCGAAAGCGCTAGGCTCCGGTGTGCTCACAGCAGTGAAACCGGGTCAAGCTATGGTGAAGATCGTCCGTGACGAGATGGCCGAGCTGATGGGCGGGCAAGCCGAGGGCCTAAATTTGACGGGTAAGCCAGCGGTAATCTTAATGGCCGGTTTACAAGGTTCAGGTAAGACTACCCACAGTGCAAAATTGGCCAACTACCTAAAAAACAAGAAAACGAAGAAGCCGCTACTAGTTGCCTGTGATGTTTATCGTCCTGCAGCAATCAACCAGCTTCACGTCCTAGGCGAGCAGTTGGGCATCGAGGTATTCTCGGAAGAAGGCAATCAAGATCCAGTAAGCATCGCTACCAATGCCCTAGCTCATGCTAAAAGCAAGGGGCACAATGTAGTTATTGTTGATACTGCTGGTCGTTTGGCGGTGGATGAGGAGATGATGGCTGAGATTGGCAATATCCACAAAGCTATTACGCCTTCAGAGACCTTGTTCGTAGTAGATTCCATGACCGGTCAAGATGCGGTGAATACAGCAAAAGCCTTTAATGAGGTGCTGAATTTTGACGGAGTTATCCTTACAAAATTAGACGGTGATACCCGTGGTGGTGCGGCATTGACAATCAAAAGCATTGTAAATAAACCCATCAAATTCATTGGTACGGGAGAAAAAATGGAGGCGTTAGATGTGTTCCATCCTGACCGCATGGCAGACCGTATTCTCGGCATGGGTGATGTTGTTTCCCTCGTAGAGCGTGCTCAAGAACAGTTTGACGAGCAAGAGGCTCGTAAGATGAGTAAGAAAATCGCCACCGATTCTTTTGGTTTCGACGATTTCATGAATCAGATCCAGCAAATCAAGAAAATGGGGAATATGAAGGACCTCATGGGTATGATTCCAGGTATGGGTAAAGCCATGAAGGATATTGATATTGATGACGATGCGTTCAAGCACATTGAAGCCATGATAAACAGCATGACTTTAGCAGAGCGTCAGCAGCCCGATATCATCAATGGTTCTCGCAGAAAACGCATTGCTCTAGGTTCAGGGCGTACAGTACAAGACGTGAACAATCTGCTCAAGCAGTTTGGTGATATGCGTAAAATGATGAAGATGATGCAAAGCGGCGGTGGACGTCGTGGAATGATGAATATGATGCGCGGTATGCGCTAAAGACTTAGACTATGGTAGTTTTAGACGGAAAAGCAACATCGGCACAGATTCGTGCAGAATTGGCTGAAAAAGTGAAAGGACTTAAGGCAGAAGGGAAAAAAGTCCCGCACTTAGCCGCCATCTTAGTAGGAGAGGATGGTGCCTCACGCACCTATGTAAATGCGAAAGTTCGCGATTGTGAAGAGGTTGGTTTTGGATCAACGCTCATCAAACTTCCTGCAGAAACCACAGAGGCAGAGCTTTTGAAAGCCATCAATAAGCTCAATAATGACGAAGATATCGATGGATACATCGTTCAGTTGCCGTTGCCAAAACACATTGATGAAACAAAGGTGCTGTTGGCCGTAGATCCGAAGAAAGATGTCGATGGTTTCCACCCTGAAAACGTAGGTAAAATGACGCTGAATCTTCCTACCTATATTCCTGCTACGCCACAGGGTATTGTTGAGATTCTCCGCAGATATAATGTGCCGACTGAAGGTAAGGACTGTGTAGTCATTGGTCGTAGCCACATTGTTGGATCTCCAATGTCTATCCTCCTAAGCCAGCATAATTATCCAGGTAATTGTACAGTGACGCTTTGTCATTCTAGAACTAAGAATCTGAAAGAGGTTTGTCAGAAGGCAGATATTATCGTCGCAGCCTTGGGACGTCCAGGATTTGTCACTGCAGATATGGTCAAAGAGGGCGCTTGTGTCATTGATGTGGGTATTACTCGCGTCGACGACCCTTCAAAGAAAAGCGGTTTCAGGTTATTGGGTGATGTCGATTATGATGCGGTAGCGCCTAAGTGTAGCTTTATTACGCCTGTACCAGGCGGGGTAGGTCCAATGACCAGAGCTGCCCTGATGATGAACACGATGAAAGTAACCGAATTGTCTTAATCCACTTGAAAGACATAACCACATCCCAGAGTTACAGTAGCGCCGACGTGCGTAATGGACTCGTGGTGCCCTTGATGGAGGAATTTTACACGATCCAAGGGGAGGGTGCGCATACTGGTAAAGCGGCTTACTTTGCGCGTATTGGTGGCTGTGATGTAGGCTGTCATTGGTGTGATGTTAAAGAGAGTTGGAATCCGGATACTCATCCACCTACTCCTATTTCCAGCATTGTCGCCAATGCTAAGAAGTATAGCGATACTATTGTTGTTACGGGTGGTGAACCGCTTACATGGGACATGAATCCTTTGGTAGATGCGCTCCATGAGGTCGGGATGAAAGTTCATGTAGAGACCAGTGGTGCTTATCCATTGACCGGAGACTGGGATTGGATTTGTTTAAGTCCCAAAAAAACAGCTCCTCCAAAACAAGAATATTACGCCTCTGCCGATGAATTGAAGGTGATTGTATACAATCAGAACGATTTTAAATGGGCCGAGGAACACGCGGAAAAAGTAGGAGAGAAGTGTGCATTGTTTTTACAACCAGAATGGAGCAAACGAGAAGAGATGATGCCCCATATTGTGGAGTATGTAATGAAGCATCCGCGATGGAAAGTAAGCCTACAGACCCATAAATATTTGAACATTCCCTAAAGCATGGCGATTATAACGGACATAGATAAGGCCGTTCAACTTTTGCTTGAAGGAGCATTGGTAGCATTGCCTACAGAAACAGTTTATGGATTAGGTGCTAACGCTCTTGATATCAAAGCGGTAGCTAAGGTGTTCGAAGCAAAAAACAGACCTTCTTTTGATCCATTAATCGTTCATGTAGCCTCCATTGAACAGGCTCAAGAAGTGGCCGAATTAAACGACGCTGCCATAGCATTATTTGAGCAGTTTAGCCCGGGACCGTTAACTTTAGTTTTACCGAAAAAAGAGGCTGTTCCTGATTTGGTGACTTCAGGGCACCCAACGGTAGCCATTCGTATTCCCAATCATCCCATGACCCTCGAAGTCATCCGAAAAAGCGGATTATGTATCGCTGCACCTAGTGCAAATCCTTTTGGTTTTACATCCCCAACGACCGCTGCTCATGTTCAGGAGCAACTCGGTGACAAGATAGATGCTATTCTAGACGGAGGTCCTTGTGGCGTTGGATTAGAGAGCACCATTGTCAATTTGTACGGAGATCCACGTGTATTACGATTGGGAGGATTAGCATTGGAGAAGCTCGAATCTGTGCTCGGGACACTAAAAGTTCAAACGAGTTCATCGAATCCAAAAGCGCCGGGAATGCTGAGCGCTCATTACAATCCTGGAACTAAAGTTCGACTCTTTTCCAACAAAAAGGAATTGATTGATGCTTATGATGGTGTTAATAACTCCAGTACAGGAGTGCTGATCATGGGCGAGGGGCTTGAAGGTGCAACAGTATTCAATATGAGTCAATCTGAAAATGATATCGAAGCGGCATCCCGCTTATTTACTGGTTTGAGAACACTGCGAACAATGGGATGTACGGAGATTTGGACGCATTATGTACCAGAAAAAGGCCTTGGTCGTGCTATCAATGACCGCTTGAAAAGAGCTGCAAATTAATCGTTTACATAAAGGGGTTTATTCACCCTTTATTTCTTGAGCTTTTAGTATTTTGTTTGTCATGAACAGAACACTACTCGCAATCTTCCTATTCCTAGGGACATACCTCAATGGTCAGATACGTGGAACCGTCTTTGATGATAAGAAAGAGCCTATTATCGGTGCTTCGGTACGTGTGGTACTCAATGGTGAATTGAGCAACATAGGAACGGTTACAGATTTCGATGGTGCCTGGTCGTTGGATATCTTTAATTATCCAGTTCAAGTTGAAGTGAATTCTATGGGATTCGCTACACAACGCATGGTAATACAGAATGCTTCCCCTGTTCGCATCACTTTAAAACCAGACCGCAATGTATTGAAAGAGGTAAGTGTGGTTCAACAACGATTAAGTGAACAACAAGAGAAGAGTGCTCTTACTGTCGAGAGTATGGATGCCCTGGCCATTAAAGAAAGCCCAAGTGTCAGCTTTTACGATCACCTAGGAACGTTAAAAGGAGTGGACTTAACTTCCGCAAGTATTGGATTCAAGATCATTAATACGCGCGGTTTCAACAGTACCTCTCCTGTAAGATCACTTCAGCTGATTGACGGTGTGGATAACCAGAGCCCTGGTCTAAACTTCTCTTTAGGAAACTTTTTGGGTGCGCCTGATCTCGATATCATGTCCGTGGATGTTATTGCCGGAGCAAGTACTGCTTTTTACGGTCCGTCTGCTTTTAACGGTGTCATCTCAATGACTACTAAAGATCCTTTTGTCTTTACAGGAATTAGTTCTAGTCTTAAAGTAGGGGAGCGTAACCTGACAGAATTAAGTGTTCGTTGGGCAGATAAAGTCAATGATAAGTTTGCCTACAAAATCAATCTCTTTGCATTAAGAGCGGACGATTGGCAAGCCGAAAACTACGATCCAACTGATGTTAGCGCGGACGACGAGTTGAACCCTGGTGGGTACGACGCTGTGAATCGTTACGGTGATGAAGAATACTGGGACGCCGGAGGAGATGTTAAAGGCTACCCAGGCCTAGGACGATTCTACCGTCCGGGTATCGAGGAAAAACACCTAGTAGATTACGATACTGAAAATTTAAAATTGACCACTGCGCTACATTATAAGTTTAATGATAACGTACGAGGCATCTACGCAATGAACTTTGGTGCAGGTACAACGGTCTATCAAGGGGATAATAGATATAGTCTGAAGGATATTCTATTCCTTCAAAACCGTGTAGAGCTGCGTGAAGAAACCGGTAAGTGGTTTTGGCGTGCATATTCAACTCACGAGGATGCCGGTAATAGTTACGATGCCTACTTCACTGCCCTTCGTATGCAAGACAGCATTGTACCAGACCAGTTCTACAGCAATCAATACCGCACGATGTGGTATATCTTCAATAGACCGCAAGTTAGAGCGCTTCCTGATTACCCATCCAATACGTTGAGTAATGCAGACTTTGAGGCAGAGATGCAAAACGTAATTGCGAACAACAGGGACTTTTTTAACCAACTTCACGATACTACAAATGCTATCGTAATGAGTTTCATGGAGGCGGTGTATGGCTATTCTGTTGTGAATTATTTAAAGCCAGGTACAACGGAGTTCAATGAATTAAAAGGACACATTACTAGCACCTTATTTACCGAAGGCGGGAGTCGATTCTACGATAAAAGTGCACTATATCACAGTCAAGGTGAACGCACTTTTGATACTGACGCAGGTCAATTTAGAGTGGGTGGTAATGTTCGACTGTACACTCCTAATAGTGCAGGTACCATCTTTAGCGATACCGGAGATGTCGTCATACGGAACTATGAGGCCGGTATTTATGGTGGTTGGGAACAATTCTATTTGGATGAAAGACTAAAGACCAGTGTTACAGCCCGTCTTGATAAAAATCAAAACTTCCAGCCATTGGTAAGTCCAGCAGCATCTGTAGTCTACAAAGCAAATGAAAACCACACATTTCGTTTTAGCTTAAGCAGCGCTATTCGAAATCCAACATTGGCAGATCAATATTTAAATTACAATGTAGGTCGAGCCGTGTTATTAGGAAATCTGGATGGGTTCGATTCACTCGTAACCCTGGATAATATTGTCGACTATCTCGCAAAGCCAGGGAACGAGCGTTTGACGCACGATTTTGGATATTTCGATGTGGATGCAATTCGCCCCGAAAGAGTTCGAACTGCTGAAGTCGGGTGGAGAGCCACCTTATTTGAGCGTGTTTTCGTTGACGCGAACTATTACTACAGTAACTATAACGATTTTATTGGCTATATCATCGGTGCAAAGATTGTCGAGGGAACCACGGCTATTGACCGTTTGAAGGAGCTTCAAGTATACCGCGTAGCGGCAAACGCGACCGAACAGGTTACTACGCAAGGCTTCTCTGTAGGATTAAACACATTCATAGGTGATTACCACAGTCTTAGTGGAAATTACAGCTGGAACAAGCTTACATCGGCGGTAAACGACCCTATTGTTCCCGCCTTTAATACACCTGAGCACAAATTCAATATTGGATGGAACATGAGAAACTATCCAATCAAGAATGACAAGGATAAATTGTTGGGTGCAGGTGTGAATTATAAATGGGTAGAAGGATTCCTGTTTGAAGGTTCGCCCCAATTCACAGGAAGTATTCCTTCTTATGGTTTAGTAGATGCACAGTGCTCTTTGACACGCAACCATTTGATCAATAACAAGAAAACAACCGTTACGTATAAAATTGGTGCGAGTAATGCACTGAATAACAAAGTTTATCAAGTATTTGGAGGGCCTTTAGTAGGGAGGTTGGCCTATCTAAGTATTCAAATTAATTAACCCCCCTGCAAAACCATGCTTATGAAAAAGACTTTACTTTTTATTTGCGCGCTTTTGGTGTCGTCGAGTGTTTTCGCACAGCGCTACACGACTCCAATTTTTAGCGAAGCTGACGTAGTAACGTCAACGAACGTAGCGTACGGTGTAAACTTTAACCCGTACATAGACTCTGCCTTATTAGGTGGAACAAATCTTCAACCATTGCAGGCAGATTTTTACATGCCTTCTCCAGCAGTTGATACGGCAACGGATCGTCCAGTTGTCATTGTATGGCACACAGGATCTTTTATTCCAAAGGGACTTAACGGTTCTCCATTAGGGACGAAAGAGGATAGTGCCGTCGTAGAAATGTGTACTCGATTCGCAAGAATGGGTTATGTGGCTATTGCTGCTTCTTACCGTTTAGGTTGGTTGGCAAACAGTACAAACCTTGATTTGCGTCGTGGAACCAACCTTCTTGCGGTGTATTACTCTATCCAAGATGCTAAATCATTGGTACGTTACCTCAACCTTACTCAGGTAGGTGCAGGTAATCCTTATGGAATAAACGCAGCGAATACCATAATGGTAGGACAAGGATCTGGTGGATACATCACCTTTGCATATGCTACTATTGATAAGCATTCTGAGGTGACTGTACCTTCGAAATTCCAATACCAGGATACCATCGGTATGTTTGGTGGCACAGTGACTGTTGGTGATCCTTATGTAGATACTTCAGTTGTAGGTGATATTGACGGCTACGGTGGTCAAGTTACCGTAACTGGTCAGAACACGCTAGGTCTTCCTACAATGGACTACAGTTCTCCAGGACGTAACTACGTGAACCACGCTGGTATGCCAGATGACGTATTGATGGTAATCAATATGGGTGGTGCCCTAGGTGATGGTGCTTGGTTGGAGCAAGGTGATGTTCCTATGTTGAGTATCCACAGCAAGTTTGACTTCTTTGCACCTTACGATACAGGTATGGTATACGTACCTATTGGTCAGCAATTCTTCCCTGTTGTCAGTGTTACAGGTTCTTATGGTGCTATTAAGGCAGCGAACGGATTTGGTAACAACGATGTATTCTTGAATGAGAACTACACGGATCAGATTTGGGTTGATGAGCAAAGTACTAACCCAACCGGTGAAGAATGTATTTACACTGTGGAGATTCCACCAACAAATGCACTTCAGCCATGGGTTGTAAATACAGCACCATGGAACTGGTATGATCCAAATGACCCTTACGCTTCTCAAAACCCTGCAAATCCAAATAACGAAGCTACTTCGCAAGCTTGGATTGATACAGTAATGGCCTTTATCGTTCCGCGTATGGCAACTGTACTTCAGGCAGAAGGTGTTCCAGCTGGAATTCAGGAGTTTGATTTAGAAATGAAGGTATATCCTAACCCTTCTTCAACTGGTTTGATGAATGTGGTTACTGCAAATAATGTAGCTATTGAAACGCTAACTGTATTCGATATTACAGGACGTGTAGTTGTTCAAAAGCAAGGCCTCGGCAATGCGACAGAACTGGATCTTACGGCATGGAATTCAGGGGTGTATATCCTCAAGGTAGAAACGGAGCAAGGAGCTGCGGTTCGAAGAATTACGGTGAAGTAATCTCCTTATAACTTTTAGTTATCCCCGCCTTGCAGGCGGGGATTTTTTTTGCCCTAATTTTGACCCTACTTAGACAACAAGTATGATCAATTATCAAGGGGATATTATCGAGCTGAAGGCATTGCCTGTTCAAGACGTGAAAAGAGCTACGATGTACGGAGATGCCGTATTTGAAACCATCCGAATGCGCGATAACAAGTTGTTGTTTGTAGAAGATCACTACTTCCGTTTGATGGCAAGTATGCGCATCCTTAGAATGCCTATACCCATGGAGTTCACCCCTGAATTCTTTGTTGATGAAGCCAATAGATTGGCTGAAGAAGTAGCAGTAACTGATGGGCGATTAAGATTACAGGTCGTTCGTAAATCTGAGGGTAAGTATACGCCTGACGATAACAACGAATGCGTGTGGTGGATGGAGCTTGAAGAGCTCGGCTCTCAAGATTATACCTGGACATCAAAAGGACTGAAGGTGGATCTATTCAAGGACCATTACATTCAGCCTGGTCTTTTATCTACTTTGAAATCATCGAACGCACTGCCGTATGTCCTTGCAGGTATTTTTGCTAAGGAAAATGGTCTTGATGCGATGCTATTAGTGAACGACAAAAAGATGTTAGTCGAGGCAAATGCAGCAAATATCTTTGTCTTAAAGGATAATGTTCTGAAGACTGCACCATTGGAGGATGGACCACTGAGAGGCGTCTTCAGAAAGAATCTAATTGGCTGGGCGAAAGAAATTGGCCTTGAAATCAAAGAGGAAAGTATAAATCCTTTTGAGCTTCAGAAAGCCGATGAAATCTGGCTTACTAATACCATAAGTGGTGTACAATGGGTGGAGAAGTACAGAAAGCGTACATATAAGGGCGATAAAGCCAAAGAGCTTGTCGAACTACTTCAACGTAAATTGAACGTCTTAGGATCCCTTTAATTTAGTAGCGGATCTGAAGGGGCATTCGCCCAAAGGGCATACTTACCGCCCATTTGTTTCATCAGTTTTCTCCAAGCATCACTTGTAGCAGTGAGGGGATCAATTTTGAACGGAGGCTCCAGTACAATCCAAGTATCACTTCTTAATTCTTCCTCTAGTTGACCTGGTGACCAACCGCTATATCCTAGGAAGAACTTTGGTTGTGGTAAAGGCATTGATAACTCTTTTTGTTCGGCGTACAATACTTTGAATAATTCAAAGTCCCCACCGAGGTAGAGTGAATTACCAACTTCTACGGCTCCCGGTAACTTGTCGTAACCGTGTAAATAGAACAAGGCGTCTTGCTCCACTGGACCGCCATAAAAAATAGTGTCTCTTCCTCTAAATTCGTCGATAAAGTCTTGGGCGATGAGGGAGGAAACCTTATTCAATGTGAAGCCTAGCGAACCTTCGGCATCGTGTGCAGTTAGGTACACAACACTTTGTTCAAAGAATCCATCATTGATCAAGGGCTTGGATACGAGGATGCATCCTTTTTTAGGGGTATTAGTCTGCTCCATTACACTAATTTAGCATTATGGATTTACATAACATACGAGAGACATACAATTTTGATTCATTGGATACGGATAAGTTGAAGGACAGTCCGATGGGTCAATTCCAACATTGGTTCGAGGAATACAAGCTATTGGGCGTTAAGGACTATAATGCCATGGCTATTTCAACGGTAATTGGTGATATTCCTGAGAGTAGAATTGTTCTATTGAAGGAGATTCGCGATAACGGATATGTCTTCTATTCAAACTACGGCAGTGCCAAGGGTAAAGCGCTTGAGTCCAATCCCAATATTAGTGCCTTGTTTTTTTGGCGGGAACAAGAGCGTCAAGTTCGAATTAGTGGTAAAGTGGTTAAGATCGATGAAAAAGAAAGTAAGTCCTACTTTGAAACGAGGCCATACCTCAGTAAAATAGGGGCCGCAGCTTCAAATCAAAGTCGACCTATTGGTTCACGGAAAGAATTAGAAGAAAAGTTCAATTCGTTCACCTCGAAATATCCAGAGGGTACAGACGTGCCTATGCCTACTGAGTGGGGAGGATATCTGATCATTCCAGAGCGCTATGAATTCTGGCAAGGTAGAGAAGGAAGACTCCACGACCGTCTAGTCTTTGTTTTAGAAGACGGCCATTGGACTATTCAACGCATTCAACCTTAAATACGCGAATAAAAAAAGCCCCCTCCAAACGGAGAGGGCTTTTTATTCAAAGTCCAGTAAAGGATTAGAGCTTACCGTTTAGATCAGCACCAGCCTTAAACTTAGCTACTTTCTTAGCAGCGATTTTGATTACTGCACCAGTTTGTGGGTTACGACCGTCACGAGCTGCACGCTCTGAAACTGAGAAAGAACCGAAACCTACTAGAGATACACGGCCACCGCCTGCTAGTGTAGAACCTACGTTACCAGTAAAAGAATCCAAAGCTGCTTTAGCTTGTGCTTTAGAGATGCCAGCGTCTGCTGCCATTGCGTCGATCAATTGTGCTTTGTTCATTGCAATTAGTTTTTATTAGTTGTTATTAATACGAATGCTTACCAAATATAGACGAAATTTGCTTCTATCCAAGTATTCATGGGGGTTGAGCAAAAAAAAATTTGGCAAAAATTGTTAATAACTCAGATTTGAAGCAAAAGTGAGTACAAACACTTATTAATCAAGGGGTAAAACCGCCACTTTAAGCCCGTTTATGAAAGATTTTGCATCCATATTCTTCTTTCCGTTAGGCTTAATCTCAGTGATTTCAACACTTCCGTGAGGGTAATCAAGAAATAAACGCTTTTCAGAAACGCGTAAAACAGGTTTTTCGGAGGCATGCCCTAGCGAACTAACCCTTGCCCTCATGAACTTAAAATCTCCATAGTAGGAGCCCGGAAAAGGGTTGAGTCCCAAGATTTGTTGAGTCAATTCGCTCGGAGATCTGGTTAAATCAAGCTTACTGTTGTCTTTATTGAGTTTAGGTGCATGCGTAGCTAGCTCATTATTCTGAGCTATCGGGCTTAGCGTGCCAGAAACAAGACCTTCAACGGTATTTAAGACAAGCTCAGGCCCCAGTGACATAAGTTCATTATGAAGTTCGCCTGTAGTCATCCCTTCATTTATGGGATGTTCAACCTGCAAAAGAGTTCCACCAGTATCTATTTTCTTGTCTAATAAAAACGTTGTGAGTCCTGTAGCACGGTCGCCGTTAATAATTGCCCAATGTATAGGCGCCGCACCTCTATATTTCGGTAATAATGACCCGTGTAAGTTAAATGTACCTAATGCTGGCATGGACCACACAACTTCAGGGAGCATTCTAAACGCCACAACAATAAACAGATCTGCTTTTAACGACCGTAATTCAGCAATAAAGTCTTCATCTTTTAGATTGGTGGGCTGTAAAACCTTGAGGCCATTACTAACGGCACATACTTTAACGGCGCTTTCTCGTAGTTTACGTCCACGCCCTGCAGGCTTATCGGCAACTGTAATGACAGCAGGTATTGTGTAACCGGCTTCTATCAAAGCTTCAAGAGGAGGGACGGCAAATTCAGGCGTTCCCATATATACAATACGTGTATCAGTTCTTGAGCTCATCAGGGTTGCAATTAAGATCGAACCAAATATCATCAAAAGAATGACCATCTCTTAGCATTTGCTCGATAATCGTGGGATCTGGGTAATGATTGAAAGTACATGCGCTGCAAACGCCACAAGACGTATCATCTGTTTGACCGAAGTAATGCGCAATTTGTGCGGTCATGCATTCTTCACTTTTTAAGAAAGCAACCATCGCCATCGTGCGCTCTTTTTTAGCATTGATATAAGCATCAACAAAATTAGAAGGAAAGCTTACGTACTTGTCAGCAGGGCGCGGTTCCATAAACTGAATAGCACTTTTGTTGTCTGCGGCCTGGTATTCTATCAACCCCTTGGTCTGAAACGAGAGTAACAACGTATCAAAATCAGAAGGGGTTAGCATAGCCATTGCAGCCATACGTTTTCGATCAAATCGAATAGGTCCATCTACAGCGAGTGGATACATTCTATAGAGGGCCACGAGAACTTCTTTTGATTCCTGAGTAAGGCCCTTCCAATTTTCAGGGGTAGAAGTAAACTTGATTTTAGGAACAGTAAAAGCAGATTCAATGAATTGCCAATAACCTCGTTGCTGTATCAGCTTAATGAAGTTTAGTAATTTCGGAATGGGTAAATCAAATCGTTTGGCTAGATCAACAATATTGAATTCAATCTTTTCCTCTAGTCCACTACCTATTGCTATCTGATGCTTGCTGCAAAACGATTTATAAAAAGTCTCTACAGCTTGAATATCGGGTAATTCTTCGATGCTTTTGTTCAACCGCTCGAAATCATATTGATTGTAGAGCAAATGTGTATTACCCGTAGCGCCATTTCTTCCTGCACGTCCGATTTCTTGATAGTACCCCTCCAAGGTATCGGGAACATCCCAATGCACAACCCAGCTCACGTCGCCTTTATCTATACCCATCCCAAACGCAGTCGTAGCTACCATCACTTTGACCTCATTGGCAATCCACGCAGCTTGGTTCTTAATTTTAATGGCGTCATCAACTCCTGCATGGTAGAAACAACTTTCAAAACCTTCATTGGAGAGTAACTTGCTAAGCCCTTCACAGCTTCGTCGAGTTTTTGCATAAATAATCCCCGTGCCTTCAAGTTTCGTTATAAGCCGTAACAACTGCTTTTCCTTATTTGGCGTAAAGTGTCGGTGAAGGATCAAGTTGTCTCTACGAACGGATCCTTCAAAAACCTGAGCATTGGGAATGCGCAACTCTTGAAGTAAATCCACCTTTACGCGAGGTGTGGCAGAGGCTGTTAAGGCTATAGTAGGGATATCAGGAAGTATTTCCTTGACTTTGTGAATATTTAGGTAGGACGGTCGAAAATCGAAACCCCATTGAGAAATGCAGTGCGCTTCGTCAATCGCGATTAATGAAATATCAGCATTGCTCAGGTATTCAAGAAACAACGGATTTGATAATCTCTCTGGGGCTAGGAATGCGAACTTGTATTTTCCATACCTGAGGTTTCTGAATGCTTCATCGAGTTTTCGGATCGAATAAGAGCCTTTGAAGTGGTAGCTTTTAATTCCTCGATGGACCAATCCATTATGCTGGTCCTCCATGAGTGCAACAAGAGGAGATATTACTAGGGTAGTTCCTGGGTAGATGATTCCCGGTATTTGGTAGCAAATAGATTTGCCACCTCCTGTGGGCAAGAGTCCAATGGTATCTTTTCCAGACAGTGTCGAGGTAATGATTTCTCCTTGTAATCCACGGAAATCATCGTAGCCCCAATACTTTTTTAATACCGCCCTTGCTTTGTCTATCATAGCCTATCTAAAATGAAGGCAACGCGCTCTTTTACAGGGATTTTGGGTACTACTACGAGTTCATAGCCTAATTCTTCGTAAGCATCGATAATAAACTTCTCTACCTCCATACAATCTTCAAGCGTTTCCATACGTTCGCTATCCAATGCGTGTATTTCGGGCCATACTGGCAGCAAGAAGACCTTATCAAAGCGACGTTCATTCATGTCCTTAACCCAACGATCCAATGGTACTACATTGCCTTTTAAAAGGTAGGCATACGAATCGAGAACAGTACGGTCGTAAAAACTTTTAGTTCCCAACACAGCGCTATCGTATTGCTTATTACGTAAGTTCCACACCACATCGGTGAAGCCCATTAGGTCCTTCCAAGGAAGTATATCACTGCCTTTCTCCAAGCTGTCGCTGATAATTTCGCGTGCTTGCTCGTGAAAAACTTGGTGTCCAAGCTCCTCTAATGCTTGGCTTACAGTGGTTTTTCCTGTTGCGGGTGCACCAGTTAATACAATTCTCGTCGTTTTCAATGGGTATGCGATATCTTCGTAGAAGAACAAAAATACTTTTAATGGGCCGATTCCTATACCTATTTCTTTTAGTTGTTATGATGAGCTTTTCCACAAATGGACAAAGCAAATCGGCCATCGCACAATTTCAAAAAGCTAAAGAAGCTTTCAAGCAAAACGATGAAGAGAATGGTTGGGTATATTTAGAAAAAGCCATCAAGAAAGGCGGTGATACCTATTACCAACCTTTGATTTTTGCTGGCGACCGCCGGTTTAAAGAAGGTGATATTCTCCAGTCAATAGAGTACTACGATAGAGCGCTCCAGATTCAAGAGCTTTCAAGTGTCCATTTGAAGAAGAGTATTGTATACAAGTATGCTGGCGAATTTGACCTGGCAATTGATTCTTATCAGCTATACATGAAGAATGCTCGGATGTCTAAGGAACGATTCCGGGCTTCAGAATTGGCGCTAAACAACCTAAAATTCACCAAGGAGAAGTATGAAGAATACAAGGCGGTAGGCGCTCCTTTGGAAGTAGTAAAACTGGTGTTTAGCGACGAAAAAATGGAATATTTTCCTTCGCCGACTGGAGACGATCAAAAGTTGCTGTTTACAGCCCGTATGCTTCAGGATGGTGCTCCGACTGACGAAAATCTGTTCGTTGCCGAGCGCTCAGGAGCTGGTTGGGAGAGCAGGTCTAGGCCTGTTTTAGGGCGTGTAAACACTCGTATAAATGAGGGGGCTTCTAGTATTAGCGCTGACGGAGAGTACATGGTGTTCACAGCTTGTAACAGACCAGACGGTGTAGGGAGTTGTGATTTGTACTACAGCTATTACGATCCCGCAAGAGGGTGGGGGTTCCCAGAATTGCTTCCAGGAAAAATAAATACCAGGAGGTGGGAGAGTCAACCTTCGTTGGGGCCAGATGGCACGACCCTTTACTTCGTTCGAGGTTCGCACAGTCAAGCCGAAGATTTAGATATCATGGTGGCTTATAAGGATGATGAAGGGGTGTGGTCGTCCGTAGAAAAGTTGCCTTCACAAGTAAATTCATCAGGTCGTGAGCGCAGTCCATTCATACACTTTGATGGGAAAACGTTGTACTTTGTCTCAGAACGCAGTCCGTCTATTGGTGGTTCAGATTTCTTTATGGTACAAAGAGATACCGATTCCACCTGGTCTGAACCAATAAATCTAGGTTTTCCTTTGAATAGTTTTGGGGATGAATTCTCATTAGTGGTAAATGCAGCCGGTACTCATGGTTACCTCAGTTCCAATAGAGGAAAGGATATTATTCCAAATCTGGATGCTATGGCTGAGATGGACTTGTATGAATTCGCCCTCCCGGAGAACATGAAACCGGAGCAACGTCTATTTAAGGATTTTATAGTGGTTCATTCCGCCACAGGTGTTCCATTAGGGCTTGCTAACGTAAAACTCAAAACCTTAAATGAGCAAGAGTTGTACGCAGGTACTAGTTCGAAAAACACCGGCCTAGTTAGGGCGATGCACGATGGGGGCAGCGATGTGCGTGTAAGTGCCTATAAAAAAGGGTTTTTACCTTATTCAGCGACAGTTTCCAAGGATGATTTGATGGATGCTACTACGATTTATAAATTGCCTCTTACTCCATTGAAATCAGCAGATTCATTCGTGCTAAGGAACCTATTGTTTGATACTGATAAGAGTGAATTACTATTGGCTAGTACGCAAGAATTGAGACTACTAAAGAAACTTCTTGTGGATAATCCAGAGCTAAATGCAACCATTATAGGCCATACCGACAACCAAGGTGGAAAAAGTTATAATCAGAGGCTCAGTGAAGACCGGGCTATGGCCGTATTGCTGTGGTTAGTTGATGAAGGAATTGATGCTTCTAGATTGATGGCTCAAGGAAAAGGCATGAAAATACCGATTGCTTCTAACGATACGGAGGAGGGAAGAGCACTAAACAGACGAACTGAAATTAAATTGCGTTAGCCGCCGTACTTATCTTTCCATACTGCCTTTTGCTGAGCACTGATCTGCTGCTCTTTAGCATTATCTGCAGGAGACCACAATACACTGCCTTTAATGTCTTTTGGTAAGTATTCTTGAGACACGAAGCCTCCTGGGTGATCGTGTGGATAGAGATACCCTTTGCCGTGGCCTAAATCCTTTGAAAGCGCACTTGAGGCATTTTTAAGGTGATCTGGCACTTCTAGATTCCCAGTTTGTTGAACCAATTTTTGCGCCTTGCCAATGGCTGTGTAAGCGCTATTTGATTTTGGTGAAGTTGCCAAATAGATAGTACACTGGCTTAAGATAATTCTGCTTTCCGGCCAGCCAACACGCTCTACAGCACTAAAGGTTTCATTGGCGAGCATTAATGCGTTTGGATTGGCTAAACCAATATCTTCTGCGGCGGAAATGATTAATCTACGCGCAATAAACTTCACATCTTCACCTCCTTCGATCATTCGAGCGAGGTAGTACACCGCAGCTTGTGGGTCGGAGCCTCTAATGGATTTGATGAATGCTGAAATGACATTATAATGCTCATCACCGCCTTTGTCGTAACGAATTTGTGCATTACTTAAGACATTTTGAGCGAATTCTTCGTCAATAGGGATGCCCGATTTTCCTTGCTGAAAACAGAGCTCAACCAGATTGTATAGCTTCCTTGCATCACCCATACTTTGGCGAATCAAGAAGTCATGCGCGGTGATCTTGAGTTCCTTTAGGGTAGCATATTCTGTCGCATTCGCTAAATCAATCATCTTGGTAAGATCTACCTTAGAATGGGAATTCAATACATACACTTGCATCCTGGAAAGTAATGCAGCGTTTATTTCAAAAGATGGGTTTTCTGTAGTAGCACCAATGAGCGTAATCCATCCTCTTTCGACAGCATGGAGTAGACTATCTTGTTGGCCCTTGTTAAAACGATGAATCTCATCGATAAAGAGAATAGGGCGCTTACTGTCAAAAAGACTCTTCTTTTCTGCCGTTGCGAGCACTTCACGCACATCTTTGACACCAGCGCTTACTGCACTCAGTTGATATAAAGGCGCTTCTAGTTCTTTTGCCAGGAGTAAGGCTAGCGTTGTTTTTCCAACTCCTGGTGGTCCCCAAAGGACGATTGAGGGTAATCTACCGATGTCTAAGCTTCGGCGCAATGCGCCATTTTGACCTACGAGGTGTTCTTGGCCTAAATATTGGTCCAAAGTCTGTGGTCGAAGCTGTTCTGCAAGCGGTTTCATAATTCGAAAGTAACTATCTTTTCGCTATGTCGGAATGGAGTAAATATGGAATTCACAAGGGCCTGTTCTTATGGCCTGGTCTATGGGTACTTACGGCATGGCTCATCTTTGCTTTTGAGCATGCCTCGGGTAACTCACTGAGTGCTCATGGATTAATACCAGGAAACTTAGGAAGTTGGTACGGACCTCTTACTTTTCCCTGGTTGCATGGAGATTTGAATCACATTACGAGCAATACTATTAGTTTGTTCTTTGTTGGCGCCTTGATTCGTTACAGTTTCCCAAAAGTATTCGATAAGGTGTGGGGGATAAGTTTACTAGCACCTGGCATTATTTTATGGTTCATAGGTCGTCCAAATGTTCACATTGGCGCCAGTGCTTGGCTGTATGCTTTAGTAGCATTTGTATTCTTTAGTGGTGTACTACGGTTACACATACGATTGCTCGCACAGAGTATGCTCATGGTATTCTTATACGGAAGCTTTGTTTGGGGAGTGTTGCCGCACGATCCGTCCATTAGTTATGAAGGGCATTTGAGTGGGGCAGTAGTAGGCTTTTTACTCGCTGTTTGGTTTCGAAAGATTGAACCTATTGAGTCACTTAAAGACCAGAAGCCAATTTTAGAGGAGGAGGTTCCCTGGGACGATTGGAAACACCCCATGGAGCGTTCGTTGCATTTCGAGGAGGTTATCCCAACTCTTGGTACACCGTCGACACGGCCACAAGGCCAGCAGTTTCGGTACGAAGACGGCTCGAGCCCAGATGAATTGGCTTAGCACCAGCATCTATGGCCAATTGAATCTCCGCGGGAGAAAAATCTCCTTCAGGACCAATCATAATAGTTGTTGCAACATTGGCATCAAGAACTTCTTTCAACGACGATTTATGACCATTTTCACAATGGGCTATTAACAGGTTGGAATGTTCTTGAGCGATGAATTCCTTGAATGATAAAGCCGACTGTACTTGAGTTAGCCTTCCTTTTAAACTCTGTTTTGATGCGCTAAAAACAATTTTTCGAAGTCGCTCCTCCTTAATGACTTTACGCTCACTGTGGTCGCAAATGATGGGCACAATGGTATCAATCCCCATTTCAACAGCCTTTTCTACGAACAGTTCTATGCGGTCCATATTCTTAGTTGGAGCGATCGCGATGGTCAAGGAATAAGGGACAGTGCCAAAGTTGGATTTCACTTTATTAAAAGAACCATAAACCTTTGTTTTAGAGGTGAATAAAATTTCACCTTGATAAAGATTCCCATCGCCTGTGATGAAGTGAATTTTATCACCAATAGATTTCCTTAGGACTTTAACACAATGCTGAACTTCTGCTGCATCGAGCTGAAATTCGTTACCGGTAATATGTCCTAGAAAGAGTTGCATTTAAACGCCTACTTTATCCTTAGTTCTATTGAGTGGACGCTCAATTTGTTTTTCAATGAATTCGATGATTTTACCTGCTACATCAACACCAGTTACGCTCTCCACGCCTTCTAATCCTGGAGAAGAATTAACCTCTAAAACCAACGGCCCACGTTCACTTCGAAGCATGTCCACACCTGCAATATTAAGACCTAGAGCTTTACAAGCCGCTACGGCAGTCTTTTTTTCAAGTGAACTTAACTTGATCTTGATTCCCTGACCACCTCTGTGAAGGTTAGATCTAAACTCACCTTCTTGTCCTTGGCGCTTATAGGCAGCAATGACTTTTCCGCCAACAACGAAGGCTCTAATGTCTGAGCCGCCGGCTTCCTTGATAAACTCTTGTACTAGGATGTTTGCATTAAGGCCATAAAACGCCTCTATGACGCTCTTCGCAGCAGTCTTAGTTTCGGCTAATACTACTCCGAGTCCCTGTGTACCTTCCAATAGCTTCACAATGAGGGGAGGGCCACCGACAGTTTTGATCAGGTTATTGACGTCACGCGGTTGCTTTGCGAACACAGTTTTTGGAATACCAATACCATGTTTGGCTAATACCTGAGTAGCACGAAGTTTATCTCTTGAACGTACCAACGCCAATGAGCTGAGGGTAGTGTAAATATTTTTGACCTCAAATTGACGGATGATTGAACCACCATGAAAGGTTACTGACGCCCCAATACGTGGGATTATCGCTTGGAAATCGGTCAATTCTTGCTCACCTAGGAAAACGTTATTGTTTCCTGTTTCCATTCCAACATAGCAATGGTTGTGGTTAATTACATGAGCTTCATGACCACGTTCTTGTGCCGCTTCTGCAAGCCTCTTGGTGCTGTATAACGCTGGATTAGCGCTTAGAATCGCAATTTTCATTCTTTATTTAGTAACGTCTACGATGTATCCTGATTCTAACAAATTTCTACCTACAAGCATATCATAGGTAAGAAGGGTACGGTCGGAAAATCCAACCAACACGCGGTGACTTGCACCTGCGAGTTCAATTTGCGTTTCGACCATAGGTCGAGCTTTACGACGTCCGAAAGAATTTCGAACATTTCTCACGATAAACTCTGAAAATATCAATTCTTCGCCTGTATATAAGTCACTTTCAGGATCGAAGAGTATTACTCTCAGCTCATTTCTTTCCTCATCTATAATGATAGAGGAGGCGTGCAAGGCACAAGTGGCCGCACCAGTATCTACCCTGGCGTGTAGATTATTCACCGCTAATTCGGGCAGCTGCACCTTGGCAGTGGCACCGATAACAATGGACGCTTTCATAGGGCAAAAGTGCATTCTTTTACCTTTTCAACAACATCACTTTAAAAATTTACTAAAATTTAACCTTTGCGGAAGCTGAGATGCTCAAATCGGACGATTCACCGGCGAGATAATTGTAATAGCCCGCGATACCAATCATTGCAGCATTGTCTGTAGTATATTGAAATGGAGGTATATAGGTGTTTAAACCATCGCGTTCACCCAATGCGGTGAGCCTTTTTCTAATTTCAGAGTTTGCGCTAACACCACCCGCAATAGCCACATGTTGGCAATCGGTGTCTTTAATGGCCTTTTCGAGTTTTTTAAAAAGTACATCTAATAGTGCGTTCTGATAGCTCGCACAAATGTCTGCTTTGTGATCTTCAACAAAATCCGGGTCCTGTTGCACTCTTTTTTGAAGCGCATACAAGAAACTGGTTTTCATGCCTGAGAAGCTGAAGTTGTAACCGTCCACTTGTGGACGACCGAATTCCATGAATTTTGGATTCCCTTTCTTAGCCAGGCGATCTATTTGCGGACCTCCTGGGTAAGGTAAACCTATGATTTTCGCGGCTTTATCGAAAGCTTCGCCAACTGCATCATCTATAGTTTCTCCAAGAATAAGCATGTCTTTAGGGCTATGAACTTGAACAAGCTGTGTGTGTCCTCCGCTCACAGTTAAGCACAGAAATGGAAAGCCAATGGGAATACTATGGGCATCTTCTATAAGATGTGCTAGAATGTGTGCATGCATGTGATGCACAGGTATCAAAGGAACATCCAAAGTCATGGCGAGACTTTTGGCGAATGACGTTCCTACGAGTAACGAACCCATTAAGCCTGGACCGTTAGTAAAAGCAATGGCATTTAGCTGTGAAGGTTCGATATTTGCTACCTTTAAAGCACGGTCAATAACAGGCACTATGTTCTGTTGATGCGCCCGCGAAGCCAATTCAGGAACGACACCACCATACGCCGTATGCACCGCTTGAGAAGCTACTTCATTGGACAACACACTATTTCCGTGCAGCACTGCAGCGGAGGTATCGTCGCAACTACTTTCAATTGCCAATATGTAAGGAGTGTTGCCCATGAATGAGTCAAAAGTACAGCAAAATCGGCTGAAAACTTGGCGGTACTATACCTTGATGTCGGCTTTTTCCGTCCTTTTGATATTGGCCTTAGCGGCCACTGTTACTTTGAATTCAAGACCTTTCCAAAAGTGGCTATTCGCCGGTTACGTGGCACCTTCATTGGCAGAGAGAGAACTATCTATTGATTTTTCAGGCTTCGATTATCAATTTCCAAGCTCCTTTTTCTTTGGGCCAACCACGGTGAATTTTGAGGACAGTGCCTTGTTTACGGTCAAGAGTATTGAGTTGAACGATGTATTCTGGTCATCTCATATCGGCGTTCGAACCATTCTTGTGAATCAATGCGAACTGCATTCACCCTTGGACGGCGAACGGGTGAAGGGCTTCATTAATAGCTTCAATTCGGACTCAAACAATGCTGGACAATCATTTCAAGCAACCATAGGTGCGATTTATATTGATTCAATCCATGGTAGCACCAGCAATGATATCTCCTGGACTATCAGTGGTGAAAGTGGGAATGTGGTCCTTGATGATGAATTGAACGTAGAGGATGTATCTCTTCTTGCTGTGTTAAACGGTGTGCAGTTCGAAGTGGGAGCCACAAACATCTTTAAATCATCAAACGGTCGAATTCAATTAGATTATGTATTCAATTCTGACGGAATAGCTAAAACCTACGGCGGTGTGAGCGGTTTTGTGGATTCCTTGTATTTGGAGGGATCAATCCGAACAGATACCTCAATTGAATTGGCTTCACTAGGTATTGAAGAGTATGAGCCTGTTTTGAAGGCTTGTGAATTTTCGTTTAACGGCTTGTTATACGACTCCGAAGTCTCGGGTCGCATAATAGGAGGGAATTCTAGCTACTCAATGCGCTCAACATTGACTCAAGAGGAGTCAGTTTCCTACAGGATAAATACGGATTTAGACTTGAGTCGTGAATTCTATAATTGGCCAATTTTTAATGGTTTTGAGCCTCTTTTAGGTGTTTTTCGTCCAAAAAACGCTCAAATTGATGTAAAAACAGATTTTTCTGACCTTTCTTGGTCAACCGTTTTGACGGATAAAAACAACCGCTGGGAACTCTCCAGTGAAAGTCAAAACAATCCTGTTCGAGGAATACTAACAAGTAACGAGATAGCGCTTGGACCTGTTGAATCTGCCAAGGCTCAGATGAGCATTTTACCTAATATAAATGCAGTAATTGATGGGCATGATTTTGAAATCTTAGCAGCTCTTCCCGAAATACGTTCCAACGGCATGAAGGTTAAGGGGTTGAATGTACGCTTTGAACACCGACAAAATAAAGATTCGCTCTGGCTTAGCTCGCTTGATTCAAAGTGTGATATCGAATTGAATTACAGTCGGGTAGGAACGCTCAACAGTATTTCTGGGCAATTGAACACACTCGATTTAGGATTAATTGATCCCCTTGACACAGGACAGCGATTAACAGCCACAGCAAATATTAATTTTACTGACGAAGGATTAGGCTCTGTTTTACTCCAAGATGTCGTTTTAATGCGTCCTGAAGACGTTATTTTCCTCCGAGAATTGTCCTTGACTCATGTTCTAGGCGCAAAGAGTCGAAGCTTAGTGTTATCAAGTGATGTACTTGATTTTTCAGTCAATGGGGATTGGGATTTCACAGTTTTTCCAAAGGTTGCTTCCCATGTATTCCAGGACATCATTGTACAGAAAGAAGAACTATGGCCACAAGCAGCATTTAAATTTGATATTCAGGCGGGTAATATAGGTTGGCTAGCAGATCTCATACACCTTGATGTATTCCTCAGTGAGGATACACACATCTTTGGGAAGTATAATGGTACACGTAAGATGTGGTCCACGACTATGTTCATTCCTGAAGCGACCTATGAAAACAATAGCGGAAAGGATATCGTCTTGGCCTCTTCCCAAACACAAGATGTTCATAATACCACGCTAAAGGCTGACAAACTGAAATTTGACACTTGGAACTTTGCGAAGTTGAATCTAAGTTCTAACGGGATTGTTGGGCCAAAGAGTATAGCGTTCTCAAGTGTTGTAGAAGATTCTATCCCGAGTAAGATAAATTTGGAAGGATCTCTGTTAAGTGGAGAGGCGGCTATTACAGCTGCAGCTTTCAACATTGGGGAATCGCAGTTTGCACTATTAGATACCGCCCACCTTCAATGGCAAAATGCGCAATTAAATGTGGATTCTTTAATTCTCGCTGGCGAAGACGGTAGCTTCGTACTTGATGGTCAACTATTTGATACCGATGCTCCTGAGATTGAGCTCGGTCTAGAAAGTTTTAACTCTAAGGTGGTGAATTACCTATTTCGCACACCAGAGGCGTTGTTTTCTGGTACATGGAATGCACAATTAACGTTGAAAAATTCATTTTTCCGACCGTTTATAAAAGGACAGATTAAAATTGACGATTTTGGTTTAAATAATTATCAATACGGCCGGTTCACGGCGAATGCCGAAGTTGAAGACTTAACACGTTTAAGTGCATTCGGCCAATTACGCCAAGGTACATCGAGTTCTTTTTCTTTTAGTGGGGGATACGATTTCGCAACACAAGAAGTTGATGTAAGAGCGAGCATAGATGAATTTGCTGTCGATCCTTTTAACCCACTGTTTAATGGGATTCTAGATGAATTCAGTGGTACGCTTCAAGGTGGATTAGAATGGTACGGTCCTCTGGAAGCATACACATTGAATGGTGCGTTTACCATGCGCGACGGTCATTTTATGGTACCTTTAGTTGGCGCTGAATTAAGCGCTTCTGAGCCCGTTGAATTGGTTATCACAGAAGATGAAATTGTCCTAGACACGGCTAAGTTCTATGCGCCGAAGGATAGTACTACTGCAATGGTTTTTGGCAGTATTCATCACAATAAGTTCGACAGTTTAGTATTTGAACTAAAACTTCACAGTGATAGCATACGAGCGGTTGATTTAAGCAGAAATATCGACGGCTACTTTTATGGTACTGCAGTAGTAGAGGGGGACCTCGTCCTAGAAGGACCTTTAGAACAGTTACATTTAGACCTTGCCGTAGCTACAAAAGACGGTACAAACTTTAAGATTCCGTTGGATAACCCAACTGCGGTTGAAATGCCGAGCTACATTCGTTTTAGTGATGCTGGATTGCCTACAGCAGATAGTATTTTTGTTCAAGAGCTGGAATATTTTACCACGGATATAGCCATTGAGGCAACGCCAAATGCTGATGTGGAGCTGGTACTTGATGAAGTATTAGGAGATGTAATTAAGGCTCGCGGGAGCGGTAATATGCGTCTTAAAATATTAGAAGACGAAAGCCTAGAGTTGTACGGTTTGTACACTCTGGTTTCGGGCGATTATCTGTTTACTCTGCAGAATATTATTAACAAGCCATTTGAAATTATTCCCGGCAGTACCATTCTTTGGAGTGGTGACCTTTATGAAGCACAAGTCAATATCGACGCGAAGTACTCTCTTTCCACCGACCTTCAAGGTTTGGTGTCCAATGCGAATTACAATAATGAGAATGTCAATGTGGATTTGATCATTAATCTAAGTGGTGCCTTGATGAATCCAGACATTGCATTTACAGTGGATTTACCAAATGCGCCGGCAAGTTATTTAGAGGAACTTCAAAGGCACTTTTTAAGCGAAGATGCTATGAATTATCAAGCATTTTCATTGCTCCTCCTAGGTGAATTCTACCAGCAAGATTTAGCGGTACAGGAAGGCTTTGACTTCAGTGGTTCAGTAAGCAGAAATACGTCGGAATTACTCGTTAGTGAATTTGGAAGTTGGTTGGCCGCAGGAATTGGTTCATATGTCGACTTAGAATTGGATTATACAAGTGGTACCAATCCCTATGAGGTATTAGGGACGACTCAAAATAATTTGAATCTCGGACTAGGAAAAGATTTTCTTGACGGTAGACTGAGCATAAATTCTTCTTTGGATATTCCTATAGGTCAATCCGGCGCTTCGACGCTCTTACTTGGCGATACTG
The DNA here is from genome assembly GCA_049611965.1 of Schleiferiaceae bacterium. Classification (GTDB taxonomy): domain Bacteria; phylum Bacteroidota; class Bacteroidia; order Flavobacteriales; family Schleiferiaceae; genus UBA10364. The sequence goes on along the minus strand of JBMZBC010000001.1, from coordinate 94,130 downwards.
AAGTGATATACTCATTGACTAAGGACGGAAGAATCAAACTCAGAGCGTTTAACAGAAGCAATCGTAACGATCCTCTCATGCAAAATTCTGGTCCGTACACTCAGGGTGTTGGGATCTTATTTCAAAAGGAATTTGAATCAGTACTTAAGGACTAGCTCTGTCCTTCAATGAGAGCAACCGCCTCTACAAGTGAATCTACGTAGTGATTAGGCACAGCAGTGTGCGGCTTTAATCCATGTCCAGTCTTAACTCGAATGGTGGTTACTCCGGCATTTTGACCGGCTTCGATGTCTCTTGGTGAATCACCGACGAGATAACTTTGCGCTAAGTCAATATTGAACCTATCCTTTGCTGCCAAGAGCATGCCTGGCGAAGGTTTCCGGCATTCACACGGAATCTTGTATTCTGGAACTTCACCTTCAAACCCCCCGTGCGGGTGGTGCGGACAGAAGTAAATGGCCTCCACAAAGGCACCTTGCTCACCCAATTGAGTCTCCATCTTTTTATGAATGTTGCCCAATTCTTCGATAGAACACAAGCCGCGTGCGATAACGCTTTGATTTGTGATCACAACTACGAGATAACCAAGCTTGTTCAACTTCTTGATACAATCGGATGCGTACGGGTATAATTCAAAGTCCTCAGGTCTATGAATGAGATCAGTATCAATATTGATTACCCCGTCTCTATCCAGGTATACACACTTTTGCGGCCTGTTTAAGTTGCGTGCAGCAACCTTGCCAGAGGAAATAGCTTGTTCTACTTTTTCCAATCGGTCCGGAGTTCCCATGTCTTTGAGATACTCAGGTGTATTATAGGCATAGACATTTAATCGTTCGTGAAGGGTAGGGAAGATGTCTTTTCCAAAATCGGCTTTAACGCCTTCTTCAAGATGTTCTAAAACCACAGGATTAAAAACGTAGGCAGCCGCATTAACTAAATTCCTGTAAACTAATCCTTCTGGGTGCGGCTTCGCGTAAAAGGCACAAACCTTGTCGTTTTCATCAACATCGAGCAGATCACTATCGTAAGGATGATCATTCGGGTGAACCACTAAGGTAGCATCCGCACCTTTCGCTTGGTGGAAGGCAAATAGTCGATGTAAATCCATATTCATCATTACATCACCGTAGAGGACAATGAACGGCTCCGTCAAATGCTCTTGTAGAGCTTTTACACCACCTACAGTTCCTAAAGGAGTTGGTTCGACGTAATAGTGTATCCGTATTCCAAAGGCTTCTCCATTTCCGAAATGATTTTCAATGTGATGATACAAATGGTTGACAATGAGCCAGACATCGGTAAAGCCGTGGTCTTTTAGAAGGTTGATTTGATACTCAAGAATGGGCTTGCCGAGTACAGGCATCATAGGCTTGGGAATATCGTCTCTGATTTGTGCAAGACGAGTTCCTTTACCACCGGCAAGAATGAGTGCTACCTTCATAGTTAGATGTTTGCTCAAACCTAAGAAGCTTTAAGGAGCTAAGAAAGTCTTCAGACGAAAGATTCTTAACATCCTTACATAGAGCATCCACACCGTCCAATGTTAGACGGGAAAAGAGATACAATACTCTAATATGTTGAAAAGTAAGTAGTTCAATAAAGAGTGTCACTGACCGTAGTTGAGCACCAAGTTTTTTTCAAATTTTTGAGTCCTAACTATTGCAAAAATGAAAATAGCCGTTACATTTGCAACCGCAATTAAAGCACGGTCCGGTAGTTCAGTTGGTTAGAATACAAGCCTGTCACGCTTGGGGTCGCGAGTTCGAGTCTCGTCCGGATCGCCAACAATTAGAAAAGCCCTCGGAGTAATCCGGGGGCTTCTTCTTTATATACGTTAGCGCTTTTTCTTTTTGGTTCTTGTTTTGTGCAGTTCACAATATCTGCTATCTGGTATTGCCTCACGTTCGCATTTTGCACCACTGGCTGTTTTGAATCCACACTTTCTGAAAACTGCTTTCTTTTTAACGACTTTCTTCTCTCTCAAGTAGGGCAGGTCCGATGTTCGCTCGGGAAGACAAACACTGCAGGGCAACAAACCTCGTTGTAGCGCAATGCGTTCATCAATATGAATTTGCCCGTTTTTCAAATATCGACAACCGTCGATGTGATAACGTGCACCTGATGCGTTAATACCTCGTGTGGTAAAAACTACTATTTCAGAAACCTCTGTAGAGTCAGAATGCGATTGTGCGTTAACTTGCGTACTAACCAACCAGCAAAAGCCTACCAATACAATGCGTAATAGATTCCTCATCTCGGCAAAACTATCTATTCTTTGTCTAATAATGGGCTCAGTTCAGGGATTTGCGCAAATGACTTCTATAAACTTTGACTATCTCACTGTAGATGAAGCGCCCAAAGAGCCCATAGGATTTATAGGTACGGGCGTAAGTATTCATCATCCGTCACTACCCATTTATGGCGGTATCCGATTAAATAACGCTGCGGTTGGTATTCGGGCTGGATACTACACATTTGGATACCATGCTGGTGCTAGGTTGCGTCTTACAGATAATTGGTCTTTTCATCCTCGATTAATGTACACCACAGGGGGAGGAGCTGAAAGCAATGATGGTTCAGGCTGGTTTGTTACTCCAGCTGCCACATTAGACAGGCAGTTTGGTAATTACACCTTAGGTGTGGGAGCACAATATAGTTACGTGAGTACTGGGGTGATTACAGGTTCGAGCGCCTATTTCAGCCTCAATAAACAGATTGACTTTAAACAGAAAGGGCTCAAACCCTTTCATACACAGCTTTTTACGAATACAGTATACAGTTCGTTAAATGAAAGAAACAGCAACATTGGCTTCATCGGAGTAGGAGGACGTTCCTTCCAGAACAGGACCTATCAAAGTGTATACTTGACTGCTGCGGTGACTGATTTAGGCGGTTATATGGACGTATATGGTGGCTATGGCCTTTGGGACCAGTTTGGAGCATGGCGATTATTAACCGAGGTGAATTTTGGTACCGGCGGTGGAGGTCGAGCACCTGCTGGCGGTGGATTGCTCTATGGTGCCGGTGGTGAGGTACAATACCATCACAACCAATACTTTATTGGCGGAAGCGCTGGAATTTTAAAAAGCTTGGACGGACCGTTCTACTTTTCATTTATCGGCCTTCATTTGGGTACCGATTTTAATTTCACAAGTACTCAAAACGAAATTGGCTATTTACCCATGGATCTAAGCATTGAGAATGGGGTCAGAACGTATCTCGGCGAAGACGGCTTTTCAAACCTAGGCATAGCTTTCCGACTGTACAGAAAAGGTATGGTCCAGCTGCGGGGGGAGAGTTACTGGGCCTTTACAGACGGTAGAGGTGCCTATGCAGAAGGATTGTTTGGCTTGCGACTTCAGCCAAACATTTGGTTTGTCGAGACGCAGGTGGGCGCCGGAGCAGGGGGTGGGATTAACCTATGGGGCGCTGCCGCGCTAGCTTTTGTCAATGCTGGTTTTGAAATACCTGTAAACGATTATTGGGATATCACAGGTCGCGGTATCTACAACGTATATTCCTCTCAAGCATTTCCTACTTACGGGTGGCAATTGGGCATGACCTTTAATATTCCTTTTAATACCCAATTCTAATGCGCAGGTTGTTGCTCCTATTTTTCGTGGTATCCCATCAATACGTTATGGGTCAGGGGACTTCCATGACTCTCATGTTTGAGCCGTTGGAATCCTCCAATAATATGATGTGGGTGACCCAGCGCTTTGAGTTAGTCAAGGATTATACGAAGACCAAAACCTTGATATCTGGCGGTTTAGAGACCCAAAGTGCTGTCTTGGGTAATTATGGTGGTTTCTATGCCTTCGGGATTACGGGAGGTGTATATCAATATTTACGTCCATGGTTATTCGCTCATTTGGGTGGATCGATAGCTTCTGGAGGGGGTGCAGGCGCTCCTGACGGCGATGGATTAATGTACCGTGGGTATGCGGGAATGAGTGTTAAGAGCAAATACGGGATAGTGGATGTAGCCTATAATCATATAAATTTTCCTTCAGGAGCCATTACTTCAAATCATATATCTATAGGCTATACACATATACTTCCGTATGTAATGGACGATAGTAACCATAACTATTATTATCCCACCTATTTTGAATTGATAACTAGTCTCTGGTTCTTAGGTCCGGAGGATGCTTCTCGCAACAGTGAACCGGTGCAAAGCGCCTATGCAGGTGTGCGTGTCGGGCAGTATTTAAACACGATTCATACCGTTGGAGCTGAACTGCAACTAGGGGCAGGTGCATTAGGCAATATTGACGGGTACATGAATTATTCCATGGGGTTACGATTCAACACGCCTTCTCAACGCCTTTTCTTACGTACCCATCTTGGATCCGGCGGTGGTGGCGGTGTGTACACAGGTGGTGGAATATCCACTATGTTAACTGCTGGAGCGCAGTTTGGTGGGCATCAATTTAGCGTAGGACAATGGACGGCGCTAAGCGATGAAGCTTCTATTCCGTTTGTTTCGTACAGCCGACATCTGGATTTCAAAAGCTCCTTAGGTTTTCATTATCGAGGAGGTAAGTACAGTGTTGAGGATTCACGTGAGGCAGCCTTAAAAGTGTTGGCTGGAGTGGGACAACAGCGTTCTCCCGGCATAGATCGAAACGGCAATCCTTATAATCCTATGTCAGGTATAGCTATGGGACTAGGCATTGAGGTATGGAGTAATGAGAATTATTCGTTGGATGCCTATGGTCATACGTTCTGGGCAGCCAGTGGTGGTTACGGTGCTTATGCAGAGGGGTTGTTTAGTGCAGCGTTTATGAAAAAAGACGAGACGTTTAGATACGGTGTTGACCTGACATCTGGAATAGCTGGTGGTGGTGGAATAGAGGTGGGTTCTGGCCTAATGATTGCACCTGGAGTACAGGTGGAAAGTAAAATTGGCCCCCTATCAAATCTCAAAATGAACCTCAGACAAAAATACTTCCCAGGAGGCACCTACAGTCCCGTATATTTTGGTGTGGAACTAATTCAATCCTTGCCTGTTCACTTGTGGTAAGTGCCTAAATTTGCAATATGAAAAAGATTCTTACAATCCTCATAGCCATTAGCAGTCTGTCTATTTATGCACAGGGAAACTTTACGGATGCCTCCGGCAAGAAACAAGGCAAATGGGTGAAGAAATACGAGAGTGGAAAAACTAGATATACGGGTACTTTTAAGAACGATATACCTGTAGGAACATTCACTTATTATTTTGAAAGAGAAGGAGGTAAGATGTCTGAAATCACTTATCGAGGTACTTCGGGTATAGGGTATGCAAAGCTGTACCATAAATCAGGTGTCCTTCAAGCTGAGGGGATCTACAATGCGCAATTGAAAGACAGTACTTGGACCTATTACTCTAGAAGCGGTGTATTGACGCAGCGTGAAGATTATAAAATGGGGGTTCTTGAAGGAAAGCAATTGACCTATTGGGAAAACGGCAGGGTTAGTCAGCGTATCGACTTTGTAGGTGACGAGGAAAACGGCAGTTGGATTCGAAAATGGGACAATGGCACTATGCGTACTAAAGGCACCTATGAGGAGGGCCAATTAGAAGGGGAGTGCAAGTTCTTTGATGAAGAAGGCAAACTCATAGCGAAAGGTCCCTATCACAATGGGAAAAAGCACGGTACTTGGTTTTATTTCGAAGAGAACAAGGTGGTCTTGAAAGAGTTATATCGATACGGCACACTTGAAAGTGAAACGAAATACGATGAGTAAATCAATTGCTGAAACTACCGTAGTCGTAGGTCTAAGCGGAGGAGTAGATTCCTCAGTAACGGCTTACTTGCTCAAGGAGCAGGGTTACAAAGTCATAGGTTTATTTATGCGGAATTGGGTAGACGAAAGTGTCACTATACACGACGAATGCCCGTGGGTTGAGGACAGCAACGATGCGATGCTTGTTGCGGACAAACTCGGTATTCCATTTCAAGTTATTGACATGAGCGGCCCCTACCAAAAGCGTATTGTCGATTATATGTTTGGCGAATACGAGAAGGGCAGGACTCCGAATCCAGATGTGCTGTGCAACCGTGAAATCAAATTCGATTTGTTCTTAAAGACCGCAATATCCATCGGTGCGGATTATGTAGCCACAGGACATTATGTGCGCAAGGAAACTATCGAAAAAGACGGACTACAAGTCCATAGATTATTAGGAGGATTAGATCCGAATAAAGATCAGAGTTACTTTTTGTGTCAGCTGAATCAAGAGCAGTTAAGCAAGGCGATGTTTCCAATAGGACACTTGAAAAAGTCTAAGGTTCGCGAGATAGCTGCTGAAGCAGGACTGGCAACGGCTGAGAAGAAAGACAGCCAAGGATTATGTTTTATTGGAAAGGTACGTTTACCTGATTTCCTACAGCAAAAATTAGAGCCTAAATCCGGCAATGTGTGGGAGATTCCTGCAGATGCAGAGTTATTTGATAACGAGAGAAGTACATTAGAATTGGCCGCAGCTCCGTATGAATTTCATCCAAGGCACGGTAAGAAGCGAGGGCGCCACAATGGTGCACACTATTACACTGTTGGCCAACGCAAGGGACTGAACATTGGAGGTAGTCCAAAGCCACTCTTTGTCCTCGGAGTCAATACCGAGTATAATGCCATTTATGTGGGACAAGGCGACGATCACCCTGGTTTGTATAGAACAGCACTTAAGATTAACAACCACGAAGTGCACTGGGTGCGCGAAGATTTTAGGCTCGAAATAGGTCAAACTGCTCGTTATAGAGGACGTATACGTTACCGTCAACCTTTGGTGGACATTACCTTACACCAGAAGGAGGAAGCGCTATATATGGAGTTTGATGTACCAGAAAAAGCCATTACACCGGGCCAATTTGCGGCGTGGTATTTGGAGGATGAATTAATAGGAAGTGGAACCATAGCCCATTAGAATGAAGTACATAAGAATGGTGATGGCATATTTGCTTTTTCTGAGCGCAGCACAAGCTCAGGAAGCCTATTCTTACAGCGTTTTTCTTAGCCCTAAAGAAAACGTTCAAAAGCTCCAGCATCCAGAAGATTTTTTGTCTGAGAGAGCATTGCTGCGCCGTGAAAAGCAAAATATTGCTGTAAAACGCTCAGATTTACCCATATCCTCAGATCGACTAAAGGCTATCGGAGACATCGTTTCTTATCAAGGTCGGCATTCAAAATGGCTTAATAGTGTTTACGTAGAGGCTACGGCTGAAGAGGTGGTTGCGTTATCGGAACTAGGTTTTGTAAAAGACATCGTACCCGTAAGCGGACACACGTTCACAACGACTTCAATCAATCCGGTTTATGATCACGGTATAGCCGCCGACCAAGCCCATCAAATTACACTAGTTGAAGGTTTACATAATGTTGGATATATAGGTGCGGATATGGTCATTGCTGTGTTAGATGCCGGATTTGTAGGCGCAAATACAGTTGAATTCAATGATTATGGTCAGATCATTTCTACACGGAACTTCGTGGAAGGCGGGACCAATGTGTATCAAGGTTCTTCGCACGGTTTCTCCGTGCTAAGTACCATGGCTGCGGATAAAAACGGTGTTTTTGTTGGAACGGCACCATTTGCCAAATATGTACTGGTGAAGACAGAAAAGGAGCTCAGTGAAACGCCAGAGGAGATGTACAATTGGATTGCGGGGGCAGAATATGCAGATTCCATAGGTGCGGATATCATCAATAGCTCTCTGGGATATAGCGAATTTGACGATCCTGATGATAATTATACGGTTGATGACCTCGACGGACGTACGAGTATCATCTCATTGGGTGCAGTAGCTGCAGCGAGGACTGGAATGCTCGTAGTTACAAGTGCCGGTAATGCCGGAGGAGGAGCATGGAATAAACTCACTATGCCCGCAGATGCAGATAGCGTTCTCACCGTAGGATCCGTAAACCAATTCGGAATCGTCAGCGGTTTTAGTTCACGCGGATATACGACCGATGGCCGTATTAAACCCAATGTATGTGCAAGGGGAGAAGGTGCCTATGTGTATCGACCTGATGGGACCATTACTCCAGCTAATGGAACCAGTTTTAGTTCACCAATTATTGCAGGAGCTGCTGCCTGTCTATGGGAGTCATCACCCAGCGCTACTGCGCAGGATGTTATTAAAGCCTTGGAGGTGAGTAGTTCGCACTATTACACTAAGAACGAGCGCATTGGATACGGCATCCCAAATATGAAGTTTGCTCGGTTCTATTTGAGCTCAAACCCAGGAAATGAGATTTCTGTGTATCCAAACCCATTTCCAGACCATCTAATCTTCTTCTTGCCGGACGACAATACGACAGACATTTCGCTAGAATTAAGAGATATGTATGGACGTATCGTGGCGAGTGAGATAATTACAGGACGTCGCTACCAATTTCGATGGGTGCCCGGTGAGTACATCGCTGCGGGTACATATTTCTTGAAAATCACCCGAGGTTCAAAGATTCAGGTCACTCAGGTCTTCAAGATCTAATTACTTACCGTCGAAGAAGCCACTCATTACCTTGCGTAGGCCACTCACAGCAAGAAATACAGCTACGAGCATGATGGCAATGGACAAAGCAGTCCAATACCATGCACCACTCGTTCCTTTACCGATATAAAGCGACGGTCCAACGAATATAAAAGGGAAGGACCAAGCCAATCGAAAGAGGCCAGCGACGATGAGATCTTGATTGCTTTTATTTCCGTTCATTGTTATAAGAATCTACAGCAGCTCTTACACTACCGTGTTTTAATAGTAATTCCTGGGCCAATTCATTTTCGATATCAAGTTCTTCAGCAACCATTCGAGTACCACGATCTACCAACTTATCGTTAGAAAGTTGCATGTCCACCATTTTGTTGCCTTTCACACGCCCTAGTTTGATCATGGTAGCCGTCGTAATCATATTCAACACCATCTTCTGTGCAGTACCTGATTTCATTCGTGTAGAGCCTGTAAGGAATTCAGGACCGACCACTACGGCAATCTCGTGCTGAGCCACCTTTCCTGCGGGACTCCCTTCGTTGCATGTAATACAACCAGTAAGTAAACCATGCTTATTTGCAGCTTCTATCCCTCCAATAACATAAGGTGTAGTTCCACTAGCGGCAATACCAACGACGGTGTCTATAGGTTGGATATTGTATTGCCTTAAATCTTCCCAGGCACCAGTGGTGCTGTCTTCAGCATTTTCAACAGCCTTGCGAATGGCACTATCACCACCGGCTATTAGGCCAATGACCATATCATGACTAACGCCAAAAGTGGGAGGGCATTCGCTGGCATCTAGAATTCCAAGTCGACCCGAAGTTCCTGCACCAATGTAGAACAAGCGTCCACCTTGCTCCATACGAGGCACTAAAGCCTCAATGAATGCAGAAATGGAGGGTATTTGCTCATTTACGGCAAGAGCCACCTTCTGATCTTCGGCGTTAATACCTTTTACTAGGTCTGCGACACTCTTCTGATCTAAGTTAGAATGCAAGCTATCCTGTTCTGTCGTCCTCATTTCTTCTTCATTTTTGCCATGTAGAAGCCGTCATTATGGGCTCCAGGGTCAACAGTACGTTCCTCGACCAATTCAAAATCATCGTTATTTTCCAAAAACAGTCGTACCTGACGACCATTTTCCATCGGTAAAATACTACAGGTCGCATAAACGAGCGTACCACCTGATTTGAGCATTCTTGGATAACGTTGAAGTATATCGGCTTGAACACCCTCAAGTCGCTCCAAATGCTCAGGCTGCAATTTCCATTTTGTATCTGGTTCTCGCTTGATGACTCCTGTTCCTGAACATGGGACATCCAATAAGAGGTAGTCGGCTTTTTCAGTAAGCTTTTCTAAAATTTTCGGTTCTTCCCAAGCTCTAGTCTCCACAATATCTAAACCGCTCCGTTGCGTTCTTTTCTTGAGTTCGCCTAGTTTCCGACCTTCGACATCCATAGCGATAAGTTGACCCTGATTCTGCATCAACGCACCGAGCAGCAGCGTCTTACCACCTGCACCTGCACAGGCATCAATGGTAGTACTACCCGGGGAAGGGTTCAAGAAATATCCTATTTGCTGAGAACCGGCATCTTGAACTTCAAAATTTCCATTCTGAAATCCAGGTATATTGTTTAATCTAGGACGTCCTTCCAGATAAAACGCATTTTCAAACACAGGATGCGTATGCACTTCAATGTTATGAGCCTCCAATTCTTCTAAAACCTCTTCAGTCGAAGCCTTGAGCGTATTCACACGAATATTAACCGTATTGGGAACGTTCATGTTGCGAGCAATCTCGGGCCATTTATCACCCAATTGGTTAGATGCAAGCTCATTGAACCAATGAGCATAGCTCTCCTTATCTTGAATTCGATCTAATTGTGCCAGGCGCTCTTTTACCGGAAAATCTCGCACCGCATCAAACTTTGGCCAATCGGGGAGGGTATAACCTCTCCATTGCCAGTAGATGCCGAAGAGCTTTTGCAAGTCCTTTCGTTTGGTGGAAGATTCACGCTGGTAAAGTGCCCATAACAGGCCCCACCAACGCACCATTTCATAGGTATGCTCTGCGACGAAACTACGATCTCGCGAGCCCCATTTTTTGTTTTGCTTGAGTAATCTTTCGACTACTCGATCTGCATAAATGCCCTTTCCAAAGCTCATTTCAAGTGCCTCAAGGACGCCTGCAACCGTGTTTGGAAATAGACGCGGTTCTTTCATTATAGGGCCGGAAACTTGATCGGATCCTTTTCATTCATCATGGCATAGATTTCTTCAACCATATCGTCTAGCGAAGGCTTAGAGAAATAATCGCCGTCGGAAGCAAAGGCCGGTCTGTGATCTTTAGAACTTACTGTTTTCGGCGCAGCATCTAAATATTGATATCCGCCCTGATCTTCAAGGATTTGCTGCAGTAAGAATGCGCTTGCACCTCCACGAACATCTTCATCCACAATAACCAACGTGTTGGTCTTCTTTAGGGATTCCACTATATCGTGCTTGGTGTCAAACGGAATAAGGCTCTGTGCATCTATGAGCTCAACACTTACGCCCAGCTCAGCAAGCTCTGCAACTGCTGCTTCTGCAATGACACAGTTGGAACCATAGGTAAGCATGGTAATGTCTACACCTTCATTCATTACTTCTACTTCACCAATTGGTGTGGTGAATTCGCCCAAATTGCTTGGGAGCATTTCCTTACGACGGTAACCGTTTAGACATTCGATAACTAGGGCAGGGTTGTCCAACTGGAGTAATTTGTTGTAGAATCCGGCTGCTTTCGTCATGTTACGCGGAACAAGGACGTACATCCCTTTTATACTATTGATAATAGTTCCCATAGGGGAGCCAGAGTGCCATATTCCTTCTAAGCGGTGTCCGCGCGTACGTACAATAGTTGGTGCTTTTTGACCACCAACAGTTCTGTAGTGTACCGTCGCCAAATCATCAGACATGATTTGTAGCGCATAGAGTAAGTAATCTAAATATTGAATTTCCGCAATCGGGCGAAGGCCACGCATCGCTAAACCAATACCCTGTCCCATGATCGTTGCTTCACGAATACCGGCATCTGCAACACGCGTTTCACCGTATTTCGCTTGCATACCTTCTAGACCTTGGTTTACATCACCAATCTTTCCACTATCCTCTCCAAACACCATAGTTTGGGGATACATATCAAATAGCTTGTCGAAATTATCTCTGATGACAATACGAGCATCCACTTCTTGTGCATCTTCGTATTGCGCTGGGGTAGAGGAAAGTAAATCGTTGGTAGGATTTTCGCTATACAAGTGAGAGCTGTAACGGCGCTGTTGATCAGCTTTGCTAGAGGCAAGCCAATTTTTTAACGCGGAAGTATCTACCCGGTTATCGCCACGAACAGTACGTAAGGCTTTACGAGCTGCTTTGAAGCTATGTGCGACTTCTACGTCCTCAACAGCTTCTAATTCCTTGATAGTATTGGTGATAAAGATGCCCTTTTCACCTTGCTGTTGCATGGCCTTTAAGATAGGCAGTACCTCGCTGCGCAAACGCTTTGGCACTTCTTGGTAAATGGTCCAAGCTGCTTTCTTGCCTTCGCGAGCGGACTTTTTAGCATCTTTTACAAGCTGGTCCAATTCTTCTTGGGTAGCAATTCCTTGCTCAATCATCCACTGACCGAACTTGAGGATACAATCGTGGTCTTTCTCCCATTGAAGGCGCTCCTTACTCTTGTAACGCTCGTGCGAACCGCTGGTACTGTGGCCTTGTGGCTGCGTCATGCCTTTCACATGTATCATCACAGGGACATGCTCCTCTCGAGCTACTTGACCAGCTTTGGTGAATGTATTGATTAGAGCAGGGTAGTCCCAAGCTTCAACAACAAAGATGTCGTAGCCGTTGCCTTTTTCGTCGCGTTGAAATCCTTTTAGAATTTCAGATATGTCTTCTTTGGTCGTTTGGTATTCAGCACCAACTGAAATACCATATTCATCATCCCAAACTGAAATAACCATGGGTACCTGAAGTACACCCGCGGCATTGATAGTTTCAAAGAACAATCCTTCAGAGGTAGATGCATTTCCAATGGTTCCCCATGCAACCTCGTTTCCATCCTTACTGAACTTCTCAGAACCTTCAAATTTCACTTCCTTGAAAACCTTTGAAGCCTGCGCCAATCCAAGTAAACGCGGCATTTGTCCAGCCGTAGGACTGATATCAGAAGAGCTGTTGTATTGATTGGTCAGATCAACCCAGTTACCATCTTTATCTAAACTGCGTGTAGCAAAGTGTCCATTCATTTGACGACCACCTGCCATCGGTTCGTGATCTACATCGGTTACAGCATATAATGAATTGAAGAATCCAACGGAATCTAACTCGCCCAAGGCCATCATGAACGTTTGATCACGGTAATAACCGCTGCGGAAATCGCCTTTTTTAAAAGCTTTAGCCCATGCAATTTGAGCCAATTCTTTACCGGCACCGAAAATTCCAAATTTCGCTTTGCCTGTAAGAACCTCTCTTCGGCCCATTAATGAGCATTCACGAGATAGAACGGCGGTAAAATAATCTTGATGAATCTCTTTCTTGAAATCGAGGTAACTGATTTCCTTCTGCTTATCTGTCATAGTATTTGGGTAGAGCTAGGTTAAACTCACCACAAATATAAGCCATTATCCACCTAGAAAAGGCGCTTGAATACAAAGAGAACGAACAGTGTAATGACGATTAATAGAGCGACTTGTATACCTCCACTGCGGTAGTGAATCTTGTGCATCGCTAAATCTTTGCGGTAACTAATAAATAGAAAGGTCAAAAACGCTAAGGCGAATATGCCAGCAAAAATCCAATGTCCTGTTGTGATGTTCTCCATAGCGTCAAATTTACTTTCTTTGAAGCATAAAATAGAGCAAATGAAAAAGCAATTAAACCACGTCGAAAAATTTCATGATACGTTTGGAATTCCGAATGAATACGCGCCAAAAGCGACTATTAGCAATGACTTAATTGATTTACGCTTTAAGCTCATGGCTGAGGAGAATGAAGAATACCTAGAGGCTGCGAAAAACGGCGATTTGGTAGAAGTTGCAGATGCGCTAGGCGATATGATGTACATTCTTTGTGGAACTATTCTGAGTCACGGAATGCAACACAAAATAGAGGAGGTCTTTGAAGAAATACAACGCAGTAATATGAGCAAGCTTGGTGAAGATGGCAAGCCTATTTACAGAGAGGACGGTAAAGTTTTAAAAGGACCGAATTACTTCAAGCCGAACATTGCCAAAATCATCGAAGGGTAGGCCTGGTTTGAATTTTTGAAGTACGCTGCTCAAATAGTGGCGTACATCCCGGTAAACTTTTCATTTCTTCGCCAGCACTATCCCAAGGAGCATAAGAGGCTTCAACACCCTTATTCGCATTTATCTTTCTTACGTTACCATCCTCGAATGTTATCGAGATATACGCACACGCAGTTTTGTTCACACCCTCAACTACCTGATCGTCATTAATACTATGGGTGATGTTTTGGGCGTTCCCGCGCAGTTCAAGGGAGTGAATCGCGTTATCCATGAATTTCCCTTCCAATTCTTTTCCTACAGCTTGATCGAAGTGAATAGAGTCATCAGTGAGACTAACAATAGCAGTATTACCCATCAGGAATAAGCTATCTAAGGCTTCATCGAGAAGTGATAATACTGCGGAATCACAGGTAAACTGACTGTTTTCACTCCACATATGAGGACTAGGATACAACATTAGCTCCTCGTTAGTTTCGGTATAGTTGAAGAATTCACTTTTTCCTTGAAAATCGGTGCTGTAAAACGAAGTATTATGCTGTAGGTCTACCTTTCTATATCCCATGGAGTCTGTTCGTATATGCAAAGTGTCGCCTTTTGCATATAATGTGTCTTTATCCATCCTCTGGCGGTAATACACGGGGAAATGAGCGTCGACAAAGTTGGGTTCCTTGGTATAGTCGATAAATTCAGATTCAAGAACAAGACCTTGAGCAGTATCAGCTACTAGGGCATTACCAAAAAGTCGTCCAGCTTCGGATTTGAGATTATAACTAATCGAATCAGATTCGATAAAATTACCTGGAGCACTGATGCTCGCGCCTTGGCCTAGATTGAGCTGTGCACTTTCTGCAAGATATTCGCCGATGCTGCAAAGAATAGTGGTGCTGTCTCTAAGGAGGGTAGAAGGCCCTGCAAATTCATACCTATTGGTATTAGGAAAGTACAAGAGCGTATCAGTATATAGTGAATACGTTGAATCTATGGCTTCGACGTTGCCTCTTAACCATACCGTTTCGTAATCTGTATTATAAGAACCTCTGTCTGCTGTTAACTCCAACGATTTCCTCAACAGGGTACTGCGAACAGTGTAATATGCGGTAGCACTTTTACGATCGTAGAAGAGTTGTTTGGTATTTAACTGAGAAGATGGGGTAGTCAACTGAACTTTCTGGCTGATAGTAAATGTTCGACTCTCGCCGTTGTAGTCTAAGCGATTACCCTTAATAACAGTGGTATCCGATTGAACGATTCGGACATTTTTAAATGCCTTGAATTCGTTTTGCGGTTGTATCAATACGGCGGAATCACAAGTCATCACCGCCACATCTTGTTGAAGGCCTACATTTCCTCTTAAATAATATATACGTGAGCCGTCTTTCTGCTTAACGATATCGGTAATGTCAGAGCTGAGAATACGAATCTTGGTCTGTGCCTTTGCAGAGGTACAGACAAAAAGAAGGGCCCATCCAAAAAGAAAGGCCCTCATCATTATTTTCTCATAATAGTTTGCGCTCGGTCAGGGCCTACGCTGATTAAAGATATCGGCACACCTACTTCTTTTTCGATATAATCGATGTACGATTTAAAGCTCTCAGGGAATTCATCTTCCGAGGTCATCTTCGTGAGATCTTCATTCCAACCTGGAACTTCAGTGAAAATTGGCTCAATCAAGTCCTCCTCCAGCTTGTAAGGAAGGTGTTCAATTACCTCACCTTTATAACGGTAGGCGGTACAAACTTTTAAGTTTCCGATACCACTAAGAACATCAGCTTTCATCATCATTAGTTCTGTAACGCCATTTACGTCGATAGCGTATTTAAGTGCAGGTAAATCTAACCAGCCACATCTTCTTGGACGACCTGTAGTGGCTCCAAATTCGTGGCCTTGTGCTTGAATGGTCTCCCCAGTTTCATCAAACAATTCCGTAGGGAAGGGGCCTGAACCCACACGAGTACAGTACGCTTTGAAAATGCCGTATACGTTCTTTATGCGGTTCGGCGCAACACCGAGGCCTGTACAAGCGCCGGCACAAGTTGTATTCGAAGAGGTTACAAACGGATAAGTCCCGAAATCGATATCCAGCAAGGTGCCCTGAGCACCTTCAGCCAAAATAGTTCTTCCATCCTTAATCGCTTGGTGTACATACGGTTCGCTATCAATGATATCGAGCGTTCTCAGGTACTCAATAGCTTCAAACCATGTCGGCTCCAGTTCACTTAAATCATAAGTAAAATCAGGATATCCACTGAGCAATTGCTTGTGCTTGGTAACGAGATTATTGTAAAGTTCTTGGAAGTTATCCAATTGAATATCACCAACACGAAGGCCGTTTCTACCGGTTTTGTCCATATAAGTCGGACCAATTCCCTTTAGCGTTGAACCTATCTTTTTCTTCCCTTTTGCGGCTTCGCTTGCTGCATCAAGAAGGCGGTGCGATGGCAAGATTAGGTGTGCCTTTCGAGAGATTTTTAAACGAGACAACACATCAGGTTCTTGTGCGATGAGTTTGTCCAATTCGCCCTTAAAGATTACTGGATCAATCACCACGCCGTTTCCAACAACATTACAAACCTTTTCATGGAATACTCCGGAAGGAATGGTGTGCAATACGTGTTTCTTGCCTTCAAATTCAAGCGTGTGACCTGCGTTCGGACCCCCTTGAAAGCGTGCAATTATGTCATACCTACGCGTAAGTACGTCAACAATCTTTCCTTTTCCTTCATCTCCCCATTGGAGACCTAGTAGTACATCTACTGCCATGGCTTCAGTAATTAGAATTCCTTCTTCTTTGCATAGAAGTATAAGCTGTGGCTGCTTACATCTACGTTGAAGACTTCCTCTATCGTTTTTTTAATGTTTTCAATTCTAGGATCGCAGAACTCATATACTTCACCTGAGTCTAAAATAACATGATCGTGCTGCTTGTTGAAATATGATTTCTCATAGAAGCTTTGGTTTTGACCAAACTGGTGTCTTCGAATCAATCCACAAGTAAGCAGTAATTCAATGGTGTTGTAGAGTGTTGCTCTCGATACTCGGTAGTTCTTAGATTTCATGTTTAGATACAGGGTCTCAACATCAAAGTGATCATTACTCTCGTAGACCTCTTTAAGTATGGCGAAGCGTTCGGGAGTTTTACGTTGCTTGTTTTCCTCCAGAAAAGTGCTAAACACCTTTTTTACTTGTTCCTGTGCGTCTAAATGGCTCATGTGAGAACTAAAGCGCTAAAATACTTCTACTAATTGAATTTACCCACCCTATTTACGGCGCTAATTCCCTCTAGAGACTTGATATTGTTAATAGTGTCGGTCAATCCCACTTTATCAGCGACTTCAATGGTTAATTGACCTGTGAATAACCCATCATCGACAGAGAAGGAAATGGCTTTAATATTGATATTTAAGTCCCCAGAAACGATTTTAGTGACATCATTTACGATACCCATTCTGTCCGCCCCCATAATTTCAATATTCACGGTCACCTTGGCTCGTTCGGTGGCAATCCAGTTTGCTTTCATGACCCTATTTGCGAATCGTCCTTGGAGCATTACAGCGTTAGGACAATCGTGTCTATGCACCTTGATGCCTTCTGCGGTTGTAATAAAGCCAAATACACGTTCGCCAGGCAAGGGGGAGCAGCATTTGGCCAGAGAATAGTCAAGTTGTTGTTCGTCATTTCCGAAGACAAGTTCAACATGTTCTGCGCCAGAATCTTTTGACTTTTGTCCTTTATTCGTAAGCTTTGCTTTGGCGTAAGAACTCTTGACGATTCTTGAACGGAAATAGTTCACAAGGCCCGAAGTCTCTCTTGCATACTGACGAAGCTTCTTGTTGTCTATAACACCAAGCCCAACTTTGTAGTACAATTCTTCAGGGTTCTTTAAACCGTAATAATTGACCAGCTTTTGAATATTACTTGAAGTCGCTTTTAGCTTTAGCACGCGCAATTTGCGCTCAAGCATCATATAACCTTGGCCGGAGATTATTTGTTTTTCCTTTTTCAGCGATCTTTTAATGCGTTGCTTCGCCTTTCCTGTTTTAACAAAACTCAGCCAATCTTCCTTTGGCTCTTGCTTCATGGAAGTCAAGATTTCAACCTGATCACCTGATTTAAGAGGGGTAGAAAGTGGAACCAATTTTCCATTGACCTTAGTCCCTAGGCAGCGCGCTCCAACATCGCTATGTATATCAAAAGCAAAATCAAGCGCAGTAGCTCCTTTCGGAAGCGTACGCATTTCTCCTTTTGGGGTAAAAACGAAAATCTCCGAAGCAAAAAGATTCATCTGAAAACTTTCGATGAAATCTTCATTATCGTTATCTGGGTCATCTAAAAACTCCTTAATCCGCATCAACCAGGAATCCAATGAATTCGATCCAGAGCTATCTTCTTTATATTTCCAATGCGCTGCGAAGCCGTTTTCGGCAACATCATCCATTCTGGCAGTTCGTATTTGAACTTCGACCCATCTACCGTCTGGTCCCATTACTGTAGTATGGAGACTCTCGTAACCATTGCTTTTCGGAGAGGAAATCCAATCCCGTAAGCGAAGTGGATTAGGACTGTAGTTTTCGGTGACAAGCGAGTATGCTTTCCAACAATCCGCTTTTTCTTGCTCCAATGAAGTATTCAGAATAATACGGATAGCATACTTATCATAGACTTCATCAAAGCGTACACCTTGGTTTTTCATCTTACGACGAATGGAATATATGCTCTTTGTCCGTTTCTTAATTTTAAAGGATAACCCTGCCGCATTAAGCTCTTTCTCTACTGTCGCAACAAATTTGTTTAAGTATGTGAAATCCGCTTTTTCTAGAGCTTCCATCTGATCATAAATCTCCGTATAGACTTCTGGCTCAGTGTACTTTAGACTTTGATCTTCGAGTTCAGTCTTAATGCGGTATAAACCCAATCGATGTGCTAGTGGAGCGTAAATATATAGGGTTTCAGAAGCCTTGGTAAGTTGCTTATGCGAAGGCATTCCATGCATAGTGCGCATGTTGTGCATACGATCAGCAATCTTTATAAGTATTACACGGATATCATCACTGATTGTGAGAAGCATTTTCCGGTAATTTTCAAGTTGCATATTATTGTCAACAGTCGTAACGCCACTGATCTTTGTCAAACCATCGATGAGTTTGGAAATGTTCTTTCCAAACATACTTTCAATGTCGTCTAGCGTATAATCGCTGTCTTCAACAACATCATGCATCAACGCAGTGGCAATGCTCGTAGGGCCAAGACCTATTTCTGTGGCAACAATTTGTGCAACTTCAATAGGATGTGTGATATAGGGTTCTCCTGTTTTTCTTCGAATCCCATTGTGAGCATCATTGGCAAGTCGAAAAGCACGCTTTATCAAATCGACATCGTCCTTGTCCGTCTTGTATTCTATGCTGTTCAATAAATCTTTGAACGCATTGTCAATGAGTGCTTTATCTTCTGGGTTCCAATCGGTCATTTAGTCGAGGAGAAAAATGGTTGGTCGTTTGTGTAAATCAGGCAAATTCTTTGCCCAATCGGCAATAGTCTTAGTTTGAATGTACTCATTTTGCAGCGTGATATCGCATGCAATGCACAACTTTGTCTCGGGATGAAGGACTTTTAAGAGCTCTTCCACAAGCTTATTATTACGGTAGGGGGTCTCCATAAAGATTTGAGTAATTCCATCCTTTAAATCCTTTGTCATCGCTTGAAATACCCGCTTGCGAATCCCTTGATCGAAGGGAAGGTATCCACGAAAGGTGAATTGTTGTCCGTTAAATCCGCTGCTCATAAGAGCGAGTAGAATAGAGGAAGGCCCGACTAAGGGTTTAACAGAAAGTCCTTTGCGATGAGCAATACTGACTATCTCTGCTCCAGGATCTGCAACACAAGGGACTCCAGCCTCTGAAATAATTCCAACATTTTCACCGCTTTCTACTGGTTTTAAAAAACCAGGCAAGTCCAATGGATCGGTGTGCTTGTCAAGAATTTCCATATTGATATCTCGCTGTACTTTTTCCGGAAGTAGACGCTTGATAAAGGCTCGAGCTGTTTTCTCATTTTCCACAATAAAATACTCTAGTGAATTAATGATGTTCACTACATCTGCAGGAAGTATTTCAGAGAAGTTATCTTCTCCTAAGCTATTAGGAATAAGGTAGATAGTTCCTTTCATGAGTATTTTTCTAAGAATTTATCTATGGCTAACTCAAGCATATCATATACATCTTCGAAACCACGCTGTCCACCTGTATATGGATCAGGTACTTGCCTGTTTTCTCCGGGATGAGCTTCATTCATAATTAAGCGCACTTTTTCTTTTGATACTTCATCCGGAGCAAGTCGAGTAATGTTCGTGTAGTTGGAGCTGTCCATCGCGAAAATTACATCGAACAGTTCGAAATCTTCGGCTAAAAATGGTCGAGACCGCTGGTTGTCTATATTCAATCCGCGACCTTTTGCCGTTATAATAGATCGTGTATCAGGTCGCTCACCTTCGTGCCAACCGGACGTACCCGCACTGTCAATATGCCAGCCCTTTGGTGCTTTTGATTCTAAAATTCCATGTGCAAGGGGAGAACGGCAAATGTTTCCCAAGCATACCATAAGTATATTCATAAAAAAAAGTCAGTACCCGAAGATACTGACTCTTTTATGCATTCGTAATATAAAATTAAGCGAGTGTTAATCTCTTTTGTAGATCATCCACGTAAGTCTTAAATCGCTTATCTGTTTCTTTCAAATTGTTCACTGTACGGCAGGCGTGCAGTACTGTAGCGTGGTCTTTATTCCCACACTGCTGACCAATAGAAGCAAGGCTGTTTTTGGTCAATTGTTTTGAGAAATACATGCTCAATTGACGGGCTTGTACAATCTCTCTCTTACGAGTCTTCGATTTGAGTAACTCTAATGGCATATCGAAGTAATCGCAAACAACTTTTTGGATAAAATCAATCGAAATTTCACGTGTCGTGCTCTTTACGAACTTATCAACCATTGACTTTACCAATTCCATGGTGATTTGCTTCTTATTCAACGAGCTTTGCGCTAGAATGCTAATAAGAGCACCTTCGAGTTCACGTACATTAGAATTGATAGAGTAGGCGATAAACTCAACAATGTCTTGCTCTACCTCAATACCGTCGTTGTACAATTTTTTACCCAAGATGGCTACTCGGGTCTCAAGTCCTGGTTTTTGTAAATCAGCGCTTAATCCCCACTTGAAGCGACTTAACAGGCGCTGTTCCATCCCTTGAAGTTCCACAGGAGCTCTATCCGAGGTCAGGATAATTTGCTTTCCGTTTTGATGTAGGTGGTTAAAGATTTCAAAGAATACATCTTGGGTCTTCTCTTTTCCTGAGAAACTCTGCACATCATCAATAATCAAAACATCAATCATTTGATAGAAGTGTACGAAGTCGTTTTTTGAGTTATTGCGAATGCTATCGATGAATTGTTGCGTGAATTTCTCAGCACTTACATACAATACGGTCTTTTCAGGGTAGTTGTCTTTGATTTCTACACCGATAGAATGTGCTAAGTGTGTTTTACCAAGTCCAACACCTCCATAAAGCATTAATGGATTGAATGAAGTTCCTCCAGGATTCTTTCCAACTGCTAAACCCGCTGATCTTGCCAATCTATTACAATCACCCTCGATAAAATTATCGAAAGTGTAGTTAGGATTCAATTGACTATCAATATTCAACTTTTGCAATCCAGGGATCACAAAAGGATTTTTGATACTCTTTTCATTGGTAATAGCCACAGGCATGTTGACACTCTGAGGCTTGTGCTTACGACGTCCTGAACTAGGGAGTTTCATTGTTGGTGGCGTACTGTTGTCATAAGAGTTCTCCATGACTATACTATATACAAGCTTAGCACCTTCACCTAGACCTTTAGTAATAGCTGCTTTGAGTAAAGAAATATAGTTTTCCTCAAGGTACTCGTAGAAGAATTTGGAAGGAACTTGGACCGTTAGAACAATACCTTGAATTTTAATCGGTTTGATAGGCGAAAACCAGGTGTCATAGCACTGGTCATCCACGTTATCCTTGATAAATTCTAAAGCTTCATTCCAAATAGTCCCAACTGTTTTACTCATGGCTCAAAAAAGGTCCTGTCTCGAGGTTGTTCAAGTCTCGAGACCATGTTCGTGTGTGTCTTAAAAATAAGGGGTCGGCGTAGAGGAAAATTTTCCTCTTTGGCTTGCATTACAAATCTGTTGATAAATTCTCTTTCAACAAAATTTTTTTAGGGTTGTGTTAATAAAAAGTTTTTCTTAAGGGATTTGTAACTGCTTGATAATCAATGTATAAATAAAACCGACAAATTTTTCCAGTATAAAATACCACTATGGGCTCAATGTGTTGAAAATTCGAGGCTTGCAGAAGATTCACTCCCAAAAATCAACTTTCAAAAATCTTAGATTTACCTCATGGAAAAAATAAATTTGAAAGGAATTTTTGAGTTTCGTCCTAGATATTCTGAGACCGATCAAATGGGTGTGGTCTACTACGGCAATTATGCTACCTATTTTGAGGTTGGTCGCGTTGAATTATTGCGCGATTTGGGTATGAGCTATGCAGAAATGGAAAAGTCAGGTACAATGCTTCCAGTAGTCCATCTCGATATGGACTTTAAAGCCGGTGCGAAATACGATGAGAAGCTTGTACTTGAAACCTCTATTCGAGAAGTCCCTTCCAGAAAGATATCATTTTACCACGTGCTCAAAAATAAAGAGGGTAAAACTCTGGTTACGGGTAAAGTAGTATTAGTATTTGTCGATACTAAAACCTTCAAGACGAAACAGTGTCCTGAAGACTTTAAAGAACTCTTATCTAAGGCTTCTTCAGAACGGTCGTAATCCCCGTTGAGCTAGTGACATGAATTACACTTGGAATATCCTTCAGATGTAATTCATTTGACGCTGTTCCCGATGATATCAGTTGACTGTTTAAACTATATATCTGATACGAAAAAGTTTCGTGAGCAGGAAAAATAACTTTGAAAGCACCTTCATAACTCAAATAAGGTGTTTTCTCGCTTTTAATCTCCTCTCCAATAGATATCCCACTTAATATATTTTTAGGAGCTCCAAATGCTGTGTAAATGGCTTGAGAGTAGTTTCCATTATTCACTATGGAGTCAGCGGATAGTATATTTTCTGCGATGTCGCGTAAACTTTGAAAGGACATGAGTTGATACAAGCTTTCTAAAACTATTTTATCCGCGAGTGAGTCATTCACTGAGGTAGCTGCGCTAAACTCTAGCATTGCACCTACCATAATATCAGTGTGCTGGTAGATATTCCAAAATGAACTAATTGTATTGTAATCCTTTTGACCGTCATAAACAGCACTTCGTCCGTTCCAAAAGGTGTTATTACCGTCCCAATCGAATATGCGCGTACTTTGAACGCCGCTTATTCTACCGTAGCGCTCCGCAAAATAGTCGCCTAATGCTTCATCAAAAGTTCGTCTTTCGTCACCATTCGTCGAGGCTGGAGCAGCACCGTGACTAATTGCGTGTCCAAGTTCATGGATGATTACATCTGCATCTTCCGCATCGTCTACTCCGCCTTCTCCAAAAAATAGGCGGGGAGGGTTAGTACCCCAGTTAAACATTGAGTTGTCCTGTCCATTTAATGCTTGAGGATCTACATGTATGGCATAATTGAGAATGTTTCCGTAGCCCAATGACTTCAGGTATTCGTTTTGTTTGGTAATGTGGTAGGTTACCATCACTTGTTCAAATTCATCGTTGGCTCTTCCTGAAACCCAATTGTTAGGGTCAGTACTGATGCTGATATACGGTGCATCGAAGTCAATCACATGTATGTAATCGTTTTTCAAACGAACAGTATCATTTACAACATCTACGGTCACAGAGTCGAGTACAGTCAAACTGTCAAGAATCCCTGCATTGCCATCATTCATGTCAGTATAAATACCGCCATAACTTAAGTTGTTGGGTGTCAATGGATCTGGGTTGAAAACACGAACCTGCACAGTCGTATCGTTAAAATGCAGGTTTAAGTCTAGTTTTTCAATCAATTCATTTTCAGAATTATAGAATGATACAGAATGTTCAACTCCGTCGTTAATCGTATCAGGTCTAACTGACAGCCAGTTGTTGGACCTCCACAAGAGATATGGACCTTCTAGAGACGGGTTAAGAGCGGCACGGGCTTCTTGACTTAATGATGATTTCCTTTTAATCATGTTGCCATCTAGCGACCGAATTTCCAAGTACTGATGCTCGAGAATTGGGATGTTTTGGTAGCGATAAGTAAATCGTTGGTATTGCGCATGCGGGCTATTACGCGTGGTAAAATACTCGTGCTCCAATCCCTCAACATTTTGCCCAAAAGTTAGGCTACCTATTAGTGTGAACAGTAATGTGATGATTCTTCTTGACATAATCCATTGCCTCGCCGAACAATGACCGACGAATAGTTAGGGTGTAAGTTACTCTTTCTCGTTGTTCTCTAGCTACAACATCTGCGCCGTAGATTTTGATCATTCTCTCTACCAAGGCCATGTGCTCGTAGCTTGTGTTCAAGATGAGCTCCTCAGAAATGATCTGTTTGATCTTCGTGGCGTTAGCAACGGCCAATTCAGCACTGCCGCCGTAAGCTGCTATTAAACCTGGTACGCCGAGTTTAGTACCTCCGAAATAACGGACCACCACACAGGCTAAATTAGTCATTCCCGAGCTCACTAGCGCACGAAGTATAGGAGCTCCAGCGGTGTTTCTTGGTTCACCGTCGTCGTTGGATTTATGAAAGTCAGCCTCTTCGCCTAAAATGAACGCCCAGCAGTGATGACGCGCATTAGGTTCTTGTTCCTTGATGAAATTGAGCTGACTTTTAAAGCTCTCTTCACCTTTCACCGGAAAGAGATAGGCTTTGAATTTGCTGCCCTTTTCCTTTAATTCACCTAAAGCGGGCTCTTCTATTGTAAAGAAGAAATCAACGGCGCTCATAACGGTCATTTCCTAGTTGAGCAATTTTAGTAAGCAACGGTGCTTCAGGAGCATAAACTCCTTCTTCAAGTTGGTCCTTTGAAATGTACTTATGAATGCTATCGGCAAGATCAGAATCGATAAATGACTGTAATATTCTTGCGCCACCCTCAACCAAAATGTGATTCAGACCTAAATCTAACAGCTTGGGTACCCATTGATTAAGATCTCTAGGATCACACGTGATTCCAGGATATCCTTCCGGCAATACTTTACCTATTAAAACTGGCTTCACCTTTAAATTAGAGAGCCATTCTCTTTGCAATGGGAAATCTTGACTAAGCAAAATGATTGGGGTAGGGCTTTGACCAGACCATTTTCTAGTCGTGAGGCTAGGAGAATCAAGTGAAGCGGTTTTTGAACTAATAAGAATTCCATCCACGGATGCCCGTAATTGATGCGTTCGCAATGCGGCTAACGAACCACTTATGCTTAAAGGTTTTTCCGCTGCTGTTCTATTCTTGTCGATATGTCCAGTATTATTCTCAGCCCACTTCAACGTGAAATGAGGTCTATTCTTAGTCATATTGGTCCAAAAGACTTCGTTCAGCTGCCTGTATACCTTTGGTGAAGGCGCAAACTCTACTATGATTCCATGATTTCTAAGATGAGCTACACCCTTACCGTCAACCTTACTATGAGGATCTCCAGTACCAATAACCACATGAGGAATACCATGAGAAGAGATAAGTTCACAGCAAGGTGGTGTCTTGCCGTAATGGGCACACGGCTCTAATGAGCAGTATAAAATGCTCTGCTTGAGTAAATCATGGTTTTCGACACTTCTAATGGCCATGACCTCTGCATGAGGCTCTCCAGCCTTTCTATGGTAACCTTCTCCTATGATTACACCATTGTGAACCACGACTGCACCTACCATAGGATTGGGAGATGTAGTGCCTCTGCCATAGTTAGCGAGTTGTAGGCAACGTGTGAGAAACTTACTGTGGAGCATAGCCCAAAGGTAGGAGGCTGTGATGTAATTTCAAGCCAAATGTTCACACTCTCTAATTATCAACTACAGGCACAAGATGTACTCGTTCCTATTTATGGGGATAGAGAGACTTCGGCTGTGATTAAACTTTGGTTTGGATCAAGATTGGATATGTCTCCCATTGATTTGATAATGAGGAAGAAAGAGGAAGTCGCGTTTCCTTCATTCGAGGCCGATTTAGCTCAGCTAAAAGCAAAGACTCCAGTGCAATTGGTGCTCGGTGAAGCATTTTTCTTCGATCGAGCATTTGTCGTTAATGAGCATACTTTAATACCACGACCAGAGACGGAAGAGTTAGTAGCTGGGATTCTTGAAAGATTTTCTCAGAAAGAGTTAAAAGTTATTGATGTAGGTACAGGCAGCGGCTGTATTGCTATTTCATTGCAATTGGCAAGGCCACATTGGAGCATTACGGGTGTTGATATTCATCGGCAGACCATTGATGCGGCAAAGGCCAATGCTGAGAAGCTGGGCGCTAATGTTGATTTCAAGGTCTTAGACGTACTTGAAGAAGCATTGCCAGAGTTTGACCTCCTCGTTTCAAATCCACCATATATCCCAGAGAGTGAAGCACAAGCAATGGATAGAAACGTGGTTGACTATGAGCCAGATAGAGCACTTTTTGTACCTAATTCCGACGCGCTGCTGTTCTACCGAAGATTGCTTGAATTGGCCAAGAAGAACAAAAAGGATAACCCAGTTTATGTGGCCTTTGAGATTCATGAGAATTTTGGTGAAGAAATGATTGAACTATGTGCCTCTTTTGGGTTTAAAGAGGTTAACTTATTGCAAGATTTGCAAGGGAAAGACAGAATGATTTTTGCGCAATATGGGGATTAACGAAAAGATAGAAGCACTACGGAACGAACTGCATGAGCACAACCGCAGGTACTATATCGAAGATGCTCCAGTGATTTCTGATTATGAGTTCGATATGCTCTTAAAAGAATTAGAAACCCTTGAGGCTGCTCATCCAGAATATACTGACCCCAATAGTCCAAGTGTTCGAGTAGGTGGAGGCATTACCAAAAGCTTTAATACTATACAGCACCGCTATTCCATGTTGTCTTTGAGTAATTCCTATTCTCTTGAAGAGATCCAAGAATGGATCACGAGAGTTCAGAAAAGTGCACCAGATGCTAGCTTTGTATGTGAATTAAAATACGACGGTGTGGCTATCGGTATACGTTACGAAAATGGCGTTCTGGTTCAAGCGGTCACTCGAGGAGACGGTACCCAAGGTGACGATATTACCGCCAACGTAAGAACCATTCGAAGCATCCCGTTAAAATTGACCGGTGAATTTCCGACAGATTTTGAGATACGCGGTGAAATCGTAATGCCGCATGCAGCATTCAATAGCCTCAATGATAAAAGAAACGCAGCCGGTTTGCCGTCGTTTGCCAATCCTCGGAATTGTGCTTCAGGTACGCTGAAATTACAGGATAGCAGTGAGGTAGCCTCAAGAGGGCTGGATGCCTACCTATATTACGTTTTACCAGAAGGAGTAGTAAGTCCTTCTCATACAGGTGCTATCCGAGCAGCTGGTGGTATGGGCTTCAAAGTTCCTTTAGAAAAGAATCGATTCATTGAAGAATGCGAAAGTATCGATCAAATCATGGACTTCATTGGCCATTGGGATACTGCGCGAAAGGACTTGCCGTTCGATATTGACGGCATTGTCATCAAGGTGGATAGCTACGCTGCGCAACAAGAACTTGGTTTTACGGCAAAATCTCCACGATGGGCAACTGCGTATAAATTCAAGGCCGAACGAGTGAGTACGACCCTAAATGAAGTGACTTACCAAGTTGGAAGAACTGGTGCAATAACTCCAGTGGCAAACCTGGAGCCTGTTTGGCTTGGCGGCACAACTGTAAAGCGCGCTTCGCTTCACAATAGTGATCAGATTGAGCTTTTAAATCTTTATCTCGGCGATAGCGTTTTTGTAGAAAAGGGAGGGGAGATTATCCCAAAAGTTGTAGGTGTAGACTTGGACAAAAGAGCTGAGGATGCTGCCGAAGTCGTCTTTATCGAAGAGTGTCCGGAATGTGCTACTTCATTAGTTCGGAAGGAAGGAGAAGCTCAGCATTACTGTCCTAATACTGATAGTTGTCCGCCCCAGGTAAGTGGAAGAATCGAACATTACATCAGTAGAAAAGCAATGGATATTGCTGGTATGGGAAGTGAAACAGTGCAACTTTTTGTGGAGAAAGGCCTTATTAGACACCCCGGAGATCTTTATTCGCTCACTTTCGATGAGTTGATAGAATTGGAAGGATTTAAGGAAAAGAGCGTCCAAAATATTCTTGACGGGATTCTACAGAGTAAGGAAGTTCCTTTTGAACGTGTACTTTTTGGCTTAGGAATCAGACACGTTGGGGCTACAGTGGCGAAAAAGCTAGCCAAACACTTCGGTTCTATGTTTGCCTTAGCAGAGGCCTCGATAGAAGAAATTACTGCTGTTGACTCTATGGGTGAGGTCATTGCACGTGAAGTTCACGGCTATTTCAGATTGGAGAAAAATGCGATGGTTCTCGATGCACTCGTAGATGCTGGTGTACAAATGCAAATGATTCAAACTGAAAAAAGTATTACTGAAAGTCCAATTACTGGGGCGAAGATTGTAGTCTCAGGGGTGTTCGAGCGGTTCTCTCGCAATGAATTAAAGGACACCATTGAGAGATATGGCGGTCAAAATGTAGGTTCCATTAGTGGTAAAACAAATTATGTGGTTGCAGGTGAAGGCATGGGCCCATCGAAATTGAAAAAAGCGGAGTCTTTAGGGGTGCCAATTTTAAGTGAGCAAGGTTTTATTGAGTTACTAGGCCTATGAAATTCCTAAAAAACCATTATCGCAAACAGCTTATTAAGGCTGCTCAACCCAGCACAAATGTTCCCTTAGATACGAATGCTTCGGTTACTGTCATTCATCGTACCGAAGAAGAATTGGCCACAGTGAAGCGTTATTTTAACAGAGCTCAAGGCGTTCGCTGGATTAAAGAAAAACGAAGCAAGGAACAAGCTGTGAACAGCAGCGTGTTATACCTTAATGATATTAATTTGCGCGGCGAACCGGCCATCGCTTTACCTATGATGACTGAAAACAAACATTTTATATTGAATTTGTGCAATGATGATGTTTTAGGTTGGTATTGGTATGCTAGGAAGTATGCACTTCGCGTAGATTTGCAAGGAACTTATGAAGACACAGACTTCACCGTGCCTGGAAACCATAGTTTGGAAGAGAAACTAGAGACATTGGTGAATTACTTAAAAATAATCAACCATGGATAGAGGAGTACCGAAAGGAGTAGGGGTTGCTTTAATAACACCCTTTCACAACGATGGCTCTATTGATTTCGACGGCCTAGAAAGACTACTTGAACATTGTATTAAAGGTGGAGTGGACTATTTCGTGGTCAATGGAACTACTGCGGAAAATCCAACGCTGAGCAAGGAAGAGCGATATGAAGTATTAGAATTCGTTCTAGAAAAGAATGCCAATCGTTTACCTGTGATTTTTGGTATTGGCGGAAATAACACCATGGCCGTTGCGCAAGAAATGTCAGCCTTCAATGTTGACGGTGTGAGCGCGTTGCTAAGTGCGAGCCCCTACTACAATAAGCCTTCTCAAGAAGGAATTTACCAGCATTATAAGGCTTTGAGTGAAGCGTCTAGTTTGCCAATTATTCTTTATAACGTTCCTGGAAGAACAAGCTCGAATATCACTGCAACAACCACGCTGCGTTTAGCTGCAGAATTTGAAAATATTGTGGCCATTAAAGAAGCGAGTGGCAATTTGGACCAGATTACAGAGTTAGTGCTCGGACGCCCCGATGGATTTAAAATCATCTCTGGTGACGACAATTTGACGTTTGCCATGTTAGGCTTAGGTTGTGACGGAGTAATTTCCGTAAGCGGTCAAGGGGTGCCTGAAATCTTTTGTAAGGTTTACGATGAAGCCGATCAAGGAAATTGGTCTGCATCAAAAGAAGCACATCTATCACTATTTCATCTAACGAATCTTCTTTTTGCAGAAGGTAACCCTGCCGGTATTAAAGCAGTATTGGAATTACGAGGTATTTGTAATAATCATGTCAGATTACCATTGGTTTCTGCGACAGATAGATTAATAAAGGAGTTAACATCAGAATTGAACAGCCTTAACTTGTTATAAACACTAACTCTAAGAAATTATAACACAAGGCTAACGAGTAGTTAATGAACTACTTGTTAGCCTTTTTCATTTTACGCTTCAAAAGCCTCGAAGATGAGAATTAGAAGAAAGTTAGATGTTTGCGTATTAAGTGACATTCATTTAGGAACCTACGGATGCCATGCTAAAGAACTCAATTCATATCTCCATTCTATTGAACCCAAAGTACTCGTACTTAATGGGGATATCATTGACATATGGAATTTCAGAAAATCATATTTTCCTAAGGAACACTTAAAAGTGATCCGTCGACTTTTAAAGATGGCAAGTAAGGGAACGAAGATTCATTATATCACGGGTAATCATGATGAAGCTCTGCGAAGATTTACCGATTGGCAACTCGGTAATATTTATCTTCGAAATCACCTCGTTCTAAAGCTAGATGATAAAAAACTTTGGTTCTTCCACGGTGATATTTTTGATCACAGCATACACCAAGCCAAGTTTATAGCAAAAATGGGGGGCTGGGGCTACGACCTTCTAATAGTGATGAATCGCTGGCTGAATAAGATTTTAAAAAAGTTAGGTCGTGAAAAGTATAGTCTATCTAAGCGAATCAAAAACAGTGTTAAAGGAGCGGTTAAGTTTATCGGCGATTTCGAGAGAGTAGCTAGCGAATTGGCGATAGAAAAGAAATACGATTACGTTGTGTGCGGTCATATCCATCAGCCAATTATGAGAGAAGTTAAAACGAACAAAGGTTCCGTAAAATACATGAATTCAGGTGATTGGGTTGAAAATTGCACTGCCTTAGAGTACCACGGAGGTATATGGCGCTTACATCAGCATGATTTTCTTTCTACCCCAAAGAATGGGGTTCCGGAACAAGATGACGAGGAACGTACTCATTTATCGCCTAAAGAGCTAATTTCGAAACTTACTGAGGAATTTCTGAATAGCTAATTTGAAGATACTTTACGCATTCCAAGGAACTGGTAATGGCCATGTGGCCCGGGCGAGAGATTTAGTCCCTCGGTTGCATGCTCACGCAGAAGTAGATGTACTTGTTTCAGGAACTCAGAGCGACCTGAATTTAGGTTTCAACATAAAATATCGCTGCTACGGACTTACGATGGTCTATGATTCGAAAGGGGCTGTAAGTTACTGGCGCAGTATTTTAAAGAATAAGCCGCTTCGATTCATAAGGGATGTTCTTTCCCTTCCAGTCAAGGAATATGATGCAGTATTCATAGACTTTGAGGCCGTTGCTTCTTATGCTTGTTTATTGCGAAGAGTTCCGTCATTACAAATAAGTCATCAGGCTGCCTTTTGGACTAAGAATACTCCTCGTCCCCCAAAGCGCGTTTGGCACTGGGAATGGGTGATATCGAACATGTCCCCATCGAAATACGCCATTGGATTTCACTTTGAAAACTATGATACATTCATACTGCCTCCCATCATTAGGAAGGAAATCCGGGAACTAGAATTAGAGGATAGAGGACATTACACTATTTACTTGCCATCCTATTCAGCAGAGGAAATTGTAGCTTTTACGGCCCAATTCCCAAACGAACGTTTTGAAGTGTTTTCTCGAGTAGAGAAACAGTACTCTACTGATAACACGATTGTTAAGCCAGTCGGAGTTGAAGGCTATCTCGAGAGTTTTAAAACCTGTACTGGTCTTATTTGCGGTGCTGGCTTCGAAGCACCTTCCGAGGCCTTATACTGCGGCAAAAAACTACTCATTAGCCCCATTAAGGGACAATACGAACAATCCTCAAACGCCGTTGCAGCATCACTTGTTGGTGTTAAAGTATTTGATTCTTTGGATCCAAATGGATTGGCAGTTTGGCAAGAATTTTTGAATAGTCCGCATCGGAATAAAATTGATTTTCCTGATTACGCAGATGTACTAGTTGAACAGCTGATTAGCAATGTAGAAAAGGGTAGGGATTATGATGATATTTCCTCTTTACAAGTTTGGTAAATACCTTACCTTTGCCCGTCAATGATGGGAAAGAAATTCTTTACATACATGCTCCTCGCCTTTTTGGCTACTTCATGTGGTGAATACCAAGAAGTGCTTAAAAGCAAGGATTTGGATTTTAAATTCGGAAAAGCAGTAGAATACTACGAGGCTGGTGAATACAACAAAGCGTATCCAATATTTGATGAATTAATCACGCTGTATCGTGGTACTGAAAAGGCGCAAGAGGTTTATTTCTATTACGCTAATACGTTGTACCTGCAGAAGGATTACATTCTAGCCGGCTATCACTTTAAGAATTTCTACAAAACCTTCCCTCAGAATGAGCAAGCGGATGAAGCAGCATACCTTACAGCCTACTGCTACTATTTAGAAGCGCCAACACATAGCCTAGATCAAGCATACACCTTTAAAGCAATCAATGAATTGCAGTTGTATATCAATACCCATCCCGGATCGGATAAGATTGATTTGTGTAACGAGTATATGGAAGATCTTCGTGGTCGCCTAGAACTAAAGAGCTACGAAATCGCAAAACAGTATTACAAGACGAGAAAATACAAGGCAGCTATGACTGCATTCACAACAACGTTGAGTGAATACCCAGATACACCGTATCGTGAAGAAGCCATGTATCTTAAAGCTAAGGCTGCTTTTAAACTGGCCGAAAACAGTGTTGCAGAGCTTCAAGAAGAGCGCTTTATTGAGGCTAATACAGCATTAAATGACCTTGAGGAGATTTACCCAGAAAGTGAATACCTCTCAGAATTACGTAAATTGACTAAATAAAATCATCCCAAAGCACATGGATTACAAGAAAATGCCTGCGGATAAAACCACAAGAACGCACGATACGAACAAGATTGACGCGCCTACAGAGAACATCTATGAAGCGTTAACAATCATTGCAAAGCGTGCAGAGCAGATCAATGATGACACTCGTGAAGAATTACATGCGAAACTTCAAGAGTTCGCCTCATCGACTGAATCTCTCGAGGAAATCTTTGAAAACAAAGAGCAGATAGAAGTAAGCCGTTTTTACGAAAGCTTACCAAAGCCAACGGCGCTTGCAATGCAAGAGTGGTTAGACAATAACATCTACTTCAGAAGAGAAGAAGAGAAATAAATCGAATCCGATGAGTCTTTTGTACAATCGCAAGGTACTGCTTGGCGTTTCAGGTAGTATTGCAGCTTACAAAAGCGCACATCTAGTTAGAGAACTCATTAAAAGGGGTGCCGAAGTCCAGGTTGTCATTACTGATGCCGCTAAGGATTTCGTCACCCCTTTGACTCTTTCTACCCTTAGTACACGTCCAGTGTATAGCGCCTTCATCGAAGACGAACAGAAGGCCTATGGTGTTTGGAACAATCATGTTGAAATGGGCTTGTGGGCCGATTTAATGGTTATTGCGCCAGCCTCGTCAAATACGCTTTCTAAGATGGCAACAGGTGCCTGTGATAATCTTTTAACAGCGGTTTATTTGAGCGCTAAATGTCCTGTTTTTGCAGCGCCTGCAATGGATCTTGATATGTACGCCAATGGCGCAACTTCGGATAACCTCAAGGTTCTTGAACAGCGAGGTGTGGGAATTATAGACTCTGATTACGGCGAATTGGCATCAGGATTAGTGGGAAAAGGCAGAATGGCAGAACCTGAAGCTATTGCCGACCACCTGGAGGAATACTTGAGCTCTACGCTTCCGTTATTTGGTAAAAAGGTTCTTATAAATGCAGGACCCACGCACGAACATTTAGATCCAGTTCGATTTTTAGGGAATAATAGTTCCGGTAAAATGGGAGCGGCAATTGCAACCGCAGCTAGAGATTTGGGTGCAGATGTACGTTTAGTTTTGGGGCCTACTCAAACTACGCTCGACTTAAAAGGAATTACAGTTACTCGTGTTACTAGTGCAGACGACATGCTCAGTGCAATGGTATCTGAGTTTACAGATAGCTCCTTAACGGTGTGTTGTGCTGCAGTAAGCGATTATAGACCTGTTTCTCAAGCCGAACACAAGATAAAGAAGTCTGATGAGGGCGACTCATTGACTATCTCGTTAGAGAAAACACCTGATATTCTCAGTACACTCGGTACAATGAAGGGCGATGGAAATCATCTAGTAGGTTTTGCCCTTGAAACTCGAGATGGGGAGTCTTACGCCAAGCAAAAGCTCATAAATAAGAATGCTAGCGCAATAGTCCTGAACACTTTAGGCAAAGAGGGTGTAGGCTTTGAAACTGACACCAATGAAGTATCTGTCTACACGGCAACGGGTAAAACTTTTTCTTTTCCATTAACGAGCAAGATTGCGCTCGGAAAATCGTTACTTGAGTTATTCATGAGTGAATTTAATTTATCCGATGCGTAAGATTATTCTTGTTCTTGTTTCTTTCGTCGCCATAGTTCATGCGCAGGCCCAAGAACTTCGGGCTACTGTGAAGGTGCTAAGCCCTGAAATACAGACGACTAATAAGGATGTATTTGTTGCCTTGGAAAATACTATCCAGAGCTTTTTGAATGGGTATACTTTCACCGAGCACAAGTATTCTGACGAAGAAAGAATAGCCTGTAGTTTCATTTTGACTATTGAAGCTATGAATGGAGCTCGTTTTGACGGTAATCTGCAAGTTCAATATTCTCGCCCTGTATTTGGTTCACAGTACAATAGTCCGGTGCTTAATGTATTGGATAAAGATGTAGTCTTTAGTTATCGTGAAAATGAACCCATTGAATTTCAGCAAAATACATTTACCACAAACCTCAGTAGTATACTGGCTTTCTATTCATACACCATCATTGGTATGGACCGATCGACCTTTAAGTCGAACGGTGGAGATGCTGAATTTGCTATTGCGCAAAGCATCGTCACCACAGCGCAGAGTAGTGGTGGGGCAAGTGGCTGGAAAAGTTTTGACGGAAATAAAAATAGGTTCTGGATATCGGACGCCTTGAATTCTCCAGCGTTCGAACCTGTAAAAGAGTGCTTATACTTATACCACAGACAAGGCTTAGATTTGATGCACATGAGCAGCAATCATAAACAGGCATTGACGACTATTACAACAGCACTTCGTAAACTAGAGGAACCGAATCAAAAGCGTCCGAACAGCTACTTAATGAATCTATTTTTCGACGCTAAGAATCCTGAGATAATTAGTCTCTATTCTGAAGCCGAGTCGCTAGGCGTCGATATCAAAGGCCTTCAAGCGATGCTAGAATCTATTGACCGTACGCACGCAAGTTCCTACTCCAAATTCGGCAAATAAGGTGTTGAGGACCATCTACATAAAGAACTTCATTTTAATTGACGAGTTGCACCTTGGTTTTACTCGTGGGTTAACCGTGCTTACGGGTGAAACTGGCGCTGGGAAGAGTATATTGCTAGGGGCACTCAATGCAGGCTTAGGGAAGAGAGTCTCTTCGAAAGGAATCCTAAAGGACGATACAAAAAAAGCGGTTGTAGAGATCACCATTGATATAGAAGAACATCTTAAAGAAGCATTCGAAGCACTTCAACTAGATTTCGAGCCGATTAGCACTTTTCGAAGAGAGATTTTACCAAGTGGTAAAACGAGGTGTTTTGTTAACGATACACCAACTAAAGCTTCGGCTCTTCT
This sequence comes from Schleiferiaceae bacterium, assembly GCA_049611965.1. GTDB lineage: Bacteria > Bacteroidota > Bacteroidia > Flavobacteriales > Schleiferiaceae > UBA10364. The sequence continues at coordinate 58,582 of JBMZBC010000001.1, read as the reverse complement.
AGATATCACTGGCCATTTAGTGGACATTAACTCACAAAAAGATGAAGGTCTAATTCACAGACCATTAGAACAGCTTTCATTAATAGACACCTTCGTAGAGTTTCATGATGAAAAAAGAGAATACGAGGAGAAATACATTGAATACAGAAGAGCTATTCTCGCCATCAAGGAATTAGAAAGTATTGGCCCATCCGAAGACCTCGACTACTTGAAATTCGTGTTTGAAGAGTTGAATAATTCCCCGGTTACACAAGATCAATATATTTCACTTGAAGAAAGTATTCTTCGGGCTAAATCTATTCGGAATGAGCAAGTCTCGTACGAAAAGGCCAGCGGTATTCTCAATAGTGAAGATGGATTGCTCGATCAGCTTTATTCACTGGAATCTGCTTTAATGCAAGCTACTGACGACCAAACTCTTCAAGATCAACTTGAACAAGTACGGAATATCATCGCTGAAATAAGAGGAGTAGAGCGGGCTATTTCTAAAGGTTTAAATGAGACCATCTCCGAAAGCGAATACAATGCTTTATTACAAGAAAAATCAACTATTGACGCTTTGGTTAAAAAACATAGAGTATTAACAGTTGAAGAACTTGAGACAAAGCGTGAAACAATAAGAGAGCGCATATCATTATTGGAGAATAAGGACGAAGAACTTGCTCGATTAAACGAGCTGCGTGAACGTTTATTAGTGGATCTTGATGCTCTTGGAAACGATTTACATTTATTAAGAAAGTCGGCTTCAGAACAAATAGAGAGAACCCTCAGTAAATATCTCGTGAGGATTGACCTACCGAAGGCTAGGCTAGAAATAAGATGGAATCAAACGTCCTTTGGAAAACATGGTAAGTATCTGCCAGAACTATTGTTTGCTGCAAATCCAGGTTCGAATATGCAGCCTTTAAATAAGGTAGCCTCAGGAGGTGAGCAGAGCAGAGTGAAGTTGGCTTTAAAAGCTGTTTTAGGACGTGATTCTGGATTGAGCACACAGCTTTTCGATGAGATAGATTCTGGTATTAGTGGCTCAACGGCTGAGAAGATAGGTGTGCTGATGAAGGAAATGTCTGTAAATCAGCAAATTGTAACGATCACCCATCTTCCTCAGGTTGCAGCAAAAGGCGATGTGCACTTGTTGGTATCAAAATCTCAACATGTCAATTCTACTACCTCTAATGTTGTTCCTTTAACAATGAAAGAAAGAGAGCAAGAAATTGCAAGAATGCTAAGTGGTGAGAATATTTCTCAGGCTGCTAAGAATCAAGCGAAAACATTGCTCAACGCACGGTAAGTGCTATTTTTGAATTACGAAAAAACACAAAAACGTATGTCAAACGGATTACTAGAAGGCAAATGCGGTATCGTATTTGGAGCACTTAATTCAGATTCAATTGCTTGGAAAGCCGCAGAAGCAATACATGCACAAGGCGGGAGAGTGGTATTGACTAATGCTCCTATCGCAATGCGCATGGGTGAGCTTAATAATCTTTCGGAAGCGATTAATGCTCCCATTATTCCAGCCGATGCAACGAGTCTCGACGATCTTAATGCACTAATTGACGGTGCCATGGAACACTTTGGGGGTAAAATTGACTTCATTCTTCATTCGATTGGAATGAGCGTAAATGTCCGTAAAGGAAAACACTATACGGAGCTCAACTACGACTGGCTTCAGAAAGGCTGGGATGTAAGTGCGGTTAGTTTTCACAAAGTGATGCAATGTGCATGGAATAAGGATGCCATGAACGAGTGGGGATCTATTCTTGGGCTTACTTATATGGCCGCGCAACGCACATTTCCAGATTACAACGATATGGCTGATAATAAGAGCTACCTTGAAAGTATCGCACGCAGTTTTGGTTACCATTGGGGTGTTAAAAAGAACGTCCGCGTAAATACCATTTCTCAGAGCCCTACACCTACTACTGCAGGGTCTGGTGTTAAAGGGTTTGATGGCTTTATCGCTTACGCTGAGAAGATGTCACCATTAGGGAATGCAACGGCGGAAGACTGTGCCAACTACATTGTAACTATGTTCTCAGATCTAACAAGACGTGTAACCATGCAAAACCTCTACAACGATGGTGGTTTCAGCAATATGGGAGTTAGTAACATGGTAATGCAACAATTCATGGAAGGAGAGGAGTAGTCCTGTACCATCTGATTATACAGAGAGCCGTTAGCCGTTAAGGTTAGCGGCTCTTTTTGTAGAAATAGATCTCCGTTTGAGCGTATTGTTCAACAAATTCAAATCCAGCTACTTCTCCGGGAATGTTTGAAATATAGTATGCCGCATCGCTTTCCGTGAAATGATAATCGGTATATCTCTCTGCAATCGCTGCCAACCGCCAGTTTTGAGACAGGGCATCTACTTGTACAGCACTAGGCTCATAATACTTGTCGATTGACTCCAATGCCTGTATAAGGTGTTTATCTCTAGAAGGGCTCTTTGAGAAATAGATACTTAAACCAATTGCTATCACCCAACTACACAAGTTCGAAAGTGAAATCACTTTCACCCACTTTTTTCGCTGAATCGACCATGGATACTCATGTTGTGCAAGATGAATAGCAAACCCCATCATCCAGAAAGCCATGGATGGCATAAAGTAATAATGATGCTGGCGGTCCATAAATAGAAAAGGAATTGTCCCGCATAAAGCGAGAAGGAAGAAGAATACACTTCCACGTTGCAAAGTATAAGCTTCTTTTTTTCTCCACCTAAAAACAATAGTAACTAGAATAGGAAGGATTAACTGCTTTAAAACTTCTAGAATACTTTCCAGAGCACTACCAGCTTGCTCGCGGTTGCCAGAAAGAGTAGGTAAAAGTTGCCGATCGAGATATGTAGAAAAGAAACTTTCGAATGTCGGTAGGTACAAATAAAAGTAGGAGAATAGAATGCTAAATACGAGGATCATCACAGACATCGAAACCAACGCTGCTTTTCTTCGCTCAGCATATAATGTGGCCATGATAGGTAAGGTCATCAAAGGGAATAAACTTACCGGACCTTTAATGCCTAAACTGAAGAAGAACACAATTCCTGCAAGTACACTCCAGAAGTAATTTTTTTTCATGGTTCCCTCAAAAAGAAGCCATACTACACATAGCACTGCGGCAGCCAGAGGTGCTTCTAACATGTTGTTTTGATGTACCCATATTACCGTTGGTGTTAACGTCCACAGCAGCTGAGGAATCCAAGCCCTGTGACCCGCAGGTATAAACAAAACCCATATTCTTCGAAGCATCAGTACACTAAGGCCGTACATGGTATATGGGTAGATACGGTCAACCCAGGGCTGATCCCCGAATAAACGATAGAAAATACTGTGTAGCCCAAAAGAGAAAGGAGGGTGCTCGTAAAATTCTGGATGAATAGTTGGCGTGTACGATGGAACCCATAACGTGCCAACTCCCTCATTTATATTTCGAGCAATTGAAGCATAGGTCAGCCCGTCAAAGAACATACCTTTTGTAAACAATAGCGGAAGAAGCAATAATGCAGCTATTGCCCAAGAGAACTGATTAAGTCTGTAGTTTATAATGTGACTCATTAGAATTCGCTCTTCATATGGAACGTAATCTTATCAAACTTGTCTTGGGCCATCTGCAAAGAAAACTGAGAATCGGCTAAGAATACGAGTCGGCCGTACTTGTCTTCTGCTAGGTAGCGTTGTTTCAAAGTAGAAAACTCTTTAAGCTGATCCTCGTCATTGCTTTCAATCCAACAAGCTTTAAATGCAGGAAAATTCTCATAGGAGCACTTGGCATTATACTCGTGTTCGAGACGGTATTGAATCACTTCATACTGTAATGCGCCTACGGTACCTATAATCTTTCTATTATTCTGTTTAAGGGTAAACAATTGTGCTACACCTTCATCCATTAACTGGTCAATTCCTTTGTTCAACTGCTTGGCCTTTAATGGATCAGCATTGTTAATAAACCTAAAGTGCTCCGGTGAGAACGATGGAATACCTTTATAGTGCAACTGTTCTTTTGAAGTTAGGGTGTCTCCAATTCTGAATGTACCATTATCCGGTATACCTATAATATCTCCAGGAAACGCTTCGTCAATTGTACTCTTTTTAGAAGCCATAAAGGCGGTTGGTGCACTGACTCTAAATGATTTACCACTTCTAGTATGAACATAGTTTTTATTGCGTTCAAACTTACCGCTGACTACTTTGAGAAAGGCGATTCTGTTTCTATGGTTTGGATCGATATTCGCGTGAATCTTAAATACGAATCCAGAGAATTCACTCTCATTAGGTCGGACTAGTCTTTGCTCTGCTTCTTTTGGCTGCGGCTCAGGCGCTATGTCTTGAAAGCAATCAAGCAACTCGCGAACACCAAAATTATTTAATGCGGAACCGAAAAAAACAGGACATAGATCTCCGCTCAGATACTCGGAACGGTCAAATTGTGGATATACAGCTTCTAAAAGTTCAAGGTCATTTCTAAGTTCTGTAGCAGCCTCTTCACCTACATATTCGTCAAGCTCAGGTGAACTAATATCCTCGAAAGACGTTCCCTCACTAATTTTTTGTTTGTTGTCGGCACTGTAAAGATTGAGATTCTTTTCCCACATATTATACACCCCTTGAAAGCGCTGTCCCATACCAATGGGCCAGGATAGGGGACATAGCGTCAATCCGAGTTTCTGTTCGACTTCATCAATAAGATCGAAACCATCTTTCCCTTCACGGTCCAATTTATTAATGAACACTATAATCGGTGTTGCACGCATACGACAAACCTGTACCAGTTTTTCTGTCTGAGGCTCAACGCCTTTCGCAACATCAATTACCACGATAACACTATCACAAGCGGTTAGCGTTCGGTAAGTATCTTCAGCAAAATCTTGGTGACCAGGTGTGTCCAGGATATTGATCTTCTTGTCTTTGTAATAGAATCCCATCACAGAGGTCGCAACCGATATACCACGTTGCTTTTCAATCTCCATAAAATCGGATGTCGCAGACTTTTTAACCTTATTACTTTTTACGGCACCGGCCTCTTGAATAGCACCACCAAATAACAGAAGTTTTTCTGTTAACGTGGTTTTTCCAGCATCGGGATGGGAAATAATCCCAAAGGTTCTGCGAATACTGATTTCCTTTTCGATTGACATCTACTTAAATTTTGTCGCAAATATACTAAAGCGACCCTCGTCAGTTTGTGGTAATTACTTATACTTGCTACGAATAAAACTTTTCTTCCCCAGATACGTTACTAACTTGTGAAGTCACGTTATTCCATAAAAGATTTAGAGCAACTTAGTGGTATTAAAGCCCACACCATTCGTGCTTGGGAGCAACGTCACAAACTAATTACACCTAAGAGGACAAGTACAAACATTCGCTTTTACAGTGATGATGACCTGCGGGTAATTTTAAATGTATGTATACTTTTAGAACACGATTGGAAGATTGGTCAAATCGCAAAGCTCGCTCCAGAGGAAATTGCAAAATCAGCACTAGAAGCTGATCCTTACGAAGGAAATTACGCTTATGAACTCAATGAGTTGAAATTAAGTACACTGAACTTCGATATTGAGCGGTTCGAAGCCATTATGGCAACTTGCATCGATAAGCATGGAATACATAATACCTTTCAGAAAGTTATTGGAGATTATATTCAAGAATTAGGAAAACTTTGGCTCAGCGGATCTGTAAGTATTTCTCAAGAGCACTTTATGTCATCTATGATTCGCCAAAAGTTGTACTCTGCCCTTGATGAACTTCATGCGGGCGATGGTGGAAAAACATTTGCGCTTTTCCTGCCAGCAAATGAGCTTCACGAGATTGGACTTCTTTACTTAGCCTATGTTTTGAAAGAACGCGGCGAAAGGGTAATTTATCTTGGTCAAAGCCTACCAAAGGAGTATCTAACGGATTTGTTGGACAATCAAAAGGTAGATGCACTTATATCAGTCTTCACGACAAACCCAGATGTCGAATATCTGCCAGAATACCTGCGTGATTTGGACGATCTTATACACGATCGTGGGGTAGAGGTACACCTAACAGGGTACCAATTCAATGATTTTTCCGAAAACACTTTCGGAGATAACATTCACATTTATAGCACGTTAAAGGATTTGACTGCCCATATTTAACAGGTATTAAGGCTTGTTTAATAAATTTTATTCATTGTTAGACAAAATGTTTGAACATATTGTTTAACTTTGAGGAAGCAACCTTAAACATTGTCTTTATGTCAACCGCAGAATTTGGAGAATTAATTGATCGTGAGCACGACTTTTTGCATCAGCTAGCAATGAAGTTGACCAAACGTCACGACGATGCCCAGGATTTAATCCAGGATACATATTTCAAAGCACTTAAAAATAAAGATAAGTTCGCCACAGGGACGAATCTTAAGGGATGGTTGTATACCATTATGAAGAACACCTTCATTAATAACTACCGTCGCAAGAAGCAACAGAATACATTTGTTGATGAAACTGAAAGCCAGTTTTTTCTGAATAGCAAAGAGGCGAGTAGAACGACTCTTACGGATGCGAATGTAGATAACGACTACATCATGGAACAAATTAATTCTATTGAGCCACATTACACGGAAGCATTTTTCATGCATTATGAAGGGTACAAGTACGAGGAAATTGCTGAGCACTTTAACATTCCTCTAGGTACAGTTAAATCTCGAATATTCTTAGCACGAAAGAAGATGATGGAAAAGCTCGCCGACCAACGCCACTAATCACAGCCAACCGCCTTATCAAATGAAATCAATTATAGTCATCGGTTCCGGGTTCGCCGGCCTGAGTGCTGCATCCTTTTTGGCCCGAGAAGGGTACGATGTTACTGTCCTAGAGAAAAACGACCAACTTGGAGGACGAGCACGTTCGTGGAAAAAAGACGGTTTCACTTTCGATATGGGACCTAGTTGGTATTGGATGCCAGATGTATTCGAACGCTACTTTTCAGAATTCAACACGAAAGTAGAAGACCTTTATGATTTAGTACGATTGGATCCTTCTTACAGAGTTGTGTTTGGTCCAGACGATCATGAGGACCAAAGCGCCAATATGGAAGAGCTTGAAGCCATGTTCGATAGACTGGACCCTGGATCAGGATTACGCTTGCGTAAGTTTTTGAAGCAAGGGGCTTACAAATACGAAGTTGGTATTAAGGATCTCGTTTTTCGTCCAGGGCGCTCTCTAACAGAATTTATGGACTTTAGGATTGTCAAAGGCCTCTTTCAGTTGGATATGCTCAAAGACATTCGGAAGCATGTTGCAGAAGTAAGCGCTCATCCTAAACTCAAGGCGATCCTCGAATTCCCTGTTTTATTTCTTGGCGCCTTACCCCAAAATACGCCAGCACTATACAGCTTAATGAATTACGCTGATATGTCGTTGGGGACTTGGTATCCCATGAACGGTATGAACGAAATTATTCAAGGAATGATTCGTGTTGCTAAGGAGCAAGGGGTGAAATTCAGAACATCAGCGGAAGTAACAGGATTTAAGTATTCCAATAATCGAATAGTTAGTGTATTGACTAAAGGAGGTTCATTTACCGCAGATATTGTTGTGGGAGGTGCTGATTACCATCATATTGATCAGGTAATCAGTTCTCCTAAATACAGGGAATACACTCCAGAATATTGGGACAAACGCAAGATGGCTCCGTCATCACTACTTTATTACCTAGGAATTAAAGGTGAAGTACCCAACGTCTTGCATCACAACCTGTTTTTTGACCATGAATTGGATCAGCACGCACATGAGATTTATACAGACCCTAAATGGCCCACAAAACCTCTTTTCTATGCTAGTGCTCCGTCAAAAACAGATGCAAGTGTAGCACCAGAGGGCTGTGAAAATATGTTCCTACTCATGCCAACTGCACCTGGTATGGACGGTGATACAGAAGAAGTCCGTGAAAAATATTTTAACTTGATGATGGATCGTCTTGAAGAATTTACCGGTTCCTCAATTCGCGACAGGGTAGTGGTAAAACGGAGTTTTGCCTATCAAGATTTTAAATCAGAATACAACAGTTTTAAAGGCAATGCATACGGCCTTGCCAACACAATAGACCAAACCGCAATTCTTAAGCCTAGACTGAAGAGTAAAAAAGTGAGCAATTTGTACTTCGCTGGACAACTTACTACGCCTGGACCTGGAGTTCCTCCATGCTTGATTAGTGGGGAAGTTGTGAGTAAAGAAATCGCGAAGGACTATCAAATAAAGAAAGCGGTATGAAAGCACTCTTTGACAGCGTAAGTATTCGCACATCAAGAATGACGACTAAAGCGTATAGTACGTCGTTCTCACTGGGTATTCTAGGTCTTGACAAGAAGTACCACGATCCCATATATGCCATCTATGGCTTCGTTAGATTTGCCGATGAAATTGTTGATACGTTTGAGGACTATCCTCAGAAAGAGTTGCTCGAACGCTTCTGGAAGGATACTTATCTGGCACTAGACGAGAAGATTAGTTTGAATCCTATACTTAATAGCTTCCAGCAAGTAGTGAATGCTTTTAATATTGACAGAGATCTAATCGAAACATTTTTGAAGTCCATGGAAATGGATTTGTACAAAAACGATTATGATGAGGAAGGTTACAAGGCCTACATCCTAGGTAGTGCCGAGGTAGTTGGACTCATGTGTCTGAAGGTTTTTGTTGATGGCAATGAGAAGCGATACCAAGAGCTTAAAAAACCTGCAATGCAGTTAGGCTCTGCCTTCCAGAAGATTAATTTTCTAAGAGATTTACATGCCGATTACCATGCTTTGGGAAGAACTTATTTTCCAGGAGTAGACCTGAATGAATTTAACGAGCGGGTAAAAGCTGAGATTGAGGCCGATATAGATATTGACTTTAAGGCAGGATATGAAGGGATTAAACAACTTCCTAAAGGAGCACGATTTGGAGTCTATATCGCATACGTTTATTACTACAGTCTATTCAAGAAGATTTGTAATACACATGCAGATATCATTTTGAATGAGCGTGTGCGTATATCGAACAAAAGGAAGTACGGTTTGTTTTTAAGTTCGTACGTTAGACACACCATAAACTGGATATAACATATTACAATGCTTGAACAAGTTATCCTGGTCGATTCGGACGATAATCCGATTGGGCTGATGGAGAAAATGGAAGCGCACCGAAAGGCGAAACTGCACCGTGCATTCTCTGTTTTCGCCATGAACGACAACAACGAAATTTTACTTCAAAGACGTGCTCTACACAAGTACCACAGTGGTGGACTTTGGACGAACACGTGTTGTTCTCATCCTAGAGATGGAGAAACTGTGGAAGAAGCCGCCACAAGAAGATTAATGGAAGAGATGGGTTTTACCTGTTCGGTCAAACGTATTTTTTCATTTATCTACAAAGCAGAATTGGACAATGATTTAACGGAGCATGAGCTGGATCATGTCCTCATTGCCCGTTACAACGAAGATCCAAATATTAACCCTGAAGAAGTCGATAGTTTTGACTGGAAATCAGTGGATTGGGTGGCTGAAGACATGAAAGCTCATCCTGAGAAATACACTGAATGGTTCAAAATCATCTATGACCGATTCTTAAAGTATTGGCATAATGAGAATCACGGTATGTAGACGAGCACATTTTAATGCTGCACATAGGTTGCACAATCCTGAATTGAGCGCTGCTGAAAATGCAGCCACTTTTGGGAAGTGCAATAATGAGTATTACCACGGTCACAACTATGAACTAATCGTTCATGTTACAGGGGAAGTCGACCCGAAGACTGGGTATCTCATAGATATGAAAGTCCTCCGAGATCATATTAAGAAGGAGGTGGAAGACTATCTAGATCACAAAAATCTGAACGTACAAGTAGAGGAGTTTAAAACGCTTAATCCAACTGCAGAGCATATAGCTTATGTTATATGGAATAGGTTGAGAAGCGCACTCAGCACTGATTTAGAATTAAAAGTGACGCTTTACGAGACGCCACGTAACTACGTTGAATACAGCGGTAAATAAAAGTATTATGACACACCACGAAAAGGGCTACACTGCTGAGCAATTAGAACAGTTGGTAGAAGCACATTTGGGCACTTCAATAGACACTCCATTGCGTTCTGACGCCTTCGATATGTCAGAAGATGAGAAAATTAGTTTAATCGCTGAAAAATTCCGTGATATCATGGATATTTTAGGACTAGATCTCAACGACGATAGCTTGAACGGTACACCTTTACGCGTTGCTAAAATGTACGTTAAGGAAGCTTTTGCGGGTCTTAATCCTAAGAATAAGCCTGAGATGAAGTTGTTTTCTAACAAATTTGAGTACAATGAAATGCTTATTGAAAAGGACATCAAAGTCCATTCGCACTGTGAGCATCATTTCGTGCCAATTATTGGAAAGTGTCACGTAGCATACATTCCGAATGGTAGCGTTGTTGGCCTTAGTAAGATGAATCGTATTGTTAGGCACTATGCCAAGCGACCACAGGTTCAAGAAAGACTTACAAGACAAATTGCAGAGGCACTCATGGAAGGTCTGGGTACCAATGATGTGGCTGTATACTTAGAAGCTGACCACATGTGTGTGAAAACTCGGGGTATTGAAGACGACGGCAGTTCGACTATTACGATGTCCTTCCATGGAGAATTTGAAAAAGACATGAACAAAAAAGCATTTCTCGAGTCATTTAGATGATGAAAGAAGTAAGTATTTTTTGGTTTAGACGCGACCTTAGACTGGAAGACAACGCCGGACTTTGGAAAGCGCTGAAAAGTGGGCATCCAGTGGTGCCTATTTTTATTTTTGATAGAAACATATTGGATAAACTTGAGGATAAATCTGATGCTCGAGTGTCGTTTTTACATCAACGATTAACTGAGTTACAAGATCAGTTAACAGGGATAGGTAGCTCCTTACACGTATTCTATGGTACGCCAGCAGAGGCCATGAATATTCTTAATCAAACGTATACTGTAAAAAGTGTATTTCTGAATCGTGACTATGAACCCTATGCTCGTGAGCGAGATGAGGATATTTTCAAATTCTGGAGTGAGCATGAAATTCCCGTGGTGGGGGCGAAAGATCATGTCGTTTTCGAAAAGAACGAAGTAGTGAAAGCCGACGGTACGCCGTATTTAGTATTTAGTCCTTATGGCAAGGCCTGGCGCAAGAAACTGACCGACTACCATGCTAAAGCTTATCCCAATACCAAGTATTTTAAGAATTTCCTTAGACAACAGCCATTAGCTATTCCGACATTGGAGTCAATGGGTTTTACATGTACTGAAGTTTCATTGCCGTCGTCCAAAGTAGACGAGAGTATTATTAAGACGTACGATACTACTCGTAATTTCCCTGGCAATGAAAAGGGAACGACTAGACTTGGTATGCACTTAAGATTCGGATCAATCTCCGTACGAAACCTTCTGCGTAAAGGGCTTGTTGGTAATGACACTTTCGTCAACGAACTCATATGGAGGGATTTCTTTCAAATGGCTTTGTATTATTTTCCGGAGAGTCGAGAAAAGGCCATCAAACCAAAATATGACCTTATTCCGTGGGAGACAAATATGGAACATTTCAAAGCTTGGTGTGAGGGTAGGACAGGATATCCTATTGTAGACGCAGGTATGCGAGAATTGAACACTACGGGCTATATGCACAATCGTGTCCGAATGATTGTAGCCAGTTTTCTGACAAAGCATTTACTTATAGATTGGAGACTAGGGGAGCGCTACTTCGCAGAAAAGTTATTGGATTTTGACTTGGCTAGTAATATAGGTGGTTGGCAATGGGCTAGTGGATCGGGTTTAGATGCCGCACCATATTTCAGAGTATTCAATCCTACGTCTCAACTTGAGAAGTTTGACAAAGAACTAAAGTATGTCAAACGCTGGGTTCCAGAATTTGGTACAACCCAATATCCAGAGCCTATTGTTGAGCACAAATGGGCTAGAGAAAGATGTTTAGACCGATTTAAGACCGCTTTGGCGAGCGCTTAAGCTTCTTGAGCTTCGCCTGTATATCCGAAGAGTTTTTTGTCTCGAATAACGTGATGTACATATTCTGGCAGACAATCTGACCAACCTTCCTCACCAGCGCGTATTTGATTTAATACCTCTCGCGAGAATATGTTGGTAATGTCGTGATCGAAGTCTTCGATGTCAAGGATTCTATTGTGGAAGATGAGATAGTCGATGATAGGTCTAAATCGAGGATGTACTTCCGCATCTTCTTTACGCATGATTTTCTCCTCATTGTCATGATCGATAAAAGGATACACGAGAATCTTCAAATCCTTGGAGAAAATACGTCCAAATGCTTCTAAAATCCCACCCTGTAAGCCTCGGTAGTATTTGTCCTTAAATAATTCTGTAAGGTTATTTACACCCATCACCAATCCTTGACGCTTTTTGGAGAAACGGCCAAAGTAATCTACGAGCTTATAGTACTCTTGATAATTCGAAATCAGAACTGTTTGACCCAAGGCACATAAGATTTCCGCCCTGTCCAAGAAGTCTTGTTCATCGAGTTCTCCGTCAGCTAACAAATTGTTCAAGGTGATTTCCCACAATACAACAGTTCTGTCAGAATCGACTTTTTTATCGTTGGTAAACATGTCGTAGCCACATTTAATCATGTCCATATTTACCTTGGTCACAGGCCTAAAAGAACCGCGCATAGCCAGCACATGCTTTTTATAAAGCAATTCAGCCGGTAACAAGTTGTTCCCTTCTGGTCCAAAAATGACTGCATCGGTATAACCGTTTTTAATCAACTGAAGAGACATCAAACGATTATCTACTTCGGCGAAATCAGGTCCATTAAAATTGATTAAATCAATCTCAATAGCGTCTTTATCAATATTATCGTATAGACTCTCTAGAAAAAGCTTAGGGTCTTCGTAGAACTTATAAGCTCCGTAAATAAGGTTAGTTCCAAGACGTCCAACAGTCTCTTGTTGGTGTTTAGCCTCGTTTTCGTGTAATCGAAAGTGCAGGATTATATCGTTGGTTTCTTTCGTAGGATTAGTCTGGAATCGAATTCCCATCCAACCGTGACCTTTAAATGTCTTCGCAAAGTTTATCGTGGCAACAGTATTGGCATAGGCGAAGTAGGTCTTACTAGGATGCTTGGCTCTGTCAAGACGCTTTTCGATCAAACCGTATTCGTGACGAAGCATTTTCTGCAGCCTACTCTGAGTGACGTAGCGCTTGTCCTCTTCAATACCATAGATATCATCTGAGAATGCCTTATCATAGGCGCTCATTGCTTTTGCAATTGTACCTGAAGCAGCACCGGCTCTAAAAAACTCACGAACTGTTTCTTGACCCGCGCCAATTTCCGCGAAAGTACCGTAGATGTCTGAGTTAAGGTTGATTTTTAGCGCTTTCTGCGCAGTGGTATGGATGGTTCTTGGCGTCATTAATCCTGCTGAGATTAGTTCTTGGTGCTAATTTAAAACTTCCTAACTTCGATAAGGATGTTTTCTAAGGGAAAATGCGCAAAAAGTAGACCAAATGAGCAAGAAAAGTGGAACACTATATTTCTTAGGTACGGGAACCTCCCAAGGCGTACCTGTTATAGGCTGTTCTTGTGAGGTCTGCACAAGTTTAAACCCCAAGGATCATCGTAGTAGAAGTTCGGTGCATATCGCATATGATGGTGTACATCTTCAAATAGATACTGGACCCGATTTTAGGCAGCAGATGCTCAATGCAGAGCTGACTCATGTAGATGCCGTGCTATTTACTCACGAGCACCAAGATCACATTGCTGGATTGGATGATACTCGTCCGATAATCTTTAGAACAGGTAGTGAAATGTTGATTTACGGTCAACAAAGGGTCATAAACAGGATTAAGAAGGTATACGACTACGCATTTGAGCCGCAGCCATATCCCGGAGCACCTCGGATACATGCTACTCCAGTACAAGATGGTCAAAAATTTAGTGTAAAAGGGATTGATATTCAATCTCTTCCAGTAATTCACGGACGACTTCCTATCTTGGGATATCGGATAGGGGGGATGGCTTATTTGACGGATACGAATCATATCCCGGAACCAACGTATGAATTACTTGAAGGGTTAGACGTTTTGGTTATTGATGCATTGCACCACAGAGACCACTTCAGTCATTACACGCTTGAACAGGCCGTCAAACAAGCGAAGAAAATTGGTGCAAAACAAACGTACTTCATCCACATGAGTCACTATATGGGACTACACGAAACAGTATCCAGTAAACTGCCAGAAAATATGTACTTGTCCTATGACGGACTAGAGATCTACTTTAATTAAGCGTGGAGTGACAAATAACTACCCTTTACGTAAACACCTTTAACAAAGTTATTTACATCCAACCCTTTAAATGGATTGTTAAAAGCTTTCGACCCCATGGCTGTGATCTGTTCGCCCCCAGAGGTGATGATGGTAAACTCTGCCGTTGCACCTTCTTGAATGGTTAATTCCGGAAGATTCAATAATGACCTAGGCACTGTACTCAGCTTCTCTTGCAAGAGTTCTTCTGAAACCTCGTATCGATCTAATAACGCACTCACAGCACCTTCCAACCCGGCCATTCCAAATTCGGCATTGTCAAACTCACATTGCTTTTGCTCAATGTCCTTGGGAAGATGATCAACAGCAATACAATCTATCGTACCGTCTACAACGGCTTCCCATAAAACACTACGCTCTACATCTGTCCGGATAGGTGGGGATACCTTTAGTGCAGTATTGTAGTTTTCTAAATCCTCATCAGTAAAGATTAGGTGGTGAATATTGACACTTGCTGTGACATTCAATCCTCTGGATTTGGCGTCACGAATACACTCAACGCCCTCAACAGTGCTGACTGAGGCAATGTGCATAGCACCTTCGGTATATTCAAGAATACTTAAATCGCGTTGTATCTGTGTACTTTCTGAAACTACTGGAATACCCTTTAACCCAATGTAAGTGCTTGTCGCACCTTCATGCATTTTACCGTTCGCACTTAACTCGTGATTCTCAGGGTGAACCATTAATCGACCAAACGGCTTGGTGTACAAAAGCCCTAACTTCAGAAGATTGGCATTCGAAACTCCTTGCTTGTAGTCACCAAATAGATGGATGCCTAATTGGTTCATTTCGAACATCTCGCTGAGCTCTTCTCCCTTACGACCTTTAGACAAGGTTCCTACTGGCACCAAGTGTATTGGTAGTGATTCTGATTTATTCAGTATAAACTCAACACCTGTTTTGCTTTCATAATGTGGGTGACCGTTACTAACAACACCGACTGCAGTAAAGCCGCCAGAAGCTGCCGCTGCCGAACCGCTTACCAAATCTTCAGATTCCTCGTTACCTGGTTCCCCCAAATCCGAGTGTAATTCTGCAAAACCCGTGGTTAGCCAACAACCTTTAAGGTCTATGACACCTTCAGCTTGTTCCGTGGAGAGATTTCCTATGGCTTCTATTTGATCATCATTGACAAGAATATCGAGCTCCTGTCCGTTGTAAGGACTTTTAACATCAATGATTCGTGCGTTTTTAAATAGAAGCTTCATCGAGATTAGATTTTGACAAAAATAAGCGCAATTAGCGCGCAAAGCAACGCCAAGAGCAAGTACAATTTTTCATTGTATAAATTCACTGTAAACCCTTGTGAATACTCACTTTCAAGATTATCAATGACGTCAACACCATCGAGTTTAACATTTGATTCGTAAAAATCAGAACCTAAGAAAGGCACATATTCGATGCGCTTGCCGCCTCCCAAGGACCATTGATTAATAGCTTTGTAAAAGGGATGGGTCCAATCCTCAGGTAGAAAACCTTGCATGTATACACGGTCGCTTAAAGAAGCAACTACAGCACTATTAAGCCGTAATAGCGGCTCCTTGTCTTTACCAAGTTCGTTATAACTCGATACTTCTGGCCATGCATTTTGAAGTGAAGGGCCAATGAAGAAGTTCTTAAAGAATGGGTGGTTCAACTCTGGGATAGCCGTACCACGGACCTGATTTTGAATGCCCTCTGAAAATTGTAACAACTTGCCAGCATATCCTTGGAGTGAAGGAGGAATAAAGTCAAATCCAAGCAGAACGACCGCATTGAATACGCTATAATTAATCACCAAATCGCTGGTGTATTGCACCACAGAATCTTCGGGGGTTATAAATTCATTGATAGGTAATTGAACATTGTTTGTAAGAATCAAACGACGAGACTGTGGAGTAGGGCGCCAGTGGTAATGGTTATCCTCTTGTATGGAATCGTGAGTTATGGTCAAAGACACATGCTGTCCGTTAGACATTTCATCTAAGGTAATACTGTAGATAGAATCCATTCTGCTATCTACGAGGCTGTTATTCTTCTCTACTAATACTTCACCAAGTGCCTGCCACTTAAAAATGAGCTCACCGAGGGCATTTGCTTCCTTTTCAATAGGTAGGTTTGATTTGACTTGCCTTGATGGGATCCAAGCAGGCGCTCGTAAGGAATTGTCAAAACCGTAACTAAGTAGGAGTGCCCCGCGTACCTGCTCTAATGGAGCGTTGGTAAAGGCCATTGTTTCAATCACAGTAAGCACGGCCGCTTTTTCATGTGTGCCATAAAAAGTGCCTTGACGATCGTACAACTGGTAAAAACCATCGTCTAGATTTTCGATAAGAGTAGGCAACCACGAATCCCGCGTATTCCATTTTGCGGGGTAGTTGTCTACCTGCAAGAGTTTTGTACTTAATGACGACCGTGGACTAGCCAAAGAGAGTACTACAAATACTATCGTAAGGATTCTGAGCAGAAGTACAATTAAATCTTTAAGTCGAGATTTACTTCGTTGTGATGGGTTGACTTTCACCAGCCAAAGTAATGACGGGATTACCTTGGCTTTCCTCGTTCGAATTCCAAAAAAATGTATCCAAACAGGCACTGCCACAAGGAGTAAACCCCAAAGCCATTGTGGTCGGTAAAATTCCATTAGTCCAAAATACGATCTAAGAATGTATAGGTTTCCGTGTAAACCGTTTTAAGGTCCTTGGATAGCTGATGATTCACTAGAACGTGTTCCTTGGCAGCTGTTGTAACCCATTTCTTCGATCCGCCAATAGCGTCATGCATAGCTTTAGCTTTGGCTACATCGATCACATAGTCTTGATGTTCTTCATCCTCATACCATACCATGTTCAGTACGGGAACTTTTATTTCGTTAAGTTCTTGCTCCGAAATTGCCGTTTCTACCAGATGTTGCATCTGCACTACACTTTCCCAGCTGTAGGCCATGGGTTTACAAACGATTCGAATACTATCTGAACGTTCAGGAACAATTCTGTATTCAGTCCCTGATATCGCTTTAATCAGCTCGAGACCCCATGGACCGTTTAACAAGGCTGAGTTTGGATCAGGAAGCCCCATGTTTGGACTATAATTCAATACAGCAGCAACATCCTCCGGATAGAGTCTAGCAAGTCTTAAGGCCAATAAAGAACCAGTAGAACATGACCCGAGCACAACTTTTTTACCTAATCTCTTCGCCAACGAAAAATCGTACAATGCCTTATGCCAGGCACTTTCAGCCGTAAATGCGGACATTCTCTCTGGGTCGATTTCTTGAAGTCCGTGGCCTGCCATTCGATTAAAAACAGCATTCATTCCGTACTTTCTTGGCAATAAGTATCGAAAGGAATCTCCTTCATGTTTGGTTGCACTAAAACCGTGTAAATACAAGAAGGAATACTCGGTTTGCCTTAACGAGTCGGTCCAGAATACCTCGGTATAAGCACATTCTAATGCATTATGTTGACTTTCGAAATTGTAAATGGAATCATCGATCGCTTCTAAAGGCGTGGCTAAAACCGGTAAATCATTCAAATATTCTGGCTGATCAGGTTTGGGACCGATTAAAAATGCCAAAACCAATACTGCTATGAGCGTTATAAGAATTCGAAGTAGCTTTTTCATCAGTCTATCGAATTTGCTTCGTCTAAGGAAATAGGAAATATGCCTGTACCGTCGTTCAATCTTAGTGTACCAACAAACGTATGCACTTCATCAGTCAAGTACTTCGTTTTCTTATCAAGCGACAATTCCATCACGCTTTCTGGACCGCTGGCGCCGCAAAAAAAGCAACTCGCAAATGGAAAAGCACTCAGTGCATATTCATCTCCTAAAACGTCCAACGCTATGATGTAGCCAGTAATCTTGACCTTCTTTCCATCGAGCTCTTTCAAATCTTCCGTCCATATAGGTGCTATTAGCCAAGCCGCTGACTCTTCGTCATATACCTCTTCAAATTGCAACCGTTCGAATGTGCTCCATTTTATTTTAATCTGGGCTTCAGATGAGTTGCTAAGAAGTACAACAGCTAGAAGTATCAATTTTTTCATCCTGCAAATTCTGTTTGTTGAAGTATGAAGAACAAACGAAATGGATCGTCGGCATTGAAAACTAAAGTGCCTTTAACGACAACGAATTGGTCCGTGATTAAATCATCCGGCCGCTCTTTAAAAACAAGTTCTACAACTGTGTTAGGTGCAGCATTACCGCAGAAAAAGCAGGAGGAGAAAGCGTATCTCGACAAAGCATATTGATTGCCTTCAACATCAACGGGCACTAAATAACCTTGAATTACAACTTCTGTATTCTTGTACTTATCAAGCCATGAAGGAAACTGTGGCTCATACAGACCATCAGGTGTAGTGGAGTAGGGCACGGCCAACATTTCCCAAGGCAACACCTGCTGCGCACTGGCGTTGAATCCTAAAACAACAAAAAGAAGTACAATAATTTTCTTCATGGACGCTTGGAATGAAAGATACCGAGGGGAACCGCAACGAGCAACGGTAAGAAAATGGCTCCTTGTTCTTTATGTATATAAAACCCCGCTATGCTGTTTAAGACAAAAAAGGTGAGCACCGTACCGACTAATACAGCAAAGATTGACAAACCTTGTTGCAGCCAAAAGATTTCGAACCCTGGCAATTTCTGTAAGATGTAAAAGCGTTTTGATTCTTTCTCGGTCCCGTTCAGATAAGCTACAATCAAGGCAAACATGAGCAAAAACACCACAGGTACAATAACACTATACTTTTTCATGGTAGCTAGGGTTGGTGTCCATTGCTTCTGTAACTGCGCAAAAATAAAAACAGGAAAAGCCCCTTGCTCATTAGGGCGTTGATCGAAAACCCTTGGCAACATGACCAAGGCTGATTTGCTCTTCAATCGCAGCATGAGGGCTGTTATATCGCCTTTGCCTTGGTTATTGTGCATACCGTAATACGCAGCAGTCGTCGTGAAGAAGGCCTGTTGGTCCGCGTTTCTTGGGGCTTGCACAAGACCAACTATTCGCAAGTGGTGATGCTCGTGCTGCTCACCATTGGAAGTACTGCCGTGCGAGGAGTGAAGTTCGTCGCCAATGTTCAATTCGAGCGTTTTAGCCAAAGAAAAATCTACGACCACGTCTTCATCGCTTTTGGGCAAATGACCCTCGACTAAATCGATCTTCATCCAATCAAAATAATCGAGAGATGTTCCAATTAGTGGGTAGCCCAGAATATTATCTCCGAGCGATACGGGACAAGAGGCTGCAACCATCGGGTGTTTATGCCAATAGGCCGAGGTAGTGCTATCAATATTTCCAGTTGGATTCTCCATTCTAAACAATGTGCTTGCAACAATCTGCAAAGGAGATCCTTTGTAACTAACTATGACATCAGCATATTGCGCACTCTCCGTCCACTTGTTAAAAATGTACGATTCAGTAATTCGAGAGGCGTAAAAGCCAACACTAACAAGAACTGTCAGTAATGTGAGCATGACGTATTGAATGCCCTTGGCACGTAATTGACCGCTCCAGACTGCTGTTACTCTGCTCATAGCTGCCAAGTTTTAGCGGTACTAAAATACTTTTTCATCCGAGGGTCGTGAGTCACGGCAACAATAGTTATTTGGTCCGATTCTTTCAATTTTTCATCGATCAAAGCAAACACGAGGTCAGCGAGATCGTCGTCAAGTGCGCTAGTAGGCTCATCCAATAGAAAAACAGAACTATCCGAACTTAAAGTTAAGGCGAGTGAGAATCTTTGTAGCTGCCCGACACTCAATTCATTTGGATGTTTTTCCAACTGTCTTTCAAGCTGCAATTGGCGCGCAATTAACTCTGCAGTGGGTCCACCGAATTGTCGCAACTGGATACCTAGATTCAAGTAAGGAATCCAGGTATTTTGCTGTGGCATCATGGCTGTTTTATTTCGTGGCCAATTCTCAAATGAATCTTTAACTGCCAGTTCACCGTGCAGCGCTCTTAGCAATGTTGTCTTGCCACTTCCCGAAGGACCGGTAAACAGGATGATACCTTCTGTGAATTCAAGAGAGGGGTAGTGTATCTCTTTTGTGCCGACAGTTACTCTCATAAATACAAATGACTGATATATAGGACGAGCATCGCTAGGGTATAGAACAACTTTACAGCCATGCCGGTAAACACACCTAAGACAGCATAAAGGCTCGCACGAGCACTTTTTGTAGCATCTGATGTTATAGAAAATTCACCAATAAATGCGCCTATAAATGCGCCTAAAAAGAGACCCGGCCCTGTAAATAATGACAATATCATTCCTATCAATGCGCCATTAGACGCCCTTCTTGATGCTCCAGATTTCTTGGTCAAGTATGCCGGCATGAAAAAGTCAATGAGAAAAATAATAATACCACTGACTACAAAGAACCAGTAGAGGGTACCGTTGATTTGGTCTGAAATTAGGGCAAGAAATAGTGCGACAGCTGTAAGAATCGGCCCTGGAACCATAGGTAGAACCGCACCTGCGACACCTGAAATCAATAAAATCCAAACCAATAATTCCATGAGGATAAATATAGAACAAAGCGTAGAGGTTAAACGTGCCTATTGGCTAATTTGCTGATGTGAAATATGTGGTAGTAGATATAGAAACAACCGGCGGTAGACCCTCGGGCAATGACATCACCGAAATAGGCATTGTCCATGTTGAAAACAAGAAGATTACGCATCAATGGTCTTCACTTGTAAAACCTGATCGATCTATACCGTACAACATTCAATTACTCACGGGTATTGATGATGAAATGGTTGCTGATGCTCCAACCTTTGAAGCACTCATTCCTGAACTCCTCAAGCACTTATCTGGTGATGTATTTGTTGCGCACAGTGTAAACTTTGATTACAGCTTCCTTGACCGTGCTTTCCGAGAGGCCGGGACATCTTGGCGAATGGATAAATTGTGTACGGTTAAATACAGCCGCGCGATGTTTCCTGAATTTGGCCGCTATTCTCTCGCCAATTTAGCCCGACAATTAGAAGTAGAAAACGACAATCCACACCGCGCCCTGAGCGATGCCTTGTGTGCTGCTGAAGTCTTAATTCATTGCCTGCATGCAGATTACGATGAAAAAGTCTTGACCGATCCTAAAATTGGCCTACTAAAACGCATACAGATGCCCGATCATTTGCCCAGTGAGCAATATGACAACCTACCCAAGAGCTTCGGTGTTTACCAGTTTAAAGATGCTTTTGGTTTGCCATTATACATAGGTAAGGCCAATAATATTAAGCAACGGATCACTCAGCACTTCTCGACTCAACAAGAGACCACAAAGTATCAACGATTGATGAAAGAGTGTCACTCGTTGGATTACACATTATTGCCTAACGAAACACTTGCTTTGATCTATGAGGACCATAAGATTCGAGAACATTGGCCTCCCTTGAACAAGGCACAAAAGAAGCAATCGCTAAAATTCGGATTGTATGCTTTTGAGAATGGTAAGGGAGAAATCAAGTGGGTGGTTCAGAAAGCTATCGGGAGCGGTGCACTACGAAAATTTGGTTCTTACGTAAGTGGACAAACTTGGCTTGCGAATTACCTCCAAGAGGCAGAACGTAACGGATGGAGTAGCAAGGAAGCACTTACTCTTTTAATCTCGTCCAATCAAAAGTCATGGCTCATTGATTTAGAAGAGGGTGGGGCAGTCTTCATGGAAAAAGGAAATCTTGTAGGTATCTACCTAGCAAACGATTATCTGCACCAAAAAGAATGGGTGAGGGAGCACTTTATTACAGTGCGTCCATCACCCATGCTAAATGCTATCGGACACAAACTCACTGAAGAGCGGGCCGATGCAATTGTTGAAATCTAAGCCTCGTCTTTAGCAGAATCTTCAGTAGATTCCGGCAATGCTTCAGGAGCCTTTTCAGAAGCTTCCTCTTTCGCCTTAATTATTTCGAAAGTCAATTCTTTGCCCTTGAGTTCAATGATTACTTCATCGCCCTCCTTGAGCTGTTTGCCGATTATTCTTTCTGCCAGCGGATCTTCAATGAGTTTTTGTAAGGCACGTGCCAAAGGACGAGCACCAAAGGCTTCATCAAAACCTTCATCCGCCACAAAGTCTTTGGCTTCTTCACTCAACGAAATTTTGTAGCCTAATTCAGCCACACGAGAAAGCAATCCTTTCAATTCGATATCAATGATTTCGTGGATATCCGCTCTTTTGAGCGAATTAAAGAGCACCACATCATCAATACGATTTAAGAATTCAGGAGCAAAAGCCTTTTTCAAAGCACTTTGTATCACACCTTTCTCCAAATCTTGTTTGTTTTGGTCTCTCGTTGTTGTTCCAAAGCCAACACCTGTACCAAAGTCCTTCAACTGACGTGAACCAAGGTTCGAGGTCATGATAATGATGGTATTTTTAAAATCTACTTTACGACCTAAGCTATCTGTAATCTGACCGTCGTCTAAGGCTTGAAGAAGTAGGTTGAATACATCTGGATGCGCCTTTTCGATTTCATCGAGCAAAATGACAGAATACGGTTTACGTCGAACGCGTTCGGTCAATTGGCCACCTTCCTCATACCCAACGTATCCTGGAGGAGCACCTACGAGACGGGAGATTGCAAACTTTTCCATGTATTCGCTCATATCTATACGAATCATGTTGTCTTCATTATCGAAGAGCAATTCCGTTAATTTCTTCGCCAATTGCGTTTTACCAACACCCGTAGGTCCTAAGAATATGAAGGAACCAATAGGCTTCTTAGGGTCTTTAAGCCCTGCTCTGTTGCGTTGAATAGCTCTGACGATCTTCTTGACAGCCTCATCTTGTCCTATGACACTGGCCTTAAGCAAATCCTCCATTTCAGCAAGACGATCCATCTCTTGGGCCGCTACGCGCTGCACTGGTACACCGGTCATCATGGCAACAACCTCTGCTACTTGCTCTTCATCAACCGTCTTTTTATTCAATTTCAAGCTGTTCTCCCACTCAACACGTGCATTATCGAGAAGAGCCTGCACATTCTTTTCGTCGTCTCTAAGCTTCGCAGCCTCCTCGTAGCGTTGTGATTTAACCACACGTACTTTTTCTTCTTTAATCTTATCGAGCTCCTCTTCAAGCTTAGTGATTTTAGTCGGCACCTCAATATTAGAAATATGAACTCTTGAGCCCGCTTCATCTAAAGCATCAATAGCCTTGTCTGGCAAGAAACGATCCGCAATGTATCGCTGCGTAAGCTTCACACAAGCCTGAATAGCCTCTGGTGTGTAAAGTACATTGTGGTGCTCTTCGTATTTGTCTTTGATATTGTTGAGAATCTGGACAGTTTCTTCAGGCGAAGTAGGATCTACCGTCACTTTCTGAAATCTGCGCTCCAAAGCACCGTCCTTCTCAATAAATTGACGGTATTCATCTAGTGTAGTGGCACCGATACATTGTATTTCACCGCGCGCTAATGCTGGTTTGAACATGTTCGAAGCATCCAGCGAACCAGTTGCTCCACCCGCACCAACAATAGTATGTAACTCATCAATGAAAAGGATGATGTCGTCGTTCTTTTCCAATTCATTCATCAACGCTTTCATTCGTTCCTCGAATTGGCCACGATACTTCGTTCCAGCTACCAAAGAAGCTAGGTCAAGACTAACAACGCGTTTATCAAACAATACGCGACTCACCTCTTTATTGACTATTCGAAGTGCTAAGCCTTCAGCAATGGCACTTTTACCCACACCTGGTTCACCAATTAACAAGGGGTTGTTTTTCTTACGGCGACTTAAAATTTGGCTTACACGCTCAATTTCCTTCGAACGTCCGACTACTGGATCTAGTCTGTTTTGCTCGGCCGCTTTTGTAAGATCCTTACCGAAGTTATCTAGAACAGGAGTTTTTGATTTCTCTTTTCTGCCCTGCTGGGAAGAACCGCCTGAGGAACTTCTACGTGAAGGTCCACTTTCTTCTAATTCACCACCATCGTCATAGCTCATGGAGGGCGAGGCAGAAGAGGAGGGAAGCTCGTTTTCTAAATGATTGTTTTGGTATTCTCCTTTAACAGCATCGTAAGAAGCACCCATTTGAGCCATTACGGCACTAATAGGGTCATTGTCATTGCGCAAAATACATAGCAGCAAATGGGGAGTTCTAATCACCGGGCTTTGGAACAGCTTTGCTTCTAAGAACGTGGTCTTTAAGGCTTTTTCTGCCTGACGGGTAAGTGGTAAATTTTTGCCCGTTCCTGGAGCGTTGGTTGCATATGGTGCAGCGATACCCTCAACTTTGTTGCGAACGTTGCTTAAATCCAGTCCTAAATCCCTTAAAATGGCCACAGCTGTTCCTTCTCCATCACGGAGAATCCCTAAAAGCAAGTGTTCTGTGCCAATATAATCGTGTCCTAAACGCAATGCTTCTTCCTTGCTGTAGGTGATTACGTCGCGGACTCTTGGGCTAAAATTTTCTTCCATAGTGCTGACTATTTATGCTGGTATATGCTGAACACAAAGTGTGCCATGGTATCAAAGACCAATCTACTCACATTTAGTATGACAACATTACTTACTAAGGTAAGGTTTTGTTAACATCGATTTGTGGATAAATGAAGCAACTCTCACGTGGTTAATTAACAGGTACCACGGGTCGAAAAGCTATATTTGAAGATTACGTAAAAATCGGGGGTATCCCCACTAAAATACTGACAATATGGCGCAGGGAGAAAGAATTATTCCCGTAAATATTGAGGAGCAAATGAAGAGCTCTTACATCGATTACTCGATGTCGGTCATTGTATCGCGTGCACTACCTGATGTACGTGATGGATTGAAGCCAGTACACAGACGTGTACTTTACGGTATGCACGACATGGGTGTAACGAGCACTAAAGCCTACAAGAAATCCGCGAGGATTGTAGGTGATGTACTCGGTAAGTACCACCCACACGGCGATAGCTCTGTTTATGACACCATGGTCCGTATGGCTCAAGATTGGTCGCTGAGATACATGCTTGTGGATGGCCAAGGAAACTTTGGATCGATTGATGGTGATTCTCCAGCTGCAATGCGTTACACCGAGGTGCGCATGCGCAAGATTGCGGAGGAGATGCTCTCTGATATAGATAAGGATACTGTTGACTGGCAGTTAAACTTTGACGACTCCCTCAAGGAACCTACCGTATTACCCACGCGCATACCTGGCTTGCTCGTTAATGGCGCCTCAGGTATTGCTGTTGGTATGGCGACAAACATGCCTCCACACAACCTCACTGAGAGTATCAATGCTATAAATGCATACATCGATGACAACGCCATTGAAATTGATGGGTTGATGCAGCACATTAGCGCTCCCGACTTCCCAACTGGAGGAACCATTTACGGTTACGAAGGGGTAAAAGATGCATTCCATACGGGTAGAGGTCGCATTGTACTGCGTGCCAAGGCTACTATTGAAGAAGTTAAAGGACGCGAATGTATCATTGTCACCGAGATCCCTTACCAGGTCAACAAGGCAGACATGATCAAGAAAACTGCCGATCTAGTCAATGACAAGAAAATCGAGGGGATTTCTGATATCCGCGACGAGAGTGATCGTAAAGGTATGCGTATCGTGTATGTTCTTAAACGCGATGCTGTACCAAACGTTGTTTTAAATAAGTTATTTAAGTACACGCAGCTACAAAGCTCATTCTCAGTAAATAACATTGCATTAGTAAACGGACGTCCTGAGTTGTTGAACTTGAAGGATATGATCAAACACTTCGTAGAACATCGTCACGAAGTAGTTGTCCGTCGTACTGAATATGAACTTCGTCAAGCTGAGAAAAGAGCGCACGTTCTAGAAGGATTACTTATCGCTATTGATAACCTTGATGCCGTAATCAAACTCATTCGTGGTTCTGCAACACCTGAAGAAGCTCGAAACGGCTTGATGTCTGAATTCAAACTAAGTGAAATCCAGGCGAAGGCCATCCTTGACATGCGTCTACAGAAGCTTACTGGTCTTGAAAGAGACAAGATTAAAGCGGAATACGAGGAGCTCATGAAAACGATTGAGTACCTCAAGAGCATCTTGTCGGACAAGGCAAAACGCATGGACATCATTAAAGATGAACTCCTAGAAATGAAAGAGAAGTACGGTGATGATCGCCGCACTGATATTGAATTTGCTGGTGGTGATGTAAGTATTGAAGATATGATTCCTGATACAGAAGTCGTTATTACTATTTCTCACGCAGGCTACATCAAGCGTACACCGCTATCAGAATACAAGAAACAAAACAGAGGTGGAGTAGGTGCTAAAGCTGCGTCCACTAGGGATAAAGACTTTATTGAGAATGTCTTTGTAGCTACGAACCACCAGTATATGCTGTTCTTCACCGAACTGGGTCGTTGTTTCTGGATGCGCGTGTTCGAGATTCCTGAAGGAACAAGACAAAGCAAGGGAAGGGCTATTCAAAACCTCATAAATATCCCTCAGGATGATAAGGTATTGGCGTTCATTAATGTATTGAACCTCAAAGACGAGGACTACATTAATAACCACTTTATTGTGATGTGTACGAAGCATGGTATCATTAAGAAGACTTCGCTCGAGGCCTACAGTCGTCCGCGTGTCAATGGTATTAATGCAATTACCATCCGTGAAGGAGATACACTATTAGAAGCGAAACTAACCAACGGTGAGCAAGACATCATGCTGGCTATTCGCAGTGGTAAAGCCATCCGTTTCCCAGAAGATAAAGTACGTTCTATGGGACGTAATGCTTCAGGAGTGCGAGCCATTACTGTGGATTCTGAGAACGATGAAGTAGTAGGTATGGTGGTCGTTAAAGAAGGAGATGGGTTCGATGTCATGGTCGTTAGCGAACAAGGCTATGGAAAACGCTCTGCATTAGAAGACTACAGAATTACTAATAGAGGAGGTAAAGGTGTTAAAACCATTACAGTTACTGAGAAGACTGGAGAACTCGTTAGTTTGAAAGCCGTAACGGATGAGGATGATTTGATGATCATCACCAAGAAAGGTACTATGATACGAATGGGTGTAGATACGCTTCGTGTTATGGGCAGAGCCACTCAGGGTGTTCGTTTGATAAGCTTGAGAAAAGGTGATGAAATTGCTTCCATCGCAAAGGTACCTGCTTCTGAAGAGGAAGAGGAAATCGAAGGGGTAGAAGGAGTAGAGGCTGCCGAAGGTTCAACCGAGACAGCCGCGCCTGAATCATCGGAGGAGCCCACAACTACCGAAGAGTAATTTAATTATGGCGTGGTGTTTGCGTACGCTCCTATGAATTAAATTTGCACCACTTAATTAAGAAGTATCAATAATGAAGAAACTATTATTTGCAGTATTGACATTCGCAACTTTGAGCGTTCAAGCTCAAGAAGCACCGAAGGTGACAAGCGCAATCATTGCATTGAGAGGAAACGAAATCGTTGAGGCTAAAGGATTTATTGACGAGGCAACAACGATTATCGAAAGCAAGAACTCGGCTGAAATCAAAGAGAAAATCATGACGAAGTACTACTACAATCGTGCTTTGATCTATGCTCAAATCGCAGGTTCACCTGACGAAGCTATAAAAGGTCTTGCTGACAATGCTAATAGCATTGCTGCTGAAAGTATCCTTGATCTTTTGAAATACGAAAGCACGCTTAAAAAGCCTCGTTACTCTGAAGATGCTATCCGTGAGATTCCAAATATCGCATACAACTACCTCGTTGAGGCAGGTGCAGCATATGAAGCAGGGGATTACGAAGCCTCTTACAACGGTTACATGGCTGCGTTCGACTTTAAAAAGAATGAATTGCTAGGGGATTTTGCACAACTAGATACAGGGTTGTTATTCAATGCTGGTATCATCGCGGGCATGTCTGGCGATCAAGAGTCTAGCGTGAATGCGTTTCGTACTTGTTTAGATCTAGGCTACACTGGAATTACGTTCACTGCAACCTACGCTGCTTCGGGTCAACCAAAGCAATACCCGAATAAGGCGGCAATGGAAAAGGAGATTGAATTAGGTTTGGCCTCAGATCCAGTAATTGGTGAAGATGTTCGTCCAAGTGTTTACATCAGCTTGATTAACGCCTACAAGAAGATGGAAAACGCTGAGATGTACGAAGCTACGCTCACTGAAGCTCGTGGTCAGTACCCAGAGAATAAGGATCTTCTAGACATTCAACTGCAGTCATTCTTAGACAAGAAAGATTACGACGGTGCATTGGCAAATTTGGATGAAGCGATTGCTAAAAACCCAGGGAAAGGTATTTACCACTTTGTTAAAGGAAATATCCTTCAAACTGAATTGAAAGATTTGGATGCGGCGCTTGTAGAATACAAAGCAGCATTAGAAGCTGACCCAGAGAATTCTGACGCAATGTACATGTGTGGTCTAGTATACATTGACCGTGCGAATAAAATTACAGAGCAAATGAATTCTTTGAGCCTGAGTGAAAGCCGTAAGTATGATTCCTTAAAAAAGAAGCAGAAAGGAGTTTTCGAAGAGAGCTTGACGTATTTCGAGAATGCTCGTGAAATGAATCCTGACGATCTAGATATCGTACGTGCTTTGGCAGAAGTATACCGTAAAGTAGGTAACTACGAGAAGTCGATGGAAATGAGCGAATTGCTGAAATAACATTCCGTAACAAATTAGACAAACCCTGGAGCATTGCTCTGGGGTTTTTTCTTGCTAGATATTTTCTACCATGGTGAAATTCTTTATTGAACATTTGAATTATAATATACATTATGTTAAATAGTGTTTTTGTAAAGGAGACTGATACGGTTAATTTATCGCTGTAGAGTTCTTCCCCTTCTTCATTGTTCTCCGTGTTTTACTGTAATTGTCCTTAGGACGTGCCATATCGTCTTCATAGCGCGGATCCGGAATCATAGAAACTTTATACAAGGCAGATGCTTCAATGCTAAAGAATCCAAACTCTTCGGTAACACGGCCCTGGATTTTGTACAGACCTTTACCACGAAATGGAAATTGCTTGGCGATGTTCGGAAAATGCACACTATCCATGTAATCGCCATTCTCGTCTAGGAAAGTCGCGAAATTCATGCGTTCACCTTTCGAGGTCTTTGTATCCTTCACTGTTACCAAGTATCCATAGGCAATGACAAAATGCCCCAGTTTAGACGACAGTTCTAATGCTGTAGTTCCTTGTTCTATTTCCTCATCGGCCAATTCAAAGGGGTTACACAGCGGAAATCCAAGAAGTTCGATTTGATCAAAGGCCTCCTCTAGCCTGGTCTGTGTCAGTAATGGCACCTTATAGTCGTGGTTTTGTGTCGTACCCTTGAATAGACTAGGAACAGCGGTTACTACATCTTTGGTTGTACGACCCTTCAACATATGGTGGGCTTCCCAAAGTAATGTCTGCTTGGCTATCCCTGTAAATCGAAAAGCACCAATGCGAATAAGTAGGCTTACTTGCTCTATACCAGCAGGTACACGGGCTATAAAGTCAGCCAGATCGGTAAACAGCCCTCCCTCCTCACGTATTTTGGCAATCTCTACCCCAATATTTTGGTCCAGTCCGTGCAATAGCACGAAACCTAGATAAATCGTCGTTCCCTCAACTATAGTGGGATAATCACCGTACTGAACGCAAGGCGGTTCAATAGTTCCTCCGTTCTTACGTGCCTCGTGAACGTAGAACTCTGTCCGATAAAAACCACCAAAATTATTAATGGTAGCCACCATATACTCCAAGGGATAATGCGCTTTTAAATACAAGCTTTGGTAGCTTTCAACAGCATAGGAAGCACTATGCCCCTTAGCAAAAGCATAACCTGCAAAGCTCTCAATCTGACGCCAAATTTCACGGGCGAGTTCATCGGTATATCCCCGTTCCTTACAGTTCTTAAAATATTGATTTTCAACACGTTTAAACTCATCTCTTGATCTGAATTTACCTGACATCCCACGGCGTAAAACATCAGCTTCACCCAGTGTCAAGCCGGCAAAATAGTGCGCCACTTTAATCACATCTTCTTGATAGACCATCACACCGAAAGTATCGGGCATAATCTCAAGCATTACTGGATGTGCATCCTTGCGTTTTGAAGGATCGGTAAAACGGAGAATATATTCCCGCATCATCCCGCTATTACTCACGCCAGGACGGATGATGGAGCTGGCTGCAACGAGGCCTAAATAGGTATCGACTCTAAGTTTCGTCAACAGCATTCGCATGGCAGGTGATTCTACATAAAAACACCCTGTAGCCTTACCGTTTCTCAATAAATCCTTGACCTTTTCATCCTCTTTGAATCGCTGTAAGTCTCTGATATCAAAAGGTTCGGCATTTTTATGGTTCCTGCGAACTAGGGCCAATGCGTCTTGAATCTTACTCAATCCCCGCTGACTCAAGATGTCAAATTTGTGCAGACCTATGTCTTCAGCAACGACCATATCAAACTGGGTCGTGGGAAAACCTTTCGTTGGCATAAAAGTGGCCGTGCGATAATGTATACTGTCGTTCGCTATAAGTATACCTCCTGCATGGATGCTCAAGTGACTAGGGAATCCCTGTATATAGGTGCTGTAGCGCAATACAAGGTGTGCAAGATGATCGAGATCTCCACTATTGAACTTTCCTATACTGAGCTTATCTATCTCGTGCTTTGGAAGACCGAATACCTTTCCTAGCTCTCGAACTACTGCTTTGTATTGGAATGTATTGTAGGTCGCTAGCAGTGCTGTGTTTGGGAAACGCTTGAAGATATATTGAGTGATATCGTCGCGATCACGCCATGAGAAATCGAGATCAAAGTCTGGAGGCGAAGTTCTATAGAGATTAATAAAACGTTCAAAATATAAGTCAAGCTCAATAGGGTCAACATCCGTAATCTTGAGCAGGTAAGCGACAATAGAGTTTGCACCGCTCCCCCGCCCTACATAGAAATAGCCGCGCTTTTGTGCGTAGTTCACAATGTCCCAATTAATCAAGAAATAGGACACAAAGTTCTTTTGCTCAATGAGTTGCAATTCCTTTTCAATCCTTTCACGCACCTTAAAATCCGCCTGAGGATAGCGGTAAGTTAGTCCGTCGTAACACAGCTTCTTCAAGAGTTTTACATCCTTCTTCTTAGAACCCGTGTAGGTCTGAAGGTTTAGTGCAGGTTCGTCTGGCAATTCAACTTGACAGGATTCTAAAACTTGCTGGACATTGCGTAGAAGCCACGGATAATCTTTGTACGTCTCTTTCAGCTTCTTGTCGTCTAAATAGAGATCTGTTTCAGAAGCTTGTTGCTCCTTCTGCAGTTTACTCAATAATGTATTCTCGTCGATGGCACGTAAGAGTCGGTGCGCATTGAAATCACGCTTACCACGAAAAGTAGCAGTAGGAAAAGCAATGAGCTTGTGCTCGTAAGCACGCAATTTGTGAATGTGCAGCGAACTAATCAGCTCTGGACCAACACCTATCAACTCATTGTTTTTAAGAGAATTGACCTCTATCCCCTCCCGATTTTTATAAATAATCCAAGTGTCTTTCAAATACTCTCTTGGTGCCCTTTCAGGAAATTTAACTTTATGCGATAAATGCCAAGAAAGGTGGTCATTGATCTGCTTAAAACCTTCCCAATTACGCGCTAATACAACGTATTTCTGCTGAGTACCGTTTCTAAAATCTACTCCTATGACCGGTTGCTTGCCTACTTCGTCTTTCAGTAAATACAATGCTGTCATGCATGCCGATGTATTATTGATATCGGTCAAAGCCATGTGCGACCACGGCTGTGCTTTGAACAAACTCACCCAGTCTTTCGGGGACACGGCCCCATAACGCAAACTGTAGTAACTGTGCGTATTTACGAGCATTTCAAATACTTAAAAGCGGATTAAAAACCGAAATCTAACTTGCGTTGACGTGCCTGAGTCATTCCCATTCCCTGCAGACTGAGATGCGAATAAATCTCATAATCGTACTCAGGGATAATGCGCTGACCTATAGGCTTCAATAGTTCTGGACCGTTGCTCCTAGGGTTCTTAATAGCTGCTGAAATAGGATACGCATTGAGTTCTTCTGCCGGATAAGGTTGGAGTACATCCGTAACTTCTGCTAGCGGCGTACTGGGGTCTAACCAAATACTCTCGTCCTCCTCTTGAAGTATCACAGGAGATCTGTGGTGCGATATCGCTGCTGTGATCTTGTTACTTACTGTAGTAATGATGGCAAAAGAGTCAATCATTTCACCGGTATCTGGATTTACCCATGTGTCGTAAATACCTGCAAAGGCAAACGGACTACCGTCTCGCTTATACATCACATAGGGCTTAGACAAACGTTCTACCTTAGGTCCTTCAATAAAGGCATCTGCCAACACCAGGCAACGTTTAGAGCGTATGCTTTGACGAAATGCCGGCTTGGTGGTAATGCCTTTCGCACCGCGGTAAGAGGTGTCGTTTTCCTTATTGTGGTCGCCTTCAGATCTAGCGTTAAATAGATGAAATGGCTTCTTCGCCCAATACGGTGTAAAACCAAACTGGTAATGTTTGATTACATCTGGACGCTCCTGGGTGATAATAGGCGCAAGGGTTCCTATACCTATGTTTGTATTAGGCGCATAGAGATCTGGACGCTCTACAATAGCGCTAAAGCGTTTTTCAACGGCTTTGATTTTACTGATATTTACATATCTACCACACATTTAGGAGAATATTAAGTTAGTCTTTTATCGATGTCTATTTGCCAATAGTGGTGGCGGCTCACCATTGAAAGGGTTGGTACGGCCTATGGTCTTTGCTCCCAAACTCACGGCACGGAGTACAGAACGGTCTCCAAAGCGCTGGCGAATATGATCCATAGCACCGTAAAGGCGGCTTAACTCCTCGCTCTCCTCAAAGAGGTTCATTTGGTAGCCACCACCCACCAAGTGCGAGAAACGAACCCCTACTAGTCGTACTAAAAGACGGCGTTCGAAGAGGCGTTTGAACAATTCTTTCACCTTCGGGATAAGCACATGATCAGCTGCTGTGTATGGTATTCGTGCTTGAAGAGTATGTGTATTGAAATCTGAGTAGCGAATTTTCACAGTAATACACGAGGTGAGTTTGTCGCCACGACGAAGCTGGTATGCTAGATTTTCTGCCATAGCCACAATAATTCCTTCAAGCTTTACCACATCAATGGTATCCTTCGCAAAGGTGCGTTCGGTAGAGATGCTCTTGCGTTCTTGGTAAGGAATGACAGGACTTTGGTCTACGCCCTGGGCTTTGTGCCAGATGACCGAGCCGTGTTTACCCATGACACTTTGCATCATCTCTAAGGGCATTTCTTGTAAGGTTTGGATGCGTCGTACACCCAAATTGCGCAAGGTCTGGTAGGTCTTCTCTCCCACCATAGGGATTTTACGAACGGACAAGGGAGCTAAAAAAGGACGTTCAAGACCTTTCTCTACATAGATTTTATTGTTTGGTTTAGCCTCACCGGTAGCGACCTTACTAACGGTCTTATTGATAGATAGACCAAAGCTTATGGGCAGACCTGTTTCACGAATGACGCGGTCTCTAAGCTCGCTTGAGAACTTAAAGGTACCGAAGAAGCGGTCCATCCCCGTGAGATCTGCATAGAACTCATCGACAGACGTTTTTTCATAAACAGGGACCTGTTCCTTAATCACATCTGTAACCAGGTTCGAATACTTGGAATAATTGGCAGAATTTCCTCGAATAATAATGGCTTCAGGGCAGAGTTCACGAGCCATACGAACAGGCATAGCAGAATGAACACCAAACTTGCGAGTCTCGTAACTACACGCCGCCACTACTCCTCTATCTCCTGTTCCACCAATGATAATGGGACGGTTGTTTAGCCTTGAGTCCATCAACCTTTCTACAGAAACGAAGAAAGTATCGAGGTCCATATGTAGGATTGAGCGTTCCATTTGGGCTGGGTTTGGACAGTCCTCAGGCAAGTCGAGCGGCCCAAGAGCCGCTCAATTTGAAGGAGAAAATCCAATAAAATGAGGATTTAATTAGTTGTCTTTCAGTTGATTCATTTCCTTTTTCAAATCTGCCATCATGTGCATGAGTTGCGACATGTCTTGGTTATTGCCCGCAGACGGCAGTTCGAAACTGGTGTACCCCACAGCGCGCCAAACTTCAACAAGACGATCTACAGGAACGGTATAGGGGGCAAACTGAGGATTGTCGGACTTTAACATGAGTTCGCCGATGTGCAAGTTGTTGATGACACGCTTGTAGACTACACCTTCATCTTTAGTAATGAGTACGTAACATTCATCATTACGAATGGACTTCCAATCCTGGATATATTCTGTAATGACATAAGAACCCGGTTTGATGGGCAACATACTCTCGCCGCGAATTTGGAAAACGCGATACGTACGATCCTGTGGTAATTCTGGAAACGGCATAGAGAAACGAGGAAGTGCGCCAATGTAGTCGGCATCGCCATAGCCTGATAGATAGCCTGCTGAAGCTTTAACCGGTACAAGTGTTCCCAGCTCCTTTTCCTCCGTACCATCAACAATAACAGGGAGGATACGAAGTTGCGCACCACTTACATCTGCTTTAGGAATAGAACCAGAACCACTGAGATCTTTGTTTACGAAATCATCCAAACGCACCTGAAAATACGCTGCTAAATGCTGCAATGTGTGGAGTCTAGGCTCTGCCCTTCCCTCCTCATACGCACCAATCATGGCACGTTTCACACCTATCTTAGTAGCCAACTGCTCTTGCGTAAGCGCTTCCTTCTTGCGAAGAAATTTGAGATTGTTCTTTACGTAATTCATAAGACCTATCTTTAATCGGTAGTTTTACAATGCTAATTTAATTAGATTTCTAATATTTTCATCATTATATAGCTTCTTTTTTCTTTAGATGGATTTAAAAACCGCTTTAAACGAAATCACCATTGACAAAGAACACGTGTATCTGGAATGGATACAGTGGGCTACCCAGCACTCTGACAAACTCGAAGAGGTCTTGGAATATGCCTTTAACGGCAATGAAAAAGAGCGGCTAAGAGGAAGTTGGATACTTCATCACGTCAGCGATAAACGACCAGAGGTGTTCTACATCAAGGAAAAAATGATGATTGAACAACTTGAAAAAACACAAACGGATGCAGAAGTGCGATTCATCCTGCGGTATTACTCTAAATATAGATTGCCCCGACACGAAGAACGTGAAGGGCTACTCGCCGACTATTGCTTCAAAGTATTGATGACACCTAGCGATGCTGTGGCACCCAGAGTCTACAGCATGAGTATTCTTCACAAATTGGTCTTAAGGTATCCGGAATTGGCCCATGAACTTCAGGAAAGCATACAATGGGCACTAGAGACAGGCAGCGCAGGGATGAAAAGTCGTGGAAAGAAAATCTTACAAGACCTTTCCAAAAAAGGCCTAATCTAAGGGGTAGCCAGCCATAGCATTGCCGGCTAAAAAACCACCGGTCCACGCTGCTTGAAAGTTAAATCCACCTGTGATTCCATCGATATTTAGAATCTCCCCAGCAAAAAACAAATTAGGCACAACTCGAGAGGAGAAGCTTTTGAAATTCACATCTTTGAGATCAACACCTCCCGCTGTGACGAACTCTTCTTTAAAAGTGCTCTTGCCAGTGACTTGATAAACAGCACTGCACAATTCACTTGCCAAAGCCTTGATCTGCTTGCTTGAAATATCTCCCCATGTGGCAGTAGTTGGAATACCTGCGGCAGCAACCATAGATTTCCATAGTCGCAATGGCACCTCGTAGTGGGTGTGATTTCCTATTCGCTTTTTACCACTCTCCTTCTTCTCTCGAAGAAATTCAGATACGACAACCTCTTCATCGCGACCAATCCAATTCACCAGAATAGGGAAACGGTAATATCTATCGTTTAATTCGCGCGCACCCCAAGCACTCAAACGCAATACCGCTGGACCACTCAATCCCCAGTGTGTGATTAACAGGGGACCTGAGGCTTCTAAATCAGAACTTGCAACCTGAACCGTAGCATGAGGTAGACTAATTCCACTGAGTCCTTTGATTCGCGGATCTTTGATGTTAAACGTGAATAAAGAAGGTACAGGAGGTACTATTTTATGACCGGCCTTCTTCAATTGGTCCCAAATGCCTTTTGAAGAACCCGGGGCAACCATGAGCTTATCTGCCACTAAAGATTCACCAGAAGTGGTTAGAATTTGCCAGGTGCCATCCTCAGCCTGAGTAAACGCCTTGACTCCAGAAGACCTGCGCACCTGTACACCGGCAGCTTCGGCCATTTCTATTAAACAATCGGCTATTGTTGACGAAGAATCGGTCACAGGGAAAACGCGGTTATCCGCTTCAATCTTGAGCTCTACACCGCGATCGGCAAACCACTCCATGGTATCACCTGGCTGAAACTTATGAAAAGGGCCCAGTAGTTCTTTAGCCCCTCTAGGGTAATAGGTAGCCAATTCTTTTGGGTCGAAGCAAGCGTGTGTAACATTACAACGACCGCCACCGCTGATAAGTACCTTACCTAGGACATCTTTGCCTTTTTCTAGTAGCAGCACATTTAGTTCAGGGTTCGCCTCAGCGCAAGATATGGCCGCAAAGAAACCGGCAGCACCCCCTCCTATGACAACGACGTTATTCATGAGACAAAAGTACGTAATAGGCGGATGTTTGATGTGTTTAAATAGAATTGGTTTGTTTAAAATTAAACAGAGTGATAGTTTTGCCACAAATTGAATGCACATGAATTTACGAGAGGCCTTAGAAGAAGCATTGAGGAAGCGACCGTTTTTGGAAGAAGCACTCCAGGAAGAACTTATTAATCTAAGTTCCCTTGCCCGTTTATTGCAGCCCGAAATAGCCGCTAGCACTGGTAAAGAAGTAAAAGAGAGTGCACTTGTCATGGCCATTCGTCGACGTGAGCCACGTCTACAGCTCAAAATGCAACACAAGCTCCAGCAGTTTATCGCATCGCTCGGTGATATCATTGTACGTTCAAACCTGGTCACCTACACCTATGTTAAAACCAATGCCCTTCCAGCAAAACAAGCGGCATTTCTTGAATCTATTGCTGAAGACAATGATGGATTTCACAGCTTCACAGGCGGTATGGAAGAGACCACCATTATTGTAAGTGAGAAGTACCAAATGTATTTGGAGCAAGCCATGCAAGGCGAAACCTTATTGAGTACAGAAACTGAACTCAGTTCAATCACACTCCGCTTGCCATCGAGTAGTTCAGAGGTCATAGGTCTCTACTACTTCTTCTTCAAACATATTGCCTCCGCCGGAGTGCCAATAAAGGAAATCATATCAACTACAAACGAGGCTACATTCATTGTACACAGTGCAGACGTGAATTCGGCCTTTACGACCATAAATACTATCAAACGTCCTGTTTAAAACCTTTTGTTTTCCACATTATTAGGGGCTTACCGCAATCCAGGCCAATTTATTGGGACTAATACTTAAATCCTTAATTACAATGGAAAATCAAGTTCAATTGATCGGACATCTTGGAATGAATCCAGATTCCAAAGAAATCAACAAGAGTGTTAAAACGACATTTACGCTAGCGACAAATACGGTGTATCGCGATAGTGATGGCAACAAGAAAACCATGACTGATTGGCACAATATTATCGCCTGGGGCGGGTTAGCACAGACGATGGAGCAATACCTTAAGAAAGGGGATAAAGTAGGCATATCAGGCCGTTTAGTGACTCGTTCGTACGAAAATGCGGAGGGAGTAAAGAAATACTTTACCGAGGTAGTCGCAAAGGACATGTTGATGTTGGGCGGTAAAAAGCCTGAATAGCTCTAGCATTAGGCCTCTCTAACCGAGGGGCCTATTCTTCCAATTGACCGCTTACTATGATTCCGTCTTCGAAAACCACGGTACCAAAATCACCGGTAATAGGACGATCCACGCTGAGCGCTTCAGTTAGCCCTATCTGGGATCCGTCTATTTCATATAGCCTCGGACGTGCTGCTAAATCCCCTAAGTCGTCTACGGTGTATATCACTGCTTTGTGGTGACCGTTCATGGCCAGAATGCGCTTTACAGCTACATCTACTCGCATGTGCGCATACAATACATTGGTAAATACCCACTCTAATTGGCCCATTTCGTTTAACGGCAGCTCATCGTAAGTGGTTGTTGGATCTTCTGAAGCAGCCAATGATTGAAGAATGACCTGAACGCCAAATTCACGTGCTTTAGCTCTATCCAAATCTCCTTTGGCGACACCACTTTCGATTAGAATATTTGGGATATCCTGTGACATTAGGTAGTCGCCTACTGCCGTTGGATAAAATTCATCAGTATAGCGACCAACTCCAATCAAATCGTGGTTCATAGCGTCAAGGGCGTTACCCAACCTATTCATAATTCGACGACGAAGTGGCGTTATCTCGCGAGTACTTTCACTTGAAGGAACCAGTAGTGAGGTGAAGGCACTGTGCCCATTCACATGGAAAATAGTCCGCTGATCGTGAAGATTAAAGCACAATTCTGGTTCAATCATTCGTAACCAACCGATAAGCTTGGCGCTTTCTACAGTTTGGAAAGACCTAAAATCCCTGTTCAAATCAACACCCATCCCATTTCGACGTGTATACCTAACATAGGCATCTGGGTTGATCACTGGAATGATATGAAGCTTGAAGCCTGCTGCATTAATTTGTTTCGATTGAAACTTTTCAATTAGCTGTAAAATGATGTGAATACCCGTGGTTTCATTCCCATGCATACCTGCCCAAATACAGATATCACGAGTACCGTCGCCCAATACGGCACTAAAAATGGGTCTTTCTTCAGAAGAATAGCCAATAATATCCCAATTATAAAGGCCGATAAGCTCGTTATAAGGCAGGTACTGGTTGTTTTTATAAATGTATCGCATCATTTCTTTCCGTGCGTTCAAATTTAGGGTCTTTATTTAAGATTCATTATCGAAATTGTACGACTAATCCCATTTACAAATGAAACCACATTATCTCTTGTTATTGTTTCTTTTGAATCAGTCGTGTGATACAAATGAAACATCTGTAACTGTTGCTTTTGGAAGTTGTAATGACCCTGAGTACAATCTCTCTGTCTTGCCTCACCTTTCGAGTGCCTTAGACAGCGCTGATTATATGATATGGCTTGGCGACAACGTCTATTTGAAGAACGATGAATGGAAGCATCGCGATAGTGTTGAGGCTAAGTACCGCGACGTATTCGAACGAGCACAATTCCAAGAGTTACTCGCTAAATCCGAACATTTGGCGATTTGGGACGATCATGACGCAGGACCTAACGACTGTAGTAGCTTGAGCGAGGGATTAGATCTCACTATGGACTATTTCAAATACTTCTGGAAGCCCTCCTACTCTATGCCTAACCCTAAAAGTTATTACGGCTCCAAGAAGAGTCATGAGGGGCTTGTAGAATTCTTCTTTCTAGACAACCGGACATTTAAAATCCCTGTAGATTCTACAGGAGCAACACTCTATGGCGCAGAACAATTGGCATGGCTAGATACTGCCTACACTAGTTCTAGCGCTAAAATCAAGATTGTTCTAATGGGTGGTCAGTTTCTGAATTCTGCACAAACTTTCGAAAATGTGAGTATTTATCCCGAGGAGCGGCAACGTTTAATTGACTTATTATCAAATAGTTCAGGGATTCCAGTGGTCCTTACTGGCGATAGGCATCACGGCGAGATAAGTAAGCTAATAACAGACAATGGAAAATCGATTTACGATGCAACCGCATCACCTCTTACAGCAAAGAGCTTTCCACACCACGAAGAGAACAACATCTATCGGACTCATGTCAATACAACTGAAACAAATCACTTTGGATTAATGCGTGTGAATTTTAAAAATAACCTTCCTAAGACTATCGATATTAAATTGATAGGCGAGCA
Source organism: Schleiferiaceae bacterium (assembly GCA_049611965.1). Lineage (GTDB taxonomy): Bacteria > Bacteroidota > Bacteroidia > Flavobacteriales > Schleiferiaceae > UBA10364. The sequence goes on along the minus strand of JBMZBC010000001.1, from coordinate 18,422 downwards.
AAACGAAGTCCTTTTTTCATTACGTGAAACGCTATAAAAATCAAGTTTATAATATTGTTTATCAGTGTTTTAAATTCAAACTATTAAAGTTTTGGTTTCTGTTTTAAGTTTTATGTAAGATCACAAGGTGTTGACTTGTTAATTTCTTCTTTTTGACTTTGCTCTAGTTCTGTTTCATTTGAATTAATTTAGTTTTCATGCAAGAAGTAGTTGATCGTATAGATACTTGGATGAAAAAAAAGGGTCTTTCTGCTCCTGAGCTCGCCAAAGAGCTCGGAATGAACAGATCTACCGTAGTACATATTCTTGGCGGTCGTAATAAGCCGTCACTACAGTTCGTCATTAACCTCGCTGCATTTGATTCTGAATTGGACCTGCGCTTTTTACTGACGGGCACATCGTCACCTACCCCAATCCCTAATAACCCCAATACTACCCAGGAGCCTAAGGTTAAAGTGATAGAGAAAATCAAGACCGTTTCTAAGGGAAAGAATACTATGATCGTTCTCAATGCAGATGGAACGTATAAATCTTTCGTAGAGCAATAAAGGCGTAGTATATTTGTGGGGTAAACGATAGCACAATGAAATCAAAAGCAACTGTATTTGCCGTCCTCATTTTGGTAGCCGCCTTAAGCCGATTGTTACCTCATTATCCGAACTTTACGGCTATGGGAGCGCTCGCTTTTTACACCGCATTTTCGGGTAAAAACGTTTGGCAATCATTAGCCATAATGGCTGGCACAATGATGGTTACTGATTTAGTGCTGAACAATCTAGTATACCCTACAGGTGAATTTATCTTCATGTACTCAGGTAGCTTGTTTACCTACATTGGCTTCGCAGCATATTCATTAATGGGTTACTTGAGTAAATCACGTAAAAGTGCTGCATTAGGTCTAATTGCGGGAAGCATCATCTTCTTTGCTGTTTCAAACTTCGGAGTCTGGATAAGTGCCTTTAGCCCTTATCCAAAAACAGGAATGGGACTACTAGCAGCGTATACTGCAGCGATCCCGTTTTATGCACCTGAGCTTCTTTCTAGCTTCTTGTTCTCTGCAATTGCAGGTTACGCAGAATCTAGAGTAAAGGCAACAGCCAACGCTTAATTTACCAAGGCTTGGCGTGGAATAATTCCTGCGTCAATACTATCTAGCAGCGTACCGTTCAAATCGTATTGGTACACTTTACCCGCACTTGCATAGTCCTTTGCATCATGCAGATAAAGAACGTTTGCCAGTAAATCAAGATTATATCCTCCCGCATTGGTAATAGCAGCCGAAGGCCACGCAGTAGGATCCAACGACGTCTTCACTACGGCACCTGAATACGACGCGTTTAAGAAGTACAAGTTTGTTCCATCGGTTTTTAATGCAATTGCGTGAACGGCATTCGTTGGTGCAGCGATTACTTCTACGGCAGAGCCGTTCTCAATTTTCCATAGGCTTGCCGGTGTTGAACCAGATCCCGACCAGTCTTCATAGCCTGCACACATTACATACACTGCAGAACCAATTTGTACAAACGAATTCGGCTTATCCCCTACTTTAAGAGTATCCACACTGCTAGTATTGAGGTCTACAACCGCTACTCGGTCATCATTACCGAAACCACCATTGAGACCAACATAGACCAAATCACCATCGGCATGCACTTGTTCACTTACCCCGAAAACATTAATACTATCTGTGAGCTGACCTGTGTATTTATCAAGGACCTTGATGTAATCCGACGACCACGTTGTTACTACGATTTTGTTTCCAGTTTCCGCCAAATACCTTGGACCCGATACTAAAGCCGACCAATGCTCTTGCATAGATTTTCTGCTTATACCGCGAATTATACCCGCATTATTCATAGAAACAACGAGCAATGAATCGGCGTGTATCATATACTGACCTATATTTCCTAAGGCAAAGCCGTTTTCTGTACTAAAGGCAGATTGAATTACAGTATCAGAGTTTCCACCTAGAGCATCGATTGTTGCTGTCCCTCCTGTAAAAGCACCTTCATTCAAAATCAACAACGCATCCTCGTAGACTGTTGATTCAGCGGGTAATGGCGTCTTTGTGCACGCCGTAACTGCTATCACAGCAATTAAAAAGATTCCTTTTTTCATGATTTAGAATTGAGTTGAAGGGTTAAAGAATAATGTCTACCCGGCATCGGATAGTTTAAAAAGAAGTTGCGCTCAGCTCCGGTCACATTATGCACAGTTACGAGCATACGTAGCTTTTTAAGAATTTTTGTAGTCACACTCAAATCCAACCACAACTCGCTCGGAATGGTCCCTAATGGACTATTGTCCCTAAGCGTTTGTCGTTGACCCAAGTAATGGGTGCGTAATTGTGTATTGAATGCACCTGCGTCATAGACAATGGTATAAACCGCATTAAAATCGGGCCTATACAATAGTGATGTGCCTTCATTACCTGCAATTACAGATTCAAGTACCCGACTGTATTGATGGGTCAATGAAAGTTCATTAAACCAATCACCATACTTATAACTCCCTATAACTGTACTAGTCGAAGTATATGCTTGCTCTATATTTTCAGGACTCCAAAATCCATTTGGACCCGGCGTCCATTGAATAAGGTTCGTGAAGTAAAGCTGATCAGTACTCACGAACAAGGAAAAATCTTCCCACTTCTTCGCTAAACTATATTTGGCGCCGTAAGAGCGTTCCGCTAATAAATCGGGATTACCACCAGGGTTCCAATACAATTCATTGATGGTTGGAAGCCTATAAAACGTGCCGGCTGTCAAATGATGATTTCCTAAATGGTTTTTTCCGGTCCAATTCACTTGTGCCCCACCAAAACCTGATTCGTTCCAAAACGATGCCTTTCCGAGAACAGAGACATGTTCCCCAAAGTGTTGAAGGTGACTAGCATTGATCTGCACTAACGACGCATTACGTGATGTACCAGCGCCACGCACGTAACTTGCAACTGCATTGGAAGTATAGCGTTTGTGGTCTTTAGCTAGTCGGAAAGAGACCTGATCATAGGTATTGGTATCCCTTAGATTTAGATATGATGCTGTATCGGTATACGCTTGCCATTCTTTGCCGTAAAAGAGTGTGGCTTTCACATCTCTTTGCTGCGCAGCAAATAAACCCCGCACAGAACGGTCCTCGAGATGATTCAGGTTTCCTGAAGTAAGCACTGATCCCCGGCTATTCTTCCTTCCTTCCGTGTACCACATATTCGTATTCCAACGAACCCTTCCAACTTTACCCTGGTAGCGCTGCAGTACTGTTAACGTTGAATATTCCATACCGCGCATAGTGAAATCGTTACTTCCTAGCCTGTAGGGATAAGCATTATCACTTTGCTCTGTTTTTATGAATGAACGGTAACGTACACCTGCGAATTTACCGCCGTTTTGAACAACGAATGACCTCAAGCCGATACTACTCGCTCCAAATGCCGTAGTAAAGAAAGATTTACCTGAAGCGTGCCAACTTAAATCGAGGCCACCTATCATTCCACTCTCGCTTCCAAGCGCCGCATTAGCTCCAGAGGATATGCCCTTCTTCGGGAGTAAAACCGAAGGTACTAAGCTAAGATCAATGACCCCGGAAGCCATACTGCTGATATCAATACCTTCCCATACCACTCTACTCTGGGCGCTGTTCGCTCCACCTAAATTCAAAGTAGCAATACTACCCGGCGCATACTGACGAATTTGAAAACGCGAATCCTTTTGTAAATAAGTGGCTATATCTAGTAGACCCAATTGGGTAGAGTCTACGACTGTTCTGTTTTCGGAATATTCAAGACCTTCCGCTAGTATAGTAGCCGTACTGAGCGTATCCGAAGATTGCGCGCTAAGAATATGTGTGCCCAAACATAATGTGGACAGTAACCAATTTTTCATACCATCAGAATTGCTTGACCCAGAGCAATAGTTTCTAATTTTCATTGCAGGTCAAGTATTCTGGCTCCCCACTCCCACTTAACTCCTTCCCGCTATCGCAGTGGATTTGTTAAGCTTTCACTGTGAGTTACAGCTGCTGGCACAGCCCCGAACTTCAATCGGGTTCCTTTTTAAAAACCACCTCCGTGGTTCAACCTACAAGTACAAAGTTACGTTAATGTCGACCACTAAAGACGTTCAGTGCACTATTATATGCACTTTCTAAGGCCAAAGGATCAAGGCCGTGTGAAACCTCGTTCATTTCCTCGATTGCGGTAAGCACTTTTTCGGTAGGCATATTACCGATGAGTGCATCTGAGGCAAAAGGACAACCGCCAAAACCTCTTAAAGCAGTATCTATGCGAGTACAGCCTGCATTAATTGCTGCTTGAGCCTTGGCTGATGCCTCATCATAGGTGCTGTGCATATGAGCGCCCCAAGGAACCGTGCTTTCCTTTTTTACTAAATCACAAAGCTCAATGACCTTTTCTGTAGTGCCTTCACCCGTTGTATCGCTAAGGGAGATGAGATCTGCACCTAGAGATTCAGCTTGAAGCAAGCGTTCAAGTACCAAATCACGATGATACTCCTCACCGTACGGATTACCAAAAGCCATACTTAGGTATACGACAAGGTCAACATTATGCTTATCGGCCATCTCCTTTACGCGTTTCAAGTCTTCCATGCCATCCTTGATATTCTTGCGGGAATTGCGCAATTGAAATTCCTCACTCACGCTAAATGGATAGCCCCAGGCATCGATAAAGTCAAATTCCGAGGCTCTTCTCGCCCCGCCCTCGCTGGCAATGATCGATAGTAATTTCGTGTCTGAAGTTGCCCTGACTTCTTCCAATGCGGCAAACAAGGGTCGAGCATCAACCATTTGCGGCATGGCGCGTGGGCTAACAAAAGAACCTGCATCTATGGTGTGAAATCCACAGTTCGCTAGTGTCTTGATGTGATTGATTTTTTCCTGGGTTGGGATAAAATCTTGGAATCCTTGCCAAGCATCTCTTGGACACTCTACAATGGAGATATGGGTCATTCGGTCTGTAATTGGGTTCTACCCGAAGTTACAAAGAACGAAGCATTCTACGCACCATTGCTGGTCCTTCGTAAAGGAAACCAGTCCAAACTTGTACCAAATCGGCACCAGCATCGAGCTTTTCTTTGGCATCCTTACCTGTAAAGATCCCACCAACGGCAACAATTGCAATATCCTCAGAGAGTTTGTTTCTTAGGTAACGAACGACTTCAGTACTGCGCTCACGAAGAATTTTACCACTTAAACCACCTGCACCCATAGCAGCTACTTTCTCCTGTGATGCTTTCAATCCAGCGCGTGAGATAGTGGTATTCGTGGCGACAACGCCACTGAGTTTAAGTTCATTTACAATGCCTACAATATCGTCTAGCTGACCGTCTGTCAAATCCGGTGATATCTTGAGCATCAATGGTTTAGCACCAAGCTCTTCATTTTTCGCTTTAACTTCTTTCAGCAATGCTTTCAACGGCTCTTTTTCTTGGAGCTCTCTCAAGTTTGGCGTATTCGGAGAACTGACATTGACCACAAAATAATCCACTACATCGTGCAATGCTTCCACCCCCTTAATGTAATCCGAGGTCGCTACATCGTTCGGCGTTACCTTGTTCTTACCAATGTTTCCTCCAATAATGATGTCGGTTTTCTTTTTTGTCAAACGCAGTGCCGCAGCATCTAGACCGCCATTGTTAAAGCCCATTCTGTTGATAACAGCCTCGTCCTCTACGATCCTAAAAAGACGTGGTTTAGGATTCCCATCCTGAGGCTTTGGAGTTAGAGTACCCACCTCAATAAACCCAAATCCAAAAGCGCTGAGCTCATTGTAAAGCTTGGCATCTTTATCAAAACCTGCGGCTAACCCAACAGGATTTTTAAAGTGCAATCCCATGACTTGTTTTTCCCTGCCTTTGAGCGAGCCAAAAAACAATGATGTAATAGCCTTTACACCAGGTATTTGAAACAACACTTTTAGTGTTTTAAACGTAAAGTGATGCGCCTGCTCGGCGTTCATCAAGAACAATAAAGGTCGAATGAGGCCTTTGTACATGTTAGTATCGTTTTAATCGTGCTAAGTCTCTCTTGGCGTCCTTATCTTTTAAAGATTGACGCTTGTCGTAGTTCTTTTTACCCCGGGCTACGGCGATATTTAACTTCACCCACCCCTTTTCACTGATGAAAAGTTTTGTCGGAACGACAGTAATCCCTTGATCTTTGGTCGCTTTTTCAATCTTCTCAAGTTCACGCTTGGCTAAGAGCAGTTTCCGTTCTCTTATGGGATCATGATTGTAAATATTTCCATGAGACCATTCGGCGATATTCATGTTCTTGATAAAAAGCTCTCCATCTTTTAAATAACAATATCCCTCGGCAATAGAAGCCTTGCCCAGACGAATGCTCTTGACTTCAGTGCCCTGAAGCTGCAAGCCTGCCGTGTAGGTATCTAGCCACTCGTAATCGAATTTGGCCTTTTTATTTTTGATTTCAATGGATTTCACAGCAGCAAAGGTACGCTACTCCTTGTCTTTTAACATAGGTACAAAGGCAGCATCTCCTAAAACCTTTTGAACAAAGCTGCCGTCTGACATCTTTTGAATTCTTACCATTTTTTGTGTGCCCTCACCTACTGGGATAATCATAATTCCACCTTCTTTCAATTGAGCGAGCAAAGCTTTGGGTACATAGGGCGCTCCACAAGTGACGATGATTCTATCAAAAGGCGCAAATACGGGCATCCCTTTAAACCCGTCACCGAATTTCTGCTCTGCACGTAGCCCAAGAAGTTTGAGCATCTTTTTTGAGAAATCGACCAATTCTTTTTGACGTTCAACTGTGAATAGCTTCACGCCTAATTCTACAAGCACTGCAGCCTGGTAGCCACATCCTGTACCGATTTCAAGCACCTTCATACCCGGGGAAACCTCGAGTAATTCGCTTTGCCAAGCTACCGTAGATGGATGACTGATGGTTTGTCCTGCAGCGATTGGAAAAGCTTTGTCTTGGTATGCATGCTGGTGAAAGCCGCTCTCAAGAAAGAGATGACGCGGCACACGATTCATAGCATCCAATACTTTATCCGATGCATAACCCTCTGATTTTAAGTGCTCACAGAGTTGTTTTCGTTGACCTTGAAATATGGGAGTATCGCTGTGCATTCAAGTTTGAAAGTAGGTCAAGTAAGATTGATTTCCGTGAAATCTGGATGGAGTTTTTAACAAATAAGGATTGGCTTTGATTCGTTAACTTTGGTCACTCCATATGAAGCGTTTATCAATCATTCTCTTTTTAGGTCTCATTGCCTTAGGTTTTCAGCGTTGTGATACAGCTCCAGCACCAGAGGTCGCCTATATTACGGTAGATACCTTGTTAGTAAATGCTACGGGCACTCAGGGGACGTCTTCGTCAAAACTTAACACGCTTTGGGTAGAACAAAATGGAGCACAGATTGGTGCGTTTATCCCGCCTTGTGAAATCCCTGTTTTGGCAGGAGAAAAGCAAGAAATTCGAATTATTCCGGGTATTAGTATCAACGGTAGCTACACGCAACGCAATCAATACGAAATGCTTAAGGCCAAGAATTTTACTTGGGACCTTGAACCATATAGCAAGCGCTCATTGAGCAACATTCAAAAAACATTTAGCTACAACGACAACTTCACTATCCGGATTGTAGAAGACTTCGATGGCGTTGGGTTAAGTTTTAATCGTGCGCCACAGAGCGATACCACATTACAAATCGTGGATGATGCTGAAGGTTCTTACCAGCATCCTGGTGAAACGCCGAATTCAAGTGGTAAAATCACCATGCTGCCCAAGACTATAGCGGAATTCAGAACTCCAGAAGCTTTTGAATTGCCTAAGGCAGGTGCCAATGTTTGGCTTGAAGTCAATTACAAAACTGAAGTGCCTTTGACCTTTGGCGTTATTGCGAATGAGCTTTTACAGAGCTTGCAGGCACCTGTAGTCACATTATTTCCGAATGAAGATTGGAATAAAGTGTACCTAAATCTCGTTACTGAGGTAAGCGGCTACCCCAACGCTGGTGATTACAACCTGTTTTTCGGTGCTATCAACGGTACAGACGATACTGCCACGGTGTTCATCGATAACATAAAACTACTGTATTGAATCGAGCAGAAGTACTTGAGGGACGCTTGAAAATCGTTTATGTCGTTCTAGACCTAATCGCTGGATCATTGGCTTATTTGGCCTTGCATGCCGTTCGAAAGCTTGTTGTGGAGCCTACTCGCTTCGGGGTGGAATTGCCGCTTGAATTTGACGATAAGTTTATTCAGGCAGCCCTATTGACCTCCTTCCTTTACGTCCTGATTAGTGCACTCGGTGGCACTTACAGAGACTTAACTCGAAAAAGCAGACTCAAGCAAGCTTTTAATACACTATCCGCCACGGTGATGACTTCCACCCTGCTGTTTTTCTTAATCTTCTTAGACGACTACATTAAGTTTTACAGTCAATACTACACCACCTTAGGCACTTATGCAGCAACACTTCTCGTATTTAGTGGATTATTTAGGTTCTCTTTGGCTTCGTATGTGCGTCACCAATTGGACAGTAAAAAACTAACTTTTCGCACCATACTTATTGGTGCTGGCAAAGAGGCCGGCGATTTGTTAGACTCTTTCAAACAGGAACGAACTAAAGGATACGAGTTTATAGGCTATATGACTATGAATGGTGAGCAGATTGATCCGCGCATTGCTCCTTTACCCTACCTAGGAACCACGACCCTTTTGAAAGATGTGGCAAATGACAATGACATTGAAGATGTGATTATTGCCCTCGCTACTGGAAACAGCGAAACCATTGCGAACATTGTGAGCGACCTTGAGGACGTCAAACTACGCATTCACGTCTTGCCCAACCTGTTCAGCATTTTGAGTGGCCAAGTGAAAATGGAGAGTTTTGGACGCTCAATGATCGAGGTCAAGAGAGCGTTGGTGCAGCCTCATGTGGCAGTCATCAAACGTATTTTTGATATCGTTTTGTCAATTATTCTTTTGATCGTTTCTTCCCCTATTCTTTTGTGTGGTATTATCGGGGTAAAGCTTACTTCACCGGGTCCAATTTTTTACAGACAGAGTCGGTTGGGTAAAAACGGTAAACAGTTCAAAATCATCAAACTTCGAAGCATGGTGGTTGATGCGGAGCAGCTTGGACCGCAACTTAGCAGCGAGGAAGACCCGAGGATTACCTCTTGGGGACGTACCATGCGTAAGTATAGGATTGATGAGTTGCCTCAATTTTTAAATGTGCTTTTTGGAGACATGGCCATTGTTGGGCCACGTCCAGAGCGGAAATTTTACTTCGACCAAATAGTCGCTCAAGCGCCACAGTATAAATTCTTGTTGCGTGTCAAGCCCGGGATTACCTCTTGGGGTATGGTGAAATACGGCTATGCTGAGAATGTCACGGAGATGCTTGAGAGAGCACGCTATGATTTGATCTATACAGAAAACATCACCCTGTTGAGTGATATCAAAATCCTCTTCTATACCTTAGTTACCGTCTTACAAGGCCGAGGAAAATAAGAACCCAAATAACTTATCACATATGAAAAACATTACTGTCATTGGTGCAGGGACCATGGGAAACGGAATTGCCCACGTTTTTGCGCAAAGCGGCTATGATGTCCAGCTTTTTGACATTAACGAAGCTGCCCTTGAACGTGCAGTTGCGACCATCGGCAAAAACATGGACCGTCAGATTGCTAAGGAAAAGCTTACTGAAGCAGATAAATCTGCTGCCCTTGGCCGCCTAACCACCGGCACGGATCTAAAAATTGCCGTAGGCTCCGCAGATTTAGTCGTGGAAGCAGCGACGGAGAATGCAGATTTGAAATTCAAGATTTTTAAAGACTTGGATGAATTGGCCCCAGCGAATTGTATCCTCGCTTCCAATACATCTTCAATAAGCATCACAAAGATTGCTGCGCAAACCTCACGCCCAGACCGGGTTATTGGTATGCACTTTATGAATCCAGTACCGGTAATGAAGCTTGTTGAAATCATTCGCGGATACAGTACCTCGGATGAGGTTTGTAATGCCGTTGTAGAGACGAGTAAATCACTCGGTAAAATTGCGGTAGCCTGTAACGATTACCCTGGTTTTGTAGCCAACCGCATATTAATGCCCATGATCAATGAGGCAATTATCTCTTTGCACGAAGGCGTGGCTGGTGTGGCTGAGATAGATGCCATCATGAAATTAGGTATGGCGCACCCAATGGGTCCATTGCAATTGGCCGATTTTATTGGCCTAGATGTATGCCTTAGCATCTTAAACGTGCTTCACGACGGCTTGGGCAATCCAAAATATGCCCCTTGTCCACTGCTCGTAAATATGGTTACTGCAGGGAAATTGGGCGTAAAATCGAAAGAAGGTTTTTACGACTATTCAAATGGAGTGAAAGAAGCTCCCGTAAGTTCACAATTCAAATAACAACAGATACACTATGAAATTAAGCGCAACTCTAGCTGCTGCCCTTATTGGAACTGCAGCATTTGCACAAGTTGATCTAATCAACAAAGTAAAAGACAATGGTGCCGATGCTCCATTAGGCTATGAATGGGAAACTGTAGTAGATATTGAAGCTACTCCTGTAAAGAACCAAGGTGCTTCGGGTACTTGTTGGTCGTACGCAACTACTTCATTTGTGGAGAGTGAGATGATCCGTATGGGTAAAGAGCCCATTGATATCTCTGAAATGTTCACCGTTCGCAAAGTATACGAAGACAAGGGAGAGAAATACGTTCGCCTTCACGGTTACTTGAACTTCGCTCAAGGCGGCGCGCTTCCGGATGTGATGTACGTCATCAAAAACTACGGTGCTGTTCCCCAAGAAGCCTACAATGGGTTGAACTACGGTACTGAGATTAACCGTCATGGCGAAATGGAAGCTTCATTGAAAGGAATCTTAGATGCAGTAATCGAAAATAAGAACGGGAAGTTGAGTACAAGCTGGAAGAAAGGCTTCAACGGTGTGCTTGATGCTTACTTAGGTGATGATCCAGCGCAATTTGGTTACGACGGTAAAACCTACACCCCACGCAGCTTTGCGGACGAGGTAATTGGGGTAAATCCAGACGATTACGTACAACTTACTTCATGGACGCACTTCCCGATGTACAAAGCTTGTCAAATCCAAGTTCCTGATAACTGGACATGGGGAACTTCTTACAACCTACCACTTGACGAGATGATGGAAGTCGTTGAAGGGGCACTTATGGACAAATTCCCAGTTGCCTGGGCTTGTGACGTAAGCGACAAAGGATTCTCTATCCGTAACGGTATCGCAGTTATGCCAAACCAGAGCTGGAAAGAAATGTCTGACGAAGAAGTAAACGCCGTGTACTCTGCGCCGCACGCTGAGGCTGAGATCACTCAAGAGATGCGTCAGGAACAGTACGACAACTACTTGACCCAAGACGATCACGGAATGGTGCTTCAAGGTATCGTTAAAGACCAAGAAGGCAACCAATTCTTCATTGTAAAGAATTCTTGGGGCGATATCCCGAACGACTTTAAGCCAGGCTATTTGTATGCTTCAGACAGTTACATGCGCCTAAAGACCATTAGTGTAATGATGCATAAGGACGCATTACCTAAGTCGCTAAGAAAGAAGCTGGGACTGTAATTAAAACGGTAATCTGAATTTAGAATCCGCTCTTGCACTCAAGGGCGGATTTTTTTGTTGGTACCCCCTCCATAGCCAAACACTCGCCCAGGCAATTGCCATGCCCAGTACTGCGCCGGCCATTATATCGGTGAACCAATGCGCCATGAGATACACTCTGGATAATCCTACTAAAATGGCGCAGAGTACTAAGGTAACTTGGATGACCTTGCGTGTTGTAAAAAGTGCCAGCATCGTAAAGAGAACAAATGCAGTGGTCGTATGTCCCGAAGGAAACGCGAACTGAAGGGGAATATCGGCAGTATTGGACAATAGTACTTCAGCCTTATCTAGAACAGCCAAAGGACGAGGCGATGGTGCAAATATTACTTTTTTAAAGAATGCCACCAGCACTGCACTCAACACAGCTCCTGTCAACAAAGGAAAGACCATTTTCCAGCGGCGGTCAAAGACGAAGGCGATAACAACAACCGCATACAAGGCACCCTCTCCCCATGTGGTAATCATGTACATAATAGTTTCACCGGTATCACTATAGATACTGTGATGGAATGCCAGCTGAGCTGCTTCTTTACTACCCGCAAGGGATAAAAAAATCCCGCAAGCCAATAAGAACAGACTTGCGGGAATTAAAAAGTATTTCATCTTTCGCATTACGCGCCGATAATGTGCTGTAGTTCGTGAATTTGACTGTCCCAAAGAAGTTTGGCTTCCTCTATCTCATCAGGCTCCGCAAAATCTGTAACGATGATAGATGTGTCCTTAGTGAGATCGTCTACTTGAATTTTGAACTCAAAGTAGGTATCAAGACCTTCCTCATCATCTTCTACCCATCTGAATCTAACCAGGGCGTCCTGCTTTTTCTTCAACAGAATGGCTTGCTCTTCGGAGCCGTCCCAAAAGAAAGTGAATAGCTCAGTACGCGAATTCACATCGTCACAAAACCATTCGCTCAATCCTGAGGGAGTGCTCAAAAAGGGGAACAGCATTTTTGGGGACGCACGTAGCGGGAACTCTAATTCAAATTTTTCTTTTTCCATGATGAGGTTCAATAGTTTTTGCAATATAACATTAAGTGTGTAATAGCCAAACCTTATCGCCACGAGTGTTCCTCAGGGCAACATGTTTTTGCTATTTTAGAAAGCAAACAAACACTCATGTCATCAGGTTCAATTTTTCGTAAACCAATCCTTTGGGTCGCAGCTCTCGGCTATTTCGTCGACATTTATGACCTCTTACTTTTTAGCATTATTCGCATCCCTTCATTGGCAGATCTTGGCGTTACCGATTCAGGCGACACAGGTCTTTTAATTCTCAATACCCAGATGTTCGGATTGCTACTTGGTGGTATTCTCTGGGGAATAATGGGTGATAAGCTCGGACGTACTCGCGTGCTGTTTCTTTCCATCGCCCTCTACTCTATTGGAAATGTGCTCAACGGATTCGTTCAGACGCCCATGCAATACGCATGGATAAGATTCTTTACGGGAATTGGGCTCGCTGGAGAATTAGGCGCCGGGATCACTTTAGTGAGTGAACTTTTGCCAAAAGAAAAGCGCGGCATCGGTACTTCGGTAGTTGCTGGTGTTGGCTTGACCGGTGCGGTGCTCGCCTTTTTTATTGCTCAATGGTTTGATTGGCGCACCTGTTACTTCATCGGAGGTGGATTAGGCCTTGCACTTTTGCTGCTCCGAATGAGCGTATTCGAAAGTGGCTTGTACCACAAGATGAGTGCACAGCATGAGATTGTCAAAGGGAATTTCCTGATGCTATTCAACAAGCGCGAGCGATTCATGCGCTACTTGCGCAGTATTTTAATTGGTCTGCCTACGTGGTTTGTCGTAGGCATTCTCATTAGCTTCTCCCCTGAGTTTGCGAAGCACATGGGCATAACTGAACCTATTGAACCAGGCATAGGAATCATGATAAGTTACAGCGCAATCGCTGTTGGCGATGTAATCATAGGTTTACTCTCTCAATACTTGCAATCTCGAAAAAAGGCCATGCACGCTTTTTACATCATTACCATGCTTGGCATGCTATTATTCTTCACTGCTGGCGGTGCATTACAGATGTATATTGCCATCGGCATCATGGGCTTTGGAACAGGATTTTGGGCCGTTTTTGTAACAATAGGTGCAGAGAATTTTGGAACCAATTTAAGAGCCACAGCTGCCACGACTATTCCCAACATGGTTAGAGGGTCACTTAATGGGATCACGGCGCTCTTCCTCCTTCTTCAAGGCTCCTTGTCTTACGTGAGCTCCGGAATTGCCACAGCGGTCGTTGTGATGTGCATCACCTATTGGGCCATCAGTGGTCTGCAGGAAACCTTCGGTCGTGATTTAGACTTCATTGAAGAATAGGCTTATCCTAGAAATGAAAAAGCCCAAGACATTGTCTCGGGCTTTCTTGTAGCGAAGACGGGAGTTGAACCCGTGACCTCAGGGTTATGAATCCTGCGCTCTAACCAACTGAGCTACCTCGCCATTGTTGGGGCTGCAAATATAATCACGCTGCAGAAATATAAAAGGCTTTTTTAAGGACTATGATGTTTTTTCTAACGCCGAATTTCAAGCGGGTTCTCAAGAACACAAGCGGGTTTTCTTGGTTATACCCTAAAAGAGCAACACTTATGGAATACTTGATCTACATTTTAACCGTGGGCCTTCTAGCAACTACGGCAATTACCTTCAGAATTTTAAATACTTTAGCGAAGGAAGTAGCAAGATTGAAAAAACAATTACAGGAATAAAAAAACCGGCCTCAGAGCCGGTTTTTTGTTATTTAGTCATGTACACCGAATAGTTCCAATAGAAGCTATTCCCGGTATTAGGATCGTAATCGTAGTGATCATAATTCAAATACATGCTGTCTGCCGCCTCGTTAATGTACCAGTCTAAGCACGGGCTCCAGTTCATGTAGAATTGGTCCGTAGACCAACTGTAGCCCCACCATTGGTACATGTGGTCGTTTAGATCTGCCATGCTGTATTGAAAGGACCCGCCCTTATCCAAGGTAACTGTACCAGTGTGGTCTTCCTCTGCCGCAGGAAGTGTGCCCACGGCATTATGAGCTCTTGTAATATCTACATTCCAGGGTGAGCTGTAAAAGCGCTCCGTATTCACATCAACAGGTTCTTGAGTTTCACAAGAACTTAGCATTCCTAAAGCAACAACAAATAGAAGTATCTTCTTCATGGTATAAATAATCTTCGCGCCAATCAAAGCAATAATAGTGCCTAAACTACCACGATAAAGTTAGTGATGGACCCATTACTCCAAAAGTTTGTCCAACACTTATATCTGTATTAAACTTCCTCTTCTTTCGAGTGGTGGTCGATTCACTTCTCTGCTTGTGGTAATTCTCATACACCACCTTGCCTATGAATTCACCAATCACCGCACCTGCTACAAGTTCACTGACCCAGTGGTTGTGGCCACGGATATCATAAAGCAGTGCAGTTGTCGCTAAACCGTAAGGAATCCACTTGTTCTCAAAGACCTTAGCATTCACACTTGCAAAGGCAAAGAACATGGTTGCATGGTAAGACGGGAACCCAGTGCCGTAGGCATCGGAATGAAGGTAAGGAACATGAAAGTTGAAAAAGTCCAAAGGACTGTGCACAAAGGGATATTGACTGTCTCTATCAGTTTCACCATAAACACCCAATGGACGCGCTGGGCGGTGACGAGCTACTAAAGTTTTTAAAACGATATGACTGACCACATAAGATTCGACAACAGCCTTAACTGTAAGAACACCGGCCTCCTGCATTTTTTCATTACCAGTAAGTAGCCCCGCAGCATACATACCGGTTACTCCAGTATACATCCAACCGTCGACTCCACCTCCCCATCTCCCGAGTACAGGTACATTAGGATACAAGCTAGGAAAAGAAACTACTGAACGAATATGAACATCCAACGGCTCAATATGGTCTTGGAAGAGCTTGGTGGTCATGTAATCCGTGGCGACCAACGTGAATAGTTTGACCGCGTTTTTTTCAAGATTGGGATTCTTGAGTGGACGCATAACAATGGCCTTGGCATCGTCGTCAATAGTGAGAATGGTGTTTTTGATGATGCCAAATCGAGATTCTTTGATCGTCCGATCAGGCTCAAATTGAATCTGAGCTTTTACTAGGCCGCAAAACAAAAGCGCTGCGACCAAAGAGCCACAGCGCTTGAAAATTAATTTCTGCATTGTGAGGTGTATTGGTTCCTCACGAATGTACTTACTCCCACGTAAATAATGGGCGGTCTTGCATCATTTTTACAACCTCATTACCTACCTCAGTGATAATGCTCTCATTATCAATGTTAGTGACTACACGGTCGATTAGATCTGCAATCGTATCCATGTGTTCCTCTTTCAAACCACGAGTAGTGATTGCAGGAGCACCTAGACGAATACCAGAAGTCGTAAATGGACTCTTATCGTCAAACGGTACCATGTTCTTGTTTGCAGTAATGTGCGCTCTTACTAAAGCTTGCTCCGTCGCCTTACCAGTGACACCTTTATTACGAAGATCGATAAGCATCAAGTGGTTATCGGTTCCACCTGAAATGATGTCGTAACCACGGTTGACAAAAGACTGCGCCATAGCAGCAGCGTTTTTCTTCACCTGAAGCTGGTACTCAAAGAATCCGTCGCTCAACGCTTCACCATAGGCAACCGCCTTTGCTGCGATTACGTGCTCCAAAGGACCACCTTGGATACCCGGAAAGATAGCCATGTCTAAGACGTTGGACATCATCTTTACTTCCCCCTTCATGTTAGTCTCACCCCAAGGATTCGGGAAATCTTCTCCCATCATGATCATACCACCACGAGGACCGCGCAAAGTTTTATGCGTTGTAGTTGTTACGATATGACAGTGCGGCATTGGGTCATTCAAGATGCCCTTGGCGATCATACCTGAAGGGTGAGAAATATCTGCAAGAAGGATGGCTCCTACTTCATCAGCGATCTCACGGAAACGCTTGAAGTCAATATCACGGCTGTATGCAGAAGCCCCTGCGATGATCATGCGTGGCTTGCACTCTTTCGCTTTGGCTTCGATTTTATCGTAGTTCAATAGGCCGGTCTCCTTCTCTACTCCGTAAAACTCTGCATTGTAGGTTTTACCTGAGAAGTTCACTGGAGATCCGTGGGTCAAGTGACCACCGTGGCTCAAATCGAAACCGAGAACAGTATCACCAGGCTTCATCACAGCCAAATACACTGCTGCATTTGCTTGAGAACCTGAGTGAGGCTGAACATTTACGTAAGCCGCACCGTAGAGTTCCTTAGCACGGTCGCGCGCTAAATCTTCAACTACATCGACAATCTCACAACCGCCGTAGTAACGTTTACCAGGGTATCCTTCTGCGTATTTGTTGGTCAAAACTGAACCTTGCGCTTCCATAACTTGAGGCGAGGCAAAGTTCTCAGAAGCAATAAGCTCGATGCCATTGATCTGACGTTGGTTTTCCTGTGCGATTAGGTCGAAAATTGTAGTATCTCTCATGATCAATTATTGAAGCGCTAAAATTACGGCGAACACCCGTAATTGCCCAATAATCAGTGCCCGTAAGTTTTACACATTAAAACGGCGTAGACCAACGCTCGTCTGAGTACATATTTGAACCTGTAAGTGTCCTAATGAATGCCTCTAAATCTGCACGTTCAGTTGATGTTAACTCAAGTTTTACGGAGGTTAATCCTCGAACCAAACGTCCGTCGACGGTACGATTATTAACATCCGGTATGACCTCATTATAATGCTCCACTATGGTTGTAAACTCCAAGAAGTTCCCAGTGTGCATCATCGGTGTATTGACCGACCCATCTGGCCCGAAAAGATCGCGAAGCGAAGGTGAACGTGTATTGGTGGTGTCAAAGCCTGCTGGATTACCCGCCTCTTTGTCTACCCCATTATTCCTACTCATTGGGTCAATATCAAATTCCGGAGGACGGTGACAGCCCGCACACCCGGCGCCACCTGAAGTACGTACATTTTGATTATCAAGTTGAGGCGGGGCGCTGAAAAGGAACTTTCCTCTGTTTTCTGCAGGGGTAAAATTCGAATACTGTCCTTGTATATCTCCCGCCTGTACAAAACCTTCATCGAACCTTGAATCAAAGCTCTCAATGGAACTCACAAAGTGCTCCAGTGCTTGAGCAATGTGCTGTTTATTGATGATGGCTCCTTCTTGTTCGAAGGCCCAGTCGAAGAGTTCGGAATAATATTGAAGTGCTTGAAGTTTAGTCAACAAGCTGTCCAATCCAGGTTGATCACCCGTACCGCTAAAGCCCATTTCGATATGGTCTTCAATAGGCTGCGTAACTTGGTTTCTGAGGTTGATTGCTCGACGGTCCCAGAACATTGCCGGGAGTGCAGCGAACCTAGTATTTACTAGGCGCATACTTTGTCTAGAAGTCTTACCACCGTCTAGTCCAACACTTTGTTGTGAAGTATCACCAAAAGCGTGCGCCTGAATGTGGCACGAACCACAGGCGATAGAGTTGTTCAAGCTGAGCTGCTTATCATAGAACAGCACGCGGCCCAAAGTCGCTTTGCGATTATCTACATCCCCATTTAAGCGATTGTCACGAGTAATATAATCAGGTGCAGAGCTGCTGTAATCTAAAGGAGGCTCAAGTGGAAAATCGGCCCCTAAATATGTGTAAGCTGCATCCAATTCGTAGGCACCCTCCCCTGTGCGACCACAGGCCGCCAGGATCAAAATACCCAAAATGAATGCGTATCTCTTCATTTACTTGATCAACTCCATTTCATCGATTAACCAGCGCTGGCCGG